>NZ_JBWAXO010000002.1:0-544037 GCF_056135325.1 Microbacterium sp. sgz311019 | reverse complement strand
GACACGATCCGCCGCTCCCGCCGCGTCGACAACTGGCTGGGCGAGTGTTCCGGACGCGAGGACCGGTCCGTCAGCGGCTGCCCCGCCCGATACCGTCGCGCCCACCGAGACGCGGTCGCGGGCGAGACCTGGAACCGTTCCGCCGCTCTTCTGACAGCCCAACCGTCATCGACGATCAGTGAAGCGAGTCGGCGACGCCCTTCCGGCGTCAAGGGCGCGTTAGCGTGAGTCACGAAGACCTCCGTGGAGCGGATGTGAGGGTGGTACCCACATCGTCCCGGAGGTCTTCGCCTCACCTCACACGATCACAACGTGTCGAGGAAGAACAGCTAGATGGCACGAGGTGCGGCGCGATATGGCTGAAAACAGAGCCGACTATTGAGAGCCAGACGACGAACAGGGCTATGTCGAGAAAAATGCGGACGGCACCGATAGCGATTGCCGCATTCGCCAGCCCCCGGCCGGTCTCGAGGTTCATCGGGTCGCTGAGCTGACGGCGAGCGAGAATGCCGAGGACCAACCCAGCGATGGGAACGAAGAAGGCTGTGATGAACCCGATGAGGGCCAGCGTATTGCTCCTCGATGGAACGGTCGGCGCGGACACGATCCGATCGTAAGGGCGCGACGAGCGACCGCGCCAGCCCGCAACACGACGACCGAGACGGTGACCTTCCGTGAGCAGTGTGCCGTGCCACAAGCCATGCCAATGGACCCGCACGTAGCGGGACCGCTCAGCGCGCACTGTCGGGCACGATCCGGTCGATCTGCGGCAGCTCGGTGGGACGTTCATCTGTGAACCAGTAGAACTCGAGTGTTGCAAGGCGCTTGTCTGTGGCCCACAGCATGATCCCGCCCGCGGGGTCGCCGGCGTCGTCAATTACCGCACTCTCCGCGATCGGTCCGCGAACTGCATCCGGCAGATCAAGCCGTGGCGTCTCGGCCGGGATCTCAAGCTCAAGCATCGTGACATTGCCGCTGACTCCCCGCAGCGCGGCGATCTGTGCCCGTGTCGCCTCACTCCCTTCCATGCCCGCAAGCGTGAACACGCGCGTTAGAACGTTCCGGACGGCGGAAAGGGTGGGCAGCACATCCATGCGCCGAGCATGGCACCCGAAGTGGTCGTCATGGAACAGGCCGCAAGGCGATCGCTTGCGAGCCAGGCGTTCGTACCGGGTAGCCAATGCTCCTTTCGGGATCCGCGCCTGGATCGATCCCGGTCGGCCGACCATCCGGTCTCTAGTTGATGATCTCGGCGTCGCCTTCGCGGAGCGTAATGAGCCGACCCCGCCACATCTCGATGGCCTCAGGACTCAATCGCGTCCACTCGGCGACCTCCTCGACCACCACCAACGGCGCGCTCGTCCGATAAGAACGTGTGGGGTTGCCGGGGAACTTCTTACCGGTGACGTTTGGGTCGTCCTCGAAGTCTCCGGTGGGCTCAACGACGTAGACATGGGGCTGTGCTCCGTCAGGTCCGAGCATGGCGGCGACCTCCGCCGCCAATCCTGCCCCATCCCGCAGGGCGGTGAAGTAGATGTGGTTCATGATGACGTCGGGCCTATAGTTCGACGGGCGCCCGGCGGTAAGTCGATCGCCGACACGGAGGTTCGCCCGGGTCCCGTGGAAGAACGGGCCACGGTCGGCTGAGGTCGTCTCGGTCATCGCGTCATTGTCCCACCGGTACTCGACGCGCGTTGAGCCACCGGGCTGCGGGCGGTCAGCGGCCGGGCATCGATGCGTCGATCGCCGGGGCGGGAAGGGGCGGCCACACGATGAGGAGGAATGCCGCGATCGGCCCGAGGAAGGCTGTAAGCAGGAACCAGTACCACGGAGACCGGTTTCTCGTTCTGGCTAAACCGCCGGCGAGGATCGCCAACGTAATCCACATGGCCGACACCATCGTCGTAAGAGTCGCGACTTCCTGCATGGCCCGACAATAGCGGTCACGCAAGCGCGCCCGAACTCTGACGGCGCGCGATCCGCAACCGTTCGACGAAGCGCAGGCCAAGGATGTTGGAATTCGTCCATCGAACGACCTAATCTGGCCACAATGCACAAGACTGTCGCAACACTCGCTGCCCTCACGATCGTCGCAACCGCGCTTGCAGGTTGTACTGGCCAGTCAATCAGGACCGCCCCGCAACGAACCGGCGCCGCCGCGGCTGCACCTACCTCCACCTGGTCGCCGCTTCCACAGCGTGACCGTTGTGACCCGAACCAGGGCCTTCGTGCCGGCGGCGACGGAGTCTCGACCAGCGGGGTACTCCAGCCACAGACCTTCGCCGACACGCGCGACCTCGGCCCCCGACCCGGCGCGCGGGGCACGGCAACGCTGCACCCGGACGGGCACCTCGCGTCCTACATCGTCGCCCCGCACGACGAGCAGACCGCCATCGCTGCTCGCTTCTGCATGACGGTCGTGGAACTGTCCGCGCTCAATGAGGTGAGGAGGCAGAACCCCTTCAGCCTCACGCCCGTCATCATCTACCGGGGGGACACGCTCAACCTCGACCCCTGCACCGTCCGCACCGTCGGCGACGAGAACGGCAAGGTGTACAACAACAACCTCCCCGTCTACGTCCCCGTCTGCTGACACTCGCCCACAGCTGACCGCATCCAACTCCCACGTTGCCGGAGGCGCGCATATCCGCTTCACACACAGAGAGAGACCGCCCAGTGTTCAACGATCCATCACCAGTCGACCCGCCCCTTTGCCTGCCGCTCTTCGCTCATCGGTGTTAATCCATCCACCCTCGGAGGGGCGTTTACGCTCCGCGAGACACGCGGTACCGCACGACGCTCGCCGATGACCGCACCGATGCCCGCCGGGTGGGGTTTACCGATCGTGCGGATCTGCCTTGGGTTCACGCGCTCCGAGGATGCGATCGAGCGTCTGAGACGTAGGTTCGCCTCGGACCATCAGCTCGATCGGACTCGCGAGCGTTGCCGACCCATCATCGAAGGTGAGTCGGAGCGTGGCGGCCTTCTTGCCGATGACCGGCTTTACCTCACCGATATTGACATCCGTGAGTTCCGACCACGGCAGGTTGCCCAGCCTGACCAGCTCGGCTCCGGCGCCGCGCCAGAGTGTCAACCCGTCGCCTCGGGCGGCGAGGAAGACCACGAATCCACGCGGGTCAGCGCCCTGGAGGACGAATGGATCCTTCACGAACGAGGGTATGAAGACCCCGTTCCACTCCGTACGAACGATCGCCGCGCCGGGGCATTCCTGCTCAGCGAGCTGGAGCCACCGCTTCCGCCTTCGGGCGACGACGAGCAGGGCGATCGCGACCGGGAGCGCAGCGCCGAAAACCACGGCGCCCACGATCAGCGCCGCGGGCAATGGGTACACCAGCAGGGCGCCGATGATGCCCGCGAGCAGGATGAGGAAGAAGATCCCGCGGACCATCAACGAGGTCAGCAGCGCGCCGCGCGCTTCCGGTGTTCCCGACACGGATCGGGCTCCTTCCCGTCGACCGGCTGACGCTGTTAGCCCGCGAGGCGCCTCAAGAGCAGGTCGCTGGCCAAGTCAATCACGCTGATCTGCCACAGAATTTCGACAATCGCGATGAGGGCGAGGAATGTGATCGTCTATGCCAACGCCCGATGGACGATCCCGCTAACGTGCGGGCGGAGCTTTCTGTCACAGTGGGCGCAGCTCGGAGCGGAGAAGTGCGTTGACGTCGACTCGCTCGATTGACAGGGGGTCTGGGCGCTTGCCGGGACCGATAACGAGCACCTCTGTATCTACCGCGTCAACGGCTATCATCCATCCGTCGTCGGTCGAGGCGAGCAGCCGACCGCTCACGGGAGCGCCAGACACGATCACCGGGACCGGTTCCGCTGGGATTGATGACAGCGATACGGGACTCCCGAAGCTCACCAGCCACAGGACGTCGGCTTCGACCGTGTTGCCCGGCTGGACCGTGTGCACCTCGAGGCGTGGCCGACATTCGGCATCGTCGCGCGTGAAGATGTACCTGGTCCCACCGCCATGGGACTCACCGAACGATCCGCTCAGCAAGCTATCTGGATCCATGGTCGACAAGCGATACAGCAGAGGGGGATTCTGTGCATAGTGAGCTTCGACCATGGCCTTCCGGCGGGCGGCCTCCTCATCGGAGACGCGCACGCCGCGCATTGGCCGAGAGTCGCTGCTCACCCGACCAGCATCCCATTCTCCGTGCGCACGTGGGGCAGACGATCGCGGGTGTCTTCGCTCCGGCCGCACCCAAGCTGATGGCGAACGAGCCGCCGGCCGCGGCACGCGAGTCCCCTCCACCGGGCAACGCGCGAATAGGGACCCGCTGCGTGCCGGGGAGGTCCTGCCGTTTGAAGCGTCCATGTACTCGGCATGCAATCGCTGATGTCCCACGACTCCCCCCGCTCACTATCTTGGGGGGAAGGATCGCGAAAGGATCTTGTGGATATCATCCTGCTCATCCGGTTCGTCGCCGTCGCCGATGAGCTGCACTTTCCGCGAGCAGCGGACGCCCTGAACATCCCGCTGGCTGCGTTGTACTCGTCGATCGAGAAGCTCGAGAATGAGCTCGGGCAGCCGCTGTTCGTCCGCGACAGCGCCCAGACACGCTTGACCAAAGCCGGAGAGCTCCTTCTTGTCACGGCGAAAGAGGAGATCGCCGCCGCTCCCACGCCGGCGCCGAAACCCGTGGTCCCGCCCGGCGGCAAGGCCAAGGCCTCGAAGGGCAAGGGTCGCACCCCCGTCGTGAAAGGTCAGCCCAAGCCCTACAAGAAACGGCAGGGCCGGTAGTGTTCCTGCAACGGGGACAGCGCACGACCGAGGCGCTCGGCGATTGATGTGATCAGCCCGGTCATGGACCGGCTCGCGGGCATCGACGCTCGCCGGAGTCAATCGGGGTCGAATCGGTAGCCGGCCTGTTCCATTGCACCCGCGATCTCCTTGATGCGCCAGTCGGAGACGGTTGCCGTGCCATCGCCATCGTCCCAGATCACCCGGATCGCTCCGGGCATGCGGTAGAGCCCGGTGATGCGGTCGCGGGGAACCCACGCTCTGCTGAAGAGAATGCGCATCTCCAGTCCCTCGGGACGGATCGTGAATCGCTGCATCCCGGGAACGTTCGAGCTGTTGGGGACAATGTCCTTTCGGATTTCCAGCGCCATCGGCCGGAACTGCGCTGTCGGAGGCCCGGCGGCGAACAGCGCCGGGTCCGCGGAACTATTGACGCCCGGCAAGAGGGGCTGGTGTCGAGGCGGGTTCCCCGACTGTCGGAACCTGATCGTCGTGGTAAACACAAGCGTCCCGATACTGCCCGCGAAGATCACGGCAAAGGGAACCCACATCGCTGAACTCACCTGCGGGCAACCGCCCGGACAGTCCATGGTCGCCACGAACCCGGCCGCGAAGCCCAGGAATCCGAGCGCGCTCAGCGCCATCGACACCCGCAGCCCAATACGCAGCACACGCACCGCCCGAATGTACTGCAGCTGTTGCCGACTGAACGCAAGCGGACCCGCGTTCATCCATCTGGTGCGGAAGGATGCGGGCTACGTTTAGTCCGTGCATACGGAGATGTGCGCGCCCGCACCTGCCAGCCAATACGGCTGAACGGAGCGGCTGGCCGTACCTGCCGAGGGGCACCCGATGTTCGAACGCTTCCGCGCCGTGATCGGCCCCTCCGTCGACTCTCCGTCAGGAGCGGTGTGGCAGTCGCCTGCCCTGCTCGCGGCGTTCGGTTACTTCGAGTTCGCATCCGAATACGCCGGGGCCACATTCGCCCGCGGCCTGTACCGCATTCACGACGAACAGTCCGGACCTGCAGCGAACGCCCTTGTCGCCGAGGCCTTTCCCGAGTTCGCGGACCGCGCCCGTCCCTTCGGTTACGACTGGCTCGGGCGACAGTTCGCTATCGACTCCGGCCGCGTCGAGAACGGGCAGCCCCTCGTGCTGCTGCTGGAGCCGGGCACCGGCGAGGCACTCGAGATCCCGACATCCTTCATGGAATTCCACACCGATGAACTCGTCGACTACACGGACGCCGCTCTGGCCCTCGGCTTCTTCCGCGCGTGGTCAGCCTCGCGGGAAGACTTTGTCACGCTCGGCCGGGATCAATGTGTCGGCTACAAGGTGCCGCTCTTCCTGGGTGGTGCGGACAGCGTCGAGAACCTCGATCTGAGGGATATCGACGTCTATTGGTCCATCACGGGTCAGCTCCGGCTGGATGTTAATCAGATGCCGCCCGGCACGCGAATCAACCACATCGAGCTCGCCTAACCCGTCGTTCCTGACCACACGCTCAGGGATCCCGTTCAGCGTGCGGAATGCCGCCGGCGTGACCTTGGGCGGATGAATGGAATGCAGATTGGCTGTGCCAGGGTCTCCACGGTGGACCAGGACCTTACCTCGCAACGGGACGCCCTGCTTCGGCTGGGAGTGTTGGATTCGAACATCTACGTCGATCATGGGATGACAGGAACGAATCGTGCCAGACCCGGCCTGCGGGAAGCATTGGCCGCGGTCCGCGCCGGGGACACTCTCGTGATCACCAAGCTGGATCGGCTCGCCCGGTCGGTGCGCAACGCGCGAGAGATCGCCGACGAGCTGACAGCGAAGGGTGTCGCCCTGAGTCTGGGTGGCAGCCGGCACGACCCGACCGACCCGGTGGGCAGGCTGTTGTTCAACGTTTTTGCCATGGTCGCGGAGTTCGAGCGGGACCTGATCAGCATGCGCACCAGGGAAGGAATGGCGGTCGCCCGAGCCAAGGGCAGGCTGAAGGGCAAGCAGCCCAAGCTCTCCACCGCTCAACGCAAGCTACTGTTCGAACTCGAGGACCAGGGCGACTACACCCAGACGGAAGTGGCCGCCCTTTTCAACGCATCCCGCGCAACCGTCTACCGGGAACTGCTGCGGCGCCGGCAATCATTCCTCGACGCGTGCGAGGCGCACATCTTCTAACACCCGCCCACCGGCTCCGCTCCCGCGGCGGAGCCGCCAGCCGCAGGGGACTCGTATTCGCTGGATCTCATTCATGCTGAAGCAAGCGCATCGAGACGTATCGCGATCTGAGAGCCGTACGATCGCGGGATGACGTCACCGACACCAAACCCTGTCGAGCCCGGCATCTACCAGCACTTCAAGGGAGCCCGCTACGAAGTGATCGGCACAGGGCGGCACAGCGAGACCGAGGAGGACCTCGTCTTCTACCGCCAACTCTACGACGACTACAGCTTCTGGGCGCGCCCGCTCGCCATGTTCCTCGAGGCCGTCAGCCGCGACGGTTACGAGGGCCCGCGGTTCATCCGCATCGCTTGACGACGAAACGGAATGCCACGTCCCGCGTCGGCCACGGACCTTGCGTGGGGCGCCGGAATCCGCCCGCTCACCGACCGTCAGCCGTTCCTACCGTGCCGATCTGGAGACTGCGAAGTTCGCTGATGGAAATTCGCGAAACCGGGCATGCTGAGACCGTTAGCTCGCCCGAGCACCCCGTCTACCGGGTGCAGTTCTGGGACTGCCCGTCGGGGCTGAAGGTGGGGCACCAGTGGCTGCCGTCCCACCACCACGTGCCATCGTCCGAGAACTGAACCCCGACCCGCTCCGCGGTCATCAGCCCTCCCCGTTCAGCGCCCAGCGATCGGCCGATGCGTGTATGTTCCGCTCATCGCTGAGATTCCTAGACATCCGGCCGATGGCGTCGATGCCACCGAATGCAGAAGGCACCGTAGGCTGCGGCGGCGAGCGCCACCACTGCGAGTGCCCACAACGACCACTGCCAGCGCACCCCGGCATTGGCAAGTGCCATGATGATGAGCGCCATGCACCACAGGAGCATTCCGATTAGGTAAGCCCAGGATCTCCGCTCAGTACGGATGATGAACGAGCTCGAGGTGGAGTGCAACGGCGACACGAGTTCAGTATGCCCCGACAGCGTCCATCCCTTGCCGCACGCGAGCTCGCCACTGGTCACCGCGCACGACCACGCCGTCATCGAATGGGTGATCCGGGAGGTGAGGATCTTGCCCACTGATGGTGCACTGCGGAGCGCCACGTCGTCGTCGGGAAGCTACCTTGTCACATCCCCCGCGTTGCACGCTCAGCGACCCGGTTACGTTCACCGGCGTCAGCGTCCGCGTGCTCCGTCGGCCAGTTGGGCGAGCGCACCTGGCAGTGCGTACACCGAGTTGACGAGTCGCAGGTCGATGTCGATGTCCGGCCGCACCGATTCGTGCTCAAAGCCCCACACGAGGGTGCCGCGCCGTCGGATCCATGATGCGACCCGCTTTACCCATCGGTCATAGTCGGCCGAGATCGACTGTGGGGACGTCGCCTGTGTCCCCAACGATCCGACCCGCAGCTCG
This sequence comes from Microbacterium sp. sgz311019, assembly GCF_056135325.1. Taxonomy (NCBI): domain Bacteria; kingdom Bacillati; phylum Actinomycetota; class Actinomycetes; order Micrococcales; family Microbacteriaceae; genus Microbacterium; species Microbacterium sp. sgz311019. The sequence continues at coordinate 535,700 of NZ_JBWAXO010000002.1, read as the reverse complement.
GTCGCCGATGACGAACCCGGACGCCACATGAGCACGGGCGAAGCGTCCAGGTCGATGATCCGGTCGAACCCGAATCGGGAAACCTCGGAAAGGTTGCGTTGGTTGAACAGACCCCACGCGGTCGGCACGGTCAGCGCCGGGTCGCCGTTGGAGATGAATACGGGCTCCCCCAACTGCGGAGCGAGGACGAGAACGTGCGCGTGGTCGACGAGTTCCGCAGGGTCCAGCCACTCGGTCACATCGACGAGCGGCCACGGTCGAAGAACCGCCGTCGAGCCCACACCCAAGTAGTCCAACAACGCAATCGTGTCTTGAGATGTGGCGTAGAAGTAGGTGGCACCCGTCACCCAGGAACTGTAGCGGTATCCCGGTCACCCAAAGGAAGGATGCGAGTCCGACTGATCACGTCGCCAGCCCGCACGCGGACCGGCTTGAGTACGTCTTACGGCCTGCGTCCATAGACAGCAGTGTCTGGTTCTCGCCGTGAAGATGCCAGGTCGCGTCGCTTAGACTTCCCTGATGAAGCGCAACGGGGTTGTCGCTGCAATCGGTGTTGCGCTGGTTTTGTCGCTCGCTGGTTGCACCAACGCCCAAATCCTCGCCAATCCTCGCCCCGTTAGGGCGGAGCCGACATCCCCGTCCTTCTCGGCGACCGACGTCGTATCCACGGATGGCCCGGTGCGGGTCGAGGCCACCGCGGTGTGCGCTGGGGCGATCCAACCCGTGCCGGTCACCGATGACGATCCGGCCGAGCAGCTGGGCGGGGTGACATTGGCGGTCCCCATTGATCGCGGAGCGATGCTGCACGCCCGTGGCGAGGCCGTTCTGAATGATGAGGGCGTGCCGGTCGCGTACCGGGTTGCCGAAGGTGACGTGATGGAGGCGATCGGTGCACGCTTTTGCGTCGGGGAGACCTGGCTGCATTGGGTGAACGCGGTCCGCCGCGCCACCGACACGCTCTATGCGGGAGACACTCTCAACCTCGATGCGCGCGCCATTCTGAGCGTCGGCGACCAGAACGGACACATCAGCAACAACCTCCTGCCGAGCGGCTTCATCATCCCGCCGCAGAGGTAGACGAGCATGGCAAGCACCAGCACGCGGGTACGTGTGGGGTGGATCACCGTGGCGGTCGTCTTGAGCGCACTGCTGCTGTACGGGCTTCGTGTCGGATGGCTTTGGTTCATGGCGACCGAGGGCGATGATGCTCCCCTTGCGTCTTCGATCCCGTTGCCCGCGGGTGCGCACATTCTCAGGCAGGACACGAGCTGCGGAAGTGGCGGATGCGCGCTGCTGCTCGATGTGACGCCGCCGGGTGGGCAGTCCCCCACCGACCTCGCGCGCACCCTCGGCACGACCCCACAGCTCCGGCTGCCCGGCAACCTTCTGGATCCCAGAACGATCTACGTGGTCGGCGAACCAGGTGATCAGATCTTGCGACTTCGCGCAGACTACTTCTCCGGCGACTACGTCCCGTGACAGGGACAGTCCCGAACAGTACGGTGACCGACCGACCCCGCGCACAGGCAGCGTTCGAGGACCTGGGTTCGATAGTGGCGCGCACATAGAATTCGTCTGAGACGTTGACGAAGGAGACCGATGTCAGACGCAGGCTCTCGAGCGACGTGGGTCCTCGTGGACGGTGAGAACATCGACGCCACTTTTGGCACGTCCATCCTCAACAGACGACCGCAGCCCGACGAACGCCCCCGATGGGATCGCCTCGTGGCGTTTGCCGAGAAGGTCTGGGGGCAGCCCGCGCGAGGCGTCTTCTACCTCAACGCCTCGACCGGTATCCCGATGCCGTTCGTGCAAGCACTGAAAGCCATGGACTACGTTGTCGTGCCCCTGTCGGGTGACGCGGACGAGAAAGTCGTTGACATTGCGATCCAACGGACGTTGCGCGCACTGATCACTCGTGCAGCCGATGTGATGCTCGTGAGCCACGACGGCGACTTCATTCAAGACACCTCCAACCTGATCGGACCCGACCGCCGAGTGGGTGTCGTCGCGTTCTCTGAGTTCCGGAATTCCGGCTTTAGCGCCCTCGCCGGTCTCGAGAAGTTCGACCTCGAATACGACGCGCGAGTGTTCGACGCCCCACTCCCCCGCGTGCGGGTCATCCCCATCGACGAGTTCGATCCGAGCACTTTCCTTGACTAGGAGCCATCCGAAGTATTCGTTCGAGGACCGTTTGCGGGCGGCGCGGCCGATGTCGTCGAACTCGGACACATAGAGTGTCGCTACCCCACCCTCCGGCGGCGGCGCCCGATTTCGAGCGGAGCGACATGAGCGCACTCCCCAACGTGCTCCGTGGAGACGTGCGCGAGCGAAGCGAGGAGTACAGAGAAGCTCTTACGAGCCTGGATTCCGACGTGCTCCCCAAAGCCGTACCGGTGTTGGTGCGCATCTATTCGGCGACCAAGGACCTGGTCTATCGCAACACGATTCTGAAGCTGCTCGTCGACTGTGACCGCCCAGAGCTCGAGGAGTTCTTCGCCGCTGCATACTCACGGGAGCGCTATCACCCGATGAAGGTCACGGCATTGCGAGGACTGGCGCAGTTCGCAGACGAGAAGGAGATCGCCGCCCGACTGACGAAGCTGCGAGAGTCGCTTCGCAAGGTAGAGCTGTCCACGCCGCTGAACTTCGCCGAGTACGAGGCGCTCCTGGGGCCGTTCGCGCTTCCCTACCTCGTTGACCGGTATGGCTATGCCTCGCTGGCCGAGACTCTCGCGCAAGTCACCGCACAGTATGACCGGATGCCCGACGTTGCCAAGGGCCTCTGCACGACAACCGAGACTGGTCATTTCATTTTGCTGGTGACGTGCGACGAGTACGACAGGAGGACAGCCGAGGCGATGGCCGAGATCCGCTCCCGGTCAATTCGCTGATGCCGCCTCGAGTGGCGGCCGCCCGCCCGCAAGCCGTCCCGTGTGCGAGCATCACTTGTGGTCTCCTCTCAAACGCTCAGCGAACGCGAGCGTCGCCGCGTCGCAGCGTGGGCGGCGGATTGCGCCGAGCGGGTGCTGCCGTTGTTCGAGGTCGAAGCTCCAGACGACGACCGTCCGCGCGATGCGATCGCTCGAGCGCGCGCCTTTTCCCAAGGCGAGCTGGATACGGCGGGCGAGATTCGGCGACGGTTCGTGGCCGGTCGGGCGGCGTCCTCGGTGACCTCTGCGGCCGCCATTGCTGCCGCTCGCTCGGCTGCGCAGGCGGCGGGCGTTGCCCACATGGGCGCCCACGCTCTCGGGGCGGCCGCGTATGCGGTGAAGGCCGTGAGCCTCAGCCAGCCGGTCGCCGTCAACGCCGAACTGAACTGGCAGCTCCAACAGATGAGCGCCGAGGTTCGTGATGCCCTTCGTCTGCTCCCACCCGTTGGCGAGGACTCCGCAGGACCCCTCGCCGCTGGCGGGCTATTGGCACGTGGAGTCCTCGCCACAACGATCCGAACGCTTCAAAGTCGACTGACCGAAGGCTCAAGTGGCGCCGGGCGCTGACCGACCCTGTGGGCAGCCTCGAGGTCATGCACTTGAAGCGGGACTCGCTCTCAGGGCCGGTCTGCGTGCTCGGCGTCAACGTCCGCGCGCTTGGTTGGCGGCGTTGATCAGGTAGGAGCCGGTGACAGCGAGGGCATACTTCTTCGTGGCAGAAAGAGTCCTCGGGTCACGCACGACTGCCTCTATGTCGCCAACTTCAAGGCCTGACAGGTGGGCGATGTTGCGTGGGGTCAGACGACACTCGCTCGTCAAAGATTCGAAGATCCCCTTGAGCCGTTCATCGTCGTGGACCTGCATGCCCTCGGTCAGTTGCGCCTCGAGAATCGACACCCGCGCGATCTCGTCAACCGAGAGCTGCTGCGGCCGGGAGGAGAGCCCGATCCCCGTGGACGCCGCATCATCAAGAAACGGTCGGAGCCGCCCTGGATCGATTCCGGTAATGGCGCACAGGGCCTCTGTCGACAACCGGCCGTCGGCAATGAGCTGGCGCAGCGACTCCATCGGGTTGTGCGTGGTCGATGCCACGACTCACGCGCTGTTCCGCGTCGCGGCCCGCCGAGCATCGTCCGCCATCGCCCGTCGATGCGATGTCAATGCTGCACGCACAGCGCTATAGATGATCAGCCATGTCATGAGCAGCGCGATGGCGATGATCGCGACGATATAGATGATCGACCCGAACGAGAACATGGCGCTCACCCTACTGGGCGAACGGTCCCGGCGTGAGCGGCAAGGGCCGAACGCGCACCCCGCATCGGTCAAGGGCCGGGCCAAGCCTCTCGACCGCAAAGGAACGGATTACGCGCGAATAGGGACCGGCTTGCGCACGGTCGACGACCGGCCTGGGGCCCGTTTCGACGCCGACTGATGGATGAGTCGCCTTGCTGCCGTGCGTGGGCGTGAGGCAAGTGCGACTGAGCGTCTTGCACCTGCATGTGGGCATGCGACGCGGGCGCAGCTGCGGAGGGCGGTGCACCTAACCCGCGAAGGTCGCGAACGTCCAGTGGTTGCCGTCGGGGTCGGCGATGGTGAACTCGCGCGATGGGTAATCCGTCTGGTCGACGAGCTCGTGCACGATCACTGCACCTAGGGCGCGGGCCCTGGTCATCACCTCGTCGGGATCGGCCGTCACGACGTGAAGCGAACTCGTTCCCGGGCGGCACGGCGTCGCGCGTTCGCCGGTGCTGGAAACCAGTACGCGACCGCCGTCGGGCCAGTCGAGCTGGCAGTGATGGATCTGTCCGTCACGTTCACCCGGAATCAGGAGGTCCTGGGTGAACCCGAGGGCGAGGAGCCAGGCACGAATAGCCGGGGCGTCGTCGCTAACGACGCTCGCCCAGATGCTCTGCTGCCGGATGCCGCTGGAGCGAATAGGCACGCCGCTAGCGTACTCCGCGAACTCCACACCCACCGCGGAGCAGCGCCGGCATCGGCACACTCAACGACCGTCCTGCGTGCAGCCGGCCCAATGCGGAACACTCGCCGCCAGGGGATGCGTGCCCTAATGTGAGCCCGTGCGTCTGCGTCTGCGTCTGCGTCTGCGTCTGCGTCTGCGTCTGCGTCTGCGTCTGCGTCTGCGTCTGCGTCTGCGTCTGCGTCTGACCATCGTCCTCGGCATTCTCGTAACCGGCATGCTTTCCGGTTGCGTCGCGACGGGAGCCGGCGCGCCCGCGGCGGCAGGTGCGCACCCTGCAGCGTCCAGTCCCGCCGCATCGCGGACTCCTGACGACGGCATGGGAGAGGATCCCGCCGCGGTGGCAAAGGCGGAGTCGTGGTTAGCGGGCGCCGTCGTCCCGCCCGAAGCTATGCGGTCCGACGACGTGCCGATCATGCCTGTCGGTTTCGGCACCACGCAGACCGGGTGGCTGTGCAATCCGACGGTCAGACGCACGGGCTACTGGACGCTCACGGGCGCGACCGTCGTCGGCACGCGGAACTGGCTGAGCACCCACCCGACAGCCGACCTGATCACCACCAGCGGCCCGATTCCCGACGACCCGAAGGCCGACCAGGCACGCGTCGGCGACTTCCCGTTCCGCGGATCACTCGACGGAATCGCCTACACCGTCGCCAGGACAACCGACGGCGTCGCCATCCGCGCGGAGATCGGCGTCGTCCCCACAACAGCATCTGTCCGACTCCGCCGGCCGGCGGCACGTTCGGCGGACCTGGCGAAGGCTGACAGCACCCAACCTCCGTCAGGTTCGGGATACCGCGACGCGCAGAGACGCTGCTGACATCGAGCGTTCGCGCGCCGTAATGCGCGCGGTGAGCGACCGGCTATCGGACGTCATGACCTCCGCGGAGGCGCGGATCGCCTCATACACGCTGGGCCCGGTCAGCAAGTGGCCCTCACCATGGCAACCGCACGATCTCGTCATCCGACACGGTTTAAAGGGGCTCCGACTGATGCGCAGCAGTCATCATGGGCGAGTCATCGCGGAGGCGCTCGTCAGCGGAGAGAAGCGACGGCGCCGAAGGCGACCCATGCCGTCGCGGTGACGACGCCCGGGCCCGGTCCGAGTTCCTCGATCGCACGGCGACGGAGCGCCTCCCGGCGGCCGGGATCGAGGCCCGCGACGTAAGCGCCCGCGGGTCCGACCCCGAGCGTGTACGGCAGCCACCACTCGTCCGGGCTCGCGTACGGGACATCGATGGTCAGCTCACCGCCGCGCACTGTGCTCAGGCCGGCCGCGCGAAACGCGCCCTCCAGCTGTCCGGCGCGTGCACCTGCCAGGCCCGACTCGTCCACGGCGGCGCCATCGAGCTCCCGCACGACCCGCCAGAACAGCGAAAGGGGGGCGCGCCCACCGGCGAAGTCCCAGACGGAGGCGGCGACCGTGCCGCCGGGACTCGTCACGCGGACCATCTCGGCCACACCCGCCACAGGATCGGACATGAAATGCACGACGAGCTGCGCGATCGTCAGATCGAACGCCCCGTCCGCGAACGGAATATGCTCGGCCACCGCCTCGACGACCTCGACCCCCGGCAATCGCTGCGTCAGCGCCGCGACGAACGACGGCGAAGGATCGATCGCCGCGACCGCGTCGGCGCCGAGCCGGTCGACGAGCAACGCGGCCACGGCCCCGGTGCCCGCCCCCACGTCCAACGCGTGCCGGACGTTCTGCAGCGGGATCGCCGCGATGAGCCGCGCTGCGAGCGGCTCGGAATACCGCCCCATGAACCGCCCGTACGCGTCCGCCCAGACATCGAAGCTCACAGGCCGACCATAGCGGTGACCGGACCAGAAACGCACTCCCGGCGAGAGACACCCAATCCACAAGGACGGGCGTCCCGCCCAGTCGCGGCGCCCCTCTACCGGCGCGGATGGGGACCGGCCTGCGTGTCGCCGGCCCACGGCGGTACGCGGCGATCACAGACAACTCCGTCGAGTCGAATGCGAGTGAACCGTTCGACGGCGTCATCTCCTTCACACGCCAACGCGTCGAAAGGCGCGCTACGTCGCCCTGATTCACACGAATCGAGCCGAGCAGCATGCCCTTCCCGCGCAACCTCTTCGCCGCACGCCTGAGCCCGGCATCCCCACCCCGCCAAGGGCCCAAGCGGTGATGACGTCCCCCAGCATCTCACCGATCACGCAGCGGAGCCTGACCTGTTTTCCCGGACACCTGAGTTGAGGCGATGATCGTCTCGGAAGGAGTCCGTGATGCCTGCTGCCCGCCCGCCGGAGTTTCGAGGTGCCGAGCCCTGCATCTGGTCGCGCAGGGCAACCTTTGTTGCGCAGACGGCGCGTGATCTCGGCATCAGCGAGTCATGCCTTCGGAACTGGATCGGTCGACGCGTTGCGAAGTGACGATGCAGGACGATTGGTGGAGCGCTGTGCGTTGGCAGCTGCTCTGGTCGTGTTGGCCTGGCACACTCGCAGGTGTGGGGTGGACGGTTGTCGAGGTCGCGGCCGCGCAGACATATCCGCTGCGCCGCGAGCTTTTGCGAGCAGATCGAACCGACCTGCCGGTTCATATGCAGGACGACGACGTATCGGGCGTTTTTCACCTGGCGGTGACCGATGATGCCCGCCGAATCCTGGGAGTGACCACCGTGGTGCCCGCGGCACCCGAGTTTCCTGTCGCGAGTCCCGCGTGGCGACTGCGGCAGATGGCCGTCACCCGAACACATCAGGGCGCGGGGATTGGAACGGCACTGTTTGACGCCTCGTTGAGTCGGGTGCGGTTGCTGGGCGGAGTGACGGTGTGGGCCGAAGCTCGCGATAGCAGCTTCGGCTTCTACCTGGCACGCGGCATGACACCCGTGCCAGGCCGCCACCATGAGGTGGCCGGCGTCGCCTACAGCGACGTCATCCTTACGCTGACCGACCCCTGAAGTCGGCCGTCGTGATCATCGGCGTCGGGCGATGATCAACCCGTCCCATCCCTTCTCACCGACCGTTTTCAGCGCGGTCGCGTCGAGGTCGGGGTGGGAGGCGATCGCGTCCACGACGGCTCGCACTCCCCGCACCCGAGGATCATCGCTGTGCTCGTCGGCCACCGCCCCGTGGCGGACGACGTTGTCGATGACGATCACACTGCCCGGCCGGGTGAGGTTCAACGCGGCCGCGAGGTAGATCCGGTTGCTCTGCTTGTCCGCGTCGATGAAGACCAGATCGAACGGCTCCGCACCCTCATCGATGAGGGCCTGCGCGGAGGTAGCCGCCGGTCCCACCCGCACCTCGACACGTTCATCCACCCCGGCGCGTGCGAGGTTCTCCCGCGCCACCGCAGCGTTCTGCTCCTCCAGCTCCAAGGTCACCACTTGACCGTTATCACCGACCGCCCGGGCAAGCCACAACGTGGAGTACCCGGCGAGGGTGCCGAACTCCAACACCCGACGGGCACCACCGATCCGCGCCAGCAGCCCCAGCAGCGCACCCTGGTTCGGTGCGACCTCCGCCCGCGGCATCGTGGTACGCGACCCCGAACCCCGCGCCGCATCAAGCGCAGCATCCCGATCGATCAGGGCCGCAGTGAAATACTCATCAACCGCCCGCCACCCCGGCGTGGTGGGATAACCATCCATCACAGCCTCCCCACCGACGTCCGTCGTGTCCGTATCACTCATCACCCTTGATCGTCCCACCCCGCGACCACGCCCGCACAACGATCGGCAAGGCGCGGTGAGCGACCCACTTCTGCGCGCGCTCCCCGACGCGTACCGTTTGGTTGTTCTTGCTCGACTGGTGCGAACGTTCGGCCGATTCCTCGCGTGGGTCGCTGACGTGGGCCGAAGTAGAGTTCAAGGCTTAGACGACGCGCACTATTCACTGCGCCTTCATTCTGCATGTGAGGCAGGCATGTCCCAGTCGAAGCAGTTCAGTTCGCCACATGAGGTATCACCCCGACCTCGGGCCCTGCCAGCTTCCTCGGACGGCCCACCGGACTGGCGTACCACGATCCCCGTCGGAATTGGATCCGCCACCGAGGACCGTCGGGCACCCACGTTGATCCTGATGGTCGGGCTGCCCGCGGCTGGGAAGACGACCCGGGCGGTTGAGCTCGCTACGGCGCGAGGCGCGCTTCGGTTGACCCCGGATCAGTGGCTGATACCGCTGATCATGGAACCGATGGCGGAGCGCACGCGCATGGTGCTGGAAGGTCGCCTTATCTCCGTTGCGCTCCAGGCGCTGCGCTTAGGAACCAGCGCCGTCCTTGACTTCGGGCTCTGGAGCCGCGACGAACGATCGGCACTGCGCTGGTTGGCAGGGTCCTGCGGGGCGACGTGCGAGGTGATCTACCTGCCGGTCGACAAGGACACCCAGCTGGCGCGCATCGAACACCGCCAAGAGACGGCTCCGCAGCATACGCTGCCCATCAGCGAAGCCGACGCCGATGAATGGCGGATGCTATTCCAGGTGCCCGACGCCGACGAATTCGAATCCGGTGCAATCCCGCCACCGCCTGAAGGCTGGACAACCTGGGCGGAATGGGCAGCTGATCATTGGCCGACGTGTACTGATGTCTAGCGCGCCGGTAGCCCGATCCTCAGGTCCAGTTCATGGCCGCAGTTCTCTTGCCGAGGCGGCGCGCGCAGGGGCTATGCGGGTGGGACGGCTGCCGTCTGCATGGCGGCGGCGTGGAGAGCATTCAGGCGAAGTCGCGTTCCGCCGGCGAGGTGTCTTTCGTCGTCCACGCCGTCTGACGTGCTCAGCGTGACGAAGCTGTATTGCTCTGTCCACTCCAGCCGCGTGCCCGACGCGGTGGGGATCAGGTCGATCGTGACGACCGAGACCCATCGAGTGGTGAGATCGACGATCGCACGGTACGTGTAGATGATCCGCTCGTTCGGCACGATGTCCACGAACGTGGCGACGTTCGCGAGTTCTTCCCGCTGGGTTCCGGAGACGAACGTATTCGTCATGCGTTCGGTACCGCCGACACGGAAATCGAGTTCGTGGTGTGCCGTCCTGGACTGCCCGGGCGTGCGCATCCATGTCCGACGCAGAGGCAGCTGTGCGAACAACGGCCAGAGCTGGGTTGGCGGCACAGCAAGCTCGAGTGGAATGGTGAATGATCCGGTCAGGCTGGTCACTCGGCCATGCTAGATCTCTGCTCCACCCGAGCGCCGGCCGCCGGCCGCCGACACGGCCTACGCCGAGCGAAACGTTAAGGGACCGCGATCGTGCACCCGTGCCCGGAGAATGAACCCTGGTACGGTCGGGTCGCGACATTCTGCGAGGGGGACCTGATGGGGATCAGTACCGGAACCTTGGTCGCGGTCTTCGCTACTCTGTTCGTTGTCCTAGTGGTGGCATTCCTCATCGTTCGACGCAGGCGGTAGTTCCCGCCCGTCCGCAAGGGACCGGCTTTCGCGCCCGCAATCATCGCGGATGCAGGGGGCGCCAGCCTCGCGTGGCAGCGCCGCTCTTCTCGCCGAGAACCAACGGTCCCTCCTGCCTGCACGGTGGAAGGCTTCGTGTACCTCACCAGTGATCACTTGGTCCGAAGATCGGTACCGGTCGTGTTCAGTTCCACCGTGGCGCTGTACACGGGATTCGGACACTCCCCGCAGATCGGGATCGCCGGACAATCGTTTAGATTCTGGGGCTGGAGAACGACCGGTGAGGTGAGCGTACGGACGAGCTGGGATTGGGAGTAGACCGTCACGACGACGTTTACGGGTCCGTTGGGTGTTTGCCCGGGCTTAGCTGGCTCGAGGGTTCCGTCGCCGGGGCTGTAGCTTGGGGCTCCTGGTACGAGTCCGCGGCTCATGCAGTCGTCATTGACGCATGCGCGATAGCCGTTCTGATTTGAGGCGTGTGTCCAGCCTTCGTCAACGATCTGAACCTGCGGTCCGACGATGAGCACGCCGTTGCCACCAGATCTGCAGATCCCGCTACAGCCACTGAGCAGCACAGTGAACGCGGCCATCCCGAGGATAGCCGCGGCCTTCGTCGCGATCCCAATCCGCACTATCCCCCCATTTCGATCACGCATGGACACGGACACCAGACGGAACCGGTGATCTCAAATTGGTCAGGAGTGCGAACGACCGGCCACGGGTTCACCGTTGACGATGTTCTCGCACATCTGCCCGCAACACGACCGGCTTGCGTCCGCGAGCTTCGGGTTCAGGACAACCGACGCTCGCGGACTTCCGCCGCGTCGGGACCTGGCTTCCGGTCCGATCGAGGACGTCCCGATCGGCGGCGAGGTCATTCGCCTTAGGTAGTTCCTGAAGTTTGCGGGCCTCCTCGATTCCGGTGGGAACGTGAAAGAGGCCATCATCGACGGCCGGGTGACGGTCAACGGCGAGGGCGATCGACGCCGCGGCCGGCAGCTTCCGCACGGAGACATCGTCAGCCTCGATGCACGCAGAGTCCGCGTGTGCGGGTGAGGGTACGGATCCGGCGCGACCGATGTCTGCGGACAGAGCTCGTGCACGACGAGTCCGCCGCGAGGCGACGAATGGTCTTGAGCCCTACTTCCACCGGAAATGCACGAACACCCGGCCGAAGTTCTTTGAGTCCTTTTCGACACGGTGATACTGCGCCTTGATCTCCGGCTGGTCAAGGAAGCGCAGCACCCGCTTCTTCAGCGCTCCCGACCCCTTTCCCGGAATGATCTCTACAAGCGGAGCCCTCTTGGCGACGGCTTCCGCGATGACCGCGAGCAGTGCGCGATCGATGTCGCCACCGCGGTTGTAGATGTCATGAAGGTCGAGCGTCAGCTTCATTCGCTCATCCTCCACCCGCGGAAGACTCCCTCGTCAACCGCCGACCCTCTCGCGACAGCCCACGACCCGTGTCCGCCGGCAGCTCATCTCTGACCTTGCCGTACTCGTTGATGGACCGGCTTCCGCACGGCGCGACGCCGGTCGTGCGCGCGTACGAACTCTCCAAGAGCGGCTACGCGCTCAATGAATCACGCTGCGCTGCTTCCTGAAGCACGGTCAACAATCGGCGAGGGCGAGACAACCAGCAGGTAGATCGACATACCCGCCAGCGCCATCAGGGCAGCCAGCCCAAGGGCCTGGCAGGCCAGTTCCAGTGCTTGTAGATCCGTGGGTACGGTCTTACCTGCGTCCGCGTAGTCGAAGGCCTGTCCCCAAGCGCTCCAGTAGATGATGCCGATCATGAGAATGATCGCTGAGAGTGTTGTCGACACAGTCACAATGGCCCATCGGTGCGTTCTTGCGCCCACAGCGATAACGAATCCTGCCAACAGCAAGAGCCCCAGTGGTGCCATGAAGAACAGCGCCATGCTGCCTGACGCCATCAGGATTAGCAGTCCACCGATCGGGACTAGGATCGCGCGCACAGGTGGCCGCATCGCAGAGTCATGGCGCAAGGGTAGCGAGAGCGCGCGCGTGGGATCGGCAACAAGCAAGGAGTCCCCGGGCACGGCGTCCGCCGATCAGGTGCGACGCGCCGAGTCGCCACCCGGTGCGTCACGAACACGGCGGAGATGCCGAACAGTGACACCGAGGAGGCCTACGAGGAATCCGAGGGCAGCGCCGGCAATCGCCCCCGGGATGCTGAGCTCAATCACCGCATAGCCGACGGTCGGTGGGTATGCGATCAGACCGAGCACCAACCCGGCCGCGGCGCCGACCACCGCCCCGGCAGCCAAACCCCATAGAACCACCCGGCCGATCGCCATGAGTGGAGTATTCACCTCAAACGCCCGCAACGGGACCCGCCTACGAGGGCACTCAGCTCAGTTGACCACCGTCTGAGGCGTGGAGATCCCGGTCGAGTGGAGCTCGGAAGGCGCCTGTCCTCAGCTATGCGGGCCCGGGCCGACGCCGAGAGGGTGCCGTTGCGATCGTCCGATTGCGATGCTCCGCCCTACGGCCTGGACTCAGTTCGCAGGTGTGTGGAGGTTGATGTAGCCAGCGAACGCCAGCATCGGGAGCTCGCTGGTGGTCCATGGATTCGGAGGGCACACTGGAAGTTCGAGTCAAGGACTTACCGGCGGGAGGACCGCGATGGCGAGCGTCAAGCAACGCCCGGACGGACGCTGGCGTGCCCGCTACCGGGACGACTCGAACAGGGAGCACTCGCGCCACTTCCCGACCAAGCGCGAAGGGCAGCGATGGCTCGATGAGGTCACGACGTCCGTCGTCACGGGACGCTACATCGACCCGCATGCCGGCACGATCACTCTCGCCGAATACTACGCCGATTGGTCGACGCGCCAGCTGTGGGCGGCCGGCACGGTCGTGGCGATGGACCTCGCAATGCGCACCTGCAGCTTCCGCGATGTCGAGCTCCGGCGGTTGAGTCGCACGCATGTCGAGGCATGGGTCAAGCAGATGTCGGTCGCGGGACTCGCGCCCGGCACGATCAAGACACGCATGAACAACGTGCGCGGGGTGATCCGCGCCGCGGTGCGGGACCGCCGCTTGCCCGAGGATCCGTCCTCGGGGGTCACCCTCCCCCGCCTCCGCAAGACCGAGGCTTCGATGCGGGTTCCGACGCCGGAGGAGGTCGGTGCGGTGATGCACGCGGCAGAGCCCTGGTTCCGGCCTTTCATCGCCCTGTGCGCATTCGCTGGGCTCCGCTTGGGTGAAGCGGCCGGCCTTCAAGCGAGCGATATCGACTTCCTGCGCCGTCAGATCCGCATCCGCCGGCAGGTACAGCGTGTCGGGGCCGAACGGATTTCCGTGACACCGCCGAAGTATGGCTCGGAACGCACCGTTTACGCGGCGGACCAACTCCTCGCGCTCCTCAGCGAGCATCTCAAGGGAAGCGACGTGTTCGGCGAGGAGCATTGGCTGTTCAACGGCCAGAGTGGGCAGCCTCCGCACCAGAACACGGTCGGATACTGGTGGCGCAAGACGCTCAAGAAAGCTGGCGTCGAACACATTCGCTTGCACGACCTGCGTCACTTCTACGCGTCAGGTCTCATCGCGTCGGGCTGCGACGTCGTTACTGTGCAGCGCGCGTTGGGGCACGCCCGAGCGACGACAACGCTCAACACCTACAGTCACCTCTGGCCCACCGCCGAAGATCGCACGCGGGCCGCCGCGGGTGCCCTCGCACAGAGCGCGCTCGGAAACGCAGCGAGCTTGTCCGGCTTGACCCAGCCGTAGCTGCGCCAGGCCGTGCCGGTGCGCACGCACGGGCCACCGGGAGGACCCTCTCGGTGCACGTTGCGACCGAGCGAGCGTCGCGCCAGGCCGGATATTCTGCGGACTTTTTGCGGACTAGCGAGCAGATATTTGCCAAGAAAAAGCCTCTGATCAGGACTTTTTCTCACCGCTCAGACGTTGAAGCGGAACTCCACGACGTCGCCGTCCTGCATGACGTAGTCCTTGCCCTCCATACGGGCCTTGCCGTGTGCGCGGGCCTCATGCACGGAACCCAAGTCGATCAGATCCTGGAAGTGAATGACCTCGGCCTTGATGAAGCCCTTCTCGAAGTCCGTGTGGATGACGCCCGCGGCCTGCGGCGCCTTCCAGCCCTTGCCGATCGTCCAGGCGCGCGCCTCCTTGGGACCCGCGGTGAGATAGGTCTGCAGCCCCAGCGTGTCGAATCCGATGCGGGCGAGCTGGTCGAGGCCGGATTCGTCCTGCCCCGTCGACGCGAGCAGCTCCGCCGCATCCTCGGGATCGAGGTCGATCAGCTCGGACTCGATCTTCGCGTCGAGGAACACTGCCTGCGCGGGCGCGACGAGCGCTGCGAGCTCCGCCTTGCGGCCGGCATCCGTCAGCACGGCCTCGTCCACGTTGAAGACGAAGATGACGGGCTTCGCACTGAGCAGCCCCAGCTCGCGGATCGGCTCCAGATCGATCCCGGATGCCGACAGCAGCATGCCGCGCTCCAGCGCATCCTTCACCGCCTGCGCGGTCGAGAGCACGACCGGGTCGATCTTCTTGCCGCGGACTTCCTTCTCGTACCGGGCGATCGCCTTCTCCAGCGTCTCGAGGTCGGCGAGCATCAGTTCGGCGTTGATCGTCTCCATGTCGTTCTGCGGGTTCACCGCCCCCTCGACGTGCACGACGTCGTCGTCGGCGAAACCCCGGACGACCTGCGCGATGGCGTCCGCCTCGCGGATGTTCGCGAGGAACTTGTTGCCGAGCCCCTCACCCTCCGAGGCTCCGCGGACGATGCCCGCGATGTCGACGAACGACACGACGGCGGGCACCACGCGCTCGCTGTGGAACACCTCCGCCAGCTGCTGCAGCCTCGCGTCGGGCAGATTCACGACCCCGACATTGGGCTCGATCGTCGCGAACGGGTAGTTCGCCGCGAGCACCTGGTTCTTGGTCAGGGCGTTGAAGAGGGTGGACTTGCCGACGTTGGGCAGTCCTACGATTCCGATGGTGAGAGCCACGGGCATCCAGTCTAGTTGGGGCCTGTCGCACCCTTAGTCGGGCTCTACTCGCCAGCGCATGAGCACGTTGCCGGATTCCTCCCACACCCGCGTTCCGAGGAGCTTCAGCGCGACAGACGGCTTGGCATCGAACAGCGCAACCCCCGATCCCGCGATGAGCGGGAAGGTCACGAGATGCAGCTCGTCGACGAGACCGGCATCCATCAGATCGTTCCAGAGCACCCGACCGAGCAGGATCAGGATGCCCCGTCCCTGCCGTTCCTTCAACGCCGCCACCTCGGCGCGGGCCTCCGCCACGCGAACGATGCGCACGTTCTCATAGGGCGCGAGGTCGTCCTCCGTGATCGTGTCGGAGACGACGATCTTCTCGACGCCGAGAATCAGGTCCGCGAACTCGCGGCGGATGGCGGTCGCCTCCGGGTTCCCCTGCACCGTGGTCCAATAGCCGAGGTTGCCGAGCGTCGAGCGGCGGCCCGACAGCAGCAGGGTGTCCGTCTCGCGCATGAGCTCGGTCGTGTAGAAGTCGAACGAGTCGGCCCCGTGGTAATCGGGGTGCTGATGCTCGAAGAACGAGCCGATGTCGTGCTCGTCGTCCTCGTAACGGCCATCGACGGTGACGAAGTTGCAGACGGTGAGAGTGCGCATCGCGCCACGCTATCGCCCCCCGCCGACGCCGCCCGACGGCACCGCGCAGGGGCATACTGATGGCCGTGGACGACTGCTGCGCGCCGCGGATCCCGAACGGATACGACCGCGAGTTCAATGCCCGCTTCGCGCGCCGGCTCGCCGAGCGGTACCGCAGCGACGGTCTGACGCCGAGCGCTCAGCTGATCCTCCAGTTCGCGTCGTCCGTGGGCCTCGACGGGTCCTCGCTGCTCGAGATCGGCGGCGGGATCGGCGACATCCAGCTCGAGGCGCTCAAGCACGGTGCATCCCACACCACCAACGTCGAGCTCTCGTCCGCCTACGAACCCGAGGCGGCGCGCCTGCTCGACGAGGCCGGGTTGCGCGATCGGGCGACGAGGCTGCTCGGCGTCGACCTGGCGGGTACGCCCGAGGCCGTCGAGCCGGCGGACATCGTCGTGCTCCACCGGGTCGTCTGCTGCTACCCGGATGTCGCACGCCTGCTCGGCGCAGCGGCGGGGCGAGGGAAGCGGGCCGTGGTCTTCAGTTACCCGGCGCCCACCCGGATGACGCGGCTGGGCGTCCGCGCGATCAACGCATGGAGCGCCCTGAACCGCCGTTCCTACCGGATGTTCGCGCATCCGCCCGGCGACATGGTCTCGGTGCTCACGACCCGCGGCTTCGATGCGAGCTACCACGCTGCGAGCGGTCCATGGCGGATCGTCGGCGCGGTGCGCCCCCGCTAAGGCCGCATCGTGCGGAACGCCCTCGTCACATAGGGCAGCTGGATGACGGCATCCTCCGTCGCGCCGATCTGGTCGAACAGAATCCCGAGCTCGTGTTCGATCCGGGCCCGGTCGTCCGGATCGGCGGTGATGAGGTAGCTGCGCGAGCGCGCCATATCGAACAGCGCGTCCCGGGTCATGGGCCGCATCCATGCCCAGCTCTGCCATTCGAGCGCACCGAACGGCGCGCCGACGACCGGTCCGCCCTCGGCGATCATGATCTCGGCATTGCTGCTGTGCATGATGACTGACATCTCGGACACCCAGTCGACGCTGTCGTCGCGGATGTTCCAGATCAGCCCGAGCACTCCACCCGAGCGCAGCACGCGCGCAGCCTCCTCGGATGCGGCCTCGATGTCGACCCAGTGCCACGCCTGTCCGAGCACGACGGCGTCGACGCTCGCATCCGGCAACTGCATGCGCTCCGCCGTCCCGACGAAGGTCGGGATCGCGGGAAGCTCCGCGTGCAGACGTGCGAGCATGTCGGCATCCGGATCGACGGCGACCGTCTGCGCCCCGATCGCCTCGACGACGCGGGTGAGTTTGCCGGTGCCGGCGCCGACGTCCACCGCGCGGATCGAGGCCTCGCCGTCGACGACGGGAGCGAGCATCCATCGCACCGCTTCGATGGGGTAATCCGGCCTTCCGGACTCGTACGTGGATGCGGCGGCCCCGAACGAGCGCGCCATCTCATCGCGTGTGGCCATGTGCCCGAGCGTACGCCGGACGAATGCCGATCGCTTGTTCGCCCGGCGCGCCTCACGGACTGCGCGGCGGCGACGGCGACGCTGGAGACGTGGGACTGGACTTCACCGCGATCGACTTCGAGACGGCGAATTCCAGCAATGCGTCGGCGTGTGCGGTGGGCCTCGCCCGCGTGCGCGACGGCCGCATCGTCGCCCGGGCGGGATGGCTGATCCAGCCGCCGCCGGGCCACGACGCGTTCTTCGAGATCAATGTGGGGATCCACGGCATCCACCCCGAGGACGTGCGGGACGCACCCACGTGGAGCGCGCAGCTCGGCGACCTCGCCGCCTTCGCGGGGGCGGACGTCCTGGTTGCGCACAACGCGGGCTTCGACATGGCCGTGCTGCGCGCCGCGAGCGACGTGACCGGCGACATCTGCCCGCCCTACCGCTACGCCTGCAGCCTGCAGATCGCCCGACGGCTGTACGACCTCGAGTCGTACCGCCTGCCGTCGGTCGCCGCCGCCGCGGGCTTCACCGGCTTCGCGCACCACGACGCCGCGGCCGACGCCCTCGCGTGCGCGCACATCATGATCGACGCGGCGCGGCGCACCGGCACGGACGACATCGCGCACCTCGCGGAGGCGGCAGGCGTGGAGATGCGGCGCATCCCTGCACCGGCCCTGTTCGCGGCGTGATGTCGGAGGTTCCCGGCATCCTTCTGTCATGGACGCATTGACACTCGCCGTGATCGCCGTCGTCGGCATCGCCATCGGCGCGCTGGCCGGCTGGTTCGCCGGGCTCGCGCGCGGCGCGAACCGCGAGAGCGCCGTGCGGGCGGGTCTCGCATCCCGCACGGCGGCGGCGGAGGCTGCCCGGGATGCTGCGCACGCCGAGCTGCAGCGGCAAGTGGCCCTGTACCGCGAGCTCGTCGCGCAGGCCCGCGACGACCAGGCCGCGCGCGAGGAGCGCGAGCGCCGCGAGCAGGCAGTGCTCCGGGCGCTCGCCCCGGTGCGCGAGACGCTGGAGACCATGCAGCTCAAGGTCGACGACCTGGAGCGCGATCGGCAGCACCAGTTCGGGATGGTGGCGGAGCAGCTGCGGCAGACGCGCGTGAGTGGCGAGGCCCTGCGGGCGACGACGGAATCCCTCGCCAGCGCGCTGCGCTCGGGTGCGACACGCGGCGTGTGGGGCGAGACGCAGCTGCGCCGGGTCGTCGAGGCGGCCGGTCTCACGCGGTACGTCGACTTCGACACGCAGACGGCCATCCAGACGGATGCGGGCGCCGGTCGCCCCGACATGGTGATCCGCCTTCCCGGCCAGCGAGCGCTGGCCGTCGACGCGAAGGTGCCGCTCGACGCATATCTCGAGGCGAGCGCGATCCCGATCACGGCCCAGGGCGACGAGGGGGCGCGGCGCACGGCGCTCCTCGGGCGGCACGTGAAGGCCGTCCGCGCCCACATCGACGCTCTCGCCCGCAAGACCTACTGGGCCGGGATCGGCGCGAGCCCGGAGTTCGTCATCTGCTTCATCCCGAGCGAGTCACTGCTCGCCGCGGCGCTCGAGGAGGATCCGGCGCTGCTCGACTATGCATTCGGCAAGCGCGTCGCCCTCGCCTCGCCCGTCAACCTCTGGGCGGTGCTCAAGACCGTCGCATACACGTGGACCCAGCAGGACGTGACCCAGGAGGCGCGGCAGCTGTTCGACCTCGGCACGCAGCTCTACGAGCGGCTGGGCACACTGGCCGGACACGCGGACGACATGCGCCGCGCGATCGAGCGGACCGTCGAGACCTACAACCGCTTCGCGGGGGCGCTCGAGTCGCGCGTGCTCGTGACGGCACGGCGATTCCCGGGCATCGACGAGACGAAGCTCGACGCCCTCGCGGTGCCCGCGACGATCGAGCGCACGCCGCGACGTCTCGTCGCGGACGAGTTCGAGCTCACTGCAGACGTGGGAGAGTTGCGCGACCGGCTCGCCGAGCCGGACTGATGCTGTGTCAGGAGATCAGACGAGACCCTGCGGGATGAAGTTCATGAGCGCGATGACTGCGAGAGTGACGCCCACGAAGGCGCCGACGAGCCACCACGCGCTGACCTGATGGCCCTCGTCGCGCCGGACACGGAACAGGACGTCCGGGCGTCGCGCCGGATCGTGTGCGTTCGCAACGACCGCATGAGCGCCCGTGCGAACGGGAGGTTCACCTGCAGGACCTGCCATGACCGGTCCCCTCTCGTGCTGTGTACGGGACCCGTCAATTGTGCCAGAGAACCGCCCCCGGCACGCGGAGGACGCTCCCGGAGGGGGCCGCGCCGCCTACAGCCACTTGGAGACGAGGTGCTCCGACGAGATCCGGCGCAGCGTGCCGGAGACGCCGCGCAGGACGACGCTCTCGGTGTACAGGTAGTCCCCTTCGCGGCGAACACCCGCCACAAGCGCCCCATCGGTCACACCCGTCGCGACGAACAGCGTGTTGTTTCCCCGGACCATCTCGTCAGCCTCGTACACGTACCCGTCGAGCTTCAGGCCGGCGTCGATGCCGCGCTGCTTCTCCTCGTCGTCGCGCGCCCACAGGCGGCCTTGGATGTGGCCGCCGAGCGCTTTGATCGCACACGTGGTGACGATGCCCTCGGGCGAGCCGCCGATGCCGATGCACATGTCGGTGCGGGCGTTGTGGCGTGCCGCGTTGATGCCGCCGGCGACATCGCCGTCGCTCATGAGCCGCGTGCCCGCACCCGCCTCGCGGATCTCGGCGATGAGCTCCTCGTGGCGAGGGCGGTGCAGCACCGAGACGACGATCTCATCCACCGGCTTGCCGAGCGACTTCGCCAGCAGTCGGATGTTCTCCGCGACGGGGAGGCGGATGTCGACCACGCCGACGCCCGCCGGCCCGGTGACGAGCTTGTCCATGTAGAAGACGCTGGATGCGTCGAGCATCGCGCCGCTGTCGGCCACCGCGATGACCGAGAGGGCGTTGTTGCGGCCGGCGGCGGTCAGCGACGTCCCGTCGATCGGGTCCACCGCGATGTCGCACTGAGGGCCGCGGCCGTTGCCCACGTGCTCGCCGTTGAAGAGCATCGGGGCGTTGTCCTTCTCGCCCTCGCCGATCACGATGGTGCCGTCGAAGTTCACGGTTCCGAGGAACGCCCGCATGGCGTCGACGGCGGCGCCGTCGGCCGCCTCCTTGGCCCCGCGACCGATGAACGGCACGGCGCGGATGGCCGCGGCCTCCGTGGCGCGCACCAGTTCGAGGGCGAGGTTGCGATCGGGGCGGAGCGGGCTCATCTCGGCGGAAAGGCTGACCATGGCGCCATGGTATTCCGGCGCCGTGGCGAAAACCGGCCTTCCCTCCGGCCGCGGGCTCGAAAGAACAGTCGTTCTTGCCGCGCCGTCAGAACCCGCTGTTCCGCGGTCCGCGGCTCGCACCACGACATGGTGGATCTTCCACGCGTCACTAAGCTCAGTGGTGATACCCCCACAACGATCGAGGAGTCGGACATGCCCGTCGCCACCCCCGAACAGTACGCAGAGATGCTCGACCGCGCGAAGGCCGGCGGATTCGCGTACCCCGCCATCAACGCGGCGAGCTCGCAGAGCATCAACGCCATCCTCCAGGGCCTCACTGAGGCCGGCTCGGACGGCATCATCCAGGTGACGACCGGCGGCGCGGACTACTTCGCCGGACACACCGTCAAGGGGCGCGCGACCGGCGCTCTCGCCTTCGCGAAGTTCGCCACCGAGGTCGCCAAGAACTACCCGATCACGATCGCGCTGCACACCGACCACTGCCCGAAGCCGGCCCTCGCCGACTTCGTGCTGCCGCTCATCGAGGCCTCGGAGGAGGAGGTCAAGGCGGGCCGCAACCCGATCTTCCAGTCACACATGTGGGACGGCTCGGCCGTGCCGCTCGACGAGAACGTCGAGATCGCCAAGGAACTCCTCCCCCGCATGAAGAACATCAACTCCATCCTCGAGGTCGAGATCGGCGTCGTGGGCGGCGAGGAGGACGGCGTCGCGCACGAGGGCACCAACGAGGCGCTGTACACGACGACCGCGGACGTGTCGAAGTTCGTCGAGGCGCTCGGTCTCGGCGAGAACGGCCGCTACATCGCCGCCCTGACCTTCGGCAATGTGCACGGCGTCTACAAGCCGGGCAACGTCAAGCTCAAGCCCGAGCTCCTCGGCGAGATCCAAGCCGGCATCGCCGCGCAGTTCGGCACCGGCGCGAAGCCCCTCGACCTGGTCTTCCACGGCGGCAGCGGCTCGAGCGACGAGGAGATCGCGCTCGCCGTCAAGAACGGCGTGGTGAAGATGAACATCGACACCGACACCCAGTACGCGTTCACGCGCTCGGTCGCCGGCTTCATGTTCCAGAACTACGACGGCGTGCTCAAGATCGACGGCGAGGTCGGCAACAAGAAGGCCTACGACCCGCGCGCGTGGGGCAAGATCGCCGAGTCGGCGATGGCGGCCCGCGTCGTCGAGGCCACGAAGCAGCTCGGCTCGGCAGGACAGTCGAAGAGCGCCTGATCCGACAACCTGATGGATGCCTCGGCCCGCGGGCCGAGGCATCCGTCGTCTCCGCGACCTATTGCGGGTCGCGGTAGGCGTCCAGCAGCCCCGGGGCGCCGTCCGGAGCGGGGACGACGATGATCTCGTCGCCGGCCTGGATACGGCCGGTCCGCACCACCCGCAGGTAGGGGCCGAGACGCCGTGCGCTCGAGAAGCGCGTGACCCACCCCCGCTCGTCGTCGCCGCCGACCCACCGCGCGAACGTCTGGCAGGGCGTGCGGGGCATCGTGACCTCGACCTCGACCCTGTCGCCGATGCGCCAGCGGTCGCCGATGCGAGACGCGTTGACGTCCAAGCCCCGCACCCGGAGGTTCTCGCCGAACCAGCCGGGCGGAAGCTCACGCCCGAGTTCGCCGGCCCAGTGGTCGGCATCCTCGTCGGCGTAGGCGTAGAGCGCCTTGTCGAGGCCGCCGTGGTTCTTGCGATCGGCCTGCACGTCCGCATGCGCTCCATAGGCGCCGACCCGCACCGGCCCGTCGACAGGGACCTTGTCGATCGCGGTCACCCCGACAGACCCCGCATCCGCGCGGAGCTGGCGGACGACACAGACGGCGACCAGATGAGGCATCCCGTCAGCCTATCGACGGGCGTCAGGGCGAGTAGGTCATGAGCACCTTGCCGGACGCGTCCAGGATCTGGATGGCGCGGATGGATGCCGTGTCCAGCGCGGTTCCCGCGCTCAGATGCGCGTCCTTCCCGGCGAGCACCTTCCATGTCGACAGCTGGGTCGTGGAGCCGTCGGTGCCGACCACCGCCAGGGCGTACACGTGGTCGCCGCCGCCGGTGCTGTAGGTCGGGGCGTATCTGCAGGAGAGGTCGATCTTGGTCCCCCACGCCACACCCTGCAGGCGCACGGACGCCGTGAGCGGAGCCGTCGTCAACGGCTGCATCGCCTCCGCCGGCGGCAGCGAGGGCAAGGCAGTCGCGGTCGGGATGGCCTCCGGCGTCCGCGGGTCGATGGCCTCGCCGAGCGTCAGCGGAAGCGCGACGGCCGCGATGACGACCACCGCGGCGGCAAGGGCGAGCCCGAGCCGCAGGGTCCGTCGCCGTCTCTGCGCAGCGCGTGCCCGCTCGATGAGTGCGCTTCGTGCGGCCCACTCGACCTCCCCCGCGGATGAAGCGGTCCCGGTGTCCTCGGCGAGCGCGTCCGCCCGCACCCGCGAGAGCAGGCCCGCCGTCGGCGCGAGCTGCGACACGGCGGCACGGCATTCCGCGCAGGTCTCCAGATGCCCCTCGAACGCCGCACGGTCGGCAGGCGAGAGCGCTCCGATCAGGTAGGCGGCATCCCATTCCGCGAAGCGATCCATCATCTCGTCACCCCCCTCTCCTGCAGGGCCAGGCGCAGCGCGCGCAGTCCGTAGTGCAATCTCGACTTGACCGTTCCCTCGGGGATGTCGAGCTCCGCCGCCGTCTGTGCGACGCTTCTTCCCAGGTAGTACGCGTGGAGGATGACCGCGCGATGATCCGGGGTGAGCGTCGCGAGGGCGTCGCGGATCAGGATGCCATCGAGCAGCAGGTCCGCGGCATCCACCCCCGCGTGCTCGGGGGGATCCGCGACGGCGAACTCGTGCCGCCGGCGCGCGCTGCGCGCCTCGTCGATGACGATGCGCCGTGCGACCGTCAGCATCCATCCGCGCAGCGACTCGGGTTCCTCGGCGAGGATCCGCGGAGTGCGCCACGCGCGCAGCAGCGTCTCCTGCACGACGTCGTCGGCTGCTGCCGAGTCACCCGTGAGCGCGATGACGTAGCGCCGCAACGGCGCCGCATGTGCGTCGAAGAGCGCCGTCAGCCGAGCTTCGTCGGTGTTTCGCACGGGTCCTCCTCGCTGTCATCACGATAACGAGGGGCCCATGGTTCAACAGCGCCCGGTCAGCGCGTCGTCTGCTGATCGAACCAGTGGATGACGGCGGGGTCGGCCACCAGCGGGATGGTGAGGCAGACCGTGAGCAGGATCCAGCTGATGGTCGCGCCGACGAGGGGGATCCACCATGCGCGCCGCCCGCGCGCCAGCGCACGCCAGGAGAACAGCGCGGTCGCGACCCAGCCGATCGCGAACACGATCACACCGGCGGTGGCCCACGCCTGCGACTGCGGGGTCGGCGTGAACGACCCGGCGATGCCCATGGTCTTCATCCACGCGTCGGCGAACACGGTGAAGTCCGAGAGCTCGACGACGGTGCTCACGACGACGAATGCGCCGTAGGCGAGCAGGGCGACCGTGACGATGCGGTCGATCAGGTGGCCGCGCGCAGGCGGGGCGACGGGCTCCGCAGCGGCGGGTTGCGATGGCGCGGGCTCGTATGCGGGCAGTGGGTGCTGGATCCGTGCCCGCTGCTCCTCTGGCGTCGCGTATTCCCCGTACGCGGGGCTCGGACGGTCGTCGGGGGTGCTCATGCGCCGGCTCCTCCGCCCGCCGTGCGGCCGCCCAGCGCGCGCTCGTCGCGTCGGCCGGCGGTGTCGTGCCGCAGCTCCTTCGGGAGGGAGAACATGAGATCCTCCTCGGCGGTGCGGACCTCTTCGACATCGCGGTATCCGGCACCGGCGAGCTCCTCGAGCACCTGCTGCACGAGGACCTCGGGAACGGATGCGCCGCTCGTCACGCCGACCGTCTCCACGCCGTCGAGCCAGTCCTGCTGCACCTCGTCGGCGTAGTCGACCCGGTAGGCGGCCTTGGCGCCGTACTCGAGCGCGACCTCGACGAGGCGCACACTGTTGGACGAGTTCGCGGAGCCGACGACGATCACGAGGTCGGCATCCTTCGCCACCTTCTTGATCGCGACCTGCCGGTTCTGCGTCGCGTAGCAGATGTCGTCCGAGGGCGGATCGTGCAGCTCGGGGAACCGGTCGCGCAGACGCCGCACGGTCTCCATCGTCTCGTCGACCGAGAGGGTGGTCTGCGAGAGCCACACGATCTTCGAGGGGTCCTTCACCGCGACGGTGTCGGCCTCGTCGGGCGAATTGACGATCGTCACGTGGTCCGGCGCCTCGCCTGCGGTGCCCTCGACCTCCTCGTGACCGAGATGGCCGATGAGGAGGATCTCGTAGTCGTCGCGCGCGAAGCGCACCGCCTCGCGGTGCACCTTGGTCACGAGCGGGCACGTCGCGTCGATCGCCTGCAGGCCCCGGTTCGCGGCCGCACTGACGACCGCCGGCGACACGCCGTGAGCGCTGAACACGACGTGCGCGCCCTCGGGCACCTCGTCGACCTCGTCCACGAAGATCGCGCCCTGGGCCTCGAGTTCCGTGACGACGTGGATGTTGTGCACGATCTGCTTGCGCACGTAGACGGGCGCGCCGAAGCGCTCCAGGGCCTTCTCGACGGCGATGACCGCGCGGTCGACACCCGCGCAGTACCCCCGTGGAGAGGCCAGCAGAACGCGTTTGCGTCCGTCCACAGGGATATCCTGAAGGCGCCCTCGGCGCCCCGGGATGCGGGGCACGGGCAGCTTCACAGCAGGGGTGCTCACCCCTTGATTCTATGGTCGGCCGCTCGGGCGCAGCCGAGAGGACGCACAGACAGGGACCCATGACGACCTTCCGCCCCGACCACGTGCCGGGCGAGCCGCCGCCCGCCGATGCCGTGGCCCCGCGCGACTCGTCGCCGGATGCCCCGACCTCGGTCGCGCGCCTCAACGACACCATCCACGGATTCGTCGAGCGGTGGGGATCCGTGTGGGTCGAGGGCGAGATCACCTCGTGGAACCTCCGGGGCGGCAACGTGTACGGCCGCATCAAGGATCTGGGCGTGGATGCCACCCTCTCCTTCCGGCTCTGGTCGACGACGCTGCGCCGCCTGCCCGACCTCAAGGTCGGCGACCACGTCATCGCGTGCGTCAAGGCCGACTACTACGTGCGCGGCGGCGACTTCACCTTCACGGTCTCGGCGATGCGCCACATGGGGCTCGGTGACCAGCTCGAGCGGCTCGAGAGGCTGCGGGCGCAGCTGCACGCCGAGGGCCTGTTCGATCCGGCGCGCAAGAAGCCGATCCCGTTCCTCCCCCGCTGCATCGGCCTCATCACCGGCGAGAAGTCCGACGCCGAGCGCGACGTGCACCGCAACGCCGAGCTGCGCTGGCCGCAGGTGCGATTCCGCACGGCGCACGCGGCCGTCCAGGGCGACCGGTGCGTGCCCGAGACGATCGGAGCGCTGACGGCGCTGGACGCCGACCCCGACGTGGACGTCATCATCATCGCCCGGGGCGGCGGGGACCCGCAGACCCTCCTCGGCTTCAGCGACGAGCGCCTGCTGCGTGCGGTGGCCGCCGCATCCACTCCCGTCGTCAGCGCCATCGGGCACGAGAACGACCACCCGCTCCTGGACGACGTCGCCGATCTGCGGGCATCGACGCCGACGGATGCCGCCAAACGCGTCGTGCCCGACGTCGCCGAGCAGCGCGCCCTCATCGGGCAGCTGCGCGCGCGCCTCACCGGCCGCCTCACGCAGCGCCTGTCGCATGACATCGCCCAGCTCGAGCAGCTGAGATCGCGTCCGGCCCTGCGCTCGCCGGAGTCGATGCTGACCTCGCGCGAGCACGAGATCCGCATGGCGACCGCGCGCGGGCGCGACATCGTGGAGCGGGAACTGGATGCCGCGACCCTGCGCACCGCGGAGCTGCGCGCAGGCCTCCGCGCGCTGTCGCCGGGGGCGACGCTCGCGCGGGGCTACGCGATCGCGCTCGTGGACGGGGACGTCATCGTGCGGGATGCGGCGCAGGCCCCGGCCGGCGCACAGCTCGTCGTCACGGTCGCCCGTGGCTCCCTCGCGGCACTCTCGGAAGGCGAGATCGGCGAGAGCCCCGCGACGACGGATGCGGCGGCGGGCCCGGGCGGCGCGCCGAACTAAGATGGAACCCATGACCGCGTCGA
This sequence comes from Microbacterium sp. sgz311019, assembly GCF_056135325.1. NCBI lineage: Bacteria > Bacillati > Actinomycetota > Actinomycetes > Micrococcales > Microbacteriaceae > Microbacterium > Microbacterium sp. sgz311019. Next base: position 508,872 of record NZ_JBWAXO010000002.1, on the reverse strand, counting down.
CCGAGGGCCTTCCCGACGTGACGTCCCTCTCCTTCGAGCAGGCCCGCGACGAGCTGGTGCGCGTCGTCGCCGAACTCGAGCAGGGTGCGCCGTCGCTCGAGCACTCGCTCGCCCTGTGGGAACGGGGCGAGGCGCTCGCGGCACGCTGCGAGGAATGGCTCGTCGGCGCGAAGCGCCGGCTCGACGAGGCGCGCGGGGCGGAGCCCGCTCGCGCCGCGGAGGCATGATGGCGCACGGACCGCGCGTCGTCGCCGAACTCGGCCGCCCGGAGACGCCAGACGAGACCGCGGCCCGCAAGGCCGAGTCATCCCGCGTCTACCGTTCGAGCCAGACCTTCCGCAACCTCATCGCGGCACTGCTCGTGACGCTGGCGATCGTCGTCGTCATCGTCCTGTCCGTGCCGCGCGGCACGCCCGCCGAGCAGGGCTCCATCGACGTCGCCTCCGTCGCCCGGCAGGTGCAGAGCGGGTACGACCACCCGATCGTCGTGCCGCATGTGCCGTCATCCTGGCGCGTGAACCAGGCTGCGATCGACGGCAGCGACACGTGGTCCATCGCCTACGTGCCCACCGACGACAAGGGCTACCTGCGGGTCTCGCAGGCTTTCGACGCCGACACCGCGTGGGATGCCCGCAAGCTGAGCGGAGCGGCACCCTCCGGCACCGTCGTCATCGACGGCGTCACCTGGACGGTCTACGGCATCCCGGACCCCGCGCGCGCCGGCAACGTCTCGTACGCCATGGGGACGGCCGCGGGCAAGGACCGCGTTCTCATCTATGGAACGGCGAGCTCGAAGACGGCGGCCGTCGCCGCCAAGGGACTCGCCCAGCAGATCCACGACCTGAACGGAGCCGCCGAGTGACCGGGACCGCAGCCACGCCGACCGACGTCTGGGCCGAGATGCGGCACGGCAACGCCCGCTTCGTCGCCGGCGAGCCGATCCACCCGCGCCAGGACGTCGAGCGGCGGCACGATCTCGCGCACATGCAGGCGCCGCGCGCGGCTCTGTTCGGCTGCGCCGACTCGCGTCTGGCCGCGGAGATCATCTTCGACCAGGGGCTCGGCGACCTCTTCGTCGTCCGCAATGCGGGCCAGGTCGTCACCGACTCCGTGGTCGGCTCGCTGGAATACGCGGTCGCCGTGCTGAACGTGCCCCTGATCGTCGTCCTCGGTCACGACGAGTGCGGCGCCGTGCGGGCCGCCATCGACTCCACCGCCATCGACGCCGCCGAGCTCCCTCCGCACATCTGGCGTCTCATCTCGTCGATCGTTCCGGCTGCACGGCGCGTGCTCCGCGCGAATCCTGGACAGTCCGCCGCGACCGTCGACGCCGAGACCGTGGGCCGCGAGCACCTTCGCGACACGGTCGCCGAGCTCCTGAACTCGTCCGACCTCATCACGCAGGCCGTCGCCGACGGCCGCCTGGCGATCGTCGGCGCCAACTACCGACTCGCCGAGGGCACCGCGGTGCCCGACATCATCGTGGGCATTCCCACCGACGTGGAAGCCTGAGACCGGAGGAACGAACAAGTGACCGACACCGAGTACCGCATCGAGCACGACACGATGGGCGAGGTGCGGGTGCCCGCATCCGCGCTGTACAGCGCTCAGACGCAGCGCGCCGTCGAGAACTTCCCGATCTCGGGGAAGGGCCTCGAGTCGGCGCAGATCGCCGCGCTCGCTCGCATCAAGAAGGCTGCGGCGCTCGCCAACAAGGACCTCGGGGTCCTCGACGGCGGCATCGCCGACGCGATCGCGCAGGCGGCGGACGAGGTGGCCACGGGCGTCTACGACGACCAGTTCCCCGTCGACACGTACCAGACCGGCTCGGGCACGTCGTCGAACATGAACATGAACGAGGTCCTCGCGACGCTTGCGACCCGCATCCTCGGCGCTCCCGTCCACCCGAACGACCACGTCAACGCCTCGCAGTCGTCGAACGACGTCTTCCCGACCTCCGTCCACATCGCCGTGACGCAGGCACTCATCGACGACCTGATCCCGGCGCTCGATCACCTCGCCGTCGCGCTCGAGGCGAAGGCCGAGCTCTGGAAGGACGCGGTCAAGTCGGGACGCACGCACCTGATGGACGCGACGCCCGTCACGCTCGGCCAGGAGTTCGGCGGCTACGCCCGCCAGATGCGGCTCGGCATCGAGCGCGTGCGGTCGGCGCTCCCCCGCGTCGGCGAGGTGCCCCTCGGTGGCACGGCGGTCGGCACGGGCATCAACACGCCCCTCGGGTTCCCGCAGAAGGTCATCGAGCTGCTCGCCACCGAGACCGAGCTGCCGATCACCGAGGCCAAGGACCACTTCGAGGCGCAGGCCAACCGTGACGGCCTGGTCGAGGCATCCGGCGCCCTGCGCACGATCGCGGTGTCGCTCACGAAGATCAACAACGACCTGCGATGGATGGGCTCCGGTCCCAACACGGGCCTCGGCGAGCTGCACATCCCGGATCTGCAGCCCGGCTCGTCGATCATGCCCGGCAAGGTGAACCCGGTCGTCCCCGAGGCGACGCTGATGGTCTGCGCGCGGGTCATCGGCAACGATGCGACCGTCGCCTGGGCGGGCGCCTCCGGGTCCTTCGAACTCAACGTCGCGATCCCGGTCATGGGGACGGCGCTCCTCGAGTCGATCCGCCTCCTCTCGAACGCGATGCGCGTCCTCGCCGACAAGACGATCGACGGCCTCCAGGCGAATATCGCCCGTGCCGCTGCATTTGCCGGGATGTCTCCCTCCATCGTCACGCCGCTGAACAAGGTGGTCGGCTACGAGGCGGCCGCGAAGATCGCCAAGCACGCCGTCGCTCAGGGCATCACCGTGCGCGAGGCCGTCGTCGACCTCGGCTACGTCGCCCGCGGCGAGATCACCGAGGAGCAGCTGGACGAGAAGCTCGACCTGCTCTCCATGACCCACCCGGGCTGAGCCGACCCGGCACGACCCCCGTCCTCCTCCCCGTGCTCCGCGCCGCTCACGCCGCAACTCCCCGCCCGCTCTCCACGCGGGCGCGGATTCTCAGCGCGATCCTCGCGGTCGCCTGCGTGGGGCTCGCGGTCGTGGGCGGCGTCACCTTCCTCGTTCAGCGCGACCGCGTGCTCTCCGAGATCGATGCCCGTCTGACGGCGCAGGTCGGGAGCCTCCAGACCGTCGCATCGCCGTCGCCCGCGGTGGGGTCGACCGGCGACTCGGCCACGACCGCGACGGAGAAGCTGTCGACCGACGACTTCGGCTCCGTCTCGGACTACCTGCACGCGGTCGTGGCGCGGCTCGTACCCGCCCAGAACGAGGGCTCGGTGGCGGTGATCGACGGCCGTGCGCGGTACCGGCCGTCGACACTCTCGGGCTTCGACCTGTCTCACAACACACAGCTGATCAGCCGGGCCGTAGCCGAGACCGCGAAGGCCCACGGCACCGTGATCGGCACCGCCGACACGTCCCAGGGTGCACTCCGGTACATCGCCATCCCGGTGACGATGTCCCGCGATCCCGAGGCGGGACTCTACATCCGCGCGATCAACCTCGATGCCGAGCTGTCCCCCGTGACCGCGTCCATCACGACGTACGGGATCGCGGCGGTCATCATGCTGGCGGCGATCGGGCTCGTCGGCTGGTTCGTCGCAGGGCGGCTGCTCTCGCCCATCCGCCGGCTGCACGAGACTGCGGATGCGATCACGCTGACCGACCTCGGCGCGCGCATCCCCGCGGAGGGCAACGACGACATCTCCGCGATGACCCGCACCGTGAACTCGATGCTCGATCGGCTCGAATCCTCGGTCGACGTGCAGCGACAGCTGCTCGACGATGTGCGCCATGAGCTGAAGACCCCCATCACGATCGTGCGGGGGCATCTCGAGCTGATGGATGCTGCGGACTCCGCCGACGTCGACGACGCGCGCCAGCTCGGGATCGCCGAGCTGGACCGAATGACCCGTCTCGTCGACGACATCGACCTGCTGGCTGCCGTCGAGGGCGATCAGTACACGATGCTCGACGTCGACCTGGCAGCCCTCACGGCGCGCATCGGCGGCATGGTGGCGGTCATCCCGGGCCATACCTGGACGGTCGAGAGCACCGGGCACGGCGTCGTCCACGGCGATGCCGATCGTCTGCTGCAGGCATGGCTGGCACTCGCCGACAATGCCGCCAAGTACTCCCCTCCGGGCGCCGGCATCGAGCTCGGCTCCTCGATCGATGAGCGGCGCGCCCGGCTGTGGGTGCGCGATCACGGCCCGGGCATCCCGCCCGACATGCGCCGACGCGTCTTCCGCCGGTTCGACCGTGCCGGCCGGAAGCGTTCGGTCGGCGGCTCGGGCCTGGGCCTTGCGATCGTCGAGGCGATCGCCAAGGCGCACGACGGCGTCTGCACCATCGCCGACACACCCGGCGGCGGTGCTACCTTCTCGATCGAGCTGCCCCGCCACCCGATCGACGTGCCCACGCCCGTCCGGGCGGAAAGCGTCACCCGGAGGGAGGAGGTGTCGTGACCGTCATCCTCATCGCCGAGGACGAACCGCAGATCGCCGCCTTCGTCCGCCGCGGACTCGAACACGCGGGCTACCAGACGATCCTTTCCGAGGACGGCGCGGACGCGCTGCGCATCGCCCTCACCGGCGATGTCGACCTCGTCCTTCTCGACGTCGGGCTCCCGACGATGGACGGCTTCGACGTGCTGCGCGAGATCCGCCGCCGGAACGGGGTCCTCCCCGTCATCATGCTGACGGCCCGCACGTCCACTCGCGACACGGTGGAGGGGTTGGATGCGGGCGCCAGCGACTACGTCCGCAAGCCCTTCACATTCGAGGAGCTCCTCGCGCGCGTGCGCTCGCGCCTGCGCGAGACCGAACGCGAAACCGCAGTCGTGCTCACGCACGGCGACGTCACCCTCGACATCCGCTCACGGAACGCCGTCGTAGAGGGACGCGAGGTCGAACTGTCCGCACGCGAATTCGCGCTGGCGCGCGAGTTCCTGCGCCACCCGGGCGAGGTGCTCAGTCGTGAACAGCTTCTCAGCCGCGTCTGGGGCCTCGACTTCGACCCCGGATCGAACGTCGTCGACGTCTACGTCCGGTATCTGCGGGCCAAGTTCGGCCACGAGCGCATCGCGACAGTCCGCGGCGTGGGCTACCGCTGGGACTGAGAGCCGACCGGACAGAGAAAGGCCCCCGACGCTGGGGAAACGTCGGGGGCCGGGGGCGGTGCTGGGGATACCGCCCGGATCAATCGCGGTGTGCTGGGGATGACTCTCGCGATTGAGACTCGAAACTCTTATCGTGGCTGTGTCCGGTGCTGTTGTCGTGGCCGTTGCCATTGGCCGGCGCGTGCGCAATAATTCGCTCGCGCTGCATGAACTTCGGGCTCAGGACGGGAGCGTTCAGCCTGCTCTGTCTCTTGGCGCCGTTGCCGCCGCCGGATTTGCCGGCGCTGTGATCACCGTTCTGGTTGCCGCCCTGCTCGTGGGAGGTCTGGCCGTTGGAGTTCTGGCCGGACGTGCTCTGACCGGACGTCGAGTGTCCGGTGCCGGAGTCCTTCGATGAGGCCTCGGACTTCGCCGTCGTGGTCGTGCGGGGCTTTGCCGGGGAGGTGACGACCTCACCGGGCTCCGGAGCAGGAACCGTCACGGTCTCGGGCGCGGCGGGAGCAGGGATGTCGGAGTCCGTCGCGGTCACGGGGAAGGTCGTCGGATGCGAGGGCGCGGCGACGTCGATCTTCGCCACCGAGACGCGCGATCCCGCGTTGTCGGCGCGCGCGCCGAGATCCGTGATCGTGATGACGCCGACGATGCCGCTGACGATCACGGCCGTGCCTGCGATGCTCGCCGTCACCGCCCTGCGCCCTGCCATCCGCATCCCCTCGATCGCCTGCCCGGTCGCATGCGGATGCACCGCGGCGACCACTGTCTCTATCGTCGCGTGTCCGCGGGCCGACATGCGCCCATTTCCGATGAAACTATTCTCATCTTCGCTGGGACACGTCGGCCCCGCGGCCGAGCGGATTCAGGCGGGGTCCGGGGGTCAGGCGAGTTCGCCGGCTTCCAGCAGGTCGGTGACGAGGGCTGCGATCGCCGAGCGCTCCGAGCGGACGAGCGTCACGTGGCCGAACAGGTCGTGCCCCTTCAAGGTCTCGATGACAGACGCGACGCCGTCGTGGCGGCCGACCCGCAGGTTGTCGCGCTGGCCGACGTCGTGGGTGAGCACCACGCGCGAGTTCTGGCCGATGCGGCTGAGCACCGTGAGCAGCACGTTGCGCTCGAGGGACTGCGCCTCGTCGACCACGACGAACGCGTCGTGGAGGGAACGGCCGCGGATGTGGGTCAGCGGAAGGACCTCGAGGATGCCGCGAGCCATCACCTCTTCGATGACGTTGGAGGAGACGACCGAGCCGAGCGTGTCGTAGACCGCCTGGCCCCACGGGTTCATCTTCTCCTGCTGATCGCCCGGGAGGTATCCGAGCTCCTGACCGCCGACGGCGAACAGCGGCCGGAAGACGATGATCCGCTTCTGCACCTGACGCTCGAGCACGGCCTCGAGACCCGCGCACAGCGCGAGAGCCGACTTGCCTGTTCCGGCACGGCCACCGAGGGAGACGATGCCGACGCTCGGGTCCAGCAGGAGGTCGATCGCAATCCGCTGCTCCGCTGAGCGACCGTGCAGCCCGAACACATCCCGGTCGCCGCGCACGAGCCGGTACTCCCCCTCGCCCGTCACGCGACCGAGCGCGGAGCCGCGCTCGGAATGGATGACGAGGCCCGTGTTGACCGGAACCCCGCGGATGTCGTCGCTCGTGCCGATCTCGGTCTCGTAGAGGTCGCTCATGTCGTCACCCGAGACGTCCACGTTCGCGATACCGGTCCAGCCCGAGTCGATCGCCTGCTCGGCGAGGTATTCCTCGGCGATGATGCCGAGCGAGGCCGCTTTCACACGCATCGGAAGATCCTTGGACACGACCGTGACGTCCTGGCCGTCCTGCATGAGGTTCATCGCGACGGCGAGGATGCGGGTGTCGTTGTCGCCGAGTCGCATGCCTGCGGGCAGGACCGACGCATCCGTGTTCGTCAGCTCGACGCGCAGCGTCCCGCCGTCGCCGACCGGGACCGGGAAGTCGAGGCGCCCGTTCTCGATGCGCAGCTCGTCGAGGTGGCGGAGGGCCTGCCGCGCGAAGTACCCGATCTCGGGGTCGTGGCGCTTGCCTTCGAGCTCGGTGATCACGACGACGGGGATCACGACCGAGTGCTCGGCGAACCGGAAGAACGCACGGGGGTCACTCAGCAGCACGGACGTGTCGAGGACATACGTACGCAGGGTGTCGTCCTGCGTGGTGTCGTCTGCGGAGACGTCTTCGACGATGGCCTGCTGCTGGTGCTGTGGTGCTCGAGTGGTCACAACCCGCTCCCGCCCCCGGGACCTCTCCCGGCTTCAGGCGAGTCGACCACTGGCTGCGAGTCGCGATCCGCTTGGCCGACTCGATCGGGCGCCTTGCCCGATGCCATGAACGTACGACCACATCGCGCGTACGCCGGTAACGCCACGCCTGCGCGTGTCCGAACGATCTGTGAACGCGAAAAGTCGCCCGTCGGCTCAGGCGACGCGCGAGGCGGCGAAGGCCGCGAGCGCGTCCTCGAGCATGTGGAGCGTGTCGACGTCGGTGCCCACGTGCGGCGCGAGCCGGATGAGCCCCGACCGCGTCGTGAAGACCAGTCCGTAGTTGGCGAGCGTTGCGGCGAGGGGGCCCGCATCCTGCGGATCGGGGGCGAGGGCCACGATCCCGGCTCGTCGCGCGGGGTCGCGGGGAGTGCGGACCGGGATGCCGTGTCCCTCGGCGAGCGCGATGACTTCGTCCACACGCTCGGTGAGCGCGCCCTCGATGGCGCGGACACCCACGTCGGCGGTCTGCCGTGTGGCGGCGGCGAGGCGTGCGGCGGCGAGGTGGTCGAGCACGGACACGCCGTAGGCCTGCACCGACGTGGACGGCGGGACGATCGCATCCACCGGCAGATCACCGTCGACGGCGGCGAAGCCGGACAGCACAGGCGAGATGCGCTCATGCGCGATGTCGGAGAACGAGGCGAACCCGGTCCCGCGGCCGGCACGCAGCCACTTGTAGCCGTTCCCGCACACGACGTCGGCGGCCTCGTACTCCGCCTCGATGACGCCGAAGGCCTGGATCGCGTCGACGATGAGCAGCCGGTCGCCGATGACGTCTCGGATCCCGCCGAGGTCCGCGCGGTAGCCGGTGCGGAAGTCGACCAGGCTCACGGCGACGGCGGCCGTCTCGTCGGTGAGCGCCTCGCGGATGCTCTCCGGCGTGACGAAGCCGTCCTCCGGATCGAAGAGGTCGAGGGTCGCGCGGCCCGTGAGTGCGGCAGCGCGCGCCGCGGTGATCGTGAGGCTCGGAAACTCGCAGCGCGCGACCAGGAGACGGCCCGCGAGGCCGAAGAAGGCATGCATGAGCCCGTAGGTCGTCGACGGCTGCAGCGTCAGGTGCTCCGCGTCGGTTCCGAGCAGCTCCGCGAGCGCCTGGCGCGCTTCCCTCTCGTGGTCCGCGACCAGGTCGATGCTCGATCGCCGCCCGGTGCCGAGGAGGTCGGCATCCGCCTGCACCTCGTCGCGCACGGCCGGGGAGAGCGGACCGAAGGCAGCCCAGTCGAGATAGCCCGGCTCGACGTCGAAGGACGCGGCGAAGGTCGCGAGATCGGTCATCCGGTCATTCTGGCACGCGGATATCCACGCGCCGGAATGGGCTGGCGGGAGGGTCTTCGTGGCCCCGGCTCAGCCGCCGTAGCGGCGATCGCGGGACCCGTAGTCGCGGATCGCCCGGAGGAAGTCGACCTCGCGCAGGTCGGGGCCCAGAGCCTCGACGAAGTAGAACTCGCTGTGCGCCGACTGCCACAGCAGGAAGTCGCTCAGCCGCTGCTCGCCGGAGGTTCTGATGACCAGATCCGGGTCGGGCTGCCCGCCGGTGTAGAGATGCTCGCCGATCTGCTCGGGCGTGAGGCTCGCCGCAAGCTCCTCGAGAGAGCCGCCGGTGGCATCGTGCTGCGCGATGATGCTGCGCACCGCGTCGACGATCTCGCTGCGACCGCCGTAGCCGACTGCCAGGTTGACGTGCAGCCCGGTATTGTCCTTCGTCCTCGCCTCCGCCTCGCGGAGCACGCGGAGCAGGTCCGGGGGCAGCAGGTCGGCACGGCCGACATGCTTGACCCTCCACCCGGGCACCCGCGAGATGTCGTCCGCGAGCTGGGCGATGATGTCGTTCAGATCGGAGAGCTCCGCCGCATCGCGCTTGCGCACGTTGTCCGTGGACAGCAGGTAGAGAGAGACGACCTTCACACCCACGCCGTCGCACCAGCGCAGGAACTCCTGCATCTTCGCGGCACCTGCTCGGTGGCCGTCGGCCGCGGACTGGTACCCGAGCTGCCGTGCCCACCGACGATTGCCGTCGATCATCATCGCGACGTGACGGGGCACGGACTCGGGCGCGAGGCCCCGGCGCAGCCGGTTGATGTAGAGCCGGTAGAGGGGGCCCCGCCCCTCGTTGGCCCGGTCGCGCGTCACGCGTCTAAACTACCCGCGCCGCTCGCACCCGCGCATCCTGTCCCCTTGCTTGGAGGATGCCGCTATGTTCCCGCTGGAGCATGCCGAGACCCCTAGTCTCAAGAGGTGAGCAAGCGCACCACCCGGGCTGAGGTCGAGATGCCCGAGCTTCCCCTGATGGATGCTGCGGCTGCCGATGCTGCCGCCCCCGAGATCAGGCCGACGTGGCGCGGCTGGATCCACGCGGGCACCTTCCCCGTGGCTATCGCCGCCGGGATCGTGCTCATCTGCTTCGCCCAGACCACACCGGCCAAGTGGGCCTGCGCCGTCTTCATGGCGACCTCGCTCCTGCTCTTCGGCAACTCGGCGCTCTACCACCGGTTCGATTGGGGCCCGACGACCAAGGCCGTGCTCAAGCGCATCGATCACGCGAACATCCTGCTGCTGATCGCGGGCACCTACACGCCGGTGGCCGTCCTCGCGCTTCCGCCCCAGCAGGGGACGATCCTCCTCGTGCTGGTGTGGACCGGGGCCCTGCTCGGCATCCTGTTCCGCGTGTTCTGGATCCATGCACCGCGGTGGCTCTATGTGGCGCTGTATCTGCTGCTCGGCTGGGCCGCGATCATGTACGCCGTCGACCTGCTGCGCGCGAGCCTCGCGATGGCGCTGCTCATCCTCGCCGGCGGCCTCCTGTACACCGTCGGCGCCGTCGCCTACGCGCTCAAGCGACCGAACCCGTGGCCTGGGAAGTTCGGCTTCCACGAGATCTTCCACGTCTGCACGGTGCTGGCGTTCCTATGCCACTGGACGGCGTGCCTGATCATCGCGCTGCACCCGGTCGTGCCCTCGCTGGGCGCCCCGGGCTGACCCCTCAGCTGCTGCGAGGATCGATGTCCTGATCGTCGACCTCGGTCGCGCGCTCGGCGGAGTCGCCCTGCTCGGCGGCGAGCTGCTCGGCGTCGAGCTCCTCCCGCACCTCCGCGCGGTAACGGCCGCGACGGATGCGACGCATCATGTCCCACACGAGGAAGACGACCACGACCGCGAGGATCGCGATCAGCAGGAAGCCTGCGACACCAGGGGTCACCGCGTTCGGATCGACATCGGTCGGCGACGGCGAGGGCGTCGGAGTGGCCTCCGCGAAGCGGGCGATCGCGGCGGTGACTGCGTGCATGTGTCCTCGTTTCGCGCGGCGAGCGCATAGCCTGGAGTTCCAGCCTAATTCCTCCCCGAAACCCCTCATCCTCCCCGAAAAGCGGTCATGACGACTCAGGACATGCTCGACGAGCGCTACGGGCGCCGACGGGCCGCCCGCTCGCGGCGCATCACCCTCATCGTGGTCATCGCGATCGCCGCGCTCGTCGTCGCCGCAGTCTCGTGGTACACGGTCAACGACAAGTCGAACAGCATCGACGCCGAGGCGACGGGCTTCCGCATCGCCGACGCCCGCTCCGTCTCGGTGACTTTCCAGGTCACCTCGCCCCCCGGATCCCGGCTCGCGTGCGTCATCGAGGCGGACGACGAGCAGCACGGCATCGTGGGCTGGAAGGTCGTGCAGTACCCCGCATCCACCGATCATCACCGGGCGTTCACCGAGACTGTGCCGACCGTCGGACTCGCGGTGACGGGTTTGGTGAACTCCTGCTGGTTGTCGTAGTCTGCATGCACTGCACAGACCGACGCCCTGGCCAACGCCGGGGCGTCTCGGCTTATCACCCCTTGTGGGAAGAAGGAGAACGCCGTGTCCGATGACACCCAGATGACGTTCCTGACGCAGGACGCGTACGACCGGCTCGCCACCGAGCTCGAGGAGCTGTCGACGACCGGCCGTGAGGAGATCGCGAAGCGCATCGAGGCGGCACGCGAAGAGGGCGACCTCAAGGAGAACGGCGGCTACCACGCCGCAAAGGACGAGCAGGGCAAGCAGGAGGCGCGCATCCGCACGCTGCAGGACCTCCTCAAGCACGCCAAGGTCGGCGAGGCGCCGGTCAGCACCGGCGTGGTCGAGCCGGGCACCGTGGTCACCGCCGTCGTCGCCGGCGGTGAGGAGGTCTTCCTGCTCGGCAACCGCGAGATCGCGTCGAACAGCAAGCTCGATGTCTACAGCGAGGCGTCGCCGCTCGGCTCCGCCATCCTCGGCCTCGAAGAGGGCGCGAAGACCTCGTACACGGCCCCCAACGGCCGCGAGATCGCCGTCGAGATCGTGAAGGTCGAGACCTACGCCGGCCAGTGAGGCCGACGACCGTCAGTCCTCGACGACGCTTGGCTGGAAACCGGCCTCTTCGAGTGTGCGGATGACCAGGCCGCGGTGCTCCGCACCGCGCGTCTCGACGCTCAGCTGAAGGATGACCTCGCTGATCTGCATCCCCTGACCGTGCCGCGTGTGCAGCACCTCCGTGACGTTCGCGCCCGCCGTCGCGAGCAGCTCCGACACGGCCGCCAGCTGACCCGGGCGATCCGGCAGCGGGATGCGCAAGGTCATGTAGCGCCCGGATGCGGCCAGTCCATGCGCCACGACGCGCTGGAGCAGCAGCGGATCGATGTTGCCTCCGGAGAGCACGAGCGCCGTCGGCCCATTCGGCTGCACGACCCCCTCGAGCAGAGCCGCCACGCCCACCGCGCCCGCAGGCTCGACGACCTGCTTGGCGCGCTCGAGCAGCATCAGAAGAGCCCGGGCGATGTCGTCCTCGGTGACGGTGACGACTTCGTCGACGAGCTCCTTGATGATCTCGAACGGGACGTCTCCGGGCCGGGCGACCGCGATGCCGTCGGCGATCGTGGGCGTCGTCTGGACCTGGATGGGGTGACCGGCGCGCAGCGACGCCGGATAGGGCGAGGCGTTCTCGGCCTGGACGCCGACGATCCGGATGCGCCGCCCCTCGGCCGCGGCGCGCGCCTTCACTGCGGCCGCGACGCCGGCGATGAGCCCGCCCCCGCCGATGCCGATCACGAGGGTCTCGAGGTCGGGGATCTGGTCGTAGAGCTCGAGGCCGAGCGTCCCCTGTCCCACGATGACGTCGCGGTGGTCGTACGGGTGGATGAGCACCGCTCCCGTGCGCTCGGCGAACTCCGCTGCCATGCGCAGCGGTGTCTCGACCGTCGCGCCGTCGAGGACGACGTCGGCGCCGTACCCGCGGGTCGCGAGGAGCTTCGGCACGGGTACGCCGAGCGGCATGAAGATCGTGGCCGGGATGCCGAGCTGCTGCGCCGCGAGCGCCACACCCTGGGCGTGATTGCCGGCGGAGGCCGCGACGACGCCGCGCGACCGCTCCTGCTCCGTGAGCCGGGAGAGTCGGTAGGTGGCTCCTCGGATCTTGAACGACCCTGTGCGCTGCAGGTTCTCGAGCTTGAGGTGGATCGGCGCACCGACGACATCGCTGAGGTGCTGAGACTCCAGGACCGGCGTCGTGGCGATCTGTCCGCGGAGGGTGGCCGCGGCATCCTCGAAGTCGGCCAGAGTCGGCATGCTTCTCACGCGTCGTCCTTCTCTCTCGCGGCGGTCCGGCTGCTCGTGCGCCTGTTCTCGATCGGCACGGTGCTCCAGATGAGGTCGGGTGGCGCGCCGGGCGCGTGGGCCTCCCAGCCGCGCTCGGAGAGGTAGACGCCGACGACGTTCACGAACGCGGCCAGGGGCACGGCGAACAGCGCACCGGGGATCCCGGCGATCAGCGCGCCGCCGGCGACGACGAGCACGACCGCGAGCGGATGCACCTTGACGGCGGATCCCATGAGGATCGGCTGCAGCACGTGGCCTTCGAGCTGCTGCACGCCGAGGATCACGACGAGCATCCACAACGCGATCCAGGGACCGTTGTAGACGAGCGCGAGGAAGACGGCGACCGCCCCGGTGACCACGGCGCCCACGATCGGAACGAAGGCCCCGAGGAAGACGAGGACGGCGACCGGGATCGCCAACGGGACGCCGAGGAGATAGGCACCGAGGCCGATGCCGATCGCGTCGATCGTCGCGACGAGCAGCTGCGTGCGGGCGTAGTTGACGACGGCCACCCATCCTGCCGCGCCCGCGCCGAGGATCGCGGGGCGTGCCTGCTTCGGGAAGAGCCGCGTCGTCCAGCGCCAGATACCGCCGCCGTCGGCGAGGATGCACAGGAGCGCGAAGATGGCGAGCAGCACGCCCGTCGCGATATGGCCGATCGTGCTGCCGAGCGACAGGGCGCCGCTCCACAGAGCGCCGCCCTGCTCCTGGATGAGCTTCACCACGGATGCGAGGAACTGGTCGATCTGCTCGGCGCTCAGCTGCAGCGGACCGGTCATCAGGAAATGCCGGAACTGGTCGACGGCTTCGAGCGTGCGCGATTGGACGGACCCCCACTGCTGCGCGATCTGCCAGATCGCGAGGGCCAGGAGTCCCCCGACGATCGCGATGGTCCCCAGAACCGAGATGACGACCGCGAGCCAGCGTGGGAAGCGGTGCCGCAGCATCCAGCTGAATGCGGGCCAGAGGAGCGCGGTGACGAGGATCGCGATGAGCAGCGGGACGACGAGCAGGCTCAGCTGGATGACGAGCCAGATGCCGACCCCGATCGCGGCGGCGACCACCAGCAGCCGCCAGGCGTAGGCTGTCGCCACGCGCAGACCACGCGGGATGGTGGGCGAGATGTCGGTGCTGACTGTGCGCATCCGCAGGGCGTCGAGGAACCGGCCGCGGGATGTGTCGTCCGACTTGGGGGCAGGGCCGCTCATCCAGTCAGTTTAGTGGGCGGTCGTATTCCGCTTCCGAGATGCGAACTCCCTCCCCTTCCACTGTAACGGCGGGGTGGGGGCTTGCCGCAAGGGCCCCTCTCCGGGGCAGAATCATGGGTCCCGAAGCCGTGAACGACACCGGAGCCGCATACGTGAGACGACAGAGCCCGTTCGACCTTCCCGACCGCCTCCACGCCAAGAACGACCCCGCCCTCATCGCGCAGGACGAAGAGCACTTCGCCCGCATCAGCGAGACGCTGGACGCCCAGATCGCCCACCTGACCGCCCGGCTCGACGCGGAGCGGCTCGCACCCGCCGGCTCCGGCCAGGCGGCGCTCGATCGCGACCTCGAGGTTCATCGCCTCTCCCGCGCACTGCGCCTGCTCACCCGGTTCGGCCTCGACCTGTGCCTCGGCCGCATCGTCGCCGAGGGCGCGAGCGAGCCGACGTACATCGGGCGACTGGGACTGACGGATGCGGCGGGCCGCCGCTTGCTCGTCGACTGGCGCACCCCGGCCGCCGAGCCGTTCTTCGCGGCGACCCACGGCGACCCGCGGGGACTCGTGAGCCGCAGGCGCTACCGGTGGATGCGCGGACGCGTGGTCGACTACTGGGACGAGGTCTTCGCCCCCGACCCCTGGGACTCGGACACGTGGCGGGCCGAGAAGGCCGCTCTCGACGACCAGTCGGCCTTCATCGCGAGCCTCGGCACGAGCCGCTCCGCGCACATGCGGGACGTCCTCGGGACGATCCAGGCGGATCAGGATGCCGTCATCCGGGCGAGCGCGCGCGGAGCCCTCGTCGTCGACGGCGGTCCGGGCACCGGCAAGACGGTGGTCGCGCTTCACCGCGCGGCATACCTCGTCTACAGCGACCCTCGGCTCGGCGACCGCCACAGGGGCGGGGTGCTGTTCGTCGGGCCGCATCACGCGTACGTCGCGTATGTCGCGGACGTGCTGCCGAGCCTCGGCGAGGAGGGGGTGCAGACCTGTACGCTGCGCGACCTCGTGGCCGAGGGGCCGGGCGCCGCAGCCGAGCCCGACCAGGCGGTCGCGCGACTGAAGGGCGAGGCACGCATGGTGCGGGCGGTGGAGCGCGCCGTGGCCCTGCTGGAGGAGCCGCCGAGCTACGACATGATCCTCCGGAGCGAATGGGTCGACGTCGTCGTCACGCCGGCAGACTGGGCCGCGGCGTTCGGCGCCGTCGAACCGGGGCTCTCGCACAACGAGGCCCGGGCGCAGGTGGGCGAGACGATCCTCGACATCCTCGCGGCCCGGGGAGGCGGCGAGGATCTGTCGGCGGCCGAGCTGCGGCGGGTGCTCGCGGGCGACGAGGTGATGGCGCGTGCACTCGAGCGGGCGTGGCCGCGGGTCGAGGGAGCGGACCTCGTCGCGCGTCTGTGGACCGAGCCCGAGCACCTCGCCGAATGCGCTCCGTGGCTGTCGCCCGAGGAGGTCGCCGTGCTGCAGCGGCCGGACGGTCGCGCGTGGACCATGGCGGACCTGCCTCTGCTCGATGCGGCGCGGCAGCGCCTCGGCGATCCCGACGCGCTGCAGCGCGAGCAGGAGCGGGAGGCGGCGCTGGAGGCCGACCGCGCCTACATGTCCGACGTCGTCGACAGCCTCGTCGCCGCGGATGTGGACATGGACTCGCCGCTCAGCTGGATGATGATCGGGAACAACTCCGGAGACGACGTCCGGGAGAGTCTCGTCGACGAGGCGGTGGTGGCGCCACGCGACCTCGATCTGCTCGCGGGGCCCTTCGGGCACGTCATCGTCGACGAGGCGCAGGAGTTGACGGATGCCGAGTGGCTCATGCTGCTGCGGCGCTGCCCCTCGCGCAGCCTCACGATCGTCGGCGACCGCGCGCAGGCGCGGCACGGCTTCCCACAGTCCTGGCGGCAGCGCCTCGACGGCGTCGGCATCGGGCGGGTCGAAGTCGCGTCTCTGCGGGTGAACTACCGCACGCCCGAGGAGGTCATGGCCGAGGCGGAGCCCGTCATCCGCTCCGTCGTCCCCGATGCGAACGTGCCCACCTCCGTCCGCTCGACCGGGCTGCCCGTCGTGCGCGCTCGCGTCGCGGACCTGGACGTGCTGCTTCGAGAGTGGCTCGAGTCGCATGAGGAGGGCGTCGCCTGCGTCATCGGCGACGCGTCCCAGCCCGACCGTGCGCGCGTCCGCTCCCTGTCTCCGCAGAACGCCAAGGGCCTCGAGTTCGACCTCGTGGCGCTCGTCGACGACGGTGCGTTCCCACCGGGGCTGGAGGGAACGGTCGACCGGTACGTCGCCATGACCCGAGCCACGCAGCAGCTCCTCGTGCTCGCCGGCTGATCGCCGGGGTGTCGGCGGTCGCGGATAGGCTGGCGCGCGTGAAATCCACCCTCAGCGTCGCCGAGGCACGGCGCATCGCCCTGGCGGCGCAGGGGTTCGCCCGCCCCCGGCCCGAGGCTGCAGGCAGCCGGCACCTGCGCGGCGCCATCGAGCGGATGGGGGTGCTGCAGATCGACTCCGTGAACGTCTTCGCGCGCTCGCACTACATGCCGTTGTTCGCCCGCCTGGGCGCGTACGATCAGGCCGCGCTCGACCGGCTGCTCTTCGCGCACCGTCCGCCGTATGTGGAGTCGTGGGCGCACGTCGCCTCCTTCATCCCGGTCGCCGACTGGGGACTGTTCGAATTCCGCCGTGACGACCTCCGCGCGCGCTACGCAGGCGACGGCAGCTGGTACGACGTCAACCGCGAGATCGTCGACTGGGTGCGGTCGGAACTCGCCACGCGCGGACCGCTCCGGCCGGCCCAGATCGAGCACGATGCGAAGGAGACGCGGCGAGGACCGTGGTGGGACTGGGACGTGGTCAAGAACGCCCTCGAGCACATGTTCCTCTTCGGCGACGTCGCAATCGCGGGGCGGCGGGGATTCGAGCGCCGGTATGCGCTCGCTGAGCAGGTCATCCCCGCCTCGGTGCTCGAGAGGCCCGTGCCGCGCGCTGACGCCGTGCGCGAGCTCGTCGCACGCGCGGCGCGCGCGTGCGGCGTGGCGACCGCTTCCGACCTTGCCGACTACTACCGCATCAAGGACCGGCCGGGCATCATGGGCGCGATCCGCGAGTTGGAGGATGCAGGCGTCCTGGAGCCGGTGGTCGTTCGCGGATGGGAGCGGGCCGGGCGGCCCACCCCGGTCTGGGTGCATGCGGATGCGGTGCTGCCGCGCGGCCTCGAGGCGGCCGCCATCCTGACGCCGTTCGACCCCGTGGTGTGGTTCCGCGATCGCGCCGAGCGGCTGTTCGACTTCGAATACCGCATCGAGATCTACACACCCGAGCCGCAGCGGCGCTACGGCTACTATTCGCTGCCCGTGCTCGTCGGCGACGACATCGTCGGACGCGTCGATCTCAAGGCCGACCGGCAGTCCTCGCGCCTGCTCGTGCAGTCCGCGTGGTGGGAGCACGCGAGGCCGGCGGACGCCGCCGAACGCCTCGCCGAGCAGCTGCGCCTCGCGGCCTCGTGGCAACGGCTGGAGCGCATCTCCATCTCGAGCTGGGGTGACGCGACCGGCGATCTGGCCGCCGTGCTGCCGGATGCGCAACGTCACGACGTGCGCGCCGGGCTGGCCGCCGTTCAGGCGTAGGCGAGCTCCAGGCCGAGCCAGGAGCCGAGGGCGGCGATCTCGGCATCCACAGCATCCGCGACCGGCCGTGTGAACGGCACGTCTTCATGGACGGCGTGGATGCGAAGCACCCCCGCCTTGCGGTCCGCCTTGGCGTCGAGCTTGCCGACGAACCGGTCGCCGTGCAGGATCGGCAGCGCGAAGTACCCCCAGCGCCGCTTCGCCGCGGGCTTGTACATCTCGAGGATGTACTCGTAGTCGAAGAGCTCCGCGAGCCGGCCGCGGTCGAACACCATACGGTCGAACGGCGACAGCACCGCCGTGCGCGGGGAGAAGGAGTCGGCTGCGGCCAGGGCCGCGGCATCCACCCGCCACTCCCCCGGCACTCCGTCGACGACCGCGGGCTCACCGACGTCGCCGACGTCGATCGGCTCCCCCGGCTGCGCCACGCTCTTCTGGCGGGCGATGCCCAGTGCCGCGAGGCGTCGCTCCGCACGCTCACGGACCGCGTCCTCGTCGGCGATCCGGGGCGAGTCGGCGGGATACACGCGCTCGGCCAGATCGAAGAGCCGGCCCTTCGCGTCGCGACCCCACACGGCCACCTCCCCGCGCGCGACGAGGACCTCGATCATCTGCTGCGGGTTGCGGTCGTTCGTCCAGCCGCTCGAGCGCCAGGACACCTGCGCCGTGTCGGGCACCTCGGCGGCATGCAGCGGACCCTCCGCGCGCAGGCGCGCCAGAACGTCATCGCGGAATCGGGCGTTGGCGTCGAACCACGCACGTGTGCCGCCCCACAGCGGCGCGCGATCCATGTCGGGACGCAGCAGCGGCAGATCGGTCATCGGGCGGTAGAAGCCGCCCCACTCGAAGACGGCGCGGTCCACCTGCTCCACGCGGGCGAGATCAGCCGGCTGGTACGGCCAGCCGAGTCTGCTCCACAGGATGAGATCGGCGCTCGGTGCGATCGCGGCCGTCGGGTCGACGTTGACGATCGTGAGCCCGTCGACGGTCTCGACGATGTCGGCGGGACACTGCGCCGTCAGCAGCTGAGCCGTGACGGCGAGCCGACGCGCGGTGTCACGGTCGAGCGTGAGAGGCATGCCCCGACGCTACCGCGGGGCGCGGACAGCACTCAGAACTGGACGCGCGGAGGCTCGGAGATGGCCGCGCCATCGACGACTTCGAAGAACTCCCGCTCGCTGAATCCGAGGCGGCGCGCGAACATGTTGTTCGGGAACACCTTGATCTTCGTGTTCAACTCGCGCACCCCGCCGTTGTAGAACCGGCGCGAGGCCTGGATCTTGTCCTCGGTGTCGACGATCGACTGTTGCAGCTGAAGGAAGTTCTGGCTCGCCTGCAGCTGTGGATAGGCCTCGGCCACCGCGAACAGCGACCGCAGCGCCTGCTGCATGTGGCCCTCTGCGACACCGGCCTCGGCGGGCCCTGTCGCTGACAGCGTCTCGGCCCGCGCCTGCGTCACGTTCTCGAAGACCGCCTTCTCGTGCGCCGCATAGCCCTTCACCGACTCGATGAGGTTCGGCAGCAGGTCGGCCCTGCGCTTGAGCTGGACCGTGATGTCGCTCCAGGCCTCGTCGACGCGCACATTCAGCTGGACGAGCGAGTTGTAGGTCGCCCAGAGGTAGACACCGATGATGAGCACCAGCACGACGACGATGAGGGCAGGGATGAGCCATTCCATCAGGCGGTACTCCTTCGCGAAATCATCCCCATCCTAACGACGGCACCCTGTGGCGACCCTGGACCTCCCGGGACTCTCAGGCCTTATTCACCGAGGACGCGGTCGAGGTAGGTGTTGGTGAACATGCGCTTCGGATCGAGCCGGTCGCGAAGCGCCACGAAGTCGTCGAAACGCGGGTACCGGTCGCGCAGGATGTCGGCATCCAGGGTGTGCATCTTGCCCCAGTGCGGGCGCCCGCCGAACGACAGCATGATCTTCTCGACGGCGGCGAAGTACTCGGTGGGATTCTCCCGGTGATACCGGTGCACGGCGATGTAGCCCGAGGCCCGCCCGTGCGCGGTCGACATCCAGAGGTCGTCGGCGGCAGCGAAGCGCACCTCGACGGGGAACGAGATCCGCCACCCGCGCTCCTCGATCAGGCCGCGCAGCGCGTCGAATGCCGGCCGCACCTTCTCGGCGGGCAGCGCGTACTCCATCTCGCGGAACCGCACGTCGCGGTTCTGCGTGAGCACCCTGTTCGACAGATCGGTGTACTCACGATCGCCGGTCAGCTTCACGGCGAGGCGCGAGAACGGCGGAACGATCGGCGGCACGAGCGTGCCGGCCGCGCACACCATCCGGTAGACGCCGTTCGACAGCAGCTCCTCGTCGATCCACTTGCCGACGCGCGGCAGCGGCCGGCGTCGTGCGCTCTCCGGAAGGCGCGTGTGCGTCTTGGTCAGCGCGACGTCGGTGTGGGGGAACCAGTAGAACTCGAAGTGATCCGCATCCGCGACGCGGCTGTCGAGCGTCTCGAGCACCTCGTCGAGCGGCTCGGGGTGATCCACCGCCTGCAGGACGAAAGCAGGGACGCACTGGAGCGTGACATCGACGAGGATGCCGAGCGCGCCGAGCCCCACGGCGACCGCCGGCAGCAGCTCGGGGTTCTCGTCCTCGTTGACGACGAGCATCTGGCCGTCGCCGGTGACGAGCGTCACCCCGACGACCTGGGTCGCGATGCCGCCGAAGCGTGCGCCGGTGCCGTGGGTGCCGGTCGAGATCGCGCCGGAGATCGACTGGCGGTCGATGTCGCCGAGGTTCTCCATGGCGAGCCCGTACGGGGCGAGGAGCTTCGGCACCTGGTGCAGTCGGGTGCCCGCGAGGAGGGTGACGCGCAAACGCTCGCGGTCGACCGCGACGATGCCGGTGAGGTCGACCAGGTCGAGCAGCACCCCGGGCGCGACGGCGATGCCGGTGAAGCTGTGGCCGGCGCCGACGGCCTTCACCCGCATCCCCCGCTTGACGGCTGCCTGGACGGACCGCTGCACGGCCCCGGCGCTGCTGGGCATCTCGACGAGCTGCGGGCGAACCCGTGCCGAGCGCCCCCAGTTGCGCCATTCTCCGGCGGGTCGGGTCACAGGAATGCCTTTCCTTCGCCGCGGTAGGTCAGAACCTCGCCCGCGATGCGATCATCGTCGATCAGGAGGCAGCTGTTCAGGCGCTCGGCGAGCTCGCCGCTCTTGGAGTGACGGAACCACACGCGGTCGCCCACCTTCAGCTCGCGGGCCGCGTCGCCTTGCAGCGGAGTCTGGACCTCGCCCGTGCCCTCGCGCCCGAGCGTGTGGAGGCCCTGCGGCCAGACGGGCTTCGCCTGGCGGGAGGCGAGCGGCGGGCCCGAGGCGACCCATCCGCCGCCGAGCACCGTCGCGATGTCGGGCAGCGGCTTGCGGACGACATCCATGGCGAACGCGGCGGCGGGCGCCGGGTCGAAGATGCGGTAGCCGTCGAAGAGGTGCCCGGCGAGCAGGCCGCTGCCCGCCGTCACCTCGGTGACGGACTGGTCGGATGCCGTGAGCTCGAGCGATCCCGTCCCGCCGCCGTTGATGAACTCGAGGGGCGCGATCTCGCGAAGCGCCGCGACGATCGCCGCGCGGCGTTCGAGGAGCTCCTGGCCGGAGCGGCGCTGCATCCACCGGATGACGGGCGCGTCCGCACCGGCCTTGTCGGGCTGTCCGGCGATCTGCGCCTCGTACATCATGAGCCCCACGAGGGTGAAGCCCGGGCGGGCCGTGATCGCCCGCGCGAGGTTCGCGACCTCGCCCGGCTCGTGCACGGGCGAGCGGCGGACGCCGATGTGGCCGATGCCGGGGCTCCGCCACGAGGCATCGGCGTCGATCGCGACGCGGATGACGGGGCGTGAGGTCGTGGGCGCGACCGCGTCGACGAGATCCAGCTGCGAAAGATCGTCGACCATGAGGGTCACACGGGCGGACGCCGTCTCGTCGGCGGCGAGCCGCGCGATGGCCGCGCGGTCGGCGGTCGGGTAGCCGAGGACGATGTCGTCATGGTCCGCGGCCAGCCAGAGCGCCTCGGCGAGGGTGAAGGCGAGAATGCCCTGATAGCCGGGCAGGGCGAGGGTCGCATCGATGACCTCGCGCACGCGCACGGACTTGCTCGCGACGCGGATGGGCACGCCGCTCGCGCGCACCGCCATGTCGAGCGCGTTGTAGCGGAGGGCGGCGATGTTGATCGCCCCCACTGGCGCCGGGACGTCGGCGATCGCGCGCGACATCGCTCCCCAATAGGCGGCCGGATCGTCCCACGGGAGACCGTGCGTGGACGCCGACGCCGGCGGGTAGGCCATGAGATCGAGGTCAGAGCTCCGTTGCACGCGTAAAGCCTACGCGAGCGTCGCCCCCCTGAAATCCAGTGCCGACATCGATGGAATCGGGTCCCACCGCGGGCCGATGAACCCCCGCCGGTAAGACGTCACTCCTCCGGCTTCGGTCGGCGCACGATCAGCCACGCGCCGATCGCGGCGATCGCGACGACCACCAGGCCGATGCCGATGCCGAGCCAGACACCCGCGTCGGGAGGCGGCGCGGACGACGAGGCGTCGGGCTGCGACGTGGCAGCAGGAGCCGCGCCGCACGCCGGATGCATCGAGCCCGCCGCCTGCGGGCTCGCTGAGGCTGCGGCATCCGGGGCATACGTGAAGGTGTACGTGCCCGAGACGGGGTGGCCGTCCGATGACACCGCCCGCCACGCCACCTCATACGTGCCGGGGGCTCCCATCGCCACGGGCACCGTGACCTCCGGCCCCGACAGCTGAGGGCACCCGGTCTCGTAGTACCTGCGGTCGGGCCCGAGGAGCTCGACCACATCGGCGCCCTGGCCGCCGATCAGGTCACCGCTGAAGGTGAGCGTGAGCTGCGTGAGCGGGCCGCCCGTCGTCGAGCCCGGAGCGGGCTCGGTCACGAGGAGGTCGTCGTGGGCGGACGCGGCGGACGCCGTCGCGAACACGCCGGCCAGCGCGATCGCTGCTCCCGCGAGTCCGAGAAGGATGCCGCGGCCGGCGGCGCCGCGGCTCACTCCGACCGCCGGCAGGCGCGAAGGGCGAACGCCGCGAACAGCACGCCGCCGAGCGCGAGGATGAGGGCCGCGATGCTGAGACCCAGCCCGATCCCCTCGGTGGGCGAGGTGGCGGCGGCGTCCGCCGCGGTGGTGAGGGCCGGGGCGGGCGCCGAGCCGTGGTGCTCGTCGGCGGGCGGCGCATCCGTGATGTAGATCACCGGCGCGGGTTCCAGCGTGTCGTCCTGCGCGACGTCGGCGGGCGTGGCCTTCCACTCGACGACCTTGCCGTCACTGTAGGTCTGCGTGACGGGGAGGACGATGTGACCTGCCGTCGGAATCGGGCCGAGCGACACGGTGAACAGCTGGAACTGACCGGGGGCGATCGCGGCTCCGTCCGCGGCGTCGAACGTGATGCGCGCCGGCGCCTTCGTGATGGTGTTGCCCGACACCGTGACGGGCTTCGGCAGGTCCTCGGTGTCGATGGTGGTGGTCCATCCCGGGGTCGGGCGGTACGAGACGCTCGTCAGCGGCGTGTCCTGCGGCAGATGGACGACGAGCCTCGTCGTGCTCGCCGTCGTCGACTCGTTCGGCGCACGGAAGGTGACGTACGCCCAGCTGCCAGAGGTGGCGGTGTTCGGATCGACGGTGACGTGTGCACCGGCCGCGAGCGGGGCGGCGACGGCGAGCGCGATGCCGGCGGCAGCACCGACGGCGAGACGGGACAGGGACTTTCTGTACATGATGTGCTCTCTGTGCGGCGCACGCGGAAGCGCTCCGCGCGCGCGAAGCCGAAGGGTTCGGGTCAGGCGATGACCGGAGGGCCCCTGCGCGGCGCGAGAGAGAGGACGGACAGGCTCGAGAGGATCGCGGTGTCGTCGCCGGGTTCGAGGATGCGGCGCGCCGTCGACGCGGGCGTGCCGAGCAGCAGGAGCGCCACGAACGACCAGCCCACGACATCGAGCAGAGTGCGCAGAGCGCGCTCCCCGGCGCCGAATGCGGCGATCGTGAGCACCGCGGCCACGGCGTGACCCGCCCACATCGCGGGCGAGGTCATCTGGTGCCCGTCGAGCGCCGGCAGCATCGCGGGCATCACGGCGTGCATGTGATCCGCCATGCCGACACCCACCGCGCCAGGCGCGACCCGGCCGACGTCGCCGATGCCGACCTGCAGCAGCCCGTGGAAGACGAACTGGCTCGCGCCCACCGCGAGGGCGAGGCGCATCCATGACAGCCTGCGCCCTGCGAGCAGGACGCAGACCGGAAGCGCGACCGTGAGCGCCAGGACGACGCCGAGAAGTGGCGCCGCGTCACCCGCGGCGAGCGAATGCGAAAGCGCCGCGACGAAGACCGAGAACGCGGCGGCGAGGATGCCTCGCCATGCCCGTCCCGCTCGCGATCCCATGCGTCCCCCGTTGCCGTTCCGCCTCGAGTCTAGATTGTGCGTCGGACCGTGCCCGCGAAGTGCTGGAATGGGCGGATGCAGACATCCCTCTCCGCGGTCGACTTCTTCGCCGCGAAGCTTGTGTATGAGACCGATCCCTCCGACCTCGCCGCCGCACGGGCCTCTAGCCACCCGCCGCTCGTCATCGACACGCGCAGTGAGGCCTCGTGGCGACAGGGGCGCATTCCCGACGCCGTGCACATCCCGAACGCCGAGCTCGCCGCGCGGATCGGCGACGTCGCACCGGACCTCGACCGTGAGATCGTCGTCTACTGCTGGGGCCCCGGCTGCAACGGCAGCACGCGCGGCGCGCTCATCCTCGCCACTCTCGGCTACACGGACGTCAAGGAGCTCATCGGCGGCTTCGAATACTGGGCCCGCGAAGGACTCGCCGTCGTGACCGACAGCGGCCGCACGCGAAGGGATGCCGACCCCCTCACCGCTCCGGTCGCCTCCTGAGATCAGCGCCTGCGGCCGAAGATGAAGTAGGCCGCAGGCCCGATCCAGTTGACGAGGATGACGGGGATCCAGAGCCCTTTCCGGCCTCGCACCTCGGTGGGCGCACGCCGGGCTAGGTCTACGAACGCCCACACGGCGAGCGCGAGCTGTACGAGCGAGCCCACGGTGATTCCGACCTGCCGCCCCCGGGACAGTTCCGAGAACTGCATCTTGCGGTTGTTCATGAGTTCATTGTGCCCGCGTGCCGCCCCCGCTGCGACTCGAATGTGCCGCTCGCCCTTCTCAGCGGGCTGGCCGGCACACGGGCCGCACGACGTGCATCGGACCCCCTGTCCTCCGGTCAGCTGCCCGGCCTGCGGACCCTGCGGCCTCGGATCACGATCAGGGCGATACCAGCGGTGAAGAGGACCGCGGAGGCGGCCAACGGGATGGAGAGGTCCACGCCGCCGGTCATCGCAAGCAACTCGGGGTGGTCGGTGGATGCCGGCGTGCTGTCTTCCGGTGTGAGTTGCGTCGCGGGCTGAACGGTGGGAGCGATGCTGGGGATGGGGGCACCGGTGGCCGGGATCGGGGACGTGGCATGTGCAGCGGGTGGGGCGACACGCGATCTTCCGATGGGCGCCGCGATGAAAGTCGCTCGAGCAGTGTCTGAGAGCGTCGCCGCTTGTCGGGTCTGGAAGGTGGCGAACACCTGACAGCCGATCTGATCTGTCGACAAGCCGGGACTCTGATTCCAGGACAGGTACGAGCGTGATGCCGGCGTCGTCGACACCCGGATGGTGACAGCACCGGCGGCCTGGCTCGTGAATCGAAGGCTGCCCGGGCCAGGGCCCGCGACGATCAGCCTGCCGCTGCGCCGGTCGTATGTGGCGTCACCCGCGACCACGTCCACCGTGCCCGTCGCGCCACTGACCGTCACGGTGATCGGCTGGTCGAACAGGTTCGTCGCGACCTGGAAGTCAGCCGCCTCCCCGATCGCGAGGGGCGAGTTGCCGGGTGCGAGCTTCACGGAGACGTCGGGGGTGTCGGGTATGCGGTTCAGGATGCGCTGCTGCTTATCCGGCGACATGCTCGCCGAGCAAGTCCGTGCACGTTCGCCTTCGGAGCCTGTCGCCGCGGGGTCCGCGGGGTCGCTGATGCACCAGACCAGCACTTGAAGAGCGATGCGCTCCTCAGCTGTGGAGTTCCGTTGGGCGTTGGTCGTGTGGAAGTCGTAGTAGCCCACGCCCCCGTACGAGTGTCCATTCTGGATGAGCCAGGCGACCAGCTTCTCCTGCGGTGGCGTCAGTGAGTGCTGACCGACACGTTCTTCGAGGCCCGGGATGGGGTGCCCGTCGATATCGAGCAGCCGACCCTCAGCGTCGGCGCCACTGCACACGTGGCTGAAGACGTTCGTACAGAACATCCACTCGGACACCGGCCCGATCCCCGCAACGTACCGGGTTCCGCACACGGCGGGCGCGCCGTCGTTCGCATTGTCGCCGTACGTGTCATAGAGGGCGACCACCTGGCCATTGCTGTAATCGACCAGTCGCTGCCCGAACACGCGGGTGAGGTCGGAGACGGGACCGGTCGCCTGGCGCGGATCGTCGGATGTCTGCCCGGCGCACAGCGGTGCGGAGAACGGTGCGCTGGACGGGCTCGGGGTGTCAGCGCTGGCGGGTGCGCTGAGCGCGAGGACAGCGCCGAGACCAAGCGCTGTTGCGGCTGCGTACGCGCTCAGCGCGCGGGCGGCGGTAGGGAATGTCATGATCGGCTTTCTCGCGTGTTCGCCGGGGCGGCGCGCACGACAGGTGAGCAGCCGCGAACCGGTGCGGAGCGCGACTGAAAGGGAGGGTTGTCGGGCGGCTTGTCCCTGCGACTGCGGCAGTGCGCAGGTGCAGCGGACCGGCTCCGCGTTCGGGGCGCGGACCGCCCTCCGCCCAGGGCGACAGCAACTTGGCGGTTGCCGCTCGCCCAGGGACGACTCTCTTCCAAGGAAGACGCAGCCCCACCCGAGCGGATGCGGCCACCCGGGCATAGATGGAGATGCCGTCGGATCGGTTCTATGACGCGAATTCTCTCCGGGATTCATCGACGAGATCATCGAACCGGCGCGATCCGGATTGCCGGGGAACGGCGTTGCCGTCCACGGCGTCCTCACCATCGAGTCTGCCGGCGGATCTGTCCGGTCCTTCGCCTGCGGGGCTTCGACTCATCATTCATCAGACATGCGCGACTTCAGCGTGCTCGCACGGGAGTCGGCGCTTCGGGGAGGTGCCCCCGCTGGGACTCGAACCCAGACTGAAGCGATTTTAAGTCGCCTGCCTCTGCCATTGGGCTACGGGGGCGCAGCATCCACGGAGAAACACGGATGCCGCAGGCTCATCCTGTCAGACGAGCCTGCGGCATCCGGCGAGGCCTACTTGGCGGCAGCCTTCGCGGGCGTCTTCTTGACCGCGGGCGCCGTGGCGGCCGGAATGACGGCCGGTGCCTCAGGAGCCGGCGACTCCACGGGCTGCGGCGGCCGCGGACGCGCGGCGAACTCTTCGAAGACGTAGCGCGGGTTCTGCACCGTCTCGAGGTTCACCAGATCGCGCCCGAGCCAGAAGTTGTTCCACCAACCCCACAGCACGCGCCACTTGCGCTCCCACGACGGCATCGCAAGGCCGTGGTAGCCGCGGTGCGCGAACCAGGCGATGAGGCCCTTGAGCGCGAAGTTCCCCGACTGGAAGACGCCGTCGTACAGGCCGAGGCCCGCGACCGCGCCGAGGTTCTTGTGGAAGTACTCGCGGGGCAGCTCGCCCCGCAGGACGGCGACGAGGTTCTTCGCGAGCAGCTTCGCCTGGCGGACGGCGTGCTGGGCGTTGGGGACGCAGTAGCCACCGACACCGCCGCCGCTGAGATCCGGAACGGCCGAGACGTCACCGGCCGCCCAGGCGCCCTCGACGATCTCGTCCTCGGTGCCCACGCGCAGGTCGGCGCGCGTCTTGATGCGACCGCGCTCCTCGACGGGGAGGTCACCGCCGCGCACGACCGTGGGGTTGGCCATGACGCCGGCGGTCCAGATGATGAGGTCCGTCGGGATGACCTCTCCCGTCGACAGCTGCACGTTGCCGCCCACAGCGCCCTGCACCTGCGTGTCGAGGTGGACATAGGCGCCGCGCTTGGCGAGATCCTTCAGCACCCACTCACTGGTCTTCAGCGAGACCTCGGGCATGATGCGGCTCATCGCCTCGATGAGGTGGAAGTGCGTGTCGTCGAACGACAGCGACGGGTACTTCGACACCAGAGCAGACGCCAGCGAGCGCAGCTCGGCGAAGACCTCGATGCCCGCGAAGCCGCCGCCGACCACGACGACGGTGAGCAGACGGTCGCGCTCGGGGCCGCGGGGCAAGGAGGCGGCCTTGTCGAAGTTCGACATCAGACGGTCGCGGATGGCGACGGCCTCTTCGATCGTCTTCAGGCCGATCGCGTTGTCGGCGATTCCCGGAATCGGGAACGTGCGCGACACGGCACCGGCGGTGACGACGATCTGGTCGTACTCGTGCTGCCACGGCTCGCCCATGGGCGGCGTGATGGTCGCGACCTTGTTCGCGTGGTCGATGCCGGTCACCTTCGCGGTCACGACCGTGGTGCGCTTGAGGTGACGACGCAGGGCGACGACGGAGTGACGGGCCTCGATCGAACCGGCCGCGACCTCCGGCAGGAACGGCTGGTAGGTCATGTAGGGCAGCGGGTCGACGATCGTCACCTCTGCCTCGCCCTTGCGAAGGTGCTTCTCGAGCTTCCACGCGGTGTAGAAACCGGCGTAACCACCACCGACGACAAGGATCCTGGGCACGCTCTTAGTCACAGGGGGAGAACTCCTAGAGATCAACGGCTCGGCGAGCGAGGAGTGCGCGCCGATCGGATGCGTCGGACAGCAGCGGTGACGCCGAGCGCGACCAGTATACCGGCCCCGGTGAGGGCCACGAGCGGCAGCGTCCCGTACAGCAGACTGTCCTCCGACGGGAGGAGGGCCGACGAACGGCTCGCCGCGTCCGCGGGCGGCAGCGGCGGAACCGTGTAGGTCGTCGCATCCGGAGTCGGCTGCGGCGTCGACGCGGCGCGGCGGTAGAGGTGCACCCAGTCGGAGAGGCTCCCCATGGGGTTGGCGGTGACCGACGGGACGGACGCCGTCACGGCGGCCCCGGCATCCACTAGTCCGTACCCGTAGAGCGGATCGGGCACCTTCGCGCCCGTCGCGGGTCGCGCGGTCTTGATGATGCGCTCGATGACGTTGTTCGCGTCGAGATCGGGATGCGCGGCCCGCACGAGGGCGACGATGCCGGCGACGATGGGCGCGGCACCGCTCGTGCCGCTCCACTGGACCAGGCGACCGTCCGCGGAGACGCCGAGCAGCTGCTCGCTCGGCGCCGAGACGCCGATCGTGATCCCCTGCGTCGACGCCTCCACGCTCGCGTTGCCTTCGGGGTCGACACCGGCCACGGTGAGCACGCCCGGGATGGTCGCCGGGGCGCCGACACGGGTGGTGCCGCTCCCCCGGTTGCCGGCGGCCACGACCACCACGGCGTCGTGGTCGAACGCGTACTGGAAGGCGGCGTCCCAGCTCGGATCCCAGTCGAGGGTGTTCGTCGTGAAGGACAGGTTGATGACCTTCGCTCCGTGGTCGACCGCCCATCGCATCGCGTTGGCGACCTGCTGGGTGAACGGCACGCGCGAGGTCGCCCCGAACCCGACGGAGATCGAGAGGATGTCGGCCGCCGGCGCCACGCCGATCATGCCGTCGCCGTTGCCCGTGCCGCGCGCGGCGGCGAGGGATGCCACCCAGCTGCCGTGATTCGCATCGACCGCGCCGACCGGGGTGCGCCCGTCGGCGGCGCCGACTCCGGAGACGTCGGTTCCGCCCACGACGGCGCCGTCCAGCTCGGGCGCGTGCCCGACGCCCGTGTCGATGACCGCGATCCTGACCCCGGCACCCTGCGACGTCTGCCACGCGGTGCGGATGCCGTACGAGTCGAGCCAGTACTCGGCACTGCGGACACGATCGGTCGGATTGTCGGGCACGGGCGGCGCAGCCGCACCGGTCAGCGCGAGCACCGCGACGGCGCTCGCCAGGAGCGCGAGGAGCGCTCGTCTCATCCGGTCGCCTCGTCGGGTGCGACAGTAGTCAGGGCGGAACCCGGGGTGGCGCAGACGCAGCGCGCCGGCGACCAGGCCGAGCGGGCCAGCGCCAGATCGCCGATCGGGTTGACGCCCGGTCCTGCCGCGAGCGCGTGGCCCGCCAGGGCGTGCAGGCACTTCACCCGGGTCGGCATCCCGCCCGCGGAGATCCCGTCGATCTCGGGAACCTCGCCGTAGTGCGCCCGGTCGGCGAGATACGCCTCGTGGGCGCGGGTGTACGCCGCCTGCAGCTCGGGATCGGAGTCCAGCAGCTCGCCGAGCTCGCGCATCACGTGATCGGCCTCGAGCGAGGACATCGCCGCCGTCGCCGCCGGGTGCGTGAGGTAGTAGAACGTCGGGAAGGGTGTTCCGTCGGGAAGTCGGGGTGCCGTGGCCACGACCGTCGGGTTGCCGCAGACGCAGCGGGCGGCGATGCCGATGACGCCGCGCGCGGGCCGGCCGAGTTGCTCGCGGAGCACCTCGAGGTCGACGTCTTCCACGGGGGCGAAGGGGGGCGTGGTCACCCGGAAAGGCTACCGGCCGCGGCTGGGCTTCTCCCTGACACCGTGACGGGAAGTCGCTCTCAGCGGCGGGGGGCGCGCTTAGCCCGCGGGGGCTGCCGTCTCCGCGACGCCGGCGGCGGCAACGGATCGCACGAGCTGCGACATCCAGTCGGTGCGCGTCTCCTGCACCTTCGCGCTGACCTTCTCCTGCTCGCGCGGCTGCGCCGCGGCGGGGAGGTCGTTGTCGACGAGGAACACGACCTCGCCGGGCTTCACGTAATACAGCCGCGCGCGCGCCTGGGTCGTGATGTACGCGGGGTCCTTCCAGCGTTCGCGCTCACGCTCGAGCTCCGCCACCTGGTCCTTCGTCACCTGCACCGCGCTGCGCACGGATGCCAGCTGCTGCTGCTGCTGCGCGTAGGTCCCGATCGTCGGCACAAGCACGAAGACGCCGAGGACGACGAGCCCGAGCATGATGGCCGCGAAGCCCGAGACGCGGATGCCGCCGAGCCAGCGCCCCACATCGACCCGTGTGCCGGGCGGCTGAGACCCGCCGGACGCAGCGGAAGGGGGAGACGTCCGTCCTGCCACGTCTCCCCCTTCCGTCCTGCGGGTGTGCGCCCGCGTCAGCCCTTGAAGCGACGGAAGGCCGAACGGCCCGCGAACTCCGCAGCGTCGCCCAGCTCCTCCTCGATGCGCAGAAGCTGATTGTATTTCGCCACGCGCTCGCTGCGAGCGGGCGCGCCGCTCTTGATCTGACCCGAGTTCACCGCGACCGCCAGATCGGCGATTGTGGTGTCCTCGGTCTCGCCGGAGCGGTGCGAGAACATCGTCGTGTAGCCCGAGCGGTGCGCGAGGTCGACCGCATCCAGCGTCTCCGACAGAGTGCCGATCTGATTGACCTTCACGAGCAGCGAGTTCGCGACGCCGAGGTCGATGCCGCGCGCGAGGCGCTCCGGGTTGGTG
This sequence comes from Microbacterium sp. sgz311019, assembly GCF_056135325.1. NCBI lineage: Bacteria > Bacillati > Actinomycetota > Actinomycetes > Micrococcales > Microbacteriaceae > Microbacterium > Microbacterium sp. sgz311019. Next base: position 477,488 of record NZ_JBWAXO010000002.1, on the reverse strand, counting down.
ACGAACAGGTCGTCGCCGACGAGCTGCACCTGGGTGCCGAGCGCGTCGGTGAGCGCCTTCCAGCTGTCCCAGTCGTCCTCGGCCAGGGCATCCTCGATCGTGACGATCGGGTAGGCGTCGACGAGGCCGACGTAGTAGTCGGTCAGCTCCGCGGCGCTCCAGTCCTTGCCCTCGAGGCGGTAGACGCCGTCGTTGAAGAACTCGGTGGCAGCGACATCCAGGCCGAGGGCGATGTCCACGCCCGGCGTGAAGCCGGCCTTCTCGATCGCCTTGACGAGGAAGTCGAGGCCCTCGCGGTTGCTGGGCAGGTCGGGCGCGAAGCCGCCCTCGTCGCCAAGGCCGGTCGCGAAGCCCGCGGCCTTCAGCTCGCCCTTGAGCACGTGGTACGTCTCGGCACCCCAGCGCAGCGCCTCGGCGAACGTCGACGCGCCGATCGGGGCGAGGAAGAACTCCTGCATGTCGATGCCGTTGTCGGCGTGCTCCCCACCGTTGATGACGTTGAACAGGGGAACGGGAAGGACGTGGGCGTTCGGACCGCCGATGTAGCGGAACAGCGGCAGGTCGGCACTGTCGGCTGCGGCCTTCGCGACCGCGAGGCTGACGCCGAGAATGGCGTTGGCGCCTGTGCGCGACTTGTTCTCGGTGCCGTCGGTCTCGATGAGGATCTCATCGACGATGCGCTGCTCGCTGGCGTCGACGCCCTCGATCGCGGGGCCCAGCTCGTCGATGACGGCGTCGACGGCCTTCAGGACGCCCTTGCCGCCATAGCGGCTCTTGTCGCCGTCGCGCAGTTCGTATGCCTCGAACGCGCCGGTCGATGCCCCGGACGGGACAGCGGCGCGCTGGACGACGCCGTCGTCGAGCAGCACCTCCACCTCGACGGTGGGGTTGCCGCGCGAGTCCAGGATCTCGCGCGCGTTGACAGCCTCGATAAGTGCCACGGAGGACTCCTTGAGTTGGGTGAGGGTTGCTCGGAGCGTCGTCGGTCCGCAGTCGAGTCTAGTGATGGGCGGTCGCGGCGCCCATCGGATGTCGACGCGCCAGGCTCACGGCTCGAGGGCGTCGTCATAGCCCTCGACGACGTCGGTCAGCACGGCGATCGCCACGCCATCCCATCCCTTGCGGTCGAGCGTCTGCAACGCCGTCGCCTCGAAGCGCGGATCGGCGCCCAGCATCTCGAGGCCGCGCCGCACGCCCTCGATCTGCGGCGTCCGCTCGTCGGGGTCGGCGACGCCGCCGCTGCGACCGGTGTTGTCGAGGACGACGACCGTGCCCGGATGCCCGAGCCGGGCCGCCCACTCGAGGTAGAGCGGGTTGGATTCCTTGTCGGCATCGATGAACACGAGATCGTAGGGACCTGTGAGCGTCGGCAGCACCTCCTCGCCGCGCCCGATCCGGATCTCGACCTTGGCGCCGACCCCTGCACGATCGATGCTCGCACGCGCGACGGCCGCGTTCGCGGGCTCCGCCTCGATCGTGGTCACGAGACCGTCGTCCGGGATGCCGCGCGCCATCCAGATGGTCGAGTAGCCGCCCAGCGTGCCGATCTCGAGGACACGTCGTGCGCCGCTGATGCGCACGAGGAGGTGAAGGAGCTTGCCTGCGACCGGGGCGACCTCGATCGCCGGCAGGCCGGCGGCGTTCTGCTCGGCCACCGCGTGCTCGAGGGCTTCGTCGTGCCCGACGAGGGTGTCGGTGAAGTACGCGTCGACGCGGCGCCAATTGTCCGGGGTGAGCTCGGTCATGCCCCCCAGCGTCGCGTGCGGCGCATCCATCGTCAAGCGATGGGCATCAGCCCATCGCATGGGGACGGTGCGCGCGGTGCTGTCCCGGATGCCGCGCGGCCGGATTCAGTCGCCGCTGAGCTCCTCCACCGCGGCCGCGATGCGCCGCTCGCGCGTATCCGGACGCTTGGCCTCGGCGACCCCGCGTGCGAGCTCCTTGCGCCGCGTGAACGAGAGGGCATCGAACGCGGCCCGCACACCCGCGGCATCCAGCGCCGTCGCGAGATCGGGCGGCACCTCGACCTCGCGCTCCGCGGCGTCGAGGGCGACGGTCGCATCCACCTCGTCGCCGATCTCGACCCCGAGCTGCGCGCGCGCCGCCTTCGACATGCCGATGAGGTTCTTGCCGTCCATCACGCCCAGGCGCAGCCGGGCGGTCGCGCCGCCGATGCCGACGACGACCGCGGCGCGCTTGCCGCCGCCGAGCTCATCGACCTGGGCGTCGGTGAGCTCGAGGGCTGTCGCGGGGCCGAAAGGCACCAGGACGGCGTGGATGTGCAGCGTCATCCCCCCATCCTCGCGCATGAACCGGTCGTTCCGACGGGGAGGCTAGAGTTCGGCCGTGACCTCCCCCGCACTGCGTCGGCGCCTCGGGCTCGGCGACGCCGTCTTCATCGGCCTCGGCTCGATGATCGGCGCCGGCGTGTTCGCCGTCTGGGCCCCCGCCGCCCAGGCCGCAGGCGCGGGACTGCTCATCGGCCTCGCGATCGCGGCGGTGGTGGCCTTCGGCAACGCGACCTCGTCGGCGCAGCTCGCGGCCGCCCACCCGACCTCGGGCGGCACCTACGCGTACGGCCGCGCCGAGCTCGGACCGTGGTGGGGCTTCGTCGCGGGGTGGGGCTTCGTCGTCGGGAAGACCGCCAGCTGCGCCGCCATGGCGCTGACCTTCGCGGCCTACGTCGCACCATCCGGCTGGGAGCGCCTCGTCGGCGTCGCCGCCGTGGTCGTGCTCACCGCCGTCAACTGGTTCGGCGTCACACGCACCGCCGGCGCCGCACGCGTCATCGTGGTCGTCGTCCTCGCCGCGCTCGCCGTCGCGGTGGCGGCGGCCTTCACCGGAGGCGCGACAACGGATTGGCTGTCGACCGGTGCCCTGTGGTCGGGCGGGGCCTACGGCATCCTGCAATCGGCCGGCCTGCTGTTCTTCGCCTTCGCGGGGTACGCGCGGATCGCGACCATGGGCGAGGAGGTGCGCGACCCGCGCCGGGTCATCCCCCGCGCCATCGTGATCGCTTTCGTGATCGCACTCGTCATCTACGCGGTCGTAGCCCTCGCCGTGCTGAGCGCACTGGGTCCGGAAGCCGTGGCCGCGTCGACCCAGCCCGTCGCCGACGCCGCGGCACGGTCCGGATGGGCGTGGATCGGCGTGGTCGTCCGCATCGGGGCGGCCGCGGCATCCCTCGGCGCCCTCCTGGCGCTCGTCGCGGGTGTCAGCCGCACGACTTTCGCCATGGCACGCGAGGGCGACCTCCCGCGATTCCTCGGCGCCGTGCATCCGCGGTGGCACGTGCCGCACCGCGCGGAGGCCTCCGCCGCCGTCGTCGTCGTGATCCTCGTCGCGTCGGTGGACCTGCGCGGCGCGATCGGCTTCTCGTCGTTCGGCGTGCTGGTGTACTACTTCGTCGCCAACATCGCCGCGTGGCGGCAGCGGGGCGACGCGCGCCGCTATCCCAAGGGGCTCCAAGCCATGGGGGCGGTCGGATGCGTCGTCCTGGCCGTCACGCTGCCGTGGCCGTCGGTCGTCGCCGGCGCGATCGTCGCGGTGATCGGCGTCGCCTATCGCGCGATCCGGCTGAGGGTCAGCCGAGGGGCTTGAACTCGAGGTCGCTGTCGCCCGCGGCAACCGTCGCGAACTCGGTGTAGCCGTCCGCCGCCGAGCGCTCGAGCAGGCCCTTGAGGTTCTTCGTGCGCTGCTCGAGCCGCACGCGCGCGCCGGCGCGCACGAGCGCGGCCTTGTGCGCGACGAGCTCGGCGACCGGCACGTCGCGGTCGTGCACGAGCACGATCGCCCGGGCCCCCGCATCCTCTGTCTCCGCGACGAGGTCGACGATGCGCTCGAATCCGATCGAGAAGCCGACCGCCGGCACATCCTGGCCCAGGAAGCGCCCGATCATCCCGTCGTAGCGCCCACCGCCGCCCAGGGAGTAGTCGACGGACGGGTGCGCGAGCTCGAAGATCGTGCCGGTGTAGTAGCCCATGCCGCGCACGAGGAACGGGTCAAAGGTCAGCGGGACGTCCCCGAGCGGGCTCGCCGTTCCGCGTGCGGCGCCGACGGCCTCCCCGATCCCGACCAGGTGGTCGACGACCTCGTCGGGAGCACCTTCGGGAAGCAGCTTGCGGATCTGCCGCTCGCCGTACGGGTTGTACTCCATCGTCATCGGACGCATGAGGAACGCCTCGAATGCATCCACGGCCGACGCCGTCGCTGCTCGCTCGCGCAGCTCCGCGGCCACTCCCTGGGCACCGATCTTGTCGAGCTTGTCGATCGTGATGAGCACGCCCGGCCGCTCGTCGGCGGTGAAGCCGAAGCTGTCGAGCATCCAGTCGAGTGCGCGTCGGTCGTTGATGCGGATGCTCCCGCCTTCGAGCCCGAGCGCATCGACCGTGTCGAGTGTCGCGACGACGAGCTCGGTCTCCGCTCGGGCCGAGGCATCGCCGATGATGTCGATGTCGCACTGCACGAACTGGCGGTAGCGCCCCTTCTGCGGCCGCTCCGCGCGCCACACGGGAGCCATCTGGACCGCCCGGAACACCGTCGGTAGCTGGCCCCGGTTGCTCGCGTAGAACCGCGCGAGGGGCACGGTGAGGTCGTATCGCAGGCCGAGGTCGGTGAGCTCGGAGGGCTGCTCGGCGGCGGCGCGGATGGCGTCCGCATCCAGGCCCCGCTTGAGGACGTTGTACGCGAGCTTCTCGTTGTCCGCGCCGAGTCCGGCGTGCAGACGGTCGTACTCCTCCATGACCGGTGTCTCGATCTCGTCGAAGCCGTGCGCGCGATAGCGCTCGCGGATGACGGCGAGCACGCGCTCGCGCCGGGCCTTGTCGGCGGGAAGGAAGTCGCGCATGCCGCGCGGCGGATTGACGGATGCCACCCGGTCATTCTTCCAGGTGGCTTCGAGCCTTGACATTCAAGTGATTACTTGAATAATTGATCTTGTGCCAGCGCTCACCCAGACGTTCGCAGCGATCGGGGATCCCGTGCGCCTCACGATCGTCGACCGGCTCGCCGAGTCGGATACGACGGTCGGCGAGCTCGCCGGACTCTTCGAAATCTCGTTCCAGGCGGTGTCGCAGCATCTCGACGTGCTCGAGCGCGCCGGCGTGATCTCCCGGCATCGCGAGGGCCGCACGCGCCGCGTGAGCCTGCACACCGAGCCGCTCGACGAGGCCGCCGCGTGGATGGACGCCCGAAGGCGCCGGCTCGAGGCGCGCTACGCCCGGCTGGACGACGTGCTCGCCGCACTCACGACCTCCCCTCAGCCTCATGCAACCGATGAAGGAGAACCAGATGGCCACCCATGACATCCAGAGCCCCGGGCTCACCGCGCACACCCGCTCTGGCGAGCAGAGCATCGTCCACCGCCGCGAGTTCGACGCGCCGGCCGCGCTCGTGCAGCGCGCGCACACCGAGGCCGACCTGTTCACTCGATGGATGGGGCCGAAGGGCACCACGGTGCGGCTCGATCGCTTCGACGCGCAGACCGGCGGCGCATTCCGCTACGTCGTCGAGGCCCCGAACGGCGGGGCGTGGGCGTTCCGCGGCGCCTACCACGAGGTCTCGCCCGGGCGTGTCGTCCACACGTGGGAGTACGAGGACGAGCCCGGCCCGACACTCGAGACGCTGCGGTTCGTCGACCTCGACGGCGGTCGCAGCGCGATCGAGGTGACGTCGACCTACACGTCGAAGGAGGCGTGCGACGCGATGCTCGCCTCCGGGATGGATGCCGGCATGGACGAGGACTTCGAGCGTCTCGACGCCGTGCTCGCGACCCTCTGAGTCACGCCTCGGCGTCGCGGATCTCCGCCTGCAGGGCACGGAGGCGCTCGCGGAGTGCGCGCTCGGCATCCCATCCGTTCGCTCTGGCCGTCGCGACCAGGGCGAGCAGGGCATCGCCGAGGTCGGCCTCAGAGGCGGCGGGGACGGCGGCGGCCTCGATGCCCACAGACGCGGCCTTGCCGAGGAGCTTCTGCGCGAGCGCGAGCGTCGGCATCCGCTCGCTCACGCCGTCGAGGACGCTCGTGCGCGCGCTCTTCTCCGCCGCCTTCGCGGCATTCCAGAGGACCAGGACCTCCTCGGGCGTCGTCGCGACGGCATCGGCGAAGACGTGGGGATGCCGACGCACCATCTTGTCCGTCAGCCCGCGCGCGACGTCGTCGATGTCGAAGGGGTCATCGGGATCGCGGGACGCGATCTCCGCATGGAACAGCACCTGCCAGAGCAGATCGCCGAGCTCCTCGCGCAGGTCGGCCCGCGAGCCGTCCTCGACGGCGTCGATGAGCTCGGCGCTCTCCTCCACGAGATAGGGCACGAGGTCGCGGTGCGTGATCTGCTGGGTCCAGACGCAGCGCTCGCGGACGGTGTGCATCGTGTGCGCGGCATCCCGCAGCGGATCGATCATGGCGTCGCCCCTCTCACACGGTAGCGACGTGCCCGCCATGAGACCAAGACCCCCGCCAGCACGAGGGCCAGCAGCGATCCGGCCAGCACACCGAGGATCGCGCCGTCGCGCAAGGCGGCGTCCCCCGCAAAGGCGAGGTTCGCGAGCAGCAGCGACACCGTGAACCCGATGCCGCCCAGTGCGCCGGCCGCGAGCAGGTCGCCGATCGGCATCCGGTGACCGCCGAGCACGCGCTGGGCGATCCATCCCCCTGCGGCGATGCCGATCAGCTTGCCGACCGGAAGCGCCACGAGCACCGCCCAGAACACCGGCGGCAGCCCCGCACCCTGGGGAAGAGGCACGAGCGCGGCCGAGAACGCGAAGAGCGGCAGTACGAGGCCGTTGATCCACGGCTCGAGCGCATGCCGGGTGCGCAGCGCGCGATCCTGTGCCATCGCGAGACCGAGCAGCACGCCCGCGATCGTCGGATGCACCCCCGACAGCAGGACGAGCACCCAGGTCGCGATCGCCAGAGCGATCAGCCCGATCGCCAGGAGCGCGCGCTGCGGCGTCTGCACGCGGGAGAGGAACGCGAAGAGCACGACGGCGACGAACGCCAGTGCCAGCATCCCGATCCGCAGATCCGTGGCGTAGAGGACCGCGATGAGGACGATCCCGACGATGTCGTCGAGGATCGCGAGCGCCAGCAGGAACACGCGGACGGATGAGGGCAGGCCGCGCCCGAAGACGGCCAGCACTCCGAGAGCGAAGGCGACGTCGGTCGCCGTCGGCACGGGCCAGCCGGATGCCGCGTCCGTGCCCGCCGTCATCGCCAGGTAGATGCCCACCGGGATGACGACTCCGCCCGCCGCCGCGATGGCGGGCTGGACAGCGCGACGGAAGCTGCGCAGCTCCCCGCGCGTCAACTCGTACTGCAGCTCCACCGAGACGGCGAAGAAGAAGAAGACGAGCAGGCCGTCCTGCACCCAGTGCGTGAGGGAGAGGTCCACCGCGCCGAAGCCGAGATGGACGTGCGAGAACTCCATGACGTCGTTCCCGATCGGCGTGTTCGCGACGACGAGACCGGCCACGGCGGCGATCAGCAGGAGGATCGCCGGGAACCGCTCCGAACGGAGCAGCGATGGCTTCGCCTCGGAGTCGGACTGCACCCGCACAGCCTATCGACGCGTGTGACGCCGGAAGGTGGTCGATTCGAAGCCGTTCGGCCGCGCATATACCGTGGAGCCATGCGCGAACCCACCCCCACTGAAGCCATCGACCTGGTCGGCCGATACGAGGCGGGTCAGCGGATCCCCGAGCAGATGCGCGCCGACGTTCGGGTGCTCGGCGCCCTGCTCGGCCGGGTGCTGCGCGAGAGCGGATCCGCCGGACTGTACGAGGATGTCGAGCGCCTCCGCATCGCGACCATCCAGGCCTACACCGACGAGACGCCCGAGGCCTTCGCCCGCGCGGCGGAGATCGCCGATTCCTTCACCATCGCCCGCGCCGACGAGGTCGCCCGGGCCTTCACGGTGTACTTCCACCTCGCGAACCTCGCAGAAGAGCAGCAGCGGGTGCGTGTCCTGCGCGACCGCAACAGCCGGGTCGACCGCGAGGACCCGGGCGATTCCATCGCCGCGGCCTTCACGCACCTGGCGACCGAAGTGGGCGACGAGACCGCGCTCGAGCGTCTCCATGCCCTCCGCTTCCACCCCGTGTTCACGGCCCACCCCACCGAGGCGCGCCGCCGCGCCGTCTCGAGCAGCATCCGGCGTCTGTCGACCCTGCTCGCCGAGTACGACGCCCTCGCCGAGGGGGGCGCCGACAAGCGCCGCGCCGAGCGTCGCCTCCTCGAGGAGATCGACACCCTGTGGCGCACCGCGCCGCTGCGGCCGGAGAAGCCGGCGCCGACCGACGAGGTCCGCGCCGTGATGACCGTCTTCGACGACACGCTGTTCACCGCGGTCCCGCACGTCTACCGCCGCGTGGACGACGCGCTGCAGGGCATCGCGGCCGGCGCACGTGCCCCGATCGTCCGGCCGTTCGTCCGCGTCGGCTCATGGGTCGGCGGCGACCGCGACGGCAATCCGTTCGTCACGGCGTCCGTCACGCGCAAGGCTGCGGGAATCGCCGCCGAGCATGTCCTCCTCGGCCTCGAGACCGCGACGAACCGCATCGGTCGCACGCTCACACTCGACGAGACCGTGACGCCGCCCAGCACGGAGCTCATCGCCCTGTGGCGCCGGCTGCGCGACGCCGATGAAGACGCCGCGGACGAGATCGCCCAACGCTCCCCCGGCGAGCCGCACCGACGGATCCTGCTCCTGCTCGCCCGCAAGATCAGTGCCACCCGCACGCGCGACGCCGACCTCGCGTACCGCGATCCTGAGGACCTGCTCGCGGATCTGCGGGTCGTGCAGTCCTCGCTGGCCGGCGCCGGCGCAGCGCGGCAGGCTTACGGGCACCTGCAGCAGCTCATCTGGCAGGTCGAGACGTACGGGTTCCACCTCGCCGAGCTGGAGGTGCGCCAGCACTCGGCCGTGCACGCGAGGGTGCTCGCCGAGCTGGATGCGGGCGACCCGCCGACCGCGCAGACCGAGGAGGTGCTCGAGGTCTTCCGCACGATCGCGACGCTGCAGCACCGCTACGGACCGCGCGCCGCGGGCCGCTACATCGTCTCGTTCACGCAGTCCGCCGACGACCTCGCGAACGTGCACCGCCTCGCCCGCCACGCGGTCGGCGCCGACGGCACGCCGCCCGTGCTCGACGTCATCCCGCTGTTCGAGACGTTCGCCGACCTCCAGGCCGCACCGAGGATCCTCGCCGAGATCGTGCAGCACCCGGAGTTCGCCTCGCGCCTGGATGCCACGGGCAGGCGCCTCGAAGTGATGCTCGGGTACTCCGACTCGTCGAAGGACGTCGGGCCCGTGGCCGCGAACCTCGCGCTGTACGTGGCGCAGGAGGCCATCGCGGCGTGGGCGCGCGCCGAGGCGATCGAGCTGACCCTCTTCCACGGTCGCGGCGGTGCCCTCGGACGCGGCGGGGGTCCCGCCAACAGCGCGATCCTCGCCCAGCCGCCGCACTCCGTCGACGGACGCTTCAAGCTCACCGAGCAGGGCGAGGTCATCTTCGCCCGCTATGGCGACCCGGCCATCGCGATGCGTCACATCGACCAGGTCGGCGCCGCCATCCTGCTCGCCTCGTCGCCCGAGATCGAGAAGCGCAACAGCGCGGCGGCCGAGCGGTACGCCGATGTCGCCGAGACGATGGATGCCGCCTCGCGTGAGCGCTTCTTCGCGCTCGTGAAGGCGCCGGGGTTCGCGCCGTGGTTCGCCACCGTGACGCCGATGGAGGAGCTCGGCCTTCTCGCCCTCGGCTCCCGGCCGGCGCGCCGCGGCCTGTCGGTCGAGTCGCTCGAGGACCTGCGTGCGATCCCGTGGGTGTTCTCCTGGGCGCAGGCGCGCATCAACCTCGCCGGATGGTTCGGCCTCGGCACCGCCCTCGAGGCCGTCGGCGACGCCGAGCGTCTGAAGGCTGCGTACGCCGAATGGCCGCTCTTCCGAGCCATGATCGACAACGTGGCGATGAGCCTCGCGAAGGCCGACGCCCGCATCGCGCGCCAGTACCTCGACCTCGGCGACCGCGACGACCTCGCGGACCTCGTCATGGAGGAGATGCGGCTCACCCGCTCGTGGGTGGAACGGGTCACGGGCGCCGCGGACCTGCTGGAGAACAAGCCGGTCCTTCAGCGCGCCGTGAAGCTGCGCAGTCCGTACGTGGACGCGCTGTCGCTGCTGCAGCTGCGGGCCCTGCGCGCACTTCGCGACGCCCCGGCGGACGCGCCGCAGCCCGATCCCGAGCTGCGGCGACTGCTGCTGCTGTCGGTCTCGGGTGTTGCGGCGGGCCTGCAGAACACGGGCTGAGCCGACCCGTCCGCTCCGCCTGCGGCCGCCGGGTCAGTCGACCCGGCGGTCGTTCGCGTGCCGCGCGAGGCTCGTGCCGTAGCGCTCGGTCAGCTGAACCATGAGGTCGGGCGTCTCACGGTCGAGCCCGAAGACGTACCCCGGGAAGTCGAGCTCGCGCTGAGCGGCCCAGATCTCCTCGTGCCGCTCCGCGGGCAGGATCAGCACGGGATCGCCGACCGCGACCCAGCCGATCGGCACGACGCTGTCGGGGGGAAGCACCGTGCGCAGGTGCACGACGGCGTTGATCCGCACTTCGCTGCGCTCGCCGATGCGGGCGCCGTTGAAGATCCGCGTTCCCGTGGCGAGGAACACCTCGTCGGCGATCGTCGCGCCGGAGATGCTCGCCATGGGCCCGACGAGCACGTGATCGCCGATGTGCACGGGGTTCGCCGAGGTCGCCCGGATCAGCGCATTCTCCATCACGATGACGTACGCGCCGAGGGTGATCGGGCCGCCCTCGGAGGTGATCACGGCGCCGTGCAGCACCTGGCAGCCCGCGCCGATCGTGACATCGCCGCTGATGACCGCGGTGGCCGCGACGACCGCGTCCGGGTGGATGCGGGGACTGGACCCCACGTGCTCGAATCGCATCGTGCCTCCTGCTCGGGACCGGTTCCGCCAGGCTACTCCCGGGCGCACACGACTCGACGGAGCCCGGGTCGACGCGAGACCCGGGCTGCGAGCGACTCAGGACTCGGGAGTCGCGTTCATCCCCTCGTACAGGCCGAGCACGTTGCCGTCGGGGTCGGCGACGACGGCCCACCAGCTCGTCTCGGTGATCTGCATCTTGTCGGCGATGACCGCGCCGCCGTTGGCCTTCGCGGCGGCGAGTGCGTCGTCGATGGAGTCGACCTCCACATAGGAGCGGGGCTGCGTGAAGTCGTCGTCGCGCTTCGTGAGCGCACCGCCCGAGATCTTGTTGGGAGCCTGCCACATGGGATAGCCCTCGAATCCGGGCGACTCGGCGATCTGCCAGCCGAAGAGTGCGGAGTAGAACGAGCCCGACGCCGCGAAGTCGGTGACCGGGATCTCGATGTGCGTGATGTCGCCGTGCGGCATGGTTCAGCCTTTCGGTCAGAGGTGGGATGCGCCCAGTCTGACCCGACCCGCCGACCTCCTCAAGCCCCTCCGGATCAGACGACGGATGCAGCGGCCTCCGGAACCGGCCACAGCTGGTCGAGCAGCTGCGCGACCCACGCGATGAGCTCGGCATCGCCCAGCGGCTCCCCGTCGGCGGTCGGCAGCGGGATGACCACGGCCTCTCCCCCGGCGACGAGCTTCGCCTTCGGGTACAGCCGCTGCAGGCGGACCTGCATCGAGTCCGGAAGGCCGGCCGGCGCAACGCGGAGGTTCGGTCCCATCGCCACGACGTCGGCGAGCCCCGCCCGACCTGCACGGCGCCGCAGTCGCGCGACGGCGAGCAGCCCCTCCACCTCGGCCGGCGGCTCACCGTAACGGTCGCGCAGCTCGTCGACCACCAGATCGATCGCATCGTCCTTGGCGGTGACGGATGCCGCGGCCGACAGCTTCTGGTACGCCTCGAGGCGCAGTCGCTCGCTGTCGATGTACTCCTCCGGGATGCGAGCCCGGACGGGCAGCTCGAGCCGCAGCTCGGTGGGGCCCTCAGTCTCCTCGCCGCGGAACGTCGCGACGGCTTCCCCGATCATGCGGAGGTACAGGTCGAAGCCGACTCCCGCGATATGGCCGGCCTGCTCGGCGCCGAGCAGGTTGCCCGCGCCGCGGAGCTCGAGATCCTTGAGGGCGACCTGCATCCCGCTGCCGAGGTCGTTGTTGACCGCGATCGTCTCGAGCCGGTCGGCCGCCGTCTCCGACAGCGGCTTCTGCTCGTCGTAGAGGAAGTACGCATACGCTCTCTCGCGCCCGCGGCCCACGCGCCCGCGCAGCTGGTGCAGCTGCGACAGGCCGTACTTGTCGGCGCGGTCGATGATGATCGTGTTGGCGTTGGCGATGTCGAGGCCGGTTTCGATGATCGTCGTCGAGACGAGGACATCCGCCCGCCGTTCCCAGAAGTCGTCGACCACCTGCTCGAGCTGGTGCTCCCCCATCTGCCCGTGGGCGACGGCGATCCGGGCCTCCGGCACGAGCTCGGCCAGCTGCGCCGCGACCCGCTGGATCGACTGCACCCGGTTGTGCACGTAGAAGACCTGACCCTCGCGCAGCAGCTCACGGCGGATGGCCGCGGCGACCTGCTTCTCACTGCGCGCGCCGACGTACGTGAGGATGGGATGCCGGTCCTCCGGCGGCGTCTGCAGCGTCGACATCTCGCGGATGCCGGTCACCGCCATCTCGAGCGTGCGAGGGATGGGCGTCGCGCTCATGGCGAGGATGTCGACATTGGTCTTGAGCTTCTTCAGCTGATCCTTGTGCTCGACGCCGAACCGCTGCTCCTCGTCGATGATCATGAGCCCGAGGTCCTTGAAGAGGACCTTCTCGGTCAGGATGCGGTGTGTGCCGATGACCATGTCGACCGAGCCGTCGGCGAGCCCCTCGATCGTCTCGCGCGCCTGCTTGTCGGTCTGGAACCGCGAGAGCGGCCGCACCTTCACGGGGAAGCCGGCGAACCGCTCCGCGAACGTGTCGAGGTGCTGTTTCACGAGCAGGGTCGTCGGCACGAGCATCGCGACCTGCTTGCCATCCTGGATGGCCTTGAACGCGGCGCGCACCGCGACCTCGGTCTTGCCGAAGCCGACGTCACCGGACAGCAGCCGGTCCATCGGGATCGGCTTCTCCATGTCGGCCTTGATCTCGTCGATGGTCTGCAGCTGATCGGGGGTCTCCGCGAACGGGAACGCCTCTTCGAGTTCGCGCTGCCACGGGGTGTCCGGCCCGAAGGCATGGCCTTTGGCCGCCATCCGTGCCGAGTACAGCTTGACGAGCTCCACGGCGATGTCGCGCACCGCCCTACGGGCGCGGCCCTTCGCCGCCGCCCAGTCGCTGCCGCCCATCTTCGACAGCGACGGCGCCTCGCCGCCGACGTACTTCGAGAGGAGATCGAGCTGGTCGGTCGGCACGTACAGCTTGTCGCCCGGGTGGCCGCGCTTGCTCGGCGCGTACTCGAGAACGAGGTACTCGCGCGTGCTCTTGACCGCATTGCGGCCGCCGCTCGAGACCTCGCGCTGGGTCAGCTCCACGAACCGGCCGATGCCGTGGGTCGAGTGCACGACGTAGTCGCCGGCCTTCAGCTGCATCGGGTCGACGACGTTGCGCCGACGCGATGCGAGCTTCTTCACGACCCGTCCGTCGCTGCTGATCGTCCGTCCGTAGAACTCCGTCTCGGTGAGGACGGCGAGCTTGGCCCCCTCGGCCTCGAAGCCGCGCTCGAGCGACGCGACCACGACGTGCGCCACCCCGGGCTGGGGGGCCGTCTCGACGGAGTCGACCCGGCGGGCGGCGATGCCGCGCTCGGCGAGCACGTCCCGGGCGCGATCGGCGAGTCCGGCACCGGATGCGGCGACGACGACAGCCCATCCGGCCGCGAGCAGCTCCCCGACATGCGCCGTCGCTCCGTCGACGTTCCCTTGGAACGACGGCACGGTCGTCGCCCGGATGCGGAACTCGTCGTCGGGCCCGGCCTCATCGAGGTCCGCCGCGAGCTCCTCGGCGCCGCTGTCGTCGCCAGGCGCCCCCGATGCAGCGCTGATGCGCTGCATCGATCCTCCGGGCGCGTGGGCCCACGCGCTGAGGGTCCACCACACGCCTCCGCGCACGTGGGTGGCTTCGCGCAGCTGCGGGAGCGACACGAAGTCGCCGGCGCCGAGGTCGACGGGCGTCGCCGCACCGGCGACCGCCGCGCTCCACGCGGCATCGAGGAACTCGCGGTTGGTCTCGGCGAGCGTCGTCGCGCGCGTCACCGAGCGCTCAGGGTCGACGAGCGCGACAGCTACGCCCTCGGGCAGGTAGTGGGCGAGCGTGACCACCTCGTCGACGAGGGTCGGCGTCAGCGACTCCATCCCCTCCACCGGGATGCCCTCGGCCATGCGCTCGAGCATGCCCGCGAGGCCGGGGAGATCGGGCATGAGCGCCCGCGCGCGATCGCGCACGTCGTCGGTCAGCAGCAGCTCGCGGGCGGCCAGCAGCTCGACCTCGCGCACCTCGCCCGGGAGGCTGCGCTGGTCGGCGACGGAGAACGCGCGGATCTGGTCGATCTCATCGCCGAAGAACTCCACCCGCGAGGGATGCTCGGCCGTCGGCGGGAAGACATCGAGGATGCCGCCGCGCACCGCGAACTCGCCGCGGCGCGACACCATGTCGACGCGGTGGTAGGCGCGCGCCACGAGGTCGGCGCTCACCGCGTCCAGCTCGTGGCCGCGACCCCCCACGCTGAGCCGGACGGGCGCCAGATCGGTGAGTCCCGCCGCGAGCGGCTGCAGCGCGCCCCGAACAGAGGCGGTGATCACGAGGGGCGTGGATCCGTCCCATTCCTGCACGCGCCGCAGCACATCGAGTCGTCGACCGACGGTCTCGGGGCTGGGGCTGAGCCGCTCGTGCGGCAGGGTCTCCCATGCCGGGAAGTGCATCACCTCGGCACCCGGCATGAGCGCCTCCAGCGCCGCGCCGAGCGTCTCCGCTCGACGACCGGTCGGGGAGACGGCCAGCAGGATGCCGGGCTTGCCGGCCTGACGGCGCCGGTCGACGAGGGTCGCCAGCAGCGGCGCGTCGAGGCCGTCGACGAGCGACAGATCGGCATCGACGGATGCGACGGCGCCCGCATCCCGGAACGTTGAAGACGATGCGAGGGCGCGCGCGATCCCGGGTACTGTCACCGGACAATCCTACGTTCGCGCACCGACACGCAGTCCTCGCGAATGCACGAGCGGGCGGGGCCGTCCGCGCCTAGGCTGGGCGCGTGACCGATCAGGGACCCGACGCACCGCCGCCCGCCGTGCCGGATCGCGAGGCCGCGGCTCCGGTTCCGCCGCCTGCGCAGCCGCAGCCGCCCCAGCCATCGCCGGCCTTCGCACCGCCGCAGCCGGTGCCGCAGTCCGCCGCCTCTCCCACGCCGTATCCCCCGGCCCCGCAGCCCGTTCCGATGCCGTACCCCAACGCACAGCCGCCCGTCTACGCGCAGCCGCAGACCGACGCCTACGGCAGGCCGTTCGCCGCGCCGTACGCCGCGCCGCCGGCGCCCGGGTACCAGCCCCGGCAGCCGGCGCCCGCCGGCTCGCGCACCCTCGGTGCGGTGGCGTTCATCCTGTCGCTCCTGGCCGCGGTGGTCGCGCCCATCGTCGCCTCGTTCGCGGGGTGGGGCATCGGAGCCGGCATCGGCGCGCAGCAGCTGAGCGCCCTGTCCGAGACGAATGCGTCAACCTCGGCGATGCTTGCCGCGCTCACCCCCGTCCGAGGTCAGGTGCTCGTCGCCGAGATCGCGTTCTGGGCTGGCTTGATCCTGGGCGTCTGGGCGATCGTCCAGGGCATCGTCGCGATCGCGACGCGCCGCGGTCGGGGATTCGGCATCGCGGCGATCGTCGTGGCCGCCATCGGACCGTTCGCGTATTTCGTGCTGCTGCTGATCTTCCTGGGCATCGGCGCGGCCGGAGCCGTTCCCCCGAACGCCTGATCCGAGCGCGGTGGGCTCAGGCGCGCGGCGCGTGGTGCTTCTGCTGGGCTGCGAGCAGGCCGTCGCCGATCAGCTGCTCGACGGCATCCGCGGCATCCGACAGCAGGAGCGGCAGCTGCTTGCGATCCGCGGCGCTGAACGGGTCCAGCACCCAGTCCGCAGGGTCCTGCCGGCCCGGCGGACGCCCGATGCCGACGCGCACGCGCGGGAACTCGGGCGTTCCGAGAGCCTTCGCCACGTCACGGACACCGTTGTGGCCGCCGTGGCCGCCGCCGACCTTCAGCTTGACGGTGTCGAACGGGATGTCGAGCTCGTCGTGGACGACGATGATGTGCTCGGCATCCACGCCGTAGTACTTGGCGAGCGCCGAGACCGGACCGCCCGAGACGTTCATGTAGGAATTCGGCTTCGCGAGCACGATCTTCGCCGCACCCGGGCGCAGCCAGGTCTCCGCGACGCGGGCGTTCGCCTTATGCGAGGAGAAGCGCTCGCGGCGACGCTCAGCCAGCTCGTCGATCACGAGCTGGCCCACGTTGTGCCGAGTCAGCTCGTACTGCGGACCGGGATTCCCGAGCCCGACCACCAGCCAGGTCTGCGCCATGGTCTCATTCTTCCGCAGGGGATCTACGTGCTTCCGCAACGCGAAGAGGGGGCGCATGCGCACCCCCTCTCCCGACGCTGTGCGTGGATCAGGACTCGGTCGACCCCTCGGCCGACTCCTCCGACTGCTCCTCCGCAACTGCGGCGTCCGCAGCGGCGATCTCCTCCTCGGCGGCGATGCTCGCGGCCGGAACGCTGATCGCGACGACGAGAACGTCCTCCTCAGCCTGCAGCGTGGCGCCCTTGGGCAGCTCCAGGTCGCCCGCCGTGATGCGCGCGCCGTCCTCGAGGCCCTCGACCGACACCTCGACGTGCTCCGGGATGTGGGTCGCCTCGACCTCGAGAGCGATCGACGTCGAGTCGAGGTTCACGATGGTTCCGGGGGCCGGCTCGCCGCTGACGACGATGGGCACCTGCACCTGGATCTTCTCGCCCTTCTTCACGACGAGGAGGTCGATGTGCTCGATGATCTGGTGCACCGGGTCCTTCTGCACGTCCTTGACGAGCGTGAGGAGCTGCTTGCCCTCGACGTCGAGCTCGAGCACGGCGTTCGCGTGACGCACGATGAGCGAGACCTGGTGGCCCGGCAGGGCGACGTGCACGGGGTCGCTGCCGTGTCCGTAGATGACGGCGGGGATCTTGCCGGCGGCGCGCAGGCGACGGGCGAAGCCCTTGCCGAAGCTGTCGCGCAGCTCCGCGTGGACCTTGGTGTCTTCCGACATGGTGATTCTCCTAAAGCGGGCGTGCAGCCCTGACGATGGTCTGTTCTCGACTCGAACGCGTACGCGTGAGGAAAGCTGCTGCCTGCTTCACCGCGTCGATCACGGACGCCGCGCAGCGCGCAGCATCCCTCGCCGAAGTACGGTCATCGAGTCTACCAGTGCGACCACTACGATGAAGACGCACCGTTCGCGCACCAGGAGGCATGATGACGATCGACAACCAGACCCTCAGCGACGGCATGCTGGCGATCATCGGCCTCATCGCCGCCCTCGGCCTCGTCGGCACCGTCCTCGCCTTCTGGACGATGGGCCGCGCGGCCTACCGCAAGGACTGATCAGGCCACGCCGAGGTAGGCCTCCTTCACGGCCGGATCGGCGAGCAGCTCCCTGCCGGTTCCCGAGCGCGTGATCGAGCCCGTCTCGAGCACGAACGCGCGGTGGGCGCGCGCCAGCGCCTGATTCGCGTTCTGCTCGACGAGCACCACCGTCGTGCCCTGTGCGTTGATCTCGGTGATGATCTTGAAGATCTGCCGGATGAACTGGGGCGCGAGGCCCATCGAGGGCTCGTCGAGCAGCAGCACCCGCGGACGGGACATCAGCGCACGGCCGATGGCGAGCATCTGCTGCTCACCACCGGACATCGTTCCGCCGAGCTGCTTCTTGCGCTCGCCGAGGCGCGGGAAGAGCGAGAACACGCGGTCGTACGACTCGGCGACGCCGGCCCGGCTCTTCAGGCCGAACGTGCCCATGTCGAGGTTCTCGAGCACGGTCATGCCCGGGAAGATGCCCCGCCCCTCCGGCGCCTGCGAGATGCCGTTCATGACCCGCAGGTGGGCCTTCATCTTCGTGATGTCCTGACCCTCGAAGAAGATCGACCCCTCGGACGGATGCAGCAGCCCGGAGATGGTGCGCATGGTCGTCGTCTTGCCGGCGCCGTTGGCCCCGATGAGCGAGACGATCTCGCCCTCATCGACGGCGAACGAGATGTTCTGGATCGCACGGATGCGTCCGTAGTGGACCGAGACGTCCCTCAGCTCAAGCAGCGTCATCTTCGGGCTCCCCGAGGTAGGCCGCGATCACGCGCGGATCGTTGCGGATGGCGTGCGGGACGTCGTCGGCGATCTTGCGCCCGAATTCCAGCACGACGATGCGGTCGGTGACCCCCATGACGAGCCGCATGTCGTGCTCGATCAGCAGCACGGTGTAGCCCTCGTCACGGATCGTGCGGATGAGCGCCATGAGGTCGTCCTTCTCCGCGGGGTTGAACCCGGCCGCCGGCTCATCGAGGCACAGCAGCTTCGGGTCGGTCGCGAGCGCGCGGGCGATCTCGAGGCGACGCTGCGAGCCGTACGACAGCTCGCGCGCACGCTTGTCCGCGTGCTGGGCGATGCCGACGAACTCGAGCAGCGCCATGCCGCGATCGATCGACGACCTCTCCTCGCGCATGTGCCGGGGCAGGCGCAGCAGAGCACCGGGGACCGACGTGCGGTGGCGCGCGTCGAGGCCGACGACGACGTTCTCGAGCGCGGACATCTCGCCGAACAGGCGGATGTTCTGGAACGTGCGCGCGAGCCCCATCCTGGTGATGTTGTGCTGCTTGCGACCCTTGAGCGAGACGCCCTCCAGCAGCACGTCGCCGCTCGTCGGCTTGTACACGCCCGTCATCGCGTTGAAGCACGTGGTCTTGCCTGCGCCGTTCGGCCCGATGAGGCCGAGGATCTCGCCGCGCTTGATGTCGAACGACACGTCGTCGAGCGCGGACAGCCCGCCGAACTTCATCGTCAGGTTGCGGACCTCGACGAGCCTCTCCCCTACCGCGACGGCGAGATCGCGCTCGGACTCCGCCCCCTCGACCAGGGGCGGCGCCTCACCGTGCTCGGGGACGATCGGCGCACCGATCGTGTCGTCTTCGACCGGCTCGTGCGCCGCGCTCGCGATCTCGATCTCTTCGCGGGCCCTCTCGTTCTCGTCGGTCACGACGATGCTCCTTCCACAGCAGCCGGCGCCTCAGGAGGCGGTGGCGGCGCCGCCGTCCAATGCAAGGCTCGTCGGGCGAACGCCAGCAGCCGCATCTTCGCCGGCACCAGACCCTCCGAGCGGAACATCATCAGGAGCACCAGGACGATGCCGAAGATGAGGTACTTGTAGTCGGCGATCGCGGTGAACCGCAGCGGGATGTAGGCGACGATCGCGCCACCGAGCAGGGCGCCGACCTTGTTGCCCGCGCCGCCGAGCACGACTGCCGCGACGAAGAGGATCGAGGTCTGGACGTCGAACTTCTGGTTGTTCACGAAGCCGACCTGGCCGGCGAACAGGGCGCCCGACAGGCCGCCGACCCCCGCTCCGAGCGCGAACGCCCACACCTTGTACTTGAAGGTCGGCACGCCCATGATCTCGGCGGCATCCTCGTCCTCGCGGATCGCGACCCACGCGCGACCCACGCGGCTGCGCTCGAGGTTGCCCACCAGCAGCAGCACGATGATGATGACGGTGAGCGTCAGCCAGTACCAGGGCGCGCCGTTCGAGTTCGCGAAGATCGGGATCCCGTTCGCGCTCTCCCCCGGCGGGTGCCCGACGTTCTGGAAACCGACCTGGCCCTTCATGGCCGGGATGATCGTCGCGAGGATGCGCACGATTTCTCCGAAGCCGAGCGTGACGATCGCGAGGTAGTCGCCGCGAAGCCGCAGGGTGGGCACCCCGAGCAGGACGCCGAAGAACATCGTGATCGCGATGGCGAGCGGCAGCGTCCACAGGTACGGGATCTTCGCGAGCGGCGAGTCCGGACTCGTGAACATCGCCGCCGTATACGACCCCACCGCGAAGAATGCGACGTATCCCAGGTCGAGCAGACCGGCATAGCCGATCACGATGTTCAGGCCGACTGCCACCAGGGCATAGACCGCCATCGCGAAGCACGCGAGCTTCCAGTCGTTGCCCGGCTCGGTCGTCAGCGGGAAGAAGTTCAGGTAGGGCAACGCGTACGCGATGGCCACGACGATGAGCAGCCACGCCCATTGGACGGGGCGCGCGAGCCCGTTCCACTTCTCCCGGAGATTGAGGAACGGCCCCCGCGGGGGCGACGCGATCGACTCGGTCTCGATGGACTCCCGCGCCGATTCGGCTCCGGGCAGGACCTTGGGGCCTTCGGAAAAGCTCATGCGCGGCTCCTTCCGAGCGTCTGCCCGAGGATGCCCTCGGGCCGGATCAGCAGCACCAGAACCAGTACAACGAACGATACGACATCCGCCCACTGGGCGTCACCGAGGAGGATCTGGCCGTAGTTGGCGATGACGCCCAGCAGCAGACCACCGAGGAGGGCGCCGCGCACGTTGCCGATGCCACCCAGGACGGCCGCCGCGAACGCCTTGACGCCGAGGATGAAGCCTCCGTTGTAGATCACGCCGGACGGCACCAGCATCACGTAGAACAGAGCCGCGGCACCGGCGAGGATGCCGCCGAGCACGAAGGTGATCATGATGATCCGCTCCTTGTTCACGCCCATCAGGGTGGCGGTGTCCGGATCCTGCGCGACGGCGCGGATTCCGCGACCGGTGCGCCCCCGCCGGATGAAGAGGTCGGTCGCCACCATCAGGATGACCGCGGCGGCGACGATGATCAGCTGCACGTCGTAGATGTTCGTGCCGAACACGTAGAACACCGGATGCTGCACGAACATCGTGATGCTCGGCATCGCGTTCGCGCCCGACGGGCCGCCCAGGGGACCCTGCAGGAGGAAGATCGTGTACTGGATCGCGAACGACATGCCGATCGCGGTGATGAGGAACGCCAGCCGTGGCGCGTTGCGCTTGCGCAGCGGCCGGTAGGCGACCCGTTCGATGAACAGCGCCGTCAAGGCGGATGCGATCATGCCGACCACCATCGCCAGCAGCAGATCGCCGATGATCGCCAGCGGGCCCAGGGTGGGAGCGCTCGGTCCGAAGCCGAGACTCGTGAGGGTGATGACGACGCCGTACGCGCCGACGATGAACACTTCGGAGTGGGCGAAGTTGATGAGGCTGAGGACGCCGTACACGAGTGTGTAGCCGACGGCGATCAGACCATAGACGGCACCGAAGGTGAGGCCGTCGAAGGTGGCGCTCCAGAAATTCTGGACGAGCGCGTTGACGTCGAAGTTGATCCAGGAATTGTCGAGGAACGGTCCGCTGAGGACGAGTTCGAGCATGCGGTCTCCGGAGGGGTGTGGGGGGCGGCGGAGCCGCACCACGGCGGCATCACGGGCAGGATGCCGCGGCGCTTGAGGCGCCGCGGCATCCTGATCTCATTGACCGATCGGGCCGATGTAGGCGATCTTGCCGTCCTGCACCTTGTAGCCGTAGACGGCAGGCGCCTGCAGCTCACCCGTGGAGTCCCACTTGTAGTGCTTGCTCAGGC
This sequence comes from Microbacterium sp. sgz311019, assembly GCF_056135325.1. Taxonomy (NCBI): domain Bacteria; kingdom Bacillati; phylum Actinomycetota; class Actinomycetes; order Micrococcales; family Microbacteriaceae; genus Microbacterium; species Microbacterium sp. sgz311019. Next base: position 455,852 of record NZ_JBWAXO010000002.1, on the reverse strand, counting down.
CGTCCTTGTCGTACGACTTGACCCAGCTGAGGAGGTCGGCACGGGTCTGCTTGCCCGCGTCGATGCCGCTGAGGAGGACCGTCGCGGCGTCGTAGCCCTCGATGGAGTACGTTCCGGGGTCGGCGTTCGCCAGCGTCTTGTACTGCTTCTCGAAGTCGGTGAGGAGCTCACCCGGGATGCAGGGGCAGGTGAAGTACGCGTTCTTGGACGCGTCGCCGGCCAGCTTGATGAACTGGTCGTCCTTCACACCGTCGGGGCCGACGAAGACGCCGGTGTAGCCCTTGTTGACCAGCTGCTGGTCGAAGGGCGCACCCTCGGCGTAGTAGCCCGAGTAGTACACGGCGTCGGGCTTCGCGTTCAGGATCTTGGAGATCGTGGCCGAGAAGTCCTTCTGGCCGGTCGTCACCTTGTCGGTGCCGACGAGGGCGCTGCCCAGGGCGGCCGACGTGGTGCCGGCAAGGCCGATGCCGTAGTCCGAGTCGTCCTGCACGAGGTAGACCTTCTTGGCCTTCAGCGTGTCGGTCAGGAACTTGGCGGCCGCCGGGCCCTGCTGCGCGTCGTTTCCGAGGCCGCGGTAGAACGTCGTCCAGCCGTTCTTCGTCAGGCCCGGGTTGGTCGCGGACGGCGTGATGTGCACGAGTCCCTGCTGCTCGAAGATGTTGCCCGTGGCCTTCGACTCACCCGAGAACGGCAGGCCGACGACGCCGACGATGTCGGCCTCGTTGACCGCCTGCGTGACGGGACCGGTGGCCTTGTTCGGGTCGCCCTCCGTGTCGAACTTCTTGAACTGCACCTGGCAGTCGGGGTTCGCCTGGTTGTGCTGGTTCACCGCGAGCTGGATGCCGTCGAAGATGTTGATGCCGAGCTGGGCGTTGGGCCCGGTCTCCGCGCCGATGTAGGCGATCGTCGTGGTCGACGGGCACTTGCCCTTGCCGTCGCCCGCCGGGAGAACGGCGTCCTTCGGCGTCTCGACGGACGTGACCGCGGGAATGTTGACTTTGCCGCCGCCGGTGGAGGTGCTGCCCCCCGTGGTTCCGGACTGATTGGCGCAGCCGGCCAGCAGGACGAGTGCCGCCGCTGCGGTGGCCACCCCCGCAAGTGCCTTCTTACGAATCATGTGATTGCCTTCCGATTTCTTATCGCCAGCAAACGGGTTCACTCACCGGCGAGTTCAAGGTGGGGCGAGAGTATCGCGTAACCGCCGGGTACGCACGGTTTGAATCCCGATTGCGATCGATTCGATACTCGGTGTCACGTGCCTGGGAGTGCCCTGCCCCGCCCGCTACGCTGAGAAGGCACCCGACCCGAATTCGAGGAGAGCACTGTGCCTGAAGCCACCGCCAATATCGGGGTCGTCGGCCTCGCCGTGATGGGTTCGAATCTCGCCCGCAACCTCGCCAGCCGCGAGGGCAACACGGTCGCAGTGTTCAACCGCAGCCGCGCGAAGACCGACGAGCTGATCGCGGAGCACCCCGAGGCGGGCTTCGCCGCCGCGTTCTCGTACGAGGAGTTCGCCGCATCCCTGCAGACGCCGCGCACCGCGATCATCATGGTCAAGGCGGGCGCGGGCACGGACGCCGTCATCGACGAGCTCGTGCGCGTGTTCGAGCCGGGAGACATCATCGTCGACGGCGGCAACGCGCTGTTCACCGACACGATCCGTCGCGAGAAGGCGGTCCGCGAGACGGGCATCAACTTCGTCGGCATGGGCGTGTCCGGTGGCGAGGAGGGCGCGCTGCACGGCCCGTCGCTCATGCCCGGCGGCTCCGACGAGTCGTGGGTGACCCTTGGGCCGATCCTGCGCACGATCGCCGCGGTCGCCGAGGGCGAACCGTGCGTCACTCACATCGGCCACGACGGCGCCGGCCACTTCGTCAAGATGGTGCACAACGGCATCGAGTACGCCGACATGCAGCTGATCGCCGAGGCGTACGACCTCATCCGCCGCGGCACGGGCCGCTCGCCCGCCGAGATCGCCGACGTCTTCGCCGAGTGGAACGGCGGCGAGCTCGAGTCGTACCTCATCGAGATCACCGCCGAGGTGCTCCGCCAGGTGGATGCTGAGACCGGCAAGCCGCTCGTCGACGTCATCGTCGACCAGGCCGGCGCCAAGGGCACCGGCGCCTGGACGGTGCAGACCGCGCTCGACCTGGGGGTGGCGGTCTCCGGCATCGCGGAGGCCACCTTCGCCCGCTCCCTTTCGTCGCATCCGGAGCAGCGCGAGGTCTCGGGTTCCCTCCCCGGGCCCGCCGAGACGCTCACGGTCGACGACGCGGACGCGTTCATCGAGGACGTGCGGCTCGCCCTGTTCGCCTCGAAGATCGTGGCCTACTCGCAGGGGTTCGACGAGATCCGCGCCGGTGCCGCCCAGTACGGCTGGAACATCGACCTCGGCGCCGTGTCGAAGATCTGGCGTGCGGGGTGCATCATCCGCGCGCAGTTCCTCAACCGGATCGCCGATGCGTATGCGCAGACCCCGGACCTCGCCGTGCTGCTGACTGCGCCGTACTTCGTCGACGCGCTCGAGCGTGCCCAGGGGTCATGGCGCCGCATCGTCGCCACGGCGGCGGCGGCCGGCATCCCCTCCCCCGCCTTCTCGTCGTCGCTCGCCTACTACGACGGCCTCCGTGCCGAGCGGCTTCCCGCGGCCCTCATCCAGGGGCAGCGCGACTTCTTCGGCGCGCACACGTACAAGCGCGTCGACCGTCCGGGCACGTTCCACACGCTGTGGTCGGCTGACCGCACCGAGGTCGAGGCCGAAGACACGCACTGACGCACGCATTCGTGTGAGCGACATGCGGCTGCCGCGGACGGCAGCCGCACCGTCGCTCATGCCGGTGCGACGTTGTGGTTGTGGCGGAACAGGTTTTCGGGATCCCACTCTGCCTTCACACGGGCGAGCCGCGCAGCCGCGGCCGGAGAGTACATCCGCGTGACGATGTCGGGCGAGGTCGAGTCGGTGAAGTTCCCGTAGACGCCGGCTCCTCGCGCCTCCAGCGCCCCCCACGCCTCTGCGGCCGCGCCCTGGTCGACCCCCGGCACCGCGAAGGCGCCCGCCATCGTGAACCAGGTGGCGTTGCGGGCCGGAAAGGGCGTGGCATCCTGCTCGACGTCCCCGTAGGCGCCGCCGAGCGACCGCAGGAAGACGACCGACGGCGGGAATTCCGCGCGGAATGCGGCGAGCGCATCGATGAGATCGTCGTCGAGCCGAGGTGCGAGGGTGTTCCCGCCGACGAAGCCGGGCATCGGGTGCTCGGGGTCGTACGCGGGCATCTCGAGCAGCATGTCGGGGTAGCGCACGACGGCGCAGGAGGTCTCGGTCACGCTGTCCAGAGCAAGCACCGGGGCGAGCGCCTTGCGCACCGCGTCGGGGTCGTCACCGATCCAGCAGGCCACGATCCGGGCACCCGCGGGCGCACTCGGATCCATCGCCGGGACGTCCATGTAGGTCACCGTGAGCTCGCGGGGCGCGTCATCCATCGCCTCCCGGAGGGCGCGCAGCAGCGCCCGCGCGTCACCCGCCGCGGACAGCTGCGCGAACACCACCGCCGGCAGCGGGTGCGCGACGAAGTCGAGGCGGGTGACCACGCCGAAGTTGCCACCACCGCCGCGCAGGGCCCACATAAGCTCGGGGTGCGTGGTGTCGTCCACCTCGACGAGGTCGCCCGCGGCGGTCACGACCTGCGCGCTGACCAGCTGGTCGGCGGCGAGGCCCCACGCGCGGACCATCCATCCGATCCCTCCCCCGAGGGTCAGCCCGCCCACGCCGACGGAGGCGGTGTCGCCCGAGCTGAGGGCGAGTCCGTGCCCTTCGAGAGTCTCGGCGACATCGCCCCACAGGGCGCCGCCGCCGATGCGCACGAGTGCCCCGTCGACCTCGACGCCGGCCAGGTCGGACAGGTCGACCACGAGGGCGCCCGGGAGGCGCCCCCACGCGCTGTGCCCCCCGCCGCGCACGGCGACGGGCAGGTCGTGCTGGACGGCGTATCGGACGGCCGCCCGGACGTCCGCGACGGAGGCCGCGCGTATGACCGCCGCCGGCTCGCCGATGCCGGAGTGGAAGAGCCGGGCGTCGTCCCACCCCGGATCGGAGGACGTGATGACGGCGCCTCCCACGGACTCCCGCAGCTGATCGGTACTCATGTCGCGAATCTAGCCGGGGGCCCCGACATGGCTTCAGACCACATCTGGAGGAGCACAGCCTGCACTATGGAGCCAGCATGAGCTCCCTTTCACAGCAACGCCATAGCATCCGCCATGGAATGTCCCCTGAGACAAGAGCACAATCAGAGCCATGACGACCCTTGCCAGCTCCACCACCTTGCGTCGCGCGGACGGCAGCGCGCCGCGCATCCTCGTCGTCGACGACGAGCAGATGCTCACCGATCTGCTGTCCATGGCGCTGCGCATGGAGGGCTGGGACGTCAAGTCGGCCGGATCGGGTTTCCAGGCCCTGCAGGTCGCGCGCGACTTCGAGCCCGACGCCATGGTGCTCGACATCATGATGCCCGACCTCGACGGCATGTCCGTCCTGCAGCGCCTGCGTCACTCGGGCAATGACGTTCCCGTCCTCTTCCTGACCGCGAAGGATTCCGTGGGCGACCGCGTCGCCGGCCTGACCGCGGGGGGCGACGACTATGTGACGAAGCCGTTCTCGCTCGAAGAGGTCGTCGCGCGCCTGCGCGCATTGATGCGCCGCGCCGGCACGGCCCGCGCGAGCGAGTCCGAGCCCATCCTGCGCGTGGGAGACCTGTCGCTCAACGAGGACAGCCACGAGGTGATCCGGGGCGACGACGAGGTCGAGCTGACGGCGACCGAGTTCGAGCTGCTGCGCTTCCTCATGCGCAACCAGCGCCGGGTCGTCTCGAAGGCGCAGATCCTCGACCGCGTCTGGAACTACGACTTCGGCGGCCGCTCGAGCGTGGTCGAGCTGTACATCTCCTATCTGCGCAAGAAGATCGACCAGGGCCGGGAGCCGCTCATCCACACGGTGCGCGGCGTCGGCTACATGATCAAAGCGCCGCAGTGACCGCCCTCGAGATCCGAGAGACCACCGCAACGACGACCGACGAGCCCACCGAGACCGAGGCCGTGGCGCGGCCGTCGAGGTGGCGACGCGCACGCGGGCCGTGGACGCTGCAGACGCGGCTCATGGTCACGATCACGGGATTCGTCACCCTCATCCTCGTCGTGGTCGCGATCGCCACGAGCGCCATCCTCGGCGGTGTGCTGCAGACGAACCTCGACAACAAGGTCCGCGAGGCAACGAGTATCGCGGCGCAGCAGCTCGTGGGCCTTTCGCAGTCAACGGGTCCCTTCCGCTCCGTCACCGCGAACGATGTCGTCAGCCAGGGGTCCTACCCTCCCGGATTCCTGCTGCTCGTGCACTCCGGCTCGGGAACCGAGGACGCCGCGTACGTCGACGGCGACCACCTCGTCGCACTGACCCTCGCACAGCGGCACGCGCTGACCGATTCCCTGGACCACCCGGGGATCACGACCGTCTCGATCCCCGGCCTCGGCGCCTACCGCGTCGACCCGGAGATCGTCGGCCGGTACATCATCGTGGGCGGGCTGCCCATGTCGGAGCTCAACGCGACGATCACACAGATCCTCGTGACCGTGGCCCTGGTCACCGCGGGCGGGCTGCTGCTTCTCGGATCGGCGATCGCGCTGGTCATCCGGGTGGGCCTGCGGCCGCTGCGCGCCGTGGCCGACACCGCGACACGCGTCGCAGCCCTGCCGATGTCGCAGGGCGCTGTTTCGATCGCGGAGCGCGTGCCACCCGCTGAATCGGACGACCGCACCGAGATCGGCCGCGTGGGCGCGGCGCTCAACACCCTGCTCGACCACGTCGACTCCTCACTCGCAGCCCGGCAGCGCAACGAGGACCGGATGCGCCGCTTCGTCGCCGATGCGAGCCACGAGCTGCGCACGCCCCTCGCCTCGATCCGCGGCTACTCCGAGCTGTCGCTGCGCGCCCTGAAGCACTCCCCCGCCCCGGCGGCGGCCGAGACGACCGAGGCCTCCTTGGAGCGCATCCAGGCGCAGTCGCTGCGCATGACCACGCTCGTCGAGGACCTCCTGCTCCTCGCCCGGCTCGACGAGGGCCAAGAGCTCGTCTACGGCCAGGTCGACCTCACGCACCTCGTCATCGAAGCGGTGGGCGATGTGGGCCCGGCGGGACCGGAGCACGAGTGGGCGCTCGACCTCGACGACGAGCCGATCTCGATCGCCGGAGACGCCGGCCGGCTGCAGCAGGTCATCGTCAACCTGCTCGGCAACGCCGGCACGCACACGCCCGAGGGCACCCACATCGTGGTCGGCCTGCACCGCGACGGCGACGAGGTCGTGCTCAGCGTGCACGACGACGGGCCGGGCATCGACCCGGCGATCGCCGACGAGCTCTTCGAGCGCTTCTCGCGGGCCGACCGCTCTCGGGCGCGCAAGACCGGTGGCACCGGGCTCGGCCTCTCGATCGCGCGCGCCATCGTCGAGGCGCACCACGGGTCGATCTCCGCGGAGAGCGTTCCCGGGGACACGACGTTCACGGTGCGGCTCCCGGTCACGCAGCCGTGAGCCGAGGCCTCAGTAGCCGCTGAAGGCGTCGGTCGTCAGCGACTTGGCGTGGTCGATCGCGGGCGCGAGATCGGCGATCAGCGCGGCCGGGCCGGAGACGAACACATGGCGCTCCCGCAGATCGGGAACGTGCGCATGCAACGCGGCGGCGTCGATGCGCGTGCCGCCCGCCCACACCCAGTGCGCAGGCAGGTCAGCGGGCTCGTCGCGCGTGAAGACCACCACAGGGATGCCGGCATCCTCGATCTCACGCCGATACGCGAGCTCCGACGCCTGCGACGCCACGTAGACGAGGACGATGTCGCGGTGGGAGCCGATGCTCTTCAGGTGACGCAGCTGCGACACGAAGGGCGTCACGCCGATACCGGCGGCCACGAGCAGGATGCGGCTTTCGGGATTGCGGGGCAGCAGGAAGTCGCCCCACACACCGGTGACCGCCAGCGAGTCGCCCACGGCCCGCGCGGCCAGGGCCTGCTTGAAGCTCGACTGGGGGCCGGAGCCCTCGCGGAACGCGATGCGCAGGGTGGGAAGGTCCTCGGGTGCCGAGACGATGGAGAACTCGCGTCGTGTGCCACGGGCGTCCGGTCGGGCGTGCGGCACCTCGAGCTCGAGGTACTGACCGGGCACGAACGACAACCGCCGCTTGGTGCGGAACGTCAGCTCCTGCGTCGTCGGCGTGGGAGCCGCTCGGCCCTCGAGGACGAGCCGGACGGCCGAGCGCACCGAGAACGCGAAGGCGATCGCGTTGCCGATGAGGAGAGCGCGCTCCTGGCCGAGGGAGATCACGCCGAGGTCGATGGGCCACCCCGCCAGGACCCCGACGACGGCGGCGACCGTGAGGGCCTGCCAGCGTCGCGGGGGCTGGGTCAGCGGCTCGGAGACCATGAACGCGCCGAGGAACAGGAACGGCGACGCCCACAGCTGCTGGGCGATCACATCGCCGATCGAGAGGGCGAAGCCGCCCTGCTGCGTCTGGATGACGGTGCGCACGACGGCCACGACCACCGCGATCACCCAGAACACGGCGGCGACGCGCACCTTCTCGGCACGGACGAGCACGACGAGGCCCAGCAGCAGCACGACGGGCCCGAGCGCCGGCGTGCCCACCCACCACGACGGGCCGCCGAGCGCGTAGACGCCGCTGATGCCGACGATGACGGCGACGACGGCCGCGCCGACGGCGGCGGGGTTGAAGATGTGCCGCCCGCGGTAGGCGAGGACGTACTTGGATCCGGATGCCGCGACCCCGGCGACCACGAGGCCGACGATGCCGAGCGGATCGATCGTGGGCCGCAGGACGAAGAGCAGGATGCCGGCCGTGATGAGAGAGGACTCGAGGCGCCAGGGCAGACGGAGAAGCGCCTGGGCGCCCGCATCCACCGCCGCGCACACGACCGCGAGGACGGCGGCTGTCACGAGCAGCTCGAGGGGACTCGGCGCCACCAGACCGGCGAACGAGAGTCCGAAGGCGATCACGGCGAGCAGCACCAGCGCCAGGAAGGCCGTGCGGTACATCGACACGCGGCCCAGCAGTGCGAACAGACGACTCCAGGCGGACGTGAGAGCTGACATCACATGAACAACTCTGCCCTACCGCCCGGGGACCACTCGACGCGGCCGTCCGTGGTCATGCGCACCCAATCGACGCCCCAGCGCGCCGCGAGCTCGGGGCCGCCGTCGAAGAACAGCGCCGTGGCGGCGGCATCCGCGTGCATCGCCGTGCCCGCGATGGCCCACGTCGCCGCGATCGTCCGCACCGGCAGTCCGCTGCGGGCGTCGATGACGTGGTGCAGGCCGTCGCCCCACGTGCGCCGGCCGGTGGCCGAGGCGCAGAGCGCCGCATCCCTCACCTCGACCACGCCGATGGCGCGATCAGGATCGAACGGGTGCTCGAGCGCGATGCGCACGGGAGCGCCGCGCATCGCGATGTCGCCGCCCGCGTCGACCACGACGTCGCCCTCGGTCCACTGGGCGACGATGTCGAGCACGATGTCGACCAGCCGCCCCTTGCCGAGCGCGCCCACGTCGATCATCGCGGGCTCGGTGAGCACCATGCGCTCGCTCGTCCAGGCGAGCCGCTCACGCCAGTCGCGTGGCGCCGGCAGCGGGCCCATCGAGCGGAACGCGTAGTCGGCGTCGTACCCGAGGTGCTCGAGGGATGACCCGACCAGCGGATTGACCGCGCCGCCGGTCGCCTCGGCGGCCTCGGCGAACAGGGCGAACATGTCGGCCGCGTCCGGCGGCGCGGGCACCACGCCCGCGCCGCGCGCGAGCGAGGAGACGAGGGAATCCGGCCGGAAGCGCGACCAGTCCCGATCGAACTCGGCGATGGCGTGCTCGACGGCCATGCGCGCCGCGGGGCCGAGCTCGGCATCCGTCTCGATCTCCCAGTGCGTGCCGATGGCCTCGAACCGCCAGACGACGCGGGTGGTCGCTGCGGGGGCGGCAGGCATCAGCTCGCCGCTTCCGACGTGATCCGGGTCAGGGCCTGATTGAAGCCGTTGCTCGTGAGCGAGGAGCCCGCGACACGGCTCACCGACAGCTGGTCGATGGCCTTGCCGACGACGGCGTCGGCGATGCCGCCGATGAACTGCGACTGGTACTCCCGCGTCTCGGGGCGCTGCGGGTCGCCGGTCACCTGGACGTCGGTGACGACATCGTTCTTCAGCGTGATCGTGACGTTGATCGTCTCGGTCGACTCGGGCGTCTGGTACGAGCCGGTCGCGGAGTAGGTGCCGTCCTTGTAGCCGGCAGCACCGGATGCTCCGGTCGCCGTGCCGGCGGAGCATCCGGCGAGGGCGACGATCCCGGCGACGCCGGTGAGGGCGGAGCCGATGCGGAGCGGTCGTGGGAGGGCGGAGGGACGGAGCATGACGTTCCTTTCAGCGGCCGGCGACGTGTGACCACGCTAGGCACACGGTCGAGGCGTCCGCTGAGTTCAGCCGATGCGCACCCTATGAGGGATCCGGCTCAGGCGGCGCCGTCGAACATGCTCGTGACCGAGCCGTCCTCGAAGACTTCGTGGATGGCGCGGGCCAGCAGCGGCGCGATGGGGAGGACCGTGAGCCCCGGGAAGCGCTTCTCGGGCGGCAGAGGGATCGTGTCGGTGACCACGACCTCGTCGATCGACGCATCCTGCAGCCGCTCGGTCGCGGGAGCGCTGAAGACGGCGTGCGTCGCCGCGACGATGACGCGCTCCGCACCATTCGCCTTCAGCGCCTGGGCGGCCTTGACGATCGTGCCGCCCGTGTCGATCATGTCGTCGACGAGGAGGCACACACGTCCGGCGACGGCGCCGACGATCTCGTTGACGGTCACCTTGTTGGCGACATTCGGATCGCGCCGTTTGTGGATGATCGCGAGCGGAGCGCCCAGGCTGTCCGACCACTGGTCGGCCACGCGCACGCGGCCGGTGTCGGGCGAGACGACGGTGAGCTTGAGGCGGTCCGCCGCCGAGAGCGTGTTCTGGAAGTACTCGAGCAGCACGGGCTTCGCGAAGAGGTGGTCCACGGGGCCGTTGAAGAAGCCCTGGATCTGCGCGGCGTGCAGATCCACGCTCATGATGCGGTCGGCGCCGGCCGTCTTGAACAGATCCGCGACCAGGCGGGCGCTGATCGGCTCACGGCCGCGGCCCTTCTTGTCCTGCCGGGAGTACGGGAAGTACGGCGCCACGACGGTGATGCGCTTGGCCGACGCGCGCTTGGCGGCGTCGAGCATGATGAGCGTCTCCATGATCCACTCGTTGACCGGCGGCCCGAAGCTCTGGATGAGGAAGAGGTCGCAGCCGCGGATCGACACCTCGAAGCGCGTGAGGATCTCCCCCGACGCGAAGGTGCGGTACTCGGTGGGCACGAGCTCCGTCGTCAGGTGCTCGGCGACCTGCGCCGCGAGCTCCGGGTGGGAGCTGCCCCGCGCGACGACGAGACGCTTCTTCGTCTTCGCCACGAGGCCGGGGGCGATGTCATTCGCCCGATCGAGCTCAACGGTCTTCGTCTTGCGCGCCATCGTCCGCCTTCTGTGCGCCGCGGGCCCGGGCCGCGACGTCCGCCGCACCGGTACCCGTTCTGTTCTTCTCGACCCAACCCTCGATGTTGCGCTGAGGGGCGACGCTGATCGCGAGGGCACCAGGCGGCACGTCCTTGCGGATCACCGCGCCCGCCCCCGTCTTCGCGCCGTCTCCGATCCTAACGGGGGCGACGAAGACCGTGTGCGACCCGGAGTGGACCTCGTCGCCGATCTCCGTGCGGTGCTTGTTCACGTCGTCGTAGTTCGCGGTGATCGCACCGGCGCCGAGGTTCACGTGCCGCCCGATCGTCGCATCCCCGACGTAGGAGAGGTGGGGCACCTTGCTGCCCTCGCCGATGACCGCGTTCTTCGTCTCGACAAAGGTGCCGATCTTGCCGTTCTCCCCCAGCACCGTCCCCGGGCGCAGGTACGACCAGGGCCCGACGTTCGCACCGGCGCCGATCACGGCGAGGGTCGCGTCGGAGCGGCGCACCGTCGCGTTCTCGCCGACCTCGCAGTCGACGAGACTCGTGTCCGGCCCGATGACGGCGCCGGTCGCGATCGTCGTCGCGCGCAGGATCTGGCTGTTCGGCAGGATCGTGACATCCGGTGCCAGAGTCGCCGTCACATCGATCCACGTCGTCGCGGGGTCCTGCACCGACACCCCGGCGAGCTGCCACGAACGGACGGTGCGCGCGTTGAGCGCGCTCGCCGCTTCGGACAGCTGCACGCGGTCGTTGACGCCGAGCGCCGTGGCCGCGTCGTCGGCGACACTCGCTGCGACGGGCAGGGATGCCGACCGCAGCAGCCCGACGACATCGGTGAGGTACTTCTCCCCCTGTGCGTTGGCGGTGCCGACTGCGCCGAGGTGCGTGCGCAGATGCTCGGCGCGGAAGACGTAGACGCCGGCGTTGATCTCGCACACCGCCGCCTCGTCGGCGGAGGCATCCTTCTGCTCGACGATGCGGGAGACCGAGCCGTCGGACTCGCGGATGACGCGCCCGTACCCTGTGGGATCGTCGACGACCGCGCTCAGGAGCGTGACGGCCGCGCCGCTGGTCCGATGGGTGCGCACGAGCTCGGCGAGGGTCTCGGCCTCGAGCAGCGGCACGTCGCCGCTGAGCACGAGGACATCGCCGCCGAAACCGTCTCCGTCGGCTGCGTCGAGGCGAGCGAGCGCCACCTCGACCGCGCGGCCGGTCCCCGGCACATCGTCCTGATCGACGATCACTGCGGTGGGCTCGGCATCCATCACAGCCGCCGCCACCAGGTCGCGCTCGTGGCGCACGACCACCGCGATCGAATCGGGATCCAGCAGCCGCGCCGTCGTGAGGACGTGCCCGACGAGAGTCCGCCCGCCGATCGAGTGCACGACCTTCGGGGTGGCGGACTTCATGCGCGTGCCCTGGCCTGCGGCGAGGACCACGACCGCCAGTTGTGTGCTGCTCATGCTCCGCCGCCAGGATTCGAACCTGGGCCTCACAGCTCCAAAGGCTGTCGTGCTGCCGTTACACCACGGCGGACCGGTCCGTCGGACCGCCCTCCAGTCTGCCAGGCCGCGAGGCCGCTGCTGTCCAGGGCTCTCCCTCCGCCCGCAATAATGGACGGGTGGCGCAGGAATCCGACGAGGTCGATCGCATCGTCGGCGCATGGCTGCGTCAGCGGCCCGACCTCGACTTCTCGCCGCTCGAGGTGCTCTCCCGTGTCGACCGGCTGTCCCGCCATCTCGACCGCGCCCGCCGCGAGGCGTTCCGGCGCAGCGACCTGGAGCCGTGGGAGTGGGACGTGCTGTCCGCCCTTCGCCGCGCGGGCGAGCCCTATCAGCTCAGCCCGAAGCAGCTGCTGCAGCAGACACTCGTCTCCAGCGGCACCATGACGAACCGCATCGACCGCCTCGTCGGTCGCCGGCTCGTCCGCCGGGAGGCCGACCCCGACGACGGGCGCAGCATCCTGGTCACCCTCACCGCGGACGGGCGGACGCGGGTGGATGCCGCGATCACGCGGCTCGTGGATGCCGAGGCGGTTCTGCTCGAGAGCCTCTCGCGCTCCGATCGTGAGCGTCTCGCCGGCCTCCTGCGCAAGCTCAGCCTCGGCTTCGACGCCTGACCTGTTCGGAGCCGCTCCCGTGCGGCAGAGTGATGTCACGGCATGTGGACGTCATCCGATCGAAGGAGGCCGCCATGGGTGCGCACCCGCTGGATTCCCTGACCGGTGAGGAGTTCTCGCGAACGGCCGCGATCCTCACCCGCGAGCACGGCATCGATTCGGGGTGGCGCTACGCCTCGATCATGCTCCAGGAGCCGCCCAAGACCGCGGTGAAGGCCTGGCGAGAGGGCGACCCGATCGTCCGTCGCGCGCTGGCTGTGCTGTGGAACAAGCAGTCGAACGCGGTCTATGAGGCCGTCGTCGACCTCACGGGCGACGCGCTCATCTCCTGGACGCATGTCCCCGGTGTGACACCCAATTTCACCCTCGACGAGTATCACGACGTCGACCACGCGATGAAGGTGCACGCGGACGTGAAGGAGGCGCTCGCGCGCCGCGGCATCCACGACATGGATGCGGTCCTCTTCGACGTGTGGACGTACGGCGGCGCGGTCATGCCCGAGCAGTGGCGCGACCGGCGCCTGGGCTGGGTGGACATCTGGATGCGCGGCGTGCCCGGCGGAAACCCGTACGCGCACCCCCTCAGCGGCCTCAAGATCATCCTCGACATGAACACCCTCGAGGTGCTCGAGATCGAGGACCACCACGACTTCGGCTTTCCCGACGTCGACGGCGAGTACGTGCCGGCGCTGCGCGGCATCGAGCCGCGGACCGACCTCGCGCCGCTCGAGGTCGTCCAGCCGGAGGGAGTCTCGTTCGAGATCGACGGCAGCCGCGTCCGGTGGCAGGACTGGGAGTTCCGGATCGGCTTCAACTACCGCGAGGGCCCGGTGATCTACCAGGTGTCGTTCGACGACGCGGGGACGCGGCGGGATGTCGCGTACCGGCTGTCGTTCGCCGAGATGATCGTGCCCTATCGCGACTCGAGCTTCGACCACTACCGGCGCACGGCTTACGACATCGGCGAGTGGGGCTTCGGGTACATGTGCACCTCGCTGGAGCTCGGCTGCGACTGCCTCGGCGAGATCCGGTACCTCGACGCCGTGCTGCCCGACACGGCGGGCCAGCCGTGGACGATCAGGAACGCCGTGTGCCTGCACGAGGAGGACAACGCCGTCCTGTGGAAGCACGTCGACCCCGACACCGGCACCGAGGTGCGCCGGCAGCGGCGGTTCGTGGTCTCCGCGCATGCGACGGTCGCCAACTACGAGTACCTCGTCTACTGGCGCTTCTACCAGGACGGCAACATCGAGTGCGAGGTGCGCGCCACCGGCATCATGGTGTCCACGCCGATGGAGCAGGACGACGACAGCAGCCTCACCGGCACGACGATCGACCGCCGGACGTACGCGCCGTTCCACCAGCACTTCCTCATCGCGCGCCTCGACCTCGACATCGACGGCGATCGCAACACGGTCGTCGAGTCGGACTCGGTGCCCGCGCCCATCAGCTCGTCGAACCCGCTGGGGCTCGATCTGCAGACGGTGGGGACGATCGTGGAGTCCGAGGCCGACGCCGGCCGCACCTACTCCTGGGAGCGCCAGCGCACGTGGAAGGTCACCAACCCCGGCAAGCTCAACGCGTGGGGCTCCCCCGTCGCGTACAAGCTCGTGCCCTCGGCATCCATCCCGGCGTTGTTCGACGCGTCGTCGCCGATCCTCACGCGCAACCCCGTGATCGGCAACACGCTGTGGGTGACCCGCTACCACGACACCGAGATGTGGCCGGCGGGCGACTACCCCACCCAGTCCGTCGATGACAGCCACAACGGAATGAGCGCGTGGATCGCCGACGACGAAGGTCTCGCCGATGAGGACGTCGTGCTCTGGTACGTGTTCGGCATCCACCACATCACTCGCGTCGAGGACTGGCCGATCATGCCGGCGGACACCATCTCGTTCTGGCTCAAGCCGTTCGGTTTCTTCGACCGGAACCCGTCAGTGGATGCGCCGCTCCCCGGCGACCACTGCGAGCCGGCGACGCCCGAGACGCACGAAGGGCACGACCACCACCACGCGTGACGGACCGCGTCAGCCGAGCTGTTCGCCGAGCTCGAGCCAGCGGTCCTCGAGTTCGAGGAGTTCGGTCTCGAGCGCGCCGATCGCCGCCATCTTCGCGCCGAGGCCGGCGTAGTCGGACTGGTCGTGCTCGGCGAGAGCCGTGCGATCGCCGTCGATCTGCTGCTGCACGCGGGCCATGCGCCGCTCCAGGGCGGCGAGCTCCTTCTCGGCCGCGCGGCGCCCGGCTCCCTGCAGGCCGGCGGATGCCGGTGCCGCCGCGGTCCGCGTGGCGGCCGACGGCTCGCTCAACGTCCGGCTGCGCAGGCGGAGGTATTCGTCGATTCCACCGGGCAGATGCCGCAGGCGCCCGTCGAGGATGGCGTACTGCTGGTCGGTGACGCGCTCGATGAAGTAGCGGTCGTGCGACACCACGAGGAGCGTCCCCGACCACGAGTCCAGGAGATCCTCGAGCGCGGCCAACATGTCGGTGTCGAGGTCGTTCGTCGGCTCGTCGAGGATCAGCACGTTGGGCTGGTCGAGCAGGACGAGCAGCAGCTGCAGCCGCCGCTGCTGGCCGCCGGACAGGTCCTTCACGGGCGTCGAGAGCTGGGCGCTCGAGAAGCCGAGGCGCTCGAGCAGCTGGCCCGGCGTGAGTTCCTGCGCCCTGGATCCGGCCCCGACCGTGTAGCTGGTCCGCAGGCGCTCGATGACGACCCGCACGGGATCGTCCATGTGGTCGTCGAGCTCGGAGAGCCTCTGGGTCAGCGTGGCGACGTGCACGGTCTTGCCGCGCTTCACGCGACCGCCGGTCGGCTCCACAGAGCCGTCGACGAGCCCGAGGAGCGTCGACTTGCCGGCGCCGTTCACGCCGAGGATGCCGGTGCGCTCGCCGGGCGCGATGCGCCACTCGACGCGGTGCAGCACCTCGCGGTCGTCGTACGCCACCGAGGCGTCGAGGAGGTCCACGACGTCCTTGCCGAGCCGCGAGACCGCCAGCGACTGCAGCGCCACCTTGTCGCGGATCTCGGGCACGTCCTCGATCAGGGCGTTGGCGGCGTCGATGCGGAACTTCGGCTTGCTCGTGCGCGCCGGCGCCCCGCGGCGCAGCCAGGCGAGCTCCTTGCGGGCGAGGTTCTGGCGCCGCGCCTCGCTGGCCGCCGCCATCCGGTCGCGCTCGACTCGCTGCAGGATGTACGCCGCGTACCCGCCCTCGAAGGGCTCGACGATGCGGTCGTGCACCTCCCACGTCGCGTTGCACACCTCGTCGAGGAACCACCGGTCGTGCGTGACGACGAGGAGCGCGCCGGCGTTCGGCGCCCAGCGCCGCTTGAGGTGCTCGGCGAGCCAGGCGATGGCCTCGACGTCGAGGTGGTTGGTGGGCTCGTCGAGGAACAGCAGGTCCCAATCCCCCGCGAGCAGTGCGGCGAGGGCGACACGGCGCCGCTGCCCTCCGGAGAGAGAGCCGAGACGAGCCTCCCAGTCCAGATCGACCACGAGTCCCGCGATGACGTCGCGCACCCGCGCGTCGCCGGCCCACTCGTGCTCGGCGAGGTCGCCGACGATCGTCGCGCCGACGGTGGCGTCGTCGTCCAGCGTGTCCGCCTGGTCCAGCACGCCGACATGGATGCCGCCCCGCATGGTCACCCGGCCGGCATCGGGGCTGCGCAGGCCCGCCAGCATCCCGAGCAGGCTCGACTTGCCGTCGCCGTTGCGCCCGACGATGCCGATGCGGTCGCCCTCCTCGACGCCGAGCGTCACGGAATCGAAGACCACACGGGTCGGGTACTCGAGGTGCAGGGCCTCGGCCCCGAGAAGATGCGCCATGTCCTTACCAGGGTAGGCGACGCATCCACCGTCCGACGCCGGTCAGTCGACGACCTTCACTTCCTTCCAGAAGGCGACGTACCCGCTGAAGTCGCGGCCGACCTTGTCGATCGCCGACGGGTAGGGCTCGGGATATGACCACGCGCGGTTGAGGAGGTCGTGCGCGCCCACGCGCACGGAGTAGTACTGGCACTCGCCCTTCCACGCGCACGTGTACGGGGTCGGGCTGTCGACGAGCACGCCGTCCTTCACCGCCGACGGCGGGAAGTACCAGTTGCCCTCGATCGAGATCAGGTCGTCCTTCGGCGCATCCGCGATCACGGCGCCGTCCAGCACTGCCTTCATGACTCTCCCTTCAGAAGGTTCACTTGCGCGAACAGCCCGGCTGCCGGATCTGTTCCTCAATGCACGCGCGCGCCCGGCACCGGTCCGTGCACGTGCAGCGCCTCGTGACCCTCCGTGCTCAGCACGACCTGCAGATCGATCGCGGACTCCTCGTCCTCCGCGAGGAACGCGAGCGTCGGGCCGGAGCCCGACACGATGCCGGCGAGTGCGCCCATGCGCTCGCCGCGCTCGAGGATCGCACCGAGGGCGGGCCGCATCCGGAGGGCCGCGACCTGCAGGTCGGTGCGCATCGTCGCGGCGAGGGCCGTCGGGTCGCCCGCCCGCAACGCCTGCAGCACACCCGGATCGACCGTCGGCCGGCGCGGCACGGGGGCGATGTCCGCCGCGTGCAGCTCCCGGTGGCGGTCGAGCTCGCGATAGACCTCGGGGGTGGACAGGCCCTCCCCGCTGGTCACGATCACCCAGTCGAAGCGACCGCGCGCGAGGGCGGGACTGAGCTGGTCGCCGCGGCCGGTGCCGACCGCCGTGCCGCCGAGGAGGGCGAACGGGACGTCGGCGCCGAGCCGTGCCCCGAGCGCCTGCAGGTCGGCGGAGGTCAGCCCCGTGCCCCACAGCGCGTCGCACGCGACGAGGGCTGCCGCCGCATCCGCCGATCCCCCGCCCATGCCGCCCGCCACCGGGACGCCCTTGCGGATCTCCAGGTGCACCCCGCCGGGGTAGCCGGTCTCCGCTGCGAGCAGGCGGGCGGCGCGCACGGCCAGGTTGCGGTCGTCGAGCGGAACGCCCGAGACATCCACACTGCCCGACACCGCGATCGTGAAGCGATCGGATGGCTCGGCCCACAGATCCTCGTGCGCCGACACGGCCTGGTAGGCGGAGGCGACCTCGTGATACCCGTCCTCGTCCAGGTCGCCGACCTCGAAGAACACGTTGATCTTGCCCGGGGCGCGCACGTGGACGCGGTCCGTCGACGCGGCCTCGCTCACGTCGCCCTCCGTTCCGCCGGCGCGCGGAGCGTCGTCACAGCGTCGACGAGACGGCCCACAGGTCCACGTCGTCCGCGTCGCCGAGGCCGCTCGAGAGCGTGTCGATGCGCTGCAGCTCCTCGGTCGTGAAAGCCGGGCCGTCGAGGGCGGCGAGGTTCTCGTCGAGCTGCTCGGTGCGCGAGGCGCCGATGAGCGCGGACGCCACGACCGGGCTGCGGAGCACCCACTGCAGGGCCATCTGCGCGAGGCTCTGCCCGCGCTCGGTCGCGATGACGTCCAGGCCGCGCACGATCGCGAGGCCCTTCTCCGACAGCGGCGAATCGGGCAGCGACCGGCGCTTCTGCGCTCGATCGGCGGGGCCGCCGGCGAGGTACTTGCCGGTCAGCAGCCCCTGCGCGAGCGGCGTGAACGCGATGGCGCCGAGACCCTCCTGTTCGAGGACGCCGGTGAGCCCGTCCTCGACCCAGCGGTTCAGGATCGAGTACGAGGGCTGGTGGATGACGAGCGGCGTGCCGAGCGATCGGGCGACGGCCACGGCCTCCACTGTGCGCTCCGCGCTGTACGAGGAGATGCCGACGTAGAGGGCCTTGCCCTGTCGCACCAGGGTGTCCAGGGCTCCGATCGTCTCGGCCACGGGCGTGACGGAGTCGAAGCGGTGGGAGTAGAAGATGTCGACGTAGTCGAGGCCCATCCGCCGGAGCGACTGCTCCGCACTCGCGAGGATGTACTTGCGCGACCCGTACTCGCCGTACGGGCCCGGCCACATGTCCCAGCCGGCCTTCGACGAGATGATCAGCTCGTCGCGATACGGGCGCAGGTCCTCGGCGAAGATGCGGCCGAAGTTCTTCTCCGCGGAGCCGTAGGGCGGCCCGTAGTTGTTGGCGAGATCGAAGTGCGTGATGCCGCGGTCGAAGGCGTGCCGCAGCAGGGCGCGCTGGTTGTCGAGCGGGAAGTTGTCGCCGAAGTTCCACCACAGCCCCAGCGAGATCGCGGGGAGGAAAAGGCCCGACGTGCCGACCTGGCGGAACGCGGCACTTGCGTACCTGTCATCGGCTGCGGTATATGGACGGTGTAGGTCGGGGATGTCGTGGTGGAACCGCTCGTCGCTCATCGCACCAGGTTATCGAGCGCGTGTGACCGCCGCGATGTATCACGGAGCGGGGCTGCCGGCTCTTCGGTCCCGAGGACCGCCCCGAGGACCGGAGGGGACGATGACCAATCACCCGCCTGTGCGGATGCCCGATCGGCGCGTGCTGCGCGTCTTCGCCTTCGACCCGATGACGTCGCGACTCAGCGGCCGCTTCCTGCCGCTGAGCATCCCCTTCGAGGCGGGGCTCGGCCCCGGCCCGTCGGGCGAGCTCATCCAGGTCGTCGACTACGACGCGGCGCACGACACGTGGTATTCGCCGGTCGACCTGGACGATCCCTTCCTGCTCGCGCAGGACGGCCTGCGGCCCTCCGAGAGCGATCCGCGTTCGCACCAGCAGATCGTGTACGCGGTTGCGATGAGCGTCATCGAGCGCTTCCAGCGGTTCACCGGTCGCCGATTCCGCTGGCAGGGCGACGAGCGGCTCCGCATCATCCCGCACGCCTTCGAGGGGCGCAACGCCTACTTCGACCCGGAGCGGCGAGCCGTGCTGTTCGGGTGGTTCTGGGCGGACGAGAGCGACACGGAGGCGAACCTGCCCGGTCAGCTCATGTTCACGTGCCTGTCGACCGACATCGTGGCGCACGAGGTGACCCACGCGATCGTCCACCGCGTGCGGGAGATGTTCACCTACCCGACGAACCCGGACGTGTACGCCTTCCACGAGGCGTTCGCCGATCTCATCGCCCTGTTCCACCACTTCCTCTTCCGGGACGTCGTGGAGAGCGCCATCGCGCAGTCGCACAGCAACCTCGACGACGCGGAGGCGCTGTTCTCCCTCGCCGACGAGTTCGGGCGCGCGACGGGCCGCGGCGGTCCGCTGCGCTCGGCGATCGCCTCCGACCGTTCCGCACCGCCCGACCCGCGCGCCTTCACCCAGTCGACCGAGCCCCACACGCGCGGGGCGATCTTCGTGTCCGCGGTGTTCGACGCGTTCCTGAGCACCTACCGCGACCGCATCGCGGATCTCCGCCGGTTGGCGACCGGGGGTTCCGGCATCCTGGGAGACAGCGAGCTGTCACCCGATCTCGTGCACCGCATCGCGACCGAGGCCACCACCAACGCCGATCGCCTCCTCGGAATGGTGGTGCGCGCGTTCGACTACCTCCCTGCCGTCGACGTCACCTTCGGCGACGTCGTCCGGGCGGTCATCACCGCGGATCGCGACCTGTATCCCGACGACGAACTGCGGCTGCGCGCACGGCTCGTGGAGTCGCTGCGCCAGCGCGGGATCTTCCCTCCCGGAGTCGTCTCGCTCGCCGACCAGGCGCTCCTCTGGCAACCGCCGCAGCAGCCGCTCAGTCTCGCCGAGGGCACGGCGGCGATCGACCTCGGAGAGCTCGTGCGCGAGTCGACGGTGAAGCTCGACCCGACGGCATCCGTCGAGGGGTCGCCCGAGCGCACGCAGCGCCTGTTCCGGCAGGCGCGGGCGTGGGCCAAGACGCACGCGTACGAGCTCGGGCTCGACCCGGCGGTCGGCGGCATCGAGGCCCACGACATCCACGTGGCCTTCCAGACCGCGGCCGACGGTCAGCCGCGTCCGCGGATCTTCGCGCAGTTCGTGCAGCGGCGCGAGGACCTCGAGAAAAACGACGGGGTCCTCATCCATGCCGGCTGCGCGCTGGTCGCGGCGGTCGACGGGACGGTCCAGTACCTGATCTCGAAGCCGCTCCCGTTCACGAATGGGGCGGCAGCGCCCGCGCCCGTGCGTGACTTCGTGAGTGAGCAGGATGCCGCCGGCACCTCGCGGCTCGCCGGCATGCAGTCGTGGTTCGCCGCGGTGGCCGAGGCCGATCCCCTCGCGCTGTGGCTCGAGGAACCCGCGGTCAACCGACTCAGCTTCGCCCGCCTGCACGAGGAGGCCGGCGACGACCCGGAGGGAGAGCCGTCATGAGCAGCGGCGTCACGGTCCGCATGTACAACCCCGGATTCGGCGACTGCTTCCGGGTCACCGTCCACGACGGCGACAAGACGTGGCGACTGCTCGTCGACTGCGGCGTGCACAGCCACGGACGGGTGAAGGTCGGTGGAGTCTCGCGGAGCATCGACGAGATCGCGAAGGCCGTGGTCGCCGACCTCAGCGCCGAATGCGGCGGGACACCGCACCTCGACGTCGTCGTCGCCACGCACCACCACCAGGACCACATCTCGGGCTTCGCGTGCGACGCGTGGGACGGCGTGGACGTCGACGAGGTCTGGGTGTCGTTCGTCGAGGACCCCGACGACCCGGATGCCGCGACCCTCCGCGACGGCACGGCGAAGGTCGCCAACGGCCTGCGGCTGGCCGCCGAGCACGCCGCGAGCGCCCGCGCGCCGGGCCGCCCCGCCGAGGAGTGGCCGGCAACGCTCGCGCTCGCCCATGACTTCGCCGTCAACTCGTCTCCGAACCAGGCGGCGATGGGCCGTCTGACCTCCGGGCGCTTCCACGGCACCGCGGCCCACGTGCGCTTCGTGCCCGACAAGGATGCGGCGGCCAACGTCATCCAGATCGGCCCCGACGCACGCGTGCACATCCTCGGACCGTCCCGTGATCCCGCGGACCTCGCGCGCATGAACCCGCCCGCGGCCGAGCACTGGCTGACCGGGTCGGACGATGCGGACGACGCCGCCGACACCGATGCCGAACCGCTCTTCGACGCGCTGTACCGCGTGCCGCGCACGGAGCTGCGCGAGCGCATCGGCGAGGACGCCATGCGCGCCCGAACCGCGTTGAAGCTCGGCGATCTCGCATTCGACGATCAGGCGCTGCTGGGTGCGGCATCCCTGCTCGAACGCTCGGTCAACAACACGAGCGTCTTCTTCGTGCTGGAGGTCGCGGGGCACCGCTTCGTCTTCGTCGGCGACTCGCAGGAGGGGGCGTGGGATCACGTGCTGGACGATCCTGCGGCGCTCGCGCTCGTGACCGCGCCTCAGTTCTACAAGGTCGGGCACCACGGCTCGAACAATGCGACGCCGAAGAGATACGTCGAGAACGCGCTGGGCGATGACGCCTACGCGATGATGCCCGTCGGCCTCGTTCCGGAATGGGCCGATCAGATCCCCTACCCCGCGCTCGTCACGGCACTGGAGGATCACCACACGCACCTCGTGCGCGCCGATCGACCGCCCGTGGCGGGGCACGAGGGCGATGTGACGGTGAGCGTCGACCCGGAGGGCCTGTGGAGCGAGCTCGCGTTCGAGTTCGCGTGATGCCGAGAGTGGTCAGGGAGTCGGTGCTGCAGGCTCGGGATCCGCTGCCGGGGCCTGTGGCGCCGCCCAGCCTTCGTCGTACCAGGTCGCCGAGGCCGGGATCATCGGGTGATAGCCGGGCACGGAGGCGATGCGCTCGCGGACGCTCGCGTGGATCCGGGCATCCGGCGGGATGGGACGCCGCCGCTTGACGACCAGGTTCCACACCGGATTGTCACGGTGGGCGGTGCCGAGGGCGTTGTCGGGAGTGATCTCCGCGAAGCGCGTGTCCGCGGCATCCGTCAGCAGCAGCCCCTCCTCGCGCGCACCCTCCAGGATCCAGCGCAGGGTGATGGCCGACAGCTTCGGGTCGTCCGGGAATGTCCCGCCCACATCGGAGTGGATGCCGGCGAACCACACCTCCTCGAGGTTCGGGTGCGCCGGGTCGACGAGGTATTCGCGGAAGGGCCGGCGCCATTCGTCGATCGAGACGGCGTGACGGATGCGGGCCGCATTCGGCAGCTTGCGCGTGTACGGCCATTCGGGGGCGAGGCGCGCGACGCCCATCGCCTTCACGGTGTCCCACACGCCGAGGTAGGTGATCGGCACGGTGCTGTGGCCGTCCACATGCTGGGCGAACAGGGCGGAGAAGCGGTGGATCTCGTCCCAGGGGATCTTCTGCTCCCCGCCGCGTCGGGCGTACTCGGCGACGGCGTACTGCAGCTGGTTCTCCGACCCGGGCCGCATGAGGCCGACGAGCCGCAGCATCCCGACCAGCGCGCGTGCGGTGAACGCGCCGCGGCTGAACCCGAACACGTAGATGCGGTCGCCCGGCTTCCACTCCTGCATGAGCCACAGGTAGGCGTCGCCGAGGTTCTCGCGCAGGCCGCCGCCCCAGATCAGCCCGCCGAGGCGGGTGAACCAGCGCGAGAAGGGCGTCCACGCGCCGGGAGCGGAGAACGTTCCGACGCCCGGGTCGTAGAAGGCGATCTGCTTCGTCTCGTCGGAGAGATCGAGCAGCTGGTAGACGAGGACGCTGTTGGAGTCACCCGGACCCCGCACCTGTCCTGCGGTGCCGTCCAGGCAGACGACGAGATTCCTCGGCATGGCGACCTCCCCAAGGGCGCGACTATGCGGAGCCTACGCGCTTAGCGAGAGGAGGTGGGAACATCCTGCGGTGATACCTCGGCGATCCGCACGTAGTCGTCGATTCCGAGGTCCTCGCCGCGGGCCGTGGGCGCGACACCGGCCCGTTCGAGAACGGTGGATGCCGTGGCCGCCGACCCGCCCAGCACCTGCGACAGCGCCTGCCGCAGCATCTTGCGGCGCTGCTGGAAGGCCGCGTCGACGATGCGGAACGTCCGGACCCGCAGCTCCTCGTCGCCGCGGGGCTCGGCATCCCGCGCGAATCCGACCAGCACGCTGTCGACGTTCGGAACGGGCCAGAAGACCTGACGCGACACCGTCCCCGCCAGTCGCCACGGTCCGTACCAGGCGGCCTTGACGCTGGGGGCGCCGTACACCTTGGATCCGGGAGCAGCGGCGAGGCGCTCGCCCACCTCGGCCTGCACCATGACCACTCCGCGCTGCAGATGGGCGAAGGTCTCGAGGAAGTGCAGCAGCACCGGCACGCTCACGTTGTACGGCAGGTTCGCGACCAGCACCGTGGGTCCGCCCGGAAGCTCCGTGACGCGCAGTGCGTCGGCGTCGACGACGTCCAACGCGTCCGCGGGCACGCCGTGGTCGGCCGCCGTCTGCGGCAGGCGCGCGGCGAGGCGGTGGTCGATCTCGACGGCGGTGACGGATGCCCCGGTCTCCAGGATGGCGAGTGTGAGCGATCCGAGCCCCGGACCCACCTCGACCACGTGCTCCCCCGGCTGCACCCCGGCGACGTGCACGATCTTGCGGACGGTGTTGGCGTCGACGACGAAATTCTGCCCGAGCTTCTTGGTGGGCGTCACGTCGAGTTCGGCCGCGAGGGCGCGGATCTCGGCGGCGCCGAGGAGGGTCACGGGCATGCGTTTCACTGTAGCCTTCAGCCTCGCGTCGCTCGCGCAACCGGGTCAGGGACGCGATCCGGCCAGCGCCACGACCCGTTCGACCTCGGCGCGCAGCGCGTCCGCCATCGCGTCGGCGGGAAGCGGGTCTGCGCAGTGCACGCCCCAGGTGAGCGCTCCGGCATAGGAGATCGCGACGGCGCTCAGGCGGACATTCCCGCCGAGTGTGCCGATCGGATACGCCTCCACCAGCTCGGATCCGCCGAAGCGGAGGCGGTCGCGCGGGCCGCGCAGCGTGCTCATGACGACCGCGACCCGGCGCTGCCGGCCCGCGTACCTGACGAAGAGGCGCATCATCCTCCGGCCTCGCGCCGGAGAGCCGGCGCCCGCCAGACGAGCGCGACGGACGGACTCGGCCGTGGCGGCGTGGATCGCCTGGATGCGCTCGCCCATGTCGTCGATGCGGAGCGGGATGGGCACCACCGCACCCGAGAGCGCGTTCCCCTCACCCTTGCGGCGGCGGACGGCGACCGGCACCGACATGCCTACGGCCTCCGGCACATCGTCGCCGCGCGCGCGCAGTGCCGCCGTCACGACGCCCGCGATGGCGGCCAGCACTCCATCGTTCAGCGTCCCGCCCACGGCGGAGGCGCCCGCGCGGAATCGTGCCAGGTCGACGGACGCGAACCGTATGGACCGGCGGCCGGATGCATCGCCGAGGAGGGAGCTCCTCCGAAGGCGCGGCGAGCGCGCGACCCGCAGCCACTGGGCGGCGGATGCCCGGATGCCGCGCAGGCCGTGCAGCGGCTCCACGAGCGCCGCATCCGTCGCCGCCTGCGGAGCCGCGCCGGCGAGCGGGTCGGCGAGGGCGCCCAGGATGGCGGCGGCCGCCGATCCGTCGGCCACTGCGTGGTGCACCCGGACGACGATGCCCGCCCGGCCCGGAGCCACCGACGACATGAGGAGTATCTCCCACAGCGGAAAAGCGTGGTCGAGCGGCGTCACCATCACCTCGGCGCACAGGTCGTCGAGCGCGCGCGTCGGCACGAGCCGTACGTGGCGCTCCGGATCGACGGCGGTCCGCACCCAGGTCCAGACGCGCCCGGACGTGTCGGCCCTCTCGCCGAGGCGCGGCACGGCTGCGGCGCGCGGGATCAGGATGCGTCGCGCTTCGACGATGTCCACCGCACCGTCGCCGTCGACGAATCGGCCCGGGGCGAGAACACCCGCCACGACGAACGCGTTGACGCGTGCGGCGCCGTCGAAGACCAGGTTGGAGGCGTCCGCTGCGACGATGCGCTCCCCGTCCATGGGCTCAGTCCTCGAAGGCCCCGTACACGGCGACGCTGGTGGCAGCGACCTGCGCGCACAGCTCGTCGAGGTCGGCGTGGAGCTCATCGGCGAGGAACCGCATCGTCACCGGCACCAGATACGGCGCGTTCGGGCGGCCGCGGTGCGGCGCAGGCGTGAGGAACGGCGCATCCGTCTCCACGAGGATGCGGTCGCGCGGCGTCACGGCCAGCGCGTCGCGCAGGCTCTGCGCGTTCTTGAAGGTCACGTTGCCGGCGAAGCTCAGGTAGTACCCGCGGTCGGCGGCGATGCGGGCCATGTCGGCGTCGCCCGAGAAGCAGTGGAAGACGGTGTGCTCGGGCGCCCCGACCCGTTCGAGCGTCTCCAGGACGGCGTCGTGCGCGTCGCGGTCGTGGATCTGCATGGCGATGCCGTGCTTCTTCGCCAGCGCGATATGCGCCTCGAAGCTCTCGAACTGCGCCGGCTGACCGGCCTCGTCGGTGCGGAAGAAGTCAAGCCCGGTTTCGCCGATCGCCCGCACGCGCGGCTGCGCGGCGAGCTCGTCGATCACGCCGATCGCCTCCGCCAGGCGCCCCGCCTCCGCGTAGGCCGGGGCCTCGTTCGGGTGGATCGCGACGGCCGCGAGGACACGGGGGTGGGATGCCGCGGCCCACGCCGACCACCGGCTCGACTCGATGTCGCCTCCGGCCTGCACCACGCCGGCGATGCCGACGGCGACGGCGCGCTCCAGCTGCTCGTCGAGGCTCAGCCCGACCTCTCCGTCCTCGATCTCGAGGTGGCAGTGGTTGTCGTAGACCGGCACCGCGAGGGGCTCGGGCGACGCCGGGTAGGTGACGTCGCGCGAGCCCTTCTCGCGCTGCCGGACGTACGTCGAAGGATCCGTCATACCTGCTCGATGCGCGGGAAAAGCGGCGAGAGGCCGTTCACGCTCGTGCCCGGGCGCAGCGCGCCCCAGCTCCCCGCCTCGCGGATCGGCTGGTCGACGATGCGTCCGATGGTCTCGCCGGCCCCGAGCGCGACCCACAGCTTCTCGGTGGCGATCGGCGTGACCGGCGAGAGCAGCACCGAGAGGGCCCGCAGGCCCTCCGCCGCCGTGTAGAGCACGGTGCCGAGGCGGCCGCGCTGCGCGTCGTCCTTCGCGAGCGCCCACGGCTCGTTCTCGGTGATGTAGTGGTTCAGCGCGTCGACGATGGTCCAGATCGCGGAGATCGCCTCGTCGGTGCGGAACCTCTCGATCGCCGCATCGGCGGCTGCCGCCGCATCCCGCACCGTCTTCTGGATGCCGAGATCGACCTCGGCGTACTCGCCCGGGACGGGGACGATCCCCTCGAAGTAGCGCTCGATCATCGCGATCGTGCGGGATGCGAGGTTGCCGAAGCCGTTGGCGAGCTCGGCCTGGTAGCGCGCCGAGAGGTCCTCCCACGAGAACGAGCCGTCATGGCCGAACGGGATCGCGGAGAGGAAGTAGAAGCGGTACGCGTCCGAGCCGAAGACGTCCGTGATCTCCGTCGGCGCGATGCCGGTGAGCTTCGACTTCGACATCTTCTCGCCGCCGACGAGGAGCCATCCGTGCGCGATGACGCCCTTCGGCACCTCCAGGCCGGCGGCCATCAGCATGGCCGGCCAGATGACCGCGTGGAAGCGCAGGATGTCCTTGCCGACGACGTGGTACCCCGGCCAGCGACGTTCGAACTCCGCCTCATCCGCGCCGTAGCCGATGGCGGTGGCGTAGTTGAGCAGCGCGTCGACCCACACGTAGATGACGTGCGATTCGTCCCACGGCACCTTGATGCCCCAGTCGAAGGTCGACCGGGAGATCGAGAGGTCCTTCAGGCCGTTCTTCACGAACGAGACCACCTCGTTGCGCGCCGAGTCGGGGCGCACGAAGTCGGGCACGGTCCGGTAGAGATCGAGCAGCGCGTCCTGGAACTCGCTGAGCTTGAAGAAGTAGTTCTTCTCCTGCAGCAGCTCGAGCGGCAGCGAATGGATGGCGCAGACCTTGAGGCCCTCGAACGGGCCGGCGCCGTCGACGATCTCGGACTCCGTCTTGAACTCCTCGCAGCCGACGCAGTACAGCGCCTCGAACTCGCCCGCGTAGATGTAGCCGCGGTCGTAGATCGCCTGCACGAACTTCTGCACGCGCTCCTCGTGGCGCTCCTGCGTCGTGCGGATGAAGTCGTCGTTGGCGACGTCGAGCGTCTTCAGCAGCGGGAACCAGGCCTCGGCGACCAGCTTGTCGACCCACTCCTGGGGTGTCGCTCCGTTCGCCGACGCGGCGCGCAGCATCTTCTGGCCGTGCTCGTCCGTCCCGGTCAGCATCCAGGTGTCATCGCCCGCCTGGCGGTGCCAGCGCGCCAGCATGTCGACGGCCACCGTCGTGTAGCCGTGGCCGATGTGCGGGACATCGCTGGGGTAGTAGATCGGCGTGGTGATGTAGAACGAACTCACCTGAAGATTCTAGTGAGACCGAGTGCCACGCCCGGTCGCGTGTGACCTTCCGGGGTTCTGCGGCGTGCGCGTCCCGGCGTTTCGTCACAATCGACGGGCGAGCACCGCCTGGTACAGCTCCCGGCTCGAGTGTCCGGTGTGCCCGGCGACCTCGGCGGCGGCATCCTTCAGCCGCATGCCCGAGCCGACGAGCTCGGTGACCTGCGTCACGGCGTCGTCGAAGTCGACCTCCCGCGGGGCGGCCCCGGCGACCACGACGACGACCTCACCGCGCACGCCCTCTTCCGCCCAGGCGGCGAGTTCGGCGAGCCCCCCGCGGCGGACCTCCTCATGCAGCTTGGTGAGCTCGCGGCACACGGCGGCGGCACGGTCGCCGCCGAACGCGTCGGCCATGTCGGCGAGGGATGCGGCGACCCGCGACGGCGACTCGAAGAACACCATCGTGCGCGGCTCGGTCGCGAGCGCCCGGAGCCAGGCGCGGCGGTCCCCTGGCTTGCGCGGCACGAAGCCCTCGAAGGTGAACCGGTCGGTCGGCAGTCCGGAGATCGCGAGCGCGGTGACCACGGCGCTCGGCCCCGGGATCACCGTGACAGTCACGCCCTCCGCCGCCGCGAGGGCGACGAGCGCGTAGCCCGGGTCGCTGACTGTGGGCATGCCGGCATCCGAGAGGACCAGGACATCCTGCTCGCGCGCGAGCGCGACCAGCTCACCCGACCGCTCCTTCTCGTTGTGGTCGTGCAGCGCGACCAGGCGCGGGCGGTTGTCGACGCCGAGCGCGGCGAGCAGCCGCTGGGTCGTGCGCGTGTCCTCGGCGGCGACCACGGTGGCGTTCTCGAGCGCCTCCACGAGCCGCCGCGATGCATCCCCCAGATTGCCGATCGGCGTCGCCGCGAGGATGATCACCGCCCCAGCATAGGCTTGTGCGCGTGACGTCGACCGACGAGCCGCTGCTCGCCCACGCCCCGGCCCCGCGCCCGTCGCTGTACGACCGGTGGGCGTGGCGGGTCATGGCCGATCCGGGTCGCACACGCTTCTACGACTGGGCGGCGCCGATCCTCATCACGCTCCTCGCGGGCATCCTGCGCTTCTGGAATCTCGGCCAGCCTCACGAGCTCGTCTTCGACGAGACGTATTACGTGAAGGATGCCTGGAGCCAGTGGAATCTCGGCTTCCCGTCGACGTGGCCCAACGACGCCGACCGCAGCTTCGCCGCGGGGCACGTGGATATCTTCACGAAGGACGGGAGCTTCGTCGTCCATCCCCCGCTCGGGAAGTATCTCATCGGTCTCGGGATGTGGATCTTCGGAGCCGAGTCGTCCGTCGCGTGGCGCGTGGCCGTCGCCGTCGTCGGCACCGCGACGGTGCTCGTGCTCTATTTCGTCGCGCGCCTCATGTCCGGTTCGACGCGGTTCGCCGCCGTGGCCGGCATCCTGATGGCGATCGACGGCCTGGCGATCTCGATGAGCCGCGTCTCCATCCTCGACATCTTCCTGACGTTCTTCATCCTGCTTGCGGTGTGGCTCATCCTGCTCGACCGGCGCACCCACCTCGAACGTCTCGCCGTCATCATCGGCGGCCGCTCCGACGAGGCGGAGCCGCCCGCATGGGGACCCCTCCTGTGGCGCCGGCCGTGGCTGCTCGCCGCCGGCGCGGCGCTCGGGGCCGCGACGGCCGTCAAGTGGTCCGGCCTGTACGCGCTCATCGGCTTCGGCGTCTACGTGATCGTGACGGATGCGCTGGCCCGCCGCCGCGCCGGCGTCCGGATGTGGCCGGTGGATGCGCTGCGCCAAGGTCTCGTGGCGTTCCTGTGGGCCGTGCCGGTCGCGGCCGTCGTGTATCTCGTCTCCTGGACAGGCTGGCTGGTGACGGCGGGAGGCTACGATCGCGACTCAGCCGGCACGGCATCCGGGATCTGGGGCTGGGTGCCCGCTCCCCTGCGCGCCCTGTGGAATTACCACCAGGCCATGTACGCGTTCCACGTCGGGCTCTCCACGCCGCACACCTACGCGAGCCCCGCTTGGCAGTGGCCCCTGCTCATCCGACCGACGTCGATGTACTGGCACCAGGATCAGTTCGCGCAGAACGGCTGCACCTTCGCGAGCAGCTGCGTGCAGGCGATCTCGAGCATCCCCAACCCGCTCATCTGGTGGGGATCGATCGCTGCGGCGATCTATCTGATCTACCGGTTCATCGTCGCGCGCGACTGGCGCGCCGCGGTGATCCTCACCGGCCTCGCAGCCACGTACCTGCCGTGGCTGATGTATCCGGACCGCACGATCTTCCAGTTCTACACGATCGCGATGCTGCCGTTCCTGATCCTCGCCCTCACCTTCGCGCTGCAGGCGATCGCCGGGTCGGGGTCGAGCGACGCGCATCGACGGCTCGTGGGGCAGCGGGTGGTATGGATCTACCTCGCCGTGGTCGTCGTCGTGTCCGCCATCTGGTACCCCGTGGTGACCGGGATGACGGTGCCCTACGACTTCTGGCGCCTGCACAACTGGTTCGCGGCCTGGGTCTGACGGCGAACCTCTCCGGTTCCGCGGCGCCCGTCTCTGTCTCGCGACGGGATGCATCCTCCCGGATCGTTGGGACCTTCGCCCCTGTCGTTCAGTCGGTGGGCTCGGGAGACTCGGCGCAGGCAAACGCGCCATCCCGCGTGGAGCGTGCCCGGCTGATCGAGGAGGCGAGCCGATGCCCGCGAACCTGCAGGCGACGCCCGAGTCGCCGGCCACTCGTCGCAGACCGAGTGCCGCCGCGCGACGCGCCGGGTACCTGATCGCGATCCTGATCAACGCGGCGATCCTGTATCTCTTCAACGTCCAGCCGAGCTGGCACGTGCTGCCCTTCCTCACGTCGGCGACCACTGCGGTCCTTCCGTGGATCAATGCGTCGATCATCGTCGGCATGGCGGCGAACCTGGTCTACCTCTTCGCCGACGGGCGGCGGGTGAGGGCGCTCGGCGATGTCGTGACGACGTCAGTCGGCCTGGCGGCGATGACCCAGCTGTGGATCGTGTTCCCCTTCGATTTCAACCCGCCGACGCCCTGGACCCTTCTGACCCGCATCGTCATCGCGCTCGCGATCGTCGGTTCCGCGATCGCCATCGTCGTTCAGTTCGTCACCTTCGTGCGGGAACCCGCGCGCACGCGACGCGACGAACCATGAGTGAACACAGCCCGGATCGGTACCAGGGCGGGTGATCGCAGGCGGGCCCACAGGTGGGGTGTGCTGCTCCGCACGAATGCGACCCATGCGACTGCCGGCGCTGCGATCTCAGGCACGCGCCCATCCCGGCATGCGGGCTCGTCGGACGCCCTGCGCACGGTGTGGCCGGAGGCCGCTGCCGCGGCCCCCGGCCACTTCCCTCGCTAAGCGGTGCCTAACCGTTCGTGGCGGGCTGGAGCAGGCCCACCAGGCCGTCGGACTCGCCGTTCGGCCCTGCGCTGAACCACACGGACTGGGTGCCACCGGCAACCTGGGTGCCGACGATCAGGCCCCACAGGCCGTCGATGACCAGCGGTCCGCCGGACGTGCCGCGGAGAAGCCCGAGCACCGCGCCGGTCTGCGGGTCGAACACGTGGATCCGCCCGTCGCCGAAGTTCCCGACGAGCACGTCGCCGCCGAACTGGCCGAAGCTCGCGGGTGCGAGCGTCATGCCCCATGGCGAGTTGAGAACGCCGTGTGTCGCGAACCGCTTCACGAAGTCGCCACCCGTCGTGTAGACGTCGATGAATCCGTGGGCCGGCCCCGCGACGTCGTCGTGCAACGTCGCATCCTGCTTGGCGTACGTCACGAACACCTGCCCGTTGATCTCAGCCACGTTGAACGGCGCGTAGCCGGCGGGCAGATTCGGGTCGTGGAACATCGACGGCGTCGACACGAGAGTCCACGACGAGTTCCATGCGTCGATCCGGTTCGCGCGGAAGTTCGTGGCGAGCAGCAGCGGTCCGGTCGGGCTCTGCACCAGCGCCAGGCCCTTGAAGACCGAGTCGGGCATCTGCCCGCCGACCTGTGTGGCTGCGGCGCCTCCGGCCCATGCGGAGATGAAGCCGTCCTCGCCGGCGAAGATGAACCGTGCCGGTGTGGTGGTCCCGGGGACATCGAACCCCGATCCGCTGTTGTTGAACACCTGGCCTGTCGGGGCCCCGCCCGGGATGGCGACCGAGAGCACCTTGGTCACCGGGCTGCCGGCGATGTCCGTCCGGTAGAGCGTCGTCTGATCGGATCCGTTGTCTGAGACCCATACGGGCGTGTTAGGCCCGTGAGACATGCCCCACGCGTTCACGAGCGCCGGATCCGTGAGCGCCGCGACCCCCGGTTGGTTCGACACGAGGTTGATCTGCTGAAATGTGCCCGTTCCGGCCGCGTTGGCCGGTCCGGCGACCGCCACGGACAGTGCCAGCGCTAAGCTGGCGGCTCCCCCGACGATGGTTCTCTTGGCAACCATGACATGCGCCTCCTCCAGATTCGGGCTGCAACGGCGCAGACCCGTCTTCACTCACACGAGGTGGACGCCGCCAGAGTTCACGCTGTGGCGGTTCTTTGATTGAGAACGCCCCGTCCGCGGCGGCGGCTTCGTCGGGCGGAGCTCGATGAGCCAGGTCGAGTAGTACTCGATGACCGCTCCTCCGAGATCCCGCACTGCGTCGCCCGCCCGAGCCACTTCCTCATCCGACCAGTTGCTGAAGGTCGCGAAGAGCTCCCGGACCTGCCGTGCGCTCAGTTCGATGCTCCACCGATCCACGAAGACGTCGTCGGCGACGAACAGGCCCGAGCGGCTGAGCCGTTCCACCGTGGCCCCCGCGTCCTCGGCCTCAGCCTCGGCTGGCGGCTCGTCGCGCTGTCGCACGATCTCAGCGATGCGCTCCCGGAAGGGAGTCACCGGGGCGGCCGGATCGCCGAAGACGTTCCGCCACACGAGGAATCGCCCGTCGACGCTGAGCGCACGATGCACCTTCGGGAGCACGACATCGAGGTCCATCCAATGAACGGAGGTCGCCGCAACCGCCAGGTCGAACGACCCCGCCGCCAGGTCGACGTCCTCCGCGCGCGCGACAATGACCTCGGCTCGTGGATGCCGCGCGCTCAGCAGCGCCGCCAGTCGGGCTCCGGGCTCGACCGCCAGGACATCCATGCCCGTCGCCAGCAGCGGCCCGGTCGCTTCACCTGTGCCCGCTCCGAGATCGACCGCACGACGCCCCGGGCCGACCAGACCCGTCTGGTGCACTCGTGCCCAAACGCCCTGGGGATAGGGAGGACGCGCACGCGCGTAGATGTCCGCACGGACCTCGAAGTGCATCGCATCGCGCACATCACGAGCCTAGGAGCAGAACCCCCGAAGACCACCTCGCTGAGATGCCCATCGCCCACGCATGGCATGCTGCCGCCGACGAGTGGGCAGTCAATGAGAAGGGACTCGTCCTCGACGTCGCCCGCCTCGCCGTCGACTCTCGTGGATTCACCAGCTCAGCATTGAACGCACTCAAGAATCCGGGGAGCGACCCCGCCCAACTTGCCCTCGCGATCGGCGCGGTGCGTGCGCTTCCCCGACCCGACTCGACGGCCCGGTGAGCGATGAGCGCGCTCGCCTCTATTCAGGACCAGCCGTCTGCGCCATGATATGTACACCGTTCATAGGAATCGAGCGCAGATGTCGCGTCAAAGCCTGTTGTCTTCCTCGTCGATCCTGAGTGCTGCGCCCCTACCCACAGGGTGCGCCACGTCGTCGGGTCGATCAGCGGACGTTGGCAAGCTCAGCTCGGCTGATGGTCGCAGAGTCCGCATGGCACTGAGACCCCACCCGCGGGAGTACCGTCGCCGACCCGAGCGGCTGCCCGTCGCCGGCGCGCGCTACGCAAGGCGGGTGAGCGCGATCGTCGCGCTGATGGCCATCGGATCTCTCCTCTCAGGCTGCATATCTGTCCCCATTTCGCGGGCTCCGGCAGGCGATCCGATCGAGGCCGCCCGCGCATTGTCGGATGCACCGGTTCCCGTGCGCACGAGCGATGCGAAGAGGAGCTGCGGGGCGTTCGTGCTGGGTCAGGAAGAGACCGTGCCCACGAATGCAGTGAAGTGCATGGATGCGGCAGCTTCTGCAGCCCAGGCTGCCGAGCTCGCCTGGAGCTCCCCGACGACGGAGGGAGATCCCATCGTGTCTTTCGCCTTTGTCACGGAGGGCAGCGGCGAGGTCACCGTCTACTCGACCAATGCGTTCGATTCGTACGGGGGCGATCCTCAATGGACACGAACTGCAGCGCATGGTCGATGAGACCAACCGGCACAACGCCGTGCTCGCCGACCTGTCCGCCGAGCTCGCCGCGCTCGATGACGGAAGCCATCGCGAGGATTGACCCGTGCGGCTCGCCCCGCTCTCAACGAGCGGGGCGGGTCGGGCAGTTCAGCCCACACCACATCACATGGGGAGCAACATCGAATGACAACTCCGAACGGCACACCTCCCGGCTGGTACGACGACCAGTCCAGCACGGGCGTGCTCCGATACTGGGACGGGAACGCCTGGACCGAGCAGACCAAGCCGGCCAGCGAAGACTTCCTCGCCCAGCCCACCACCGCCACCGCCACTGAGGTGGCGGCCAAGCAGAAGCGGCCCTGGTACAAGCGGAAGGCGATCGTCATTCCGGCCGCCGTGGTCGCCGGGCTGGTCATCATCTCGGCCGCCGCCAACTCGGGTAGCAAGTCACCGACCGACGCGTCCGACAACACGGCAGCCATGGTCGCGAAGACGGCGTCGTCGACGCCGACCCCGGTGGACACCACGGTGGGCGTGCCGAACATGAGCACCATGACCGTCGCCGACGCGAAGCACGCCGCCGACGCGCAGGGGCTGACGCTCACTCTGCCGGCGGGCGCCGGGGACGACTGGGTGGTGTCCACGCAGGACCCGGCACCGAACACCCGCGTCGACAAGGGCACCGCCATCATCGTGCAGGCGACCGCCCCCGCCCCGCCGGCCACCCCGGCGCAGCAGGCGGCGTACCGGTCGGCGAAGTCGTACGTCGGGTACAAGGGATTCTCCCGTGCCGGTCTGTTGCAGCAGCTGACCAGCACGTACGGCGAAGGGTTCGCGCCGGCTGACGCCGAGTGGGGTGTGGCGCAGCTCGAGGCGAAGGGCGAGGTCGACTGGAACCAGATGGCGGTGGAGTCGGCGAAGTCGTACATGGAGATGAAGGGCTTCAGCCGGGCCGGTCTGTACCAGCAGCTGACCAGCAAGTACGGGGAGCAGTTCACCCCGGAGCAGGCCAACTATGCGCTCGACCAGATCGGGCTGCACTGATGTCGCTCCCATACGACGGCGACGCCGTGCTCGAGGCGATGCAGCGCCGCTACGGCACCGTCGGCCTGTTCCAGTTCGCCTCCATCTGGGCGCTGGTGGTCGCCGTCGTTCTCCTGTTCACCGCTGGCTGGGGGTGGGGGATCGCGCTGGGTGTGACCGCCCTGATCATCCTCACGTTGGCCATCCACGCCCGCCGGACCCTGCGTCTCGCGATCGTACAGTACTCCCTGTTCAGGACTCCAGAGGGTCAGCGCGCCCTGCAGGAGGAGGCCGACCGGCGTCTGCGGGAGGGCGACTACTGATGGGCAAGGTGAAGTCGTGGCTCATCGTTGGGGCGATCGTGTTGTTCGCGATCTTCGCGGTCAACGCGTGCAATTCCCACGGGTCGAACTACTACCCGGACGACTACAACTGCGTGCCATCCGAGCATGGTGTCGACTGCGAGTAGCCACCACGTCACACGGATGGTTGCACCTGATCCGTGCGGCTGTGGCCCGCTCTCATCGAGCGGGCCGCGGTCGGGCAGCTCAGCCCCCTGTCCGCCGGCAGGATACGTCGGCACCCAAGACTTGGGTGCCCCGATTCAAGGAAGCAGTTCAGGATGTACGTGATGCACAGACACCGCACA
This sequence comes from Microbacterium sp. sgz311019, assembly GCF_056135325.1. Classification (NCBI taxonomy): domain Bacteria; kingdom Bacillati; phylum Actinomycetota; class Actinomycetes; order Micrococcales; family Microbacteriaceae; genus Microbacterium; species Microbacterium sp. sgz311019. Next base: position 420,014 of record NZ_JBWAXO010000002.1, on the reverse strand, counting down.
GGCGACCAGCTTCCCTGGATGCCCCTGACCCTCGGTCCCCGCGCGACAATCGGCTCGAGAAGCAGAACGGATCCTGGTTGAGTCGCCCGCTCAAGCTTCCTCCTGCGAAACGATGAACGTCCCCTGGTGGAACCACAGTCGCGGCTTCGCGTCGGTGGCCACCCACACAGATGAGTGGCGACTATCGCCTTCTGCTCCGCGCACGGTGTAGCACACGAGCGCGACGTCCGGCGCGAGCTCGCTGAACTCCCAATCGGCCGTAGTGACCGGAGTGTGTGGGCCTTCGATCGCCAGCGCCCGCACGATGTCATCGCGTGTCCATTGCCTGCCCGAACGACCGATCTCCACGAAATCCGGATGGAGCAGCTCGCGCAGCCGATCGGCGTTGTGGCGCACCGCTGACTCGAGCAACTCTTCATCCAACGACCGCAGCGCCACGATGTCCATGCGCTCAGCTTGACAGTCACGGTTCAAACGATGGCGTGCTGCTGTACGGTCCGCCGGAGACGGGCAAGACGCTCACCGTTCGTCACCTGCTGTCCGCGACCCCCGACATCACCGCCGTGGTCCTCACCGGTACCAGCATCCGCTTCATCAGCCAGCTAACCCACGGCGAACAGGCATCCCCGATCCCGCGCAGTGAAACCCACGCCGCCAGCTTCGAGTGAACTGTTCTCAGATAGCACGTCCGTCGTAGCGCACCATTTTCGTGCCGCGTGAATCACAGGCGACCCCTCCGACACACGCGACGCACGCATCGGAGGGGTCGCCTGCGGGGGGAGCACGCGCGGCCCCGCCTCGAGGATCAGCTGCGAGGAGGGTTGGCGGGGAGCCACTCCTCGAAGGTCGTCGCGAAGATCTCCGCACCGTCGGCGGGGATCAGGGTGCGCTCTTCGATATGTGCGCCGTAGTACTGCGCGTCAGGATCCTGCACCACTGTGCGGCTGTCGCCGCGGAATGCGAGGCCTCGGCGGACGAATTCGTCCATCGTGAACTGCTCAGGCCCTGCGACCTCCCGGTCTCCGTTGAGAGGGTCACCGGCTGCCGTTCGTGCGACGGCCGTGGCGACGTCCTCTGCGGCGATCGGCTGAATGAGCGCCCCGGGAAGGTGCACGGTGCCGTCGGAGGTCACGGAGATGTCGGCGATGCTGCCGAGGAACTCGAAGAACTGCGTGGCGTGGACCAGGGAGTACGGCATCCCGGACTCCCGGATCAGCTCCTCCTGCGCGGTCTTCGCGCGGAAGTAGGGGATGTTCTGCGGACGGTTCGTGCCGACGATCGTGAGCGCAACATGGTGTCCCACCCCGGCCGAAGCCTCCGCCGCAAGCAGATTGCGCGTGGATGTTGTGAAGAAGTTCAGCACGTCGTGCTCTTCGAACGAGGGAGAATTCGACACGTCGACGACGACGTCCGCGCCGACCAGGACGTCGGCCACTCCCTCGCCCGTCACCGTGTTCACACCGGTGTTCGGGGATGCCGGTACCGCCTCGTGGCCGTGCGCGGTCAGCTTCGCCACCACCTTCGACCCGATCAGTCCGGTACCGCCGATCACAACGATTTTCGCCATGTCCGTGCCTTTCGTCTTGTGGAGGCGCCGGGGCTGACACCTCGCCAGTGTTGACCGGAGGGCGAGTCGTTTTGTGACAGCGTCAGGCCATGTTCCAGTGGCGAAGCTTGTCGGGGTTGAGGACCACCCAGAGACCGGAGATGCGTCGCGCCCGGACGTGAAGGGTCAGGATGCCAGAGACGCACCGGCCGTCGTGGAAGACCACAGCGGGGCCGCCGTTCACCTCAACGACCGTGGAAGTCCATCCGGACACGGGGCCCAACAGCCCCAACAGGACCTCCGAGACGGCGCCGCGGCCCCGCACGGGCGTCGTCGGCGCCGCAACACGACCCCCGCCGTCGACCAGCAGGGTCACGCCGCGGCGCAGCATCCGCGCCAGCCGCGAGCGGTCCCCCACTGTCAGCACCTGACGGAGGGTCTCCACGCGTGAGTTGCGACGGTGCGCACTTCGTTGCGTGACCCGACCGGTAGTGCGCGACGACGTCGACCGGGGGTTCATACTCCGGCCGACGCGAGGTGTCGCAGCTTGTCGGGGCTCATCACCCAGAGAAGCTGAATGATCCCGTCCGCAGACGCTGTCACGGTGACCGCCGTCGTCACGACGCCGTTCTCGGACAGGGTGGCGGCCGGCTGCCCGTTGACCTCGACCCAGCCGATCGTCTTCCCCTCCCAGAAGTGCCTCGAGAACGCGGCCACGAACTTCGCTACTCGTGTCCGCCCGCTGACGGGGACGCGAGCGGCGAGCTTGACGCCGTTGCCGTCTGTGTAGCTGACGACGTCGGAAGCGAACAGGTCCTCCAATGCGGCGACATCACCCGTCTTCGCGGCGATGAGGAACGTCTCCAGCAGTCGGCGGTGCTCACCGGCGGGCACCGCGGCGCGCCTGTTCTCGGTCAAGTGCTTGCGCGCGCGGCTCACCAGTTGACGCGCCGCGGGAACGGTGGCGCGCACGATGACCGCGATGCGCTCGTACGGATAGTCCAGTGCTTCGCGGAGCACGTATGCCGCGCGTTCGGTGGGTGTGAGCTTCTCCAGCAGGAGCATCACGGCGAAGTCCAAGGCCTCACCGCGCTCCGCGCCGAGCAGCGGGTCGTCCTCGGTGTTCACCGGCTCGGGGAGCCACGGCCCGATATACGTCTCCCGGCGGGCGTGGGCAGACTGCATTTCGTTGATGCACAGGCGGGTCACCACCGTTGTCAGCAGCGCTCCGGGCTCTCTCACTGCAGACCGGTCGGTGTGCTGCCATCGGATCCAGGTCTCCTGAAGGATGTCTTCCGCGTCCGCGACGCTGCCGAGCATGCGATAGGCGATGCCGAACAAGCGCCGGCGCTCCCGCGCGAAGACGGCCGCGGCTCCGTCGAGGTCTGCGGACTCGCTAGACATCTGACCGTCCGTAGGTCTCACCTCTCGCCGTCTGGGCAATCGTCATCAGTGCTTCTACTGATACTGACCGGGTAGCCGCATCAGATGTGACGCCCCAGGTGGATGAGTTCTCAGATCTCGACTGACGCCACACCGGCCGTGAGTGCAAGCACCAGGTTTGCGGATGGATCGCTCAGCCTGCTTCGTCGTACGGGTATGCCGCAGCCAACGGGTACCAGTGTCGTTCCGCCAAGGAGGAGTGCGCGGTCCCAACGGCGACCCAGCTGCCACCGATGAGCGGTGCCGCGTCGGTTGTCCAGACTCCGAAATGCGCCAACGGAACGGGCCACCGATACGTCTCGGTGCGGGCCGGAACAACGTTGCGCACGGCACCGACGAAGGCGGGTCGGTGCCGTCCGCCGGTGACGTCGCGGGTCAGATCAGCGATCGTCGTGGTTCCGTCTTGATCACCATGTACGGTCGCCCTCGTCGGAAGATCGAGCTTGCCGGTGGACTCGCGCGGGACGCAGAACACCTCGTCGCCCCTGCGTATGAGCAGCCTCACCAAGCACATCGGCCGCGGCGGCTCGGACGCTCGAATCACCTGGGCGCTGCTACCCGGAGGGAGCCAAGCCGGCGCCCCCACATCGGACAGAACGCGCTCTTCGACCATTTCAAAAGCGTAGAGCGCTCTCACGGCAGCCCGAAGTGTGACCGGCGCGGGCGGTTCCGAACTCCTCGGGGTTGTCATCCCCATGCCGCCGTTCGGTTGCTGAGGAGGTCGTGATCCGGAACGCTCGAGGCATGCAGTTCGCCGGAGTGCTCCCTGAGGACGCCCCCGACCCACGCGCGGAGTCCGGTCGGCGGCTGCTCGGCCTCACATTCCCGCTGATGGGACTGATCGCCCAACCGACGATCGAGGACGCCGATCTTTCGGCGATCATGGAGGCGATGGACGGTGCCGACCGATCACAACTCGCGGTGAGCTTCTCGTACCGGCTCTGGCGGAACCCTGAAGATCGTGGCGACCCGATGAATCTGAAGGACCTCGATCCGGATGAGCAGGCGGCAATCGATACCGCTCCCCCGTGGCCGCGTCCTGCGTGGCTCGTCGAGTACGTCGAGATGATGCGCTACCCCGTCCTGTGGGAAGCCGTGCGCACATGCTGGACGAGAGACGCCTCGGAGTACACCACCTTGGGCCGGCAGCTTGTCGATCACACCAACTACATCCTCATGAATCAGTTCCGCGAGGAGCTGGGGCTCGCGCCCGGGGCAGTCGGCGATGGCCCATGGCGGGTTGGCCCATCATCCATCAACAACGCCACCACGCTCGAGATCGACGGCGAAGTCAATCAGGCCATCGAGATCGACACCGACCCGTTCGTGTACGCCGTCGGCGCCCAGCTCCGACCAGACCTCGTGACAACCGTCGTCATCGCGCGCGAACACCTTCCGCACCTTCGCCTGGCACTACACACCCGGAATCCAGTAACCGCCTGACGCCGCCGGCTCGACGACCCTCTTCCTCACGAGTTCCATCCCAACCTCCTCACGCACGAGCGGGCGGCGCCGCGAGTGGGCGACCCTGAGTCCGGACGATGCGCCATTGCTGCGTGCCCAACTCGTCCCGATCCAGCGACTACTGCACCAGGCCCGAGATGGTCTCACGGACCTCACACAAGCGGCCCTGAGGTTCCTCGCCGACCGGTGCTGGTGCTGGGTGCCGCCAGCGGCGGGAGAAGTCCCCTCGCGGCAGCGCAGGCCCGTGCGACGATCAGCGAAGGGTCCACGATCTCTCCGCTCGCGATTGCCGCGTCCAGATCGCCCAACTTCAGCCGGGCAAGCTGCACCTGCTCCGCAGGATCGGAGGTATCTCGATTTCCGGGCACAGTCCCGGCATCGCAGAGGAACAGGTGCACAGGCCAGGCTGCGCGGCCCGGGTTGATGTAGAACGTGTGCAGCGGGATCAAGGTATTGGGGATGATCCCGAGCTCTTCCTCAAGCTCGCGGCGTGCGGCCTCCGCAGGCGTCTCCGCCTCCGTGCCAGCCCCGCCGGGCAGATCGTAGATCCACATGTCCAGGGGATACCGGTACTGACGAGTCAGGACCACATAACCGTCGTCGATGACAAGAGTGGCAACGGCGAACGGAATACTCTCGTCGACCTCGTAGCTCGATAGGGTCCCGTCGCCGAGGACGACCATGTGCTCGACGAGCCGGACCCGCCCGGCATAGACATCCTCACGGCCGATCGCCGCCCAACCCTGTTCTGCCCGAGCGGTCATGGAGCCACAGTACGCGGCTCTACAAACAGGGAGTCACTCGGCCGCCGGCGGTGTGGGGAAACACCAAGTCGTGCGTATTCCTGGGCCTGGTTTCCGACTCGGAAGATGCGTCGACGCGTCACATAGAATTCCCTGATGAAGTGCAAAGGGATCGCCGTTGCGACGGCGGCGACGCTGACTTTGTCGCTGGCTGGTTGCACGAGCTTCCCAGGCTCGGTCGGTCCTACCTCCGCTGCGGCTGAGCCGACCACCCCGTCGTTCTCGGCGACCGACGACGTGTCTGCACACGGCCCGATACGGTTGGAGACCCCCTCTATCTGCGCCGGAGCGGTGCAACCGGTGCCGGTGAGCGATGACCGGCAAGTCGAGCAGCTGGGCGGGGCGACATTGGCGGTCCCGTTCGATCGGGGACGGTTGCCGCGCGCACGGGGCGAAGCCGTGCTGGATGGCGATGGGGTGCCGGCCGCGTATCGAGTTGCCGCGGATGACGTGCTGGAGTCGGTCGGCGCATGCTTCTGCGTCGGGGAGGTCTGGCTGCGTTGGGTCAATGCCGTTCGCCGCGTCAGCGACAGGCTCTATGCGGGAGACACTCTCAACCTTGATGCGCATACCATTCTGAGCGTCGGCGACGAGAACGGGACGGTCCATGAGAGCCCGTTGCCGAGCGGCTTCACCATTCCACCGCAGAGGTAGACGACCATGAGTCGCCGGACAACGGATGATCGCTGTCCGCGCCGGAAGCGCCGTCGCATGTCTCGTCCCGATGGTTGAGCGAGCCTCAAGACCCATCTCGGCGACCGCTCAGACACGCCCGGCTGCTGGGAACCGAGCACGGCGCAAACCACTCGCCCTCTGATGGATCCAACTTGGCAGCCTCAAACCAGCCCAGGCACGGGGCACGGCCAGCGCCCGGGCTGATCGCGCGGGCTCGGATCAGCCCGGCCGCGGCAGCCGGCGTCAGCCCAGCGGCGCGAGCTGCGCCGCTCCCGCGGCGAGCAGTTCGGCCGCGACGCGCGCGGCGACGTCGGCGGCCGCATCCTTCTGCACCACCGTCGCGTGAGAGGCAGTGAGATGCGCCGACCCGTCCGGGGCGTAGACGCGGGCCGTGAGGAAGAGCATCCCGTCCTCGACGAACGCGTGCGCGCCGATCGGCGCGGCGCAGCCGGCCTCGAGCTCTGCGAGCACGCCGCGCTCGGCGGAGGTCGTCAGCCGCGTCGGGCGGTGATCGAGCCGCGAGACGAGCTTCTCCTCGTCGCGGCGGGTCTCGATGGCGAGCGCCCCCTGGGCCGGGGCGGTGGGCCACGCGTCGATCTCGAGCAACTCGGTGACAGCCTCGGCGCGACCGACCCGCTCGAGTCCCGCGGCTGCCAGGATCACGGCATCCAGTCGCCGCTCGGGGTCCTCGGCGCCCACGCGCGCCAGGCGGGTGTCGACGTTGCCGCGGATGTCGACGAGCTCGAGGTCGGGGCGCACCGAGGCGATCTGCGCACGACGGCGGGGCGAGCCCGTGCCGATGCGCGCTCCCTCGGGAAGAGTGTCGACAATGAGGCCATCTCGGGCGCACAGGGCATCACGCGCATCCGCCCGTCGGGGCACGGCGGCGATCGAGAGTCCCGAGGCCTTGGCGGTCGGCAGGTCCTTGAAGGAGTGCACGACCGCGTCGATCTCCCCCGCGAGGAGCGCATCGCGCAGCGCCTTGGCGAAGACGCCGGTGCCGCCGAGCGAGGCGAGGGATGCTGTGGAGGTATCGCCCTCCGAGGTGATCACCACCAGCTCGCCGCCGAGCGCATCGGCGATCGTGCCCGCCTGGGCGAGTGCGAGCGCACTTCCCCGAGTGCCGATGCGGAGGGTGTCGGCCGTCACGGCGCGATCCCTGCGACGGCGGGCTTGAATCCGAGGCGCACGTTCTCGCAGCAGCCCGGTCGACAGACGTCGAACCACGGCCCGAGGGCGGTGAGCGCGGGCCGTTCGCCCATCGGCACGCCGTCGCGGCGCTCGAGGACGAGGTCGACGAGCCCGCTCACGAAGGCGGGGTGCACGCCCGGCGTCGGCACGCGCACAGCGGTCATGCCGTGCTCGCGAGCGGTGTCGAGGGCCTCGGTGTCGAGGTCCCAGGCGACCTCCATGTGATCGGAGATGAAGCCGAGCGGCACGATCACAAGCCCGGTGACACCGTCGGCTGCGAGCTCGGCGATGCGGTCGTTGATGTCAGGCTCCAGCCACGGCTGGGTCGGCGGGCCGGACCGCGACTGGTAGACGAGATCCCAGCCGACGCCCGGATGCTCCGCCATGACGACCTCGGCGACCGCGCGGTGCTGCGCGGCATACGCACCGCCGGCACCGAAGTCGAGGTCGCGCGGACCGGAGCGGTCGGCATCCGCCGTCGGCACCGAGTGCGTGGAGAACAGCACGTGCGTCTTCGCGTCGCCCACCTCCGCCAGTCCGGCGCGCACGCCGTCGAGGAACGGCTGCACGAAGCCCGGGTGGTCGAAGAACTGCCGCACCTTGTCGATCGTGATGGCGCCTTCGAGCCCTGTCTCGGCGAGGGCTGCGGCGTAGTCCTCACGGTACTGGCGGCAGCTCGAGTACGACGAGTAGGCGCTCGTGCCGATGGCGAGGAGGGTCCTCAGGCCCCGCTCGTCGGCCTCCCGCAGTGCATCGGACAGGTAGGGGGCCCAGTTGCGATTGCCCCACAGGACGGGCAGGTCGATGCCACGCGCGGCGAGCTCCGCCTCGAGCGCGGCCTTGAGCGCCCGATTCTGATCGTTGATGGGACTCACGCCGCCGAATGCGCGGTAGTGGTGCGCGACCTCCTCGAGACGCTCCTCGGGGATGCCTCGCCCGCGTGTCACGTTGCGGAGGAACGGGATGACGTCGTCCTGCCCCTCCGGACCGCCGAAGCTCGCGAGCAGGATCGCGTCGTAGGCGACGGGCGCCTCGACGTGCGCGGCGCCCGAGGACGCGGCGGGCGAGGCAGCCAGGACGACACCCTCAGAGGTCACCGGAGCACCTCGGCCAGCTCGTCGGCGTCGATGCGGCGGCCGGTGAAGAACGGCACCTCCTCGCGCACGTGCAGGCGCGCGTCGGTGGCGCGCAGGTGACGCATGAGGTCGACGAGGTCGACCACGTCGTCGGCCTCGAGGGCGAGGAGCCACTCGTAGTCGCCGAGTGCGAAGCTCGCAACGGTGTTGCTCAGCACCTGCGGGAACTCGCGGCCCTTGCCGCCGTGCTCGGCGAGCATGCGCCCGCGATCGCCTGCGGGCAGCACGTACCACTCATAGCTGCGGACGAACGGGTACACGGTCACCCAGCCCTTCGGCGCGAGACCGCGGGCGAAGGCGGGGGCGTGGTCGCGGCTGAACTCGGCCTCGCGGTGAACGCCCATGGCGTTCCAGGTCGGCAGGAGCGGCGCCAGCTCGCGGCTGCGGCGCAGAGCCCGGAGGTCCGCCTGCAGCTGCTCGGCCGAGTCGCCCGTGAGCCACAGCAGGACGTCGGCATCCGCCCGCATCCCGGAGACGTCGTAGAGCCCGCGCAGACGCGGCTCGATCGCCGCTGCCGCGTCGGCGAACGACGCCCCCTCGCCTCCGCCGCCCGACGTGTGCGGGTCGCGTCGAAGGACCGCGTAGAGCGTGAAGAAGTCGGACGAGGACGAGATCGGGTCTGTCACCCCTCCATCATGCGATTACGAAGGCCTGAAGCTTGTCCCCTGGGCAAGGCTCTCAGCCAGCCGGAAGCTCGTGGACGAGCTCGACGATGCGTCCGAGCACGTCCGGGTCGGTCTCCGGCGGGACGCCGTGGCCGAGGTTCACGATGTGCGCGGGGGCGTCCGCGCCGCGCTCGACCACATCCTGCACGTGGCGGGAGAGCAGCGACCAGGGCGCCGTGAGCATCGCCGGGTCGATGTTGCCCTGCAGGGGCACGCGGCCGCCGAGGCGGCGATTCGCCTCGTCGAGGGGCAGACGCCAGTCGATCCCGACGACGTCGGCACCCAGGGCGGGAAGCGCATCGAGCATCTCCCCCATCCCGAGTCCGAAGTGGATGCGGGGCACGTCGAGACCGCGCAGCGCGTCGAACGCCCGGCGCGAGTGCGGCGCCGCACGGCGGATGTAGTCGTCGCGCGACAGCGAGCCGGCCCACGAGTCGAACAGCTGCACGACGCTGGCGCCGGCCAGCACCTGGGTCTTCAGGAACGCCCCCGTGACGTCGGCGCACCAGTTCAGCAGCGCCGCCCAGGCGTGCGGGTCGGTGCGCATGAGCGCGCGTGTGCGCAACTGGTCCTTCGATGGGCCGCCCTCCACGAGGTAGCTCGCGACCGTGTACGGCGCACCGCCGAAGCCGATCAGCGGCGTCTCTCCGAGCTCGGCGACGGTCATCGCGACGGCCTCCGCGATCGGCTGCAGCGCCTCCTGCTCGATCGGACGCAGGCGCAGGATGTCGGCCGCTGACCGCACGGGCTCGTCGATGACCGGCCCGCGTCCGGGGACGATCCGCACATCCACTCCTGCGAGCAGCACCGGCACGACGATGTCGCTGAAGAACACTGCGGCGTCCACCCCGTGGCGACGAACCGGCTGCAGGGTGATCTCCGACGCGAGCGCCGGCGTGAGGCACGCGTCGAGCATCTCCGTGCCCGCGCGGCTGGAGCGGTACTCGGGCAGAGAGCGGCCGGCCTGGCGCATGAACCACACGGGCAGGGTCTCGGGGCGGGCGCCCCGGGCGGCCCGCACGAGCGGGCTGGATGCGGTGCGCCCGTCGCGCAGCGGATGGTCGGCGGGCAGGGCGATCGCGGTGGACGGCATCCCTCAAGGCTACGGGGAGTGTCGGTGGCGACCGGCTTCAGCAGGTCTGACAGCTAAACTCTCGTCGTGCTCTTCTGCCTGACGGCGAATCACCGCAACACGGATTTCGACGTGCTGGATCGCATCTCGCACGTGGCCGGAACCGATGCCGCGGACCTGGTCGCCGCGCACGACTTCGTGCGCGGCGTGGTCGTGCTGTCCACGTGCAACCGCTTCGAGGCGTACCTCGAGCTGGACGAGCCCCTCACCGGCGGTGCCGACCTGGCCCGCACCGCGGTCATCGACGCGCTCCTGGATGCGGGTGTGGATGCTCCGGATGCCGAGGCCTTGGCCGCGTCGGCGGGATCGGTCGTCGGCGACGACGTCGTGCACCACCTGTTCGCGGTGGCCTCGGGCCTCGAGTCCATGGTCGTCGGTGAAGAGGAGATCAGCGGTCAGGTGCAGCGGTCGCTGTCCGCCGCCCGCACCGCAGGGACGACGAGCACCCTCCTCGAGCAGGCCTTCCAGCGCGCGGCCCACTCGACTCGCGCCGTGCGCGCGAAGGCCGATGTCGCCGCCGGCGGCCGCTCACTCGCCCGCCTCGCGCTCGACCTGGCCGACTCCCGCGTCACCGACTGGGCCACCGTCCGGGTGCTCCTGGTCGGCACCGGCCAGTACGCGGCGACGACGATCACGGCGCTGCGCGCCCGCGGTGCCGAGGACGTGCGCGTCTTCTCGGCCACCGGCCGCGGCGAGATGTTCGGCCGCAAGTACGGCGTTCAGCCGGAGCGCGATCTGCGCGAGGCGATCGCCCGAGCGGACATCGTCCTCACGTGCACCGCCCGCTATGTCATCACGGCCGACGACATTCCCGACTCGTCGCCGCGTCTCATCATCGACCTCGGCCTGCCGCGCAACGTCGACCCCGCGGTCGCGGCGCTGCCGGGCGTCGAGCTCATGGACCTCGAGCTGCTCGGACGCCACGCGGCGCTGCCGGAGCTCGGCCCCGGCGCCCACGAGCTGGTCGGCAACGCGGCGGCGACCTTCACCGCCGAGCGTGCGGCCGCCTCCGCCGTCGTCGCCGTCCGCACGCACATCCAGAAGCTGCTCGACGCCGAGCTCGCCCGGGTCGGTGGATCGTCCGACGCGGACGCGGTCGCCGCGGCGCTGCGGCACTTCGCCGGCGTCCTGTCGCACACCCCGTCGGTGCGGGCGCGAGAGCTCGCGGCAGAGGGACGCATCGACGAGTTCGAGGCCGCCCTCGGCACCGTGTTCGGTGTCGGCGTCGCACCCCGGCTCACGGCGCTCATCGACGAGGAGCGCACCGCGGGCTAGAGCTGCGCGGCATCCGTGACCGGCAGCCGGCACGCGAAGTCGCGGCAGTCGTAGGCGGCCGGCATTCCGTTCACCGTCGTCTTGCCCTCGAAGAGGGTGAATCCGGCGTCCGCGAAGGCGCGCGCCTGCTCGGCGGTCACGATCGCGAGGACGTCGGAGGGGATGCGGCGGGCCGCCGCGACCAGCTCGGCGTTGCCGGCGATCACGACGACCTGCCGCGGGGGCCGGGCCAGGAGCAGCGCCGCCTGCAGCATCGAGCCGTGCCCGAGCGGATCGGCGAGCGCGCGGGCGGCGTGCCGCCGGACGAGGTCGGCCGCCGCCTCCCGGTACTCGTCGCCTGCGCCGAGCAGCCACAGGGCGAGAGCGCCCTGTGCGACCGCAGACGGCCCGGAGGGGTGATCAGAGTCGGACGAGTCGGGGGGATGCGGCATGCCCCGCGCACGGAGGACGGGGTCGGCCCATCCCCCCGCACCGAGGAACGGCTCGAGCACCTCACGGGCGGCGACCGCATACGCGACCTCTCCGGTGGCGGCGGCCAGCGCGCACAGGCCGGCGGCGAGGAGCCCCGCATCCTCCGCCGTGCCCGCCGCGCGGGACGGCACATCGTCGAGTGACGCACGCAGAAGTCGGCCGTCGTCGGCGACGTTGGTCTCCAGGACCGCATCGGCAGCCCAGCGCGCGGCCTCGAGAAGTTCGTCGTCACCGAGGCGAGCACCGGCCCGGGCGAGGGCGCCGATCGCGAGCCCGTTCCAGCCCGTCACGATCTTGCCGTCGGTCGCCGGCGGTTCCAGCTCCGCGCGGCCGGCGGCATCCCTCAGGTAGTAGCCGCCCTCGCTGCGCTCCCCCGCGATCCATGACTCCGAGTCCTGGGCGGCGGCGAAGCCGCCGGACGGCTGCTGCAGCACGTCCATGAGGAACCGCGCCGTGCTGCGCACGAGGTCGTCGCGGCCGGCATCCAGCGACACGTCGATGAGCGTAGCGTTGTCGGTGAGCATGCGCTCGTAGTGCGGCTCGCTCCAGTCGCGGCGGGTCGCGTAGCGGAAGAACCCGCCGTCGACGGCATCGCGCAGAGGAGACGCGGCCATGGCCGCGAGGGCACGGTCGGCGACGTCCTGCGTGCGCGCATCCGCGTCGCGACCGGCCTGCTGCAGGAAGCCGAGCGCGGGCGTCATGGGGAACTTCGGGGTCGCGGCATCCGCTCCCTGCCCGGCGAAGCCGCCGTGCTGTCGGTCCTCAGCGGCCGCCGCCCGCCGCGCGGCATCGGCGAGCTCGGCGAGCGTCGGCAGGTCGGAAGCCGCGGACGCGCCCGCCTCCTCGAGGGCCGCGACGACGGCGGATGCGGCCGCATCCACCGTGTCTCGTCGCTCGGTCCACGCCTGCCGGACCGCCGCGAGCACCTGCGTGAACGACGGCATGCCGCCGCGCGGCTCGGGCGGGAAGTACGTGCCGGCGAAGAAGGCACGCCCGTCGGGGGTCGTGAAGACCGAGAGCGGCCAGCCGAGGCTGCGCGTGAACGCGCTCGCCGCGGCGAGGTAGGCCTCATCGACCTCCGGATGCTCCTCACGGTCGACCTTCACGCTCACGAACCCCGCGGCGAGCTCGGCGGCGATCTGCGGATCGGAGAACGACTCCCGCGCCATCACGTGGCACCAGTGGCAGGTGGAGTACCCGATGGAGACGAAGACGGGGACGTCGCGCCGTCGCGCCTCGGCGAAGGCCTCCTCGCCCCACGGAAACCACGCGACGGGGTTCGTCGCGTGGGCCCGGAGGTAAGGGCTCGCCGAGGTCGCGAGGCGCTGGTTCACGGCATCCGGCTCAGTTGACCTCGTTGGGGTCGGCGCTGACGCGACCCGACCCGTCTGCATGGTCGAGGGCGTCGATGGCGGCGATCTCGTCGTCGGTCAGGGCGAAGTCGAACACGTCGAGGTTCTCCGCGAGACGCTCGCGGCGGACCGACTTCGGGAAGACGATGTTGCCGTGCTGCAGGTGCCAGCGGATGACCACCTGCGCCGGCGTCTTCTCGTGCGCTACGGCCGCATCGGCGACCGCGGGCGTGCCGAAGAGGTCGTACTTGCCCTGGCCGAGCGGCCCCCACGCCTCGATGCGGATTCCGTGCTGCGCCGCCCAGGCGGTCACCTCGCGCTGCTGGTGCGCCGGGTGGAGCTCGATCTGGTCGACGGCGGGGACCTCGCCCGTCTCCGTCACGATGCGGTCGAGGTGCGGAACCAGGAAGTTCGAGACGCCGATGCTGCGGGCCAGGCCCTCGTCGCGCAGCTCGATGAGGCGCATCCACGCGTTCACGTAGTTATTGCGCGCCGGGGTCGGCCAGTGCACGAGGTAGAGGTCGACCTGGTCGAGGCGCAGCTTGTCCAGGCTCTCGCGCAGGGCCGCCTGCGGCTCGTCACCGTCGTGGCGGTCGTTCCACAGCTTGGTCGTGACGAACAGATCGCCGCGCGCGATGCCGCTGGCCGCGATCGCGGCGCCGACCCCCTCCTCGTTGCCGTAGATGGCTGCGGTGTCGATGTGGCGGTAGCCGAGCTCGAGGGCCTCGCTGACGGCGCGCTCGGTGTCGGCCGGCGGGACGCGGAATACGCCGTATCCGAGCTGGGGAATGGTGTAGCCGTCGTTGAGCTGGATGTCGGGGACAGTCATTGCTCCAGCCTAGGAGTGCGCCCCCCGGCCCGGGCGGGGGATACGATCGAAGGCTGTGTCCGTCGCCGAACCACTCATCACGTACCCGCCGGAGCTGCCCGTCAGCGCCGCGCGGGACGAGATCGCGCGCGCGATCCGCGACCACCAGGTCGTGATCGTCGCCGGTGCGACCGGCTCGGGCAAGACCACGCAGCTGCCGAAGATCTGCCTGGAGCTCGGCCGGAAGACCATCGCGCACACGCAGCCGCGCCGCATCGCGGCGCGCACCATCGCAGAGCGCATCGCGGAGGAGCTCCACGCGCCGCTCGGCGGCGTCGTCGGCTACAAGGTGCGCTTCACCGACAAGGTGTCGGCCGATACGCGCATCGCGCTCATGACCGACGGCATCCTGCTCAACGAGATCCACCGCGACCGGATGCTGCGCCGTTACGACACGATCATCGTCGACGAGGCGCACGAGCGCTCGCTCAACGTCGACTTCCTGCTCGGCTACCTCAAGCGCCTGCTGCCGAAGCGTCCCGATCTCAAGATCGTCATCACGAGCGCGACGATCGACCCGGAGAGCTTCGCGAAGCACTTCGCGGATGCCGACGGCCGCCCGGCGCCCGTCATCGAGGTGTCCGGCCGCACCTACCCGGTGGAGATCCGGTACCGCAGCGGCGACGACGACCCATCCGCCGAAGGCGACGAGACCGACAAGGACGACGTCGACGGCATCCTCGGCGCACTTCGCGAGCTTGACCGCGAGCCCGCGGGCGACGTCCTCGTCTTCCTCCCGGGCGAGGCGGAGATCCGGGATGCGTCGGATGCCGTGCGCGGCATGTACGCGAAGGATGCGGCGCCCACCGAGGTGCTCCCCCTATACGGACGACTCTCCGCCGCCGAGCAGCATCGGGTGTTCGAGCGCTCCACCGTCGCCGGGGTGCGCCGCCGCGTCATCCTGTCGACGAACGTCGCCGAGACGAGCCTCACGGTGCCCGGCATCCGGTACGTCGTCGACACGGGCACCGCGCGCATCTCGCGGTACAGCAACCGCAGCAAGATCCAGCGGCTGCCCATCGAGGCGATCTCGCAGGCGTCGGCGCAGCAGCGCTCGGGGCGTGCCGGCCGCACGGCTCCCGGCATCGCGATCCGCCTGTACGCGGAGGAGGACTACGACCGGCGTCCGGAGTTCACCGAGCCGGAGATCCTGCGGACGAGCCTGGCGAGCGTCATCCTGCAGATGCTGTCGCTCGGCTTCGGCGACATCCAGGCATTCCCGTTCCTCACCCCTCCGGACTCGCGCGGCGTCAAGGCCGCGTTCGACCTGCTCATCGAGCTCGGTGCGGTCGCGGGGCGGACCGGAGCGGCGCCGACCCTCACGGACACGGGCCGGGAGATCGCGCGCCTGCCCATCGACCCCCGGTTCGCCCGCATGCTCGTCGAGGCCCGTCGCATCGGTGTGCTGCCGGCGGTGCAGGCGATCGTGGCAGGACTGTCGATCCAGGACGTCCGCGAGCGTCCGGAGGACCGTCGCGAGGAGGCCGACCGTCTGCACGCCCGCTTCACCGATCCGACGAGCGACTTCCTGACGCTCCTGAGCCTGTGGAACCACCTGCAGGAGCAGCAGCGCGAGCTCGGCTCGAGCGCCTTCCGCCGCCTGTGCCGCGCCGAGCATCTGAACTACGTGCGCGTGCGCGAGTGGTTCGACGTGCACCGGCAGCTGCAGACGCTCATCCGCGGCTCCGAGCGCCGGAGCGGCGAGACGACGGCGGATCCGGATGCCGTGCACCGCGCGATCCTCGCGGGCCTCCTCTCGCACATCGGCATCGTGGACGAGCGGTCCTCCGGCGCGGCGCGCGGCCCCGCGGCAAAGGGCAAGCCGACCCGGCCCCTCACCCAGTACCTCGGGGCGCGCGGCGCGCGGTTCGCGATCTTCCCCGGATCGGGACTGCGCAAGAAGCAGCCGGCCGCCGTCATGGCTGCCGAGCTCGTCGAGACGAGCCGGCTGTTCGCGCGGACGGTCGCCGCGATCGACCCCGCGTGGGCGGAGCCGTTGGCCGGCGACCTCGCGAAGCGGCAGCTGAGCGACCCGCACTGGTCGAAGGATGCCGGGGCCGCCGTCGCCGCCGAGAAGGTCACGCTGTTCGGTGTCGAGATCGTCCCGCGGCGCCGCGTGCAGCTCGCGCGCATCGACCGTCCCCTCGCCCGCGAGATGTTCATCCGGCACGCGCTCGTGGAGGAGGAGTGGGATCCGAGCCGCCTGGACAAGCGGCTGACCGCGTTCGCCCGACGCAACCTCGAGCTACGCCGCCGGCTCGAGAAGATCGAGGAGCGCGAGCGGCGACGCGACATCCTCGCCGGCGACGAGACGGTGTTCGCGTTCTACGACGCCCGCCTCCCCGCGGATGTGTTCGACGTGCGCTCCTTCGAGGCATGGTGGACGGATGCGCAGAACCGCACGCCGCGCCTGCTCGACATGTCCGAGGCCGACCTCGCCGACGACGCATCGCGCGCGGACGAGCGGGAGTTCCCGACGCGCTGGCGCCAGGGCGACCAGGCGCTCTCTCTCGCCTACCGCTTCGAACCCGGCGCCGCGGACGACGGGGTCACGGTCGTGGTTCCGATCGCGCTGCTGCAGCAGCTGCGGCCGGACGGCTTCGACTGGCAGGTGCCCGGCATGCGCGACGAACTCGTCACAGGGCTCCTGCGCGCCCTGCCGAAGTCGATCCGCCGGCATGTGGTGCCCGCCGCCGACTGGGCCGCGAAGCTGTCGGAGGAGCTGCAGGGCGCCGGCCCGGAGTCCCACCAGGGGCTGCCGCCCCTCACGCTGCGCGCCGCGCTGGCCGCGCGCATCCAGCGTGTCGCGAACCAGCCCGTGACGGCTGACGACTTCGAGCTCGACCGGGTTCCCGAGCACCTGCGGATGTCTTTCCGCGCCGTCGACGAGCGCGGCCGCGCCATCGGCTCGGGGCGCGACCTCACGGAACTCCAGGCGAAGCTCTCCGAGCGCTCCCGGACGGCTGTGTCGCGGTCGCTGAGCGAGCGCAGCGAGTCCAGACGCGGTGACGAGGCGTTCCGACTCGGTAGCTCCACCCTCGCTCGACCACCCGCAGCCCAGACCGGCGGGGCATCGTTCGCGGAGCGGACGGGGCTGACGACCTGGGACATCGACGAGCTGCCGCCGGTCGTCGACACCCGCGTGGCAGGCGGGGTCGTGCGCGGCTATCCGGCGCTCGTCGACGAGGGCGCCACGGTGGCGACGCGCATCGAGGCGACCCCCGAGGCCGCCGAGCGCGCGACGGCCGCCGGCATCCGTCGCCTCGTGCTGCTGGCGGTGCCGTCCGCGGCGGCGTACGTCCTCGAGCACCTGACGTCCGCCGAGAAGCTCGCACTGGCGGCGTCGCCGTACCCGTCCGCCAAGGCGCTCATCGAGGACGCGCGTGTGGCGGCGGCGGATGCCGTCATCCGCCGGATGGCCCCCTCCGGCGTCGTGCGCACGACGGCCGAGTTCGAGGCCGTCCGCGACGCGTTCTCCGCCGCGGCCGTCGACGACGTCTTCGCGTGCGTGTCGCTGGCCGCCCGCATCCTGACCCGATCGCGGGACGTCGAGCGGGCGGTGAAGGCGCAGACGAGCATGGCGCTCATCGGCCCGCTCGGCGACATCCGCGCGCAGCTGGCCGGACTCGTCTTCCCCGGATTCGTGTCGCGCACCGGGATCGAGCGCCTCCAACACGTTCCGCGCTATCTCGAGGGTGCGATCGTGCGCCTTCAGGGCCTCGCGGACAACCCCGGCCGCGATCGCGCCTGGATGACCGAGTTCGAGCGCGCGGCGGCCGCCGTCACGGACGCCGGCGGCAGCATCCCGCCCGCACCCGACGCGCCCGGGCACCTCGTCCGCGCGCGCTGGCTTCTCGAGGAGTACCGCGTCAGCCTGTTCGCGCAGCGCCTGGGCACGGCGGAGCCGGTGTCGCTCCCCCGCATCCTGAAAGCGCTCGCGCCTGGGGGATGACTCCACCGAGAAGGCCCGGATCGACCGACAAGGGAATGCGGCGACCGCCTGAGGCGGTTGCGGACACCATGGCACGCGCGATCCAGTACACCGAATTCGGCGGACCCGAAGTCCTCACCCTCGTCGACATCCCCGACCCGGAGCCCGGGAAGGGGGAGGTGGCGGTGCGCGTCGAGGCGGCCGGCATCAATCCGGTCGAGTGGAAGCAGCGCTCGGCGCTGCGCGACACCGGGCGCATCACGTCGCCGCGCAGGCCCGGCGCCGACGCCGCCGGGATCGTCACGGCGGTCGGCAAGGGCGTGGAGGGCTTCCGCGTCGGCGAGCCCGTCGTCGTCTTCCTCGCGACGGGAACCTACGCGACCGACATCGTCGTGCCCGCGTCGCACCTGCAGCCGAGGCCTCCGGCTGTCTCGGCGGCGGAGGGCGCAGCCCTCGGCATCCCGGTGGGCACGGCGTACCAGACGGTCCGCTCGCTGGCCGTCGGTCCGGGCGACACGCTGCTGATCCACGGCGGCTCCGGCGCTGTCGGTCAGGCCGCGATCCAGTTCGCGCGGATGTGGGGGGCCGCGGTCGTCGCGACGACCTCGCCGCGGCGCGCACAGCGCGTGCAGGACCTCGGCGCGACACCGGTCCACTACGACAGCGAGGGCCTTGAGGACCGCATCCGCGCGGCCGCGCCGCAGGGCATCACGGCGGCCATCGACATCGCGGGGACCGACAAGGCCATCGAGGCATCTCTGGGCCTCGTCGAGGACCGCGAACGCATCGCGACCCTCGTGCGGGGAGCGGATGCCGCACGCCTCGGCATCCGGGCGTTCTCCGGCGGCTCCCCCGATCCACTGACGCCGCTCGAGCTCGCGTGGCGGGCCGAGGCGATCCCTGTGGCGCTGGCGCTCATGGCGAACGGAGCGTTCTCCGTGGAGCTCGGACCGTCGTACCCGCTGGCCGAGGCGTCCGAGGCGCAGCGCGTCGTGCAGTCCGGTGTCGACGGCAAGGTCGTCCTGCTGCCCTGGAGCGATTAGGCCCCCGGCTCGGCTCCGGTCGCCACGGGCATGCCCGGGGTGTTGGACCACGCGCTCCAGGACCCCGGGTAGACCGTGACCTCCAAGCCCACGAGGGCGCCGGCCAGAGCGGTGTGCGCGGCCGTCACCCCGGAGCCGCAGTAGGCGGCCACCGGCACGCCGGGCGTCGCGCCGACTGCGGCGAAGGCCGACCGCAGCTCCTCCGCGGAGCGGAACCGGCCGCCATCGAGCAGCAGCGGCGCGGCCAGGTTCACCGCGCCGGGGACGTGGCCGGCGATCGGATCGTACGGCTCCACCTCGCCGCGGTAGCGGTCCGCCGCCCGGGCGTCGATGAGCACGCCGGACTCCGGCCAGCGGGCCGCGCCGAGCGTGTCGACGATGCCCTCCACCGGCTCCGCCAGCACGACGTCGCCCGGCGCCGGCACGACGTCGCCGGACTCGAGCGGGAGCCCCGCCTCGCTCCACGCGCTGATCCCGCCGTCGAGAACACGGACGTCGGCGAGGCCGCCCTGGCGCAGCAGCCACCAGGCGCGGGCCGCGGCCACCGAGTTGTAGTCGTCGCACACGACGACGGTGTCACCGGCGTTCACGCCCCACCGCCGTGCGGCGGCCTGCAGCACGCCCGGCGCCGGCAGCGGGTGGCGCCCGTCCTGCGGACGCCCGTGGGTGGACAGCTCGGTGTCGATGTCGATGTACACGGCGCCGGGGATGTGGCCGGCGAGATACAGCTCCCGGCCGTCGTCCCGCGCGAGGTTCCACCGGGCGTCGAGGACGCGCGGCGGGGTGTCGGAGGCGAGGAGGGCGGAGAGCTCTGCGGCGGAGACGATGGGCGACGGCATCCTCCCATCCTGCCCGCAACAGTTCGACACACGGCCTCGGCGCGGACGAGCCCCGCCCCGACAATGGATGGATGCCCGATTCGACCGACTGTCCCGCGCCCGCGCGCTCCTTCGCGACGGATCAGATCCAGGCCGGGTACGCGGCGGGCGCCCCGCAGCACACGTCGGTCCCGCCGATCTACCAGTCGAACGCGTTCGAGTTCTCGTCGCTCAGCGAGGCGCGCGACCTCTTCGCCCTCCGCCGCGACGGCAACATCTACTCGCGCGCCGCGAATCCGACCGTCGCTGTGTTCGAGCAGCGGGTCGCGGCCCTCGAGGGCGGCATCGGTGCCGCGGGCGTGGCCTCGGGCCAGGCGGCGGTGGCCGTCGCGCTGCTCGCGCTGGCGAAGTCGGGCGAGCACATCGTCGCGGCCCGCCAGCTATACGGCGGGACGATCGACCTCCTCGCCGACACCTTCGTCGACTGGGGCATCGAGACGACGTTCGTCGACCAGCACGACATCGACGCGTGGCGGGCCGCGGTCCGCCCGACGACGCGGGCGTTCTTCGGGGAGTCGGTGACGAACCCCAACGCCGAGGTGCTCGATGTGCGCGCGGTGGCCGAGGTCGCGCACGAGGCGGGTGTGCCGCTCGTCATCGACAACACCGTCGCGACCCCGTTCCTGCAGCGCACCAAGGATTTCGGTGCCGACATCGCGGTGCATTCCGCCACGAAGTTCCTGGGCGGCCACGGCACATCCCTCGCGGGCGTCGTCGTCGACCTCGGCACGTTCGACTTCGCCGCCGAGCCGGGGCGCTGGCCGCAGCTGAACGAGCCGTACCAGCGCGTCCCCGGCGGCACGCTGATGGAGCGCTACGGCGCGACCGCCTCCCCGTACATCGCGCTCGTGAAGACGAAGTACGTGCACGACCTCGGTCCCTCGCTGTCGGCGTTCAACGCCTTCCAGCTGCTGCAGGGCATCGAGACGCTGGATCTCAGGATGCGGCGGCACAGCGACTCCGCTCTGGCCGTCGCGCGATTCCTCGACGCCCACCCCGCAGTGGCACGTGCGAACCACCCGGGGATCGAGTCGAACCCCGGCTACGCCGCCGCGCAGACGTACCTGCCGCGGGGGGCGGCATCCGTCTTCTCCTTCGATCTGCACTCGACGGGCGACCCCGAGGCCGACTTCGCCCTGGTCGAGCGCGTCATCGGCGCCCTCGAGGTCGTGCGCCTGGTCGCGAACATCGGCGATGCCCGCACCTTGGTCGCGCACCCGGCGTCCATGACCCACAGCCACATGCCTCCGGCGATGCTCGCCGAGGCCGGCATCACGTCGACGACCGTGCGGCTGTCGATCGGGCTCGAGGACGTCGACGACATCATCGCGGACCTCGACCGCGCGCTCGCGGTCGTGCTCAGCAGCTCCGTCGCCTGAGCCCCTCCCCGACCCCGATAGGCTCGCCGCTATGACCGGCCTCCGATGGGGAATCCTCGCCACGGGCGGAATCGCCCACGCTTTCACTCGCGACCTGCGCACCGCTGGACGGGACGTCGCGGCTGTCGGCTCGCGCCGGAACGATGCGGCGCACGCCTTCGCCGGCGAGTTCGACATCCCCCGCGCGCACGACTCGTACGAGGCGCTGGTGGATGACCCGGGCGTCGACATCGTCTACATCGCGACGCCGCATCCATCGCACGCCGAGAATGCGATCCTCGCCCTCGAGCACGGAAAGCACGTCCTCGTGGAGAAGCCGTTCACGCTCACCGGCGCCGAGGCCGATCGCGTCCGCGACGCCGCCCGCGCGGCGGGGCTCCTCGCCATGGAGGCGATGTGGACGCGCTACCTGCCGCACATGCAGCGGGTTCGCGAACTCGTCCGCTCCGGCGCCGTCGGCGACGTGCGCGCGGTCTTCGCCGACCACACGCAGAGCATCTCGACCGATCCGTCGCACCGCCTCAACGCGCTCGAGCTCGGCGGCGGCGCGCTGCTCGACCTCGGCGTCTACCCGATCTCGTTCGCATGGGACATCCTCGGGGCGCCCACCACGATCACGGCACAGGCGCGGCTCTCCGAGACGGGTGCCGACACCGAGGTCGCGACGATCTTCACGCACGCCTCGGGCGCGATGTCGACCTCGCTCTCGTCGTCGCGGGCCGCCGGCCCGAACACCGCCCACATCGTCGGCGACCAGGCTCGCATCGACATCGACCAGGTGTTCTACGCGCCGACCACGTTCCGGCTCACGCGACCGGACGGCGAGGTCGTCGAGGCGTTCGAATCGCGCGTCGAGGGCCGGGGGATGCAGTTCCAGGCCCTGGCCGCGGAGCGCATCGTCGCCGAGGGTCGGACGGACAGCGACATCCTCCCGCTCGACGAGACCGTCGCGATCATGCATGCTCTGGACGCCATACGCGCCCAGATCGGCGTGGTGTACCCGCAGGAGTGAATCAGGATCCGCAGAGTACAGTGACTCTGTGGCACGCGGGAACATTCCGCCCGGCTCTCAGACATCGTTGCGAGAGGCGAACCGGGCACGCCTGGTCGAGTCGCTCAAACGACATGGGCGACTGACCCAGGTCGAGCTTGCCGGCAACACGGGCCTGTCCCCCGCCACGGTCTCCAACATCGTCAAGGAGCTGACCGCCTCGGGGCTGCTCCACACCGCGAACATCACGTCGCGCAACGGACGCCGCGCGACGCTCGTCTCGCTCGCCCGCGAACTCGGCCTCGTCGCCGGCGTGCACTACAGCTCGCGGCAGCTGCACATCGCGATCGCCGACGCCACCCGGACGATCGTCACCCAGAGCTCTCTCCCCCTGCCCCTCGACCATCGGCACGACGCCGAGCTCGACCGCCTGAGCCTGCTGCTCGGCGACATGATGGAGTCCCTCGGCGGCAGCGTGAACGACCTGCTCGCCGTCGGGCTCGCCCTGCCCGCACCGGTCGACCAGCGCACGGGCATGGTCTCCACGCCGGGCCTCCTGCGCGGATGGGAGGGCGTGGACGTCGCCGACAGCCTCACCGCCCGCATCGGGCGTCCCGTCTTCGTCGACAGCGAGGCCAACCTCGGCGGACTCGCCGAGGCACGGGAGGGCGCGGCGCGCGACGCTGCATCCTCCGTCTTCATCCGCGTCGGCCACACGATCAGCGCCGGCCTCGTCATCGGGGGCGATCTCTTCCGCGGGGTCAACGGCAAGGCCGGACAGATCGGCCACGTGACGATCGACGAGAACGGGCCCATCTGCCGGTGCAGCAACCGCGGCTGCCTCGAGACGTACGCCGCGGGACCCGCGCTGCTCTCGCTCTTCCCACCTGGGGAGGGCATGCAGCGTCTCAGCGACCTCATCCAGGCCGCCGACGGCGGCGACGGGCGCTCGCACCGCGTCATAGCCGATGCCGGCCGCCACATCGGCATCGCCGCCGCGAGCCTGTGCAACCTCTTCGACCCCGAGCTCATCGTGATGGGCGGCGACCTGGCCCAGGCGGGAGAGATCCTCATGGCGCCGCTGCGCCACTCGCTGGAGCGCACGGCGCTCACGTCCGCGAGCGGCCTGCCCGAGATCGTCGGCACGACATTCGGCGAATGGGCTGAGACGCGCGGGGCGATCGCGATGGCGCTCGACCACGTGACCGTCGATGCCGACGTGATCCCGGCCACCGCGTAGCCTCGTAGGATGCCCATCCGGAACAGAGCGCACACGCTGGTGCGCACGGTCGCCCTCGCGGCGGCGGCCGTTCTGGCATCCGCGGGGCTGGCGGGATGCGGCGCCCAGCCGGCCGCCGACGGCACCATCGCGCTCCTGCTTCCCGAGGCGAAGACGGCGCGCTACGAGACGTTCGACCGGCCGCTGTTCGAGGAGCGCGTGAAGCAGCTCGGCCACTACTCCCTGCTGTACTCGAACGCGGATCAGGATGCGGCGGCCCAGAAGCAGCAGGCCGAATCGGCGCTCGCAGCCGGGGCGGACGTGCTGGTCCTGGATCCCGTCGACTCGAAGGCCGCGACGAGCATCGTGAGCTCCGCGCGGGCCCAGCATGTGCCGGTGATCTCCTACGACCGGCTGATCTCCGGCGGCGGGCTGTCGTACTACGTGTCGTTCGACAACGAGAAGGTCGGCAAGCTGCAGGCCACGGCGCTCGTCGAGGCGATGCGCGCCGCGGGCACCCCGAACGGCGGCATCCTGATGGTCAACGGATCGCCCACTGACAGCAACGCCAAGCTCTTCCGCACCGGCGCGCACAGCGTCATCGACGGCAGCGGCCTGTCGGTGCTCGCGGAGTACGACACCCCGGACTGGAGCCCGGACAAGGCCCAGGCGTGGGTCGCGGGGCAGATCGCCCAGTACGGCGACCGCATCGCCGGCGTGTACGCGGCGAACGACGGCGTGGCCGGCGGTGCGATCGCCGCGTTCAAGGCGGCGGGGATCCAGCATCCCCCCTTCGTCACGGGCCAGGACGCCGAGCTCGCCGCCATGCAGCGGATCGTCGCGGGCGACCAGTACATGACCGTGTACAAGGCGATCAAGCCCGAGGCGTACAAGGCGGCGGAGGCCGCCGTCGACCTCATCAAGGGCAGAAGGATCACGACACCGCTGTCGACCGACGGCACGCCGACGACGCTTCTCAACCCCGTCCCGGTGCGGGTCGACGACATCGACGCGACGGTGATCGCCGACGGGTTCTGGACGGCCTCCGACATCTGCACGCCCCCGTACGCGGCCGAGTGCGCGCAGCAGGGCATCCGATGAAGCCGTCGCAGGCACGCCGGGCACGCGTGCGCGTGCTGACCATGACGGGCATCGGCAAGCGGTTCGGCGCCGTGAAGGCGCTGACCGACGTCGACTTCTGGGTCAACGAGGGCGAGGTCGTCGCCATCGTCGGCGACAACGGCGCGGGCAAGTCGACGCTGGTGAAGGTGCTCGCCGGCGTCCACCCGCCGGACGCCGGAACCATCGAGTTCGACGGCGACGTCGTCGAGATCGGATCGCCGGCGGATGCGCAGGCCCTCGGCATCGCGACGGTCTTCCAGGATCTCGCCCTGTGCGACAACCTCGACGTCGTCGCGAACCTCTGGCTCGGCCGCGAGATGCTCGACGGGCGCTTCCTCGACGAGGTCGAGATGGAGCAGAGGACGTGGACGCTGCTGCGGGAGCTGTCGGCGCGCCTCCCGTCCGTGCGCACGCCGGTCGCGACACTCTCCGGCGGTCAGCGCCAGACGGTCGCCATCGCGAGATCGCTCATCGGCGATCCGAGGATCGTCATCCTCGACGAGCCGACCGCCGCGTTGGGTGTCGCCCAGTCGGCGGAGGTGCTGAACCTCATCGAGACGCTGCGCGAGCGCGGGCACGGCGTCATCCTGATCAGCCACAACATGGCCGACGTGCTGGCGGTCGCGGACCGCGTGGTCGTGCTGCGGCTCGGGCGCAACAACGGCGTCTACAACGTCGTCGACGTGACGAGCGAGACCCTCATCGCGGCCATCACCGGCGCGATGGACCACTCGCACCTCCCCCAGACCACGGTCCCGGTGAAGCCGGCGGCGACGGCGCCCGCTGTACAGGAGCCGCCGTCTCCCCCGGTCCCGCACCCGGACAACGTCATCGATCTGCCGGCGAAGAGCGCGCGGCGTCCACGCAGGAAGGGCGACGCATGACCGGCTCCGCCGATGTGGAGGACGAGCGGATGCTGAGCGCCGGCGGCATCCGCCGCGGTGTGGGGCTGCTCGTCGCCCGCGTGCGCGGCGGCGACCTGGGATCGCTCCCGGTCATCGTCGGCCTGGTCATCATCTGGACGATCTTCCAGTCGCTGAACCCGGTGTTCCTCTCGAGCAAGAACCTCGTGAACCTCACGATGCAGTGCGCTGCGGTCGGCACGATCGCGCTCGGCGTCGTGCTCGTCCTGCTCGTCGGCGAGATCGACCTGTCCGTCGGATCGGTCTCGGGCCTCGCGGCCGCGATCCTCGCCGTGACGCTCGTCGAACTGCGCTGGAATCTCCTCCTCGCCATCGCGGCCGGGCTCGTCGCAGGCCTCCTCGTCGGGCTCCTGTACGGGTTCCTGTACACGAAGTTCGGCCTTCCGAGCTTCGTCATCACGCTCGCCGGCCTCCTCGGCTTCCTCGGGCTGCAGCTGCGCGTGCTGGGCGGAACCGGCTCGATCAACCTGCCGTACGACTCCTGGATCGTGCAGTTCGCACAGCAGATGTTCCTGCCGGCGTGGGCCTCCTACGTCGCCGCCGCGCTCACGGCCGCCGCCTATGGCTGGGTGCTGCTGCGGCGCTCCCGACGCCGGCTCGCGGCGAACCTCGACAGCCAGAGCATCCTCGAGATCGGCGCGCGGACGGGCGGGATGCTGGTGCTCCTCGCGCTCGTCGCGTGGTACCTGAACCTGTCGCGCGGGGTCGGCGTGATGTTCCTGTTCTTCCTCGTGCTCGTGGTCGCGATGAACATCGCGCTGACGCGCACCCGGTGGGGACGCGCGGTCTACGCCGTCGGAGGCTCGGAAGAGGCGGCCCGGCGCGCCGGCATCCGCGTGCGCCGGATCTACTACTCGGTGTTCGCGCTGTGCTCGATGTTCGCCGCCCTCGGCGGCATCCTCGCGGCCGCCTGGCTCGGCGCCGCGAACCAGAGCTCCGGCGGCGGCGACACCAACCTGAACGCCATCGCGGCGGCCGTCATCGGCGGGACGAGCCTGTTCGGCGGCCGGGGCTCCGCATACTCCGCACTGCTCGGCATCATCGTCATCCAGTCGGTGTCCTCCGGCCTGACGCTGCTGAACCTCGACGCCTCCGTGCGGTTCATGGTCACGGGCGTCGTGCTCGCACTCGCCGTCATCGTGGACGCGCTCTCACGCAAGACCCGCGCCGCCACCGGCCGCGCCTGAGCCCTATCGCGCCGTTCGGCGGCTGAGTCGTTGCGTTCACAGGCCGAACGCTGAATCGACGTTGCCAAAGCGTTACGTTCAAGACTTGACGACAGTGGTGCGCGCGAACGATGATCACTACCGAGCAATGTTGCGACTCCTTCCTGGGGAGAGCAGTTCAACGATGAAAGGCAAGAGATGAAGAAGCGTTCCATCCTCGCGGTGGCGGCCCTCACGGGTGCAGCCGCCGTCATGCTGGCCGGCTGTTCCGGCTCGGGCGGCTCGTCCGCGACCAGCACCGGTGCGGCCGGTGGCAAGCGCGCGTGCGTGATCCTGCCGGACGCGGCATCGTCGCCCCGCTGGGAGAACTTCGACCGCAAGTACCTGCAGGACGGCCTGACGTCTGCCGGCTTCCAGGCCGACATCCAGAACGCTCAGGGTGACACCAACAAGTACTCGACCATCGCCGACCAGCAGATGAGCAAGGGCTGCGGCGTCATGCTCCTCGTCGACTACAACGGCGCCGGTGCCGGCGTCGCGTCGAAGGCCAAGTCCCAGGGCATCCCGGTCATCGCCTACGACCGCCCCATCTCGGGTGCGGACTACTACGTGTCGTTCGACAACACCGAGGTCGGCCGTCTCGAGGGCCAGTCGATCGTCGACGGCCTGAAGGCCGCCGGCAAGGACCCGGCGACCGCGAAGGTCGTCTACATGGGCGGCGACCCGACCGACGGCAACGCCAAGATGTTCCACGACGGCGCCAACACGGCCATGTCGGCTGCGGGCATCAAGCCGGTGGCGGAGCCCCCGGGGGTCTGGGACCAGGCCAAGTCGCAGACCAACTTCGAGCAGGCGCTGACCTCGCTCGGCGGTCACGTCGACGCGGTGTGGGTCGCCAACGACACCAACGCGGCCGGCGTCATCAAGGTCCTGCAGAACAACAACCTGAAGGGCGTGCCGGTCTCCGGCCAGGACGCCTCCACGGCGGGTCTGCAGAACGTCCTGCTGGGGTGGCAGACGGCCACGGTGTACAAGCCCGTCAAGGCTGAGGCGACCGCGGCGACGACGCTCGCCGTCGCGCTGCTGAAGGGCCAGAAGCCCAGCGTCGACAAGAAGCTCGCCGACGGCACGCCGTACATCGCGGTCACGCCGAAGCTCGTGGGCCCGGACGGCGTAGAGTCCGTCGTGCAGGCGGGCGACGCCTCCGCGTCGGACATCTGCACCGCTGACGTGCAGGCTGCTTGCGCGAAGTACGGCGTCAAGTAAAGCTGGCACCCAGAGGCGCCGCGTCGGCGACGACGCGGCGCCTCTGGCCGCACTTCGGCACAACCCGAACGCAAGGAAGCGAGCATGGCAGAACCGATCATCCAACTGCGCGGCGTGAAGAAGTCGTTCGGACCGGTCAACGTCCTCAAGGGCGTCGACCTCGTGGTCCGTCCGGGCAAGGTCACGGCGCTCGTCGGCGACAACGGCGCCGGCAAGTCCACCCTCATCAAGGGTCTCGCGGGCGTCCAGCCCTATGACGAGGGCGAAGTCCTCATCGACGGAACCCACCAGCCGCTGCACACCCCGCGCGAGGCGCAGGGCATGGGCATCGAGGTCGTCTACCAGGACCTCGCGCTGTGCGACAACCTCGACATCGTCCAGAACATGTTCCTCGGGCGTGAGGAGACCTCGACGGGCACGTTCGACGAGGGCCGCATGGAGCGCGACGCGTCCGATGCGCTCCGATCACTCTCGGTGCGCACGGTCAAGTCGGTCCGCCAGAAGGTGTCGTCGCTCTCCGGCGGTCAGCGCCAGACGGTGGCGATCGCCCGCGCGGTCCTGAAGAAGGCCCGGGTCGTCATCCTCGACGAGCCGACGGCAGCCCTCGGCATCGCGCAGACCGCGCAGGTGCTCGATCTCGTCAAGCGCCTGGCAGGCCAGGGCGTGGCGGTCATCATCATCAGCCACAACCTCGCCGACGTCTTTGAAGTCGCGGACGACATCGCCGTCCTGTACCTCGGCCAGATGGTCGCGCAGGTCGACGCCGCAGCCACCACGCGCGACGACGTCGTGGGCTACATCACGGGCACGAAGACGCTGACCGGCGCCCCGATCATCGACACCAGTGTGATCGTCACGGGAGGAGCACAATGACCACCACGGAACGCACCGAGGCGGCGCCCGACCCGCTCTCGAGCGATCTCATCGGCAGCGGCGTCGAGGGCGGCCTCGGCGACCAGATGTCGGCATGGTTGCAGCGCGTGCGCGGGGGCGACATGGGTTCGCTCCCCGCCATCGGCGGCTTCATCGTGCTCAGCATCCTGTTCGCGATCCTGAGCCCGTACTTCCTCACCGCCGGCAATTTCGCGAACCTGATCAATCAGGCGGCGACGCTCGTCATGCTCGGCATGGCGCTCGTCTTCGTCCTGCTGCTCGGCGAGATCGACCTCTCGGCGGGTGTCACCGGCGGTGTGGGCATGGCGATCTTCGTCGTGCTCGTCGATGTCGCCCACTGGAACTGGATCCTCTCTCTCGTCCTCGCCTTCGCTTTCGGCGTCGCGACCGGTGCCCTGATCGGCTTCCTGGTGGCGCGAGTGGGCATCCCGTCGTTCGTCGTGACGCTGGGTCTGTTCCTCGGCTACCAGGGCGTCGCGCTCTCGGTGATCGGCTCGGGCGGTCTGTACCGCATCCAGGTGCCGGAGCTCATCGCGCTCCAGAACGGGAACCTCCCCGTCTGGGGGGGCTGGGTGATGCTCGCGATCATGCTGGCGATCTCGGCCGGGACGTCGTTCTGGGACCGCGCGCGGCGCACTCGGGCCGGCGTGCCGAACCGCGCGATCGCACTCGTGTGGATCAAGCTCGGCGTGATCCTCGTCCTCGGCGGCGTGGTCGTGTACATCCTGAACCTCGACCGCTCGCAGTCGGTGGTCCCGGTGCAGGGCGTGCCGATCGTCGTCCCGGTGGTGCTCGTGATCCTGTGGGTCGGCACCTTCGTGCTCGACCGCACGAAGTACGGCCGCTACATCTACGCGATCGGCGGCAACGCCGAGGCCGCTCGCCGCGCGGGCGTCAAGGTGCGCTGGATCAAGTGGTGGGCGTTCGTGTGCTGTTCTACGCTCGCCGTGTTCGCGGGGCTGCTGAGCGCCACGCGCGTCGGCTCGGTGGATGCCGCTGCCGGCCGTGACATCGTCCTGAGCGGTGTCGCCGCGGCGGTCGTCGGCGGTGTCAGCCTGTTCGGTGGCAAGGGGCGTCTCATGAACGCCGCGGTCGGCGCGCTCGTCATCGCGGTCATCACGAACGGCCTCGGCCTGCTGAACCTGCCGGCGGGTGTCAACTTCGTCGTGACCGGCGTCGTCCTGATCCTCGCCGCCACGGTGGACGCCCTGTCGCGTCTGCGATCCGGCGGAGCGAGAATCTAGCGGAGCTCACACGGGCTCACAGAGAACGACAGGCGCCGGGCGGATGCATCCGCCCGGCGCCTTCGTCTGTCTCCGGTCGGGATCAGCCGCGCAACAGCGCGCGCAGGCTCTGGATCGAGTCGGCCTCGTCGGCCCGCTTGTCCGGGCGATAGCCCTTCACGCGGGCGAAACGCAGCGCGACGCCGCCCGGGTAGCGGGACGACCGCTGCACGCCGTCGATCGCGATCTCGACCACGGTGACCGGGCGCACGTGCACCGCGTACGCGGAGCGGTGCGTCTCGATCGTCGGGAAGTGCTCGGTCTGCCAGCGGAGCGTCGCATCCGTCAGGCCCTTGAAGGTCTTGCCGACCATGACGAACCCGCCGGGCTCGCCGAACTCCCCGTCGGGATCTCGCGCGCCGAGGTGCAGGTTCGAGAGCAGGCCGGTGCGGCGCCCCGAGCCCCACTCCACGGCGAGCACGACGAGGTCGTAGGTCAGCACGGGCTTGACCTTGAGCCAGCTCTTGCCCCGGCGGCCCGCGGCGTAGGGCGCTCCGACCGCCTTGACCATCACGCCCTCGTGTCCTGCCGCCAGCGCCTCGCGGGAGAACCCCTCCGCGCGCGCGGGGTCGTCCGTGACGATGCCCGGCATGACCGACTCCCCGGCAACGCCGGCGAGCACCTCGCGGCGCACTGACAACGGCTCGTCGATGAGGTCGCGGCCGTCGAGGTGCAGGATGTCGAAGAACCAGGGTCGCAGCGCGATCGCGGCGGCGGTCTCCGAGCCGAACCGCGCCATCGTGTCCTGGAACGGCCGCGGACCGCCGTCCTCGTCGAGCGACAGCGTCTCGCCGTCGAGGATCACCTCCTCGGCCGGAAGGGCGAGGGCGGCCTCGACGATCTCCGGCACGCGGTGCGTGATGTCGGCGAGGCTGCGGGTGTAGACGTGCACGTCGGCTCCGTCGCGGTGCACCTGGATCCGGGCGCCGTCGAGCTTGTACTCGACCGAGCTCTCGCCCGCCTCGGCGATGGCTGCGGCGACGGATGACGCGGTCCCGGCCAGCATCGGGAGCACAGGTCGGCCGACCTCCAGCCCGACCGCCTCCAGCGCCTGCGCCGGTTGGGTCAGTGCGACGAGGGCCGTCTCGCCGAGATCGCCGGAGAGCATCGCCGCCCGGCGCACGGCATCCGCGGGTCGATCCGCGGCACGCGCGATCGCCTCGAGCAGCACGCCCTCGAGGGCCCCCGTGCGGAGCTCGCCGAGGATGACGCGGGAGAGGAAATCCCACTCGTCCGGCGTCGCCCGCTCCGCGAGCTCGCGCAGTGTCGCCGCCCGCTCTCCGGCCGAACCCGGTCCGCCATGGGCGGCCAGCGCGTCGAATGCGTCGTCGACGTCGGTGAGGGTCAGCGTCGGCGTCTCGGCGTGCTCGGCATCCAGCGAGAACACTCCGCGCCATCCCACGCCGATACGCCCCTGCCGAGGGTTCGCGGTGAGCAGTCCGATCGCGATCGGGACCTCGTCCGGCGCGAGCTCGCGCAGGAGCACCGCGAGCGCATCGAACTTGGCGAGTCTTGACCGCGTGGCGCCCACGACGGAGACGGTCGCGACGACCTCGGCGAGCAGCACCCTCGCAGTCTGCCACTCACATCCGACAGGCGGCCCCGTCAGCCCTCGACGAGTCGGGCGACCGCCCCGGCCGAACCGAAGAAGCCGGCGAGGTCGGCGTCGCGGGTCGGCAGCAGGATGACGGCGTCCACCCCCGCATCGAAGAAGGCCTGCGCGCCACGCGCCACGTCCTCGGGGTCGCCCGCGAGGAAGCGCTCGTCGACATCGGCGGGAGGGGCCTCACCGAAGACGGCTCGCGCGCGGGGCACCGCATCCGGTCCGAACGCCGTCTGCACATACGCGACGATGTCATGCGGACCCTCGCCGCCCGCGCGCACAGCCGCGACCGCCGTCGCGATCTCGGCGGGCCTGTGCCGGCTATCGAGCACGACCCCCTGCGCGATCTCGCCGGCGAGCGCGAGCGTCTTCGGCCCCTCGGCCGCCGCGTAGACGACGGGCGGCTCCGCGGGCGGCCAGCCGAGCGTCACGTTCTCGAGAGACACGTAACGCCCCGACGTCGTGACCGTCTCCCCCGACAGCAGGCTCCGCAGCGCAGGGAGGTACTCGCGCATGAGGCTCAGCGGCGAGGCGACGCGGGCGCCGATCTGCCCCATCCAGGACTGCACCCCGTGCCCGACGCCGGGCAGGAGCCGTCCGGGGAACAGACGCGCGACCGTCGCGATCTCCATCGCACTCGTCGCGACGTTGCGCATCGGCATGGGAGCGATCCCGACCCCGACCCGCAGCTTCTCGGTCGACGCGAGGGCGACGGATGCGGCGGCGTACGCCGAGTGGACGAAGCAGTCCTCCCACAGCCACAGCTCGCCGAGTCCCGCGGCCTCGGCGGCGCGTGCCGCCGCTGGGAGGTCCTCGGGCGGGTACCAGTGGGGGACGAAGATCGCGCCGATGCGGGTCATGCGCTCAGTCTTCCAGAGGCCTCCCCCCATGGCCCTATCTCGCGGTCAGGCGCGCGGCGGTCTCCACGAAGGACACGTAGTCCTCCGCGTCGCCCCCGGAAACGATCGCCCGCAGCACGACCTCGTCGACCGCCGCGCAGTATGCCGGGAGGCGGCCGGCGAAGCTGTCCGCGTCGAGCACCGTCTCCGCCGCTGCGATGCCGAGGCGATCGAAGTTCGCCCGGTAGCTCGGGTAGGACGCGTAGCGGTCGACCTCGGCCTGCAGAGCGGGGCCGGCCGCCGCATCCAGCGCCGTCCGCACGTAGAGTGCGACGTGGGCGTCGACGGAGGCGCCGTGCGCGTCCCGCGCCTGCGCTGCGGCGATGTCCGGCGTGAGCCAGCTCAGGAGCGGCCCCTGACCCGCCGTCACCGCCACCTCGCGCATCTTCGGGCCGAGCGCGCCGACGAGCACACGGGCCGAGGTCTGCTCTCGCAGCCGCAGCGCCGCATCGCGCACGAGAGCCAGAGCGCCGGCACGCGCCTGCCCCGAGCCGATGCCCAGGACGAGCCGTTCCTGGGGCAGAGCCGCGATCGCCCCGGTGAGCGATTCGACGGGTCGCCGGTCCACCGCGACCACGCCGGCCGCGAGCACGAGACGCTCGGTGACCGCCGCGGCCGCCGCGAGACCCGCGAGCGCATCTCCGCCGGGGGTGTCGTTCACCCAGAGCGCGTGAAAACCTGCGGCCTCGACCGCGGAGGCGATGCGGGCGATGACGGCCGGACCCAGGAGGCCTGCCACGCCGATGGAGACTCGTGCATCCGTCATGGTTCGAGCATGCCTCATCCCCCAGCGCAAGGGGCCTGACAGCTGCGCTCCGCGGGCGCAGAGTTGAGGACATGGCGCGCATCGGCACCTCCGGGTGGAGCTACGAGCACTGGGAGGACGCGCTCTACCACGGGGTCGCGACCGGCCGGCGCCTGGAGGTCTACGCGCAGGAGTTCGACACCGTCGAGCTGAACGCCAGCTTCTATCACTGGCCGCCCGACGCGCGCTTCGCGGCCTGGCGCGACCAGCTGCCGGAGGGGTTCGAGCTGGCGGTCAAGGCTCCGCGCGGCCTCTCGCACTCCCGGCGGCTGCGCGACCCGGCCGAGTGGATCTCGCGCATCGAGCGCGGTCTGCGCGCGCTCGACGGCAGACGCGGCCCGCTCATCGTGCAGCTGCCGCCGACGATGGAGCGCGACGACCAGCGGCTCGCCGACTTCCTCCAGGCGCTCCCGCATTGGACGCGACCCGCCGTGGAGTTCCGGCATGCGAGTTGGAACGACGAGGTGGTCTTCGCGATCCTCGAGCGTCACGACGCCGCGTACTGCATCATGGGCGGCGCCGCGCTCCCCACGGTTCTGCGCCTCACCAGTGCCCTGGTCTACGTGCGGCTACACGGCCCCGATCAGAAGCAGCTCTACCGCGGCTGCTACTCCGACGACGAGCTGCGCGAATGGGCACGGCGTGTCCGGGAGTGGGAGACCTCCGGGCACGATGTCTACGTCTACTTCGACAACGACGAACTCGGGCACGCCGTCCGCAACGCGCGAACCCTCATCGCGATGCTCGCCGGATAGCGCGAAGCCCCGGGCCGATCGCTCGACCCGGGGCTCCGATCCGTTTTACGCGGCGGCCGCGTAGATGCCGACCGTGACGCCGATGCCGCGGGGGGACGCATCCACCGTCACCGAGCCGCCGTCGGCGAGCGAGCCGTCGACGAACAGGTCCGCGATGCGGTCATCGACCTCGCGCTGGATCAGCCGGCGCAGCGGCCGGGCGCCGTACTCCGGCTCGTACCCGTGCTCGGCGAGCCAGTCGATCGCCGCGGGGGTCGCCTCGAACGCGACCTCGCGCGACGCGAGACGGGATGCCGTGGCCTGCAGCTGCAGGCCCACGATGTCGCGCAGCTGCTCCTTCTCGAGCTTGCGGAACAGCACGATCTCGTCGATGCGGTTCAGGAACTCCGGCCGCATCGCTTCGCGCAGGCGTCCCATGACGCGATTGCGAAGGTCCTCCTCCTCATACGAGGAGCCGCTCGTCGTGAACCCGATCGCGCCGGAGCGCGACGCCAGATACTCGGAGCCGAGGTTCGAGGTCATCACGACGATCGTGTTGCGGAAGTCGACCGTGCGACCCTGTCCGTCGGTGAGCCGGCCGTCGTCGAGCACCTGCAGCAGCACGTTGAAGACGTCCGGATGCGCCTTCTCGATCTCGTCGAACAGCACGACCGCGTACGGGTTGCGGCGCACGCGCTCGGTGAGCTGGCCGGCCTCGTCGTAGCCGACGTATCCGGGAGGGGCGCCGACCAGGCGCGACACGGTGTGGCGCTCCCCGAACTCGCTCATGTCGAAGCGGATCACGGCGTCCTCATCGGAGAAGACGGATGCCGCCAGGGCCTTCGCCAGCTCCGTCTTGCCGACGCCGGTGGGCCCGAGGAAGAGGAACGATCCGATCGGCCGACGGGCGTCGCCCATGCCGGTGCGGTTACGCCGCACGGCCTTCGCGACCGCCTCGACCGCGGTGTCCTGGCCGATGACGCGTCCGTGCAGCTCGTCGCCGAGGCTCGCGAGACGCGCGCGCTCGGTCGCCGTCAGGCGGGACACCGGGATGCCGGTGGCGCGGCTGATCACGGCCGCGATCTCGGGCTCGTCCACGACGGCCTCGACGTTCTGCCCGCGGGTGGTCGCGTCATCGATCTCGGTCTGCACCTCGGCGATGCGATCGCGGACGGCCGAGGCCTCCTCGTACCGCTCGGCAGCGACCGCGGAGTTCTTCTCCGCCTCGAGGTCTGCGAGCCGCTGCATGAGCTTCGACACGTCGACCTTGGCGCCCAGGCGCAGGCGCAGCCGCGCACCGGCCTGGTCGATGAGATCGATCGCCTTGTCCGGCAGCACCCGCTCGGTGACGTAGCGGTCGCTGAGTTCGACGGCGGCGCGCAGCGCCTCGTCGGTGTAGCTCACGCCGTGGTGCTCCTCGTACGCCGGGCGCAGCCCCTGCAGGATGAGAACGGCATCGGCGACCGACGGCTCGCCCACGCGCACCGGCTGGAACCTGCGCTCCAGCGCCGGGTCCTTCTCGATCGTCCGGTACTCCTTGAGCGTGGTCGCGCCCACGAGGTGCAGGTCACCGCGCGCGAGGCGCGGCTTCAGGATGTTGCCCGCATCCATCGAACCCTCACCTCCGGCGCCCGCGCCGACCACGGTGTGGACCTCGTCGACGAAGGCGATGATGTCGCCCTCGGCCGCGGCGATCTCGTCCATGGTCTTCGTGAGGCGCTCCTCGAAGTCGCCCCGGTACCGGGCGCCCGCGAGCATCGCGGGGAGGTCGAGCACGAGCACGCGCTTGTCGCGCAGCTGGTCGGGCACCTCGTCGGCCACGATCGCGCGGGCCAGGCCCTCCACGATCGCCGTCTTGCCGACGCCGGCCTCGCCGACGAGCACGGGGTTGTTCTTGGTGC
Source organism: Microbacterium sp. sgz311019 (assembly GCF_056135325.1). Classification (NCBI taxonomy): domain Bacteria; kingdom Bacillati; phylum Actinomycetota; class Actinomycetes; order Micrococcales; family Microbacteriaceae; genus Microbacterium; species Microbacterium sp. sgz311019. Next base: position 383,956 of record NZ_JBWAXO010000002.1, on the reverse strand, counting down.
GCCGGCTCAGGATCTCGATCGTCTGCTCGATCTCGTCGACGCGTCCGATCACCGGGTCGAGCCGACCCTCACGGGCGAGCGCGGTGAGGTCGGTCGCGTACCTGTCGAGCAGGGGCGTGACGGATGCGGGATCCCCCGCGTCCTCGCCCAGGGACTCAGGCGCGTCGGCCGGCACAGCCTCGCGCATTCCCTGGGTCAGCGCCTCGGCGGTGACGCCGGCGTGCGCCAGGATCTGGCCCGCGGGCGCATCCTGACCCAGCACGAGCGCGAAGAACACGTGCTCGGGGTCGATGTAGGTCGAGCCGCTGGAGCGCGCCACCTGGTAGGCGTGGAACAGCGCCCGCGAGGCGCTCGGCGTGATCGTCGCGCCGTCGACGTCGGCGGGGGCGCCGGCCGCGGGCAGGCGCGACTCGGTCGCGGCGACGAGCCGGATCGGGTCGACGCCGACGCGGCGGACCGCCTGGGCGACGTTGTCGTCCTGGACGAGCACGCGCAGGATGTGCAGTGCGTCGAGCTCGGTCTGGCCGCGCTCCAGCGCGAACCGGCCGGCGTTCTGCAGAATCGTCTGCGTGCGCGTCGTCAGGAAGCGGGTGAGATCGATGGATCTGCTCTGGCGCGCCTGCTCGCCCGCGAGATAGCGAGCGAGGAAGTCGTCGAACGAGCTGGCCCCCTCGGTGGGGAAGTCTTCGGGCACGTGTCCTCCTGAAACTTGAGTGTGCTTCACTCAAGTTGAACCAGTGCGCGTGCGAGGTATTCCCGATCGGGTGTCGGACCCCCTCCCTAGCCTGGATTCATGACACAAGAGACCGCGATGGACTGGCGCATCGAACTGATCTTCGTCCCCGTGACCGATGTCGACGTGGCGAAGGAGTTCTACACGCGGATCGGGTTCCACCCCGACCACGATCAGACCCCGTTCGACGGCCTGCGGTTCGTTCAGATGACCCCTCCCGGCTCGGCGTGCTCGATCGCGTTCGGCACGGGTCTCGGCGTCGACCTCGAGCCCGGCAAGCAGAACACGATCCAGGTGGTCGTCCCCGACGCCGATGAAGCGCTGGCGCACCTGCGCGCGGCCGGCGTCGACGCGGATGGCGTCGACGACCAGGCGTGGGGGCGTTTCGTCACGTTCCCCGATCCCGACGGCAACCGCTGGACGCTGCAGCAGATGCCGCCGCGCTGAGCGCTACTCGGGGCGCACGCGAGTGTCAAGCCCGGTGCGATCCCGCCCGGTCCGTTCCAGACTCGGGGCATGAGCGAATCGAACACCTGGCCCGAACCCGGCATCCCCGGGCAGCCGAGTGAGCCGGGCATCCCGGCGCCGGATGGTCCCGTGGAACCCGCTGTGCCGACACCGAGCGAACCGACTGTGCCGACACCGAGCGAGCCCACTGCACCGAACCCGAGCGAGCCGCTCGCACCGTACCCGGACGAGCCGCCGCTTCCCTGACGGGGAGCAGGCAGGGTCAGTCCCGCACGGTCTGGCGGGACGACTCGAGCACGCGGATCAGCGTCCCCGAGTCGTACGCACCGAGGTGCCGCTTCCCGCCGATGAAGAACGTCGGGGTGGAGTGCAGGTCCATGAGCTCGGCATCCATCCGGTCGTCGTCGACGCGGCGCGCGGCCTCCGGCGAGCGGAGGTCGGCGATGAACCGCTCGACGTCGAGTCCGAGCTCGTGCGCGTAACGGCAGAGATCGTCGGGCTCGAGATGGTCTTGTGAGGCGAACAGCACCGGCCCGTAGTCGAAGAAGCGATCCTGCATCGCGGCTGCCTCGGCGGCGATCGCGGCGGCCGTCGCGTGCGGGTGCACACGGTCGAGGGGCAGGTGCCGGTAGACCCAGCGCACCTCGTCGCCGAAATGCGCCAGCACGGCGTCCACCGAGCCGGTCGCGCGGCTGCAGAACGGGCACTCGAAGTCGGCGTACTCGACGATCGTCAGCGGCGCGTCCACCGGGCCCCGGATATGGTCGCGCGCCGGGTCGACGGGCCGGTTGAGCTTCGCGCCTACGGCTCGCGGCGGCCGCACCCGATCGCCGATGCGCAGGACGGCCCAGCCGATGAGGAACGCGAGGACGGAGGCGACGAGCACGCCGACGCGCGCGAGGTTCTGCGTATGCGGGTCGGAGATCGCGACCGGCACGAGGAACAGGGCGATCGTGAAGCCGATGCCACTGAGAGCCGCGCCGCCCGCGATGCGGGTCATGCCGAGGCCCGGCGCGAGCTCCCCGAGGCGGAGCCGGCGCAGGAGGGCCGTGATCCCGGTGACGCCGACGAACTTCCCGACGACGAGGGCGACGATGATCCCCCACGTGACCGGGGAGGTCGCGGCATCCGTCACCGTCTGAGGGTCGAGGTGCACGCCGGCGTTCGCCAACGCGAAGATCGGCAGCACGCCGAGTGCGATGTACGGCCGCCAGGCGGCATCGAGCCGCTCATTGATCGACAGCGAATCGCGGACGCTGCGGGCCACGGCCGTGGCGTAGTAGACGTTGGGCGACTCGCGGAACGCCTGGCTGAGCTCGGCCGCGCGCTCGACGTCGCGGCGCCGCGGAGGAAAGACGGGGATGAGCAGCGCCACGGCCACGCCGGCGAGGGTGGGGTGCACGCCGCCGAGCAGCACGAGCACCCACAGCGCCGCGCCGAGCACGGCGTACGAGAAGCCGCGGCCCTCGGGCAGGAACCGTACGAGGGCGATCGCGACCATGCACACGCCCGCGAGGATGAGCGGCAGCAGCTGAACCCCGCCGCTGTAGAACAGGGCGATCACCGCGAGCGCGCCGATGTCGTCGACGACGGCGAGGGCGAGGAGGAACGTGCGCAGGCGGGCCGGGAACACCGGGGCGATCAGCGCCAGCGCACCGATGAGGAACGCGGTGTCGGTCGAGATGACGATCCCCCAGGCATGCGCCTCGCCCGTTCCGGCGGTGATCGCGGCATACAGGAGAGCCGGCACGACCAGTCCCGCAGCGGCGGCCGCCGCAGGAAGCGCCGCCCGCCGCGGTGACCCGAGCTCGCCGATGGTCAGCTCGCGCTTGACCTCCAGGCCCACGAGGAAGAAGAAGAACGTCATCAGTCCTTCGTTGACGAGCCCGTGGACGGTGAACGTCCACATGGCCCCGCCGACGCCGAAGCGCAGCGGGGTCTCCCAGAAGTGGGCGTATCCGTCGCCGGGAAGGTTCGCCCAAATGATCGCGACGGCGACGGCGACGAGCATCAGGCCTGCGGACAGCCGTTCGCCCCGCCGCTTGTTCGACATGTGCGCAAGGTTACAGAATCAGATGTGCCCGAGACCGAATCGCTCGTCCAAGCTCCGCCGCCCGAGATCTCGCCGGACCAGGCGGCTGCTCTCGCCGCCGATCTGTTCGGCGTCACCGGCTCTGCGCGATCGCTCGGCAGCAACCAGGACCTGAACTTCGTGATCGACGACGGTGTCGTGGCGCGCCTTCTGAAGATCGCGAATCCGGCGACTCCCGCGGCTGAGCTCGAGGCGCAGTCGCGGGCCGCCGCGCGCATCGCGGAGCGCTCCGACGTCCGCGTCCCGATGCCGCACGTGTTTGCTGACGGCACGTCGGTGCGCGCGGTGGAGACCGCCGGCGGCACCGCTCACGCACGGCTGCTCGACTTCCTGCCCGGGCGAACGCTCTCGGGAAGCCGATACCTCTCCCCCGCGGCGATCCGCGCGATGGGCAGGCTCGCGGCATCCGTCGATCTCGCACTCGCCGACTTCGCCGACCCCGGAGCCGAGCGGACGAATCAATGGGACCTCCAACACGCGCCCACGGCGCTGGCGACGATGCTGCCGTCGGTCGCCGACCCGGAGCTGCGCGAGCGGCTGCGGTCGACGGCCGAGGCCGCATGGCGTGCGGTCGCCGCCCGCGCCGCATCGCTTCCGCAGCAGGTCATCCACGGCGACCTCACCGACGACAACGTCGTGACCACGGATGGGCGCATCCCGGACGGCGTCATCGATCTCGGCGACCTCGGCCGCACGTGGCGCGTCGGCGAGCTGGCGATCACGCTGTCGTCGCTGCTTCACCACGACGGCGTCGATGTGCCCTCCGCCCTCGATGCCGTGCGGGCGTATCACGAGGTGCTGCCCCTGACGGATGCCGAGCTCGACGTCGTGTGGCCGTTGCTCGCGCTGCGCGGCGCGGTGCTCGTCGCGAGCGCGCACCATGTGCTGCTGACCGACCCGGGCAACGAGTACGCGGCCGAGAACCTCGCGCACGAGGAACTGATCTTCGAGGCCGCGGTGTCTCTCCCGCTGCCGGTCGCGACGGAACTCGTCAGGCACGCGGCCGGGGTGGATGCGCCGCCCCTGCGCACCCCGTCGGGGCGCCTGATCCGGCCGCGATCCACGCCCGGACTCGTCGACCTCTCGGTGCTGAGCCCGCTCCTCGACGAGGGGCGCTGGCTGGATGCGGATGCCGAGGCGTCGCTGCTGCGGGCGGCGACGGCCGAGCACCCGGTCGCGACGAGATTCGGCGAGCCGCGTCTCACCCGATCCCGTCCGTACGCCCACGACGCACCGGTGAACGTCCCGCTCGGGCTCGACTTCGCGGTGCCCGAGCCGGTTGCGCTGCAGGCGCCGTGGGACGGCGTGGTCGAACCGTCCGGCGATCTCGTCGCGGACGGCCTGCGCCTTCGCCTTCGTGGTGCGAGCGACGTCGTGGCAGGCCCGGTGCGCGAGGGCGAGGTCTTCGCCGAGGTCGTGGAGGTGGTCACCGTCTCCCTCGTCGCCGACGGCGTCGACGTCCCCGACTTCACGACTGCGGCGCTCGCCCCGGCGTGGCGTCCGTTCGTCGCCGATCCGTCGCCTCTGCTCGGACTTCCTCCGGCCGCCATCGTCACCGGTGCCGCGGAGCGCCTCCTGCACCTGCGTGAGGAGCACGTCGCCGAGGTGCAGGAGCACTACTTCGACGAGCCGCCCATGATGCTCCGCGGCTGGCGCGAGCTGCTCGTCGACGAGGGCGGCCGCGTCTACGTGGATGCGCTGAACAACGTGACGTCGATCGGGCACGCCCACCCGCTGCTCGTCCACAACGTCGCCCGGCAGTGGAGCCTGCTGAACACGAACTCGCGGTTCCACTACCCGCAGATCGCGGAATTCGCGAAGCGGCTCGCAGACCTCCTCCCCGACAGCCTCGACCAGGTCTTCCTCGTCAACAGCGGCTCCGAGGCGGTCGATCTCGCGCTGCGCCTCGCGCAGGGTCATACGGGCAGGAAGGACGTCCTCGCGGTGCGCGAGGCGTATCACGGGTGGACGTATCAGACGGATGCCGTGTCCACCTCGGTCGCCGACAACCCGAACGCCCTCGAGACGCGGCCGGAGTGGGTGCACACGGTGGATGCGCCGGTGCCCTCGCGCGTCGACGACCCCTCGCGATACGCCGTGGACGCGGTCGCCGAGGTCGAGCGTCTCGCCGACGCCGGCACCCCGCCGGGGGCCTTCCTCGCCGAGACGCTGTACGGCAATGCCGGCGGCGTCGCGCTGCCGGACGGCTACCTCGAGGCGGTGTACGCGGCGGTGCGCGCGCATGGCGGGGTCGCCGTCGCGGACGAGGTGCAGGTCGGCTACGGACGGCTCGGGCACTGGTTCTGGGGATTCGAGCAGCAGGGGGTCGTGCCCGACATCGTCGCCGTCGCGAAGGCGATGGGGAACGGGCATCCCCTGGGCGCCGTCATCACGACGCCCGAGATCGCCGCATCGTACCGGTCGCAGGGGTACTTCTTCTCCTCGGCGGGCGGGTCGCCCGTCTCGTCGGTCGTGGGACTCACCGTGCTCGACGTCATTCAGTTCGAGGGGCTGCAGCAGAACGCCGCTGACACCGGCGGCTACCTGCAGGAGCGGCTGCAGGAGCTCGGGTCGCGCTATCCCCTCCTCGCCACGGTGCACGGTTTCGGGTTCTACCTGGGCCCGGAGTTCGTGCGCGAGGACGGGTCCCCCGCGACGGAGGAGACGGCGGCCATCTGCGACCGGATGCGGCGCCTCGGCGTCGTCATCCAGCCGACCGGAGACTTCCAGAACGTCCTCAAGGTGAAGCCGCCCATGGTGTTCACGCGCCGGAGCGCGGATGCGTTCGTCGCGGCGCTGGAGAGGGTGCTCTCCACAGGCTGGTGATCAGTGCGATCCGCCGGGAGGTCCCACGACGAGCAACACCGTGAAGAGCACGACGATCGCGAGGAGGATGAGGATGCCGAGCGCCCACGGGCGGCGGAGGAACCACCGCATCCACCGGTCGTACCAGACCTGATCGCGCGAGTCCGACGTCTCCTCGAGACGCCACGCGCCCTCCAGGCGATGCGTGCGGTGCAGCCACACTTCGCTCGGGATCGTCGCGAAGGGGATGACGGCGCTGGCGATCGCGACGACCGCCGGACGCACTCCCCACCGCTGGTTCATCGCGACGAGGATCGCGGTCGCGCCGTAGGACAGGAAGACGAAGCCGTGGATGCCGCCCGCGACGGTGACCACGAGGGCGTTGCCGGTCGCGGCTCTGACGATGAGCGCCGCGATCAGCAGCGTCCAGGTGATCGCCTCGGCGACCGAGAGGGCACGGAAGAGGTGGAGTGGGGTTCGAAACACATCCTTCAGTGTATCTGAAGGGATTCAGTGCTCCTGAAGGTTCGCTGAGTGCGGGCGGCCGCTCAGGCTCCGAACGGCTGCTCGTGCAGCCCTTCGAGAGCGCGCGTGAGGTCGGGAGCCCCGGTCGAGAAGGCCTCGTCGAGGGCCGCCAGCCGCTTCTCCGCCTCGGCGAGAACGCGCTCGCCCTTCTCGGTGACCCGGAGGTCGGACGCCGATCCGGCGTGCGCATTCGCATCGTGGACGAGGGCGTCGTCCTGCAGCGCCCGGACCGCGGTATGGGCGGTCTGCACCGTGATCTGCGACCGGCGGGCGAGGTCGCTGAACGAGATGCCGGGAGTCGCGTGGACGTGCGCGAGCAGACCGTACTTGCGTGTCGTGAGGCCGAGGTCCTTCAGCGCCGTGCCGAGCCGCGCATCCCACACGGACGAGACCGTCAGCAGGGCGATGACGGGACCGAAGGGGCGACGCTCGGGAGGCATGGGTTCATCGTATCCCCGGGCTACCGTGGAGCCATGTCCTTCCCCGCGGCGCGCTTCTCCCCCGAGGCTCTGCGGCGTTGGCCGGACCTCGAGGGACCCGACCTTCCGGCGATGGATGCCGCGGACCGTCTGATCCTCGACGAGTGGGCGACCCTGCACACCGGACTCGAGGACGTCGTCGTGATCGGCGACGGATACGGCGCGCTGACGCTGGCGGCGGCGGATGCGGGCGCCCGCGGCCTTCGGGTGCACCAGGATCCGCTCGCCGGCGAGCTGGCCCTGGCGGCCAACGCTGCGCGGTTCGGCATGGAGGACACCTATCGCTCGATGCCGCTCGACGCCTCCCTGGTCGTCGACGCCCGCGTGGTGCTGCTGCGGCTGCCGCGGTCGCTCGACGCGCTGCGAGACATCGCGGGGCTCGTCGCGGCGCACGCCGCGCCCGATGTCGTGGTCGTCGCCGGAGGGCGGCTGAAGCACATGAGCTTGGCGATGAACGATGTGCTGCGGCAGAGGTTCCGTTCGCTGGCTGTCTCGCTTGCTCGTCAGAAGTCGCGCGTGCTGATCGCGCAAGGCCCGCAGGACGGTGCGGATCCGGTGGCGCGGCGTGCGGTCGTCGACGGACTGGTCGTGTGCGCCTACGGCGGCGCGTTCGCCGGTCCGACGATCGATATCGGCACGCGGTTCCTGCTCGAGTCGCTTCCCGACAGCCTCCCCGACGAGGTCGTGGACTTCGCCTGCGGGACAGGGGTCGTGGCCGCGAGTGTGAGCCTGCGGCATCCGTCGGTCCGGGTGTATGCGTCCGATCAGTCTGCGGCCGCCGTCGCATCCGCCCGCGAGACCGTCGCCGCGAACGGCGTGGCGGATCGGGTGGAGGTGGCGCGGGACGATCTGCTGTCGTCGCGCGCGGCGGGCTCGGCGTCGTTCATCGCGTTGAATCCGCCGTTCCATGTGGGCGCAGCGGTGACCGAGGACATCGCGCCGCGGCTGTTCGCCGATGCCGCGCGTGTCCTGCGCAGCGGCGGCGAGCTGTGGTGCGTGTGGAACTCGGCCTTGCGGTACCGCTCCGTGCTCGACCGGATCGTCGGTCCCACCCGGCAGATCGCCCGCAACGCGAAGTTCACGGTGACGGCCTCGACCCGGCGCTGACGCGCCGGCGTCTCGCCGCTCTGACTGCACGCGTCGGCGGACTGGTCGCGCTTGTCGATCGAGGCACCCGCGAATGGCTGAGCGTGTTTGCATGATGCGAATCTATGTTCTATAGTAAAGGCATGTCAAGTGCCGCTCGCATCGATTCTTCTTCCTCCGGGGAATCACCGGATGCAACGCTGCTCGCGCATCTCTTCGACAGCATCCTCGAAGACCAGTTCGCCGTGAACCAGCGCTCTGCCGCGCGCGCCGAGACCGTGGCCGAGCTCCTCTCCTTCACGAGGTCTCATCCGCATGTGTACGCGTTCAGCGTGCACGCGGACGCCGTCGAGATCGCCGAACGGGCGGTGCTGCGTGATGCCGCGCTGCGCTTCGGCCTCTCGGAGACCACGATCCAGGGCATCGCCGCGACCGCGGAGACCGCGAAGACGAAGCTCCCTCGCCTGTGGCAGCGCGCACTCGACGGCTTCGCCGCCTTCACGCAGGTGGAGGCCGCGGTGGCGCTCCTCGCGGTGATCGGTGATGGGGCGGATGTGTCGGCGCAGTTCGACACCGAGGTCGCCGACGCTGTCGTCAGGCTCGGCTCGACCGGATTCCGGGCGCACATCCGACGCGTCGCGCGACGGCTGTCCCAGGTCCCCCCGGAGACGCGGCATCGGGATGCCGCGGCCCGCCGTCGCGTGGTCGTCGAACCCGTCGACGATGGCATGGCGTGGCTGTCCGCATATCTTCCGCTCGCGGAGGCAGTTGCAGCGAAGCGTCGCCTCACGTCGACGGCGAAGCATGTCGCGAAGGTCGATCGGCGCGGGCGGACGCGAGATCAGATCCGCGCCGATCTGCTGTCGGCATGGCTGCGCGGAGCGGGCACGGCGACGGCCGTCAAGACGAAGGTGCTCGTCACCGTTCCGGTGTCGACGCTCTCGGGCGCTGCCCGGGCGACGGTTCGACAGGGCGGACGCCGCGGCGCGGGTCCGGACCTCAATCGGGAACCGCTCGTCGATGCAACGACTCCGATCGATCAGTACACCGCGGTGGCCGCCCTCCTCCGTGAGGGCTCATTCACCCGCGTCTTCACAGACCCGGTCACCGGCGTCATCCTCGACATGGACCGCCGGTCGAGGAAGGCGACGCGAGCGCAGGTCGAGTGGCTGACGCTCGCCTATTCGACGTGCGCGGTGGATGGATGCGAGCATCCTGCCGCAGACGCAGACATCGACCATTGGCTGGAGTTTCATGGACCGCACCGTGGTCCGACCAATCTGACGAATCTGCATCCGCTGTGCGGCAACGATCACAAGCTCGCCGGTCGCTCGAAACTCGTGTACGAGCGGGCACCCGATGGTGTCGTTCGTGTGCACTCGCCGGCCGTGCCGACGCTTTCGGACCCGCTCGACAGCGAGAGGGGCGGCGCCACGGATGATCTGGCCGAGATACGGCGGATGACGTCGACCCTCGCGCGCCTGGAACGACCGGTCTACGGGGAGCATCCGCCGTTCTGAACCGTGGATCAGCAGCCGGGCGCGGTGGGAGCCTCGGCACACGTGTGCGCCACGAGCGCGGTGTGTGCTTCGTAGACCTGGACGCTCGCGCCCATCGGCGCGCTGCGCACCTGCCCGATCACCGCGACCCACCTGCCGCTCCCCCAGTCCACGGCAGCGTCGTAGACGACCCGGACCGTGACGGTGTAGGTCCCGCGCTCGCGGTACACGTGGCTCGTCGGAGTGGAGGTGAGCTGCGCCTGCTGCAGCGAACTCCAGGATGCGCCGCCTGCCGTCGTCGTCGAGCGCGATCCGTCGCCGTAGTCGTACTCGTACGCCGCGGGCGTGAATCGAACCGCGACCGGGTAGTCGAACAGCGTGCCGGTGAGCGTGTGCGTCGGAACCGTCCCGATGAGGTTCGTCGGCGCGCCGACGATGCCGACCCCGTCCGGCTCCACGGTGAGCGACGGCCGGTTCGGCGTGAAGGCGGCGAGATCCTCGGCGTGCGGAGTCGGGAGCATCACGACGCTGTACGTGTCTCGGCAGGCGATCGTGTCGGTCACGCAATCGATGGAGGGCGAGGGAGACGGAGCGGGGCGAGGTCTTGTCGGGGCGCTCTTCACGGTCGTGTCTCGGTTCCCACCGTCATGCGGGTCGCGCGAGACGCCCAACTCGACTCCGGAGTCCTTCGTGATCACGTCGCACTGAGTAGTCCAACGGTCACAGAGGGAGGCCATTGGAACGGCGGATATTGTCGCAGCCACCATTAGTGGTACGAGAGCCCCCGAGAGAGTCAGCACGACGGAGGCCCTTCTCGTCCTTCCACGCTCTCGACCAACACCCGCGTCGGCTCGGCGGCAGTCACGCTCAATCGGATCGTGATTGGCTGCATGTCGGGGCGGTCAGGCGAGACTAGAGACACTCCATTGGCGTCGCGCAGCGCGATCTGTGAGACATCCTCACACCCGGAGAGCGCAACCGTCGTCCGGTCCGAAGAGAGATTCCGAGGCTCGACACGGACGACGCGCGTGGCGCCCTCGAGAGTCGCGCCTTCGGCGTGATAGTTCGATAGTCGCTTTCGCTCTCCCGCGTTCGCATCCCCTGTGGTCAAGGCAAACACGGGCTCGAATGTCTTCGGATCCGCGAGGTCGACGTGGTTCAAGGCATCCACGTAGTCCCGATAGACCTTCTCGGCGGCCGCATAGGCGGCCGCATCGCTCGTGAAGGCCGGCGCCGGGGTGGACGGCTTCGCCGCCGGGGTTCCGATGCATCCCGTCAATCCGAACGCGAGCGCGCCGGCAACGACCACGGCGAGAGCACGGCGGCGGAAGATCATCCGTCCACCCTATGCAAGATGAATTGTCCGTCCCGTCCGTTGTCCACAGGCGGGATGACAGGGAGCGTTGACCCACCCGAGCCCGCGCTCGTGTGCTGGCCTGGCTGCTACGGGTCGGCAGCTATGCCGACGCTGGGAAGATACCTTCCATCACCTGGGCGTTCCGAGTATGGTTCTCGCAGATCCTTCAGTGACTGCATGCAGAAGGGGCACGACGCGGACGTCACGTTGGGAGGCCATCCTCCCCGGTCCCGGTCGGATCGCGGAGCTATCCGCTGAGCGCGTACACCCGAGTGCCGACACCTCCTCTTTAGTCAACTTTTCTGACGAATCGAAACCACGCCGGTCGCCTCGTACCCGAATGCGCTGCCGCGGACCGCCTGACGCCTCGTTCGACCGACCGACGTCGGTTCGTCGAGTCACGGCGTCGGGTGCCACGACGTCGGGTTGTGGGGGACCCGGCTCCGGCCCACGACGGCGTGGGTCGCGTACCAGAGGAGACAGAAATGAACAAAGGAAGGTATGCAGTCGCGGCCTCGGCCGCTCTGCTTCTTGCCTTGTCTGGCGCCATGTCGGCGTCGGCAGCGGCAGGTACCAACTGGACGAGCTGGGGCTCGGATCTGAGCAACACCCGCAGTAGCGCCGACACCGCCATCGGCGTCGGCAACGCGAGCAAGCTCGCCGTGAAGTGGAAGGTGTCGACGGCGGGCAACGTCAGCGCGACGCCGGCCGTCGAGAACGGTCGCGTATATGTGCCCGACGATGCAGGCAGACTGTACGCCTTGGATGCGAGCACCGGCGCGACGATCTGGCAGTCGACGATCCCCGGCTACACCGGCATCCCGGGCGACTACTCGCGTACGACGCCGACGATCGCAGGCAACCTCCTGATCCTCGGCGACCAGGCCGGCAAGTCCTTCAGCCCGGACGGCTACCTGCTGGCGGTCGACAAGACGACGGGAACGCTGGTCTGGAAGAAGAAGTTCCCCGGCGGGTATCCGATCCTCACCCAGTCGCCGACGATCGTGGGCAACACGATCTACGTGGGCACCGCCTCCTACGAGGAGGTGCTCGTGCGCTTCGGGGTGCCGCTCGATTTCCGCGGGTCGATGAGCGCCATCGACCTCACGACCGGAAGCACCCTGTGGCAGACCTATATGGCACCGGACGGTTACACCGGCGCGTCGGTGTGGGGCAGCAGCCCTGCCGTGGACACCAAGTCGAACACCGTCTACATCGGCACGGGCAACAACTACTCGGTGCCGGACTCGGTGAGCAGCTGCCTCGGTTCCGCGACGACGGATACTGAGCGGGCGGCGTGCGTCCCCGCCTCGGACATGTTCGACGCGATCGTGGCACTGAACGCCACGACCGGAGCGGTCAAGTGGGCGTTCCGCGCGCTGCCGTCCGACGCGTGGAACGTCGCCTGCGGCATCCCGTTCCCCGGATTCGAGGATCCCGTCGCCGGATGCCCGACAAACCAAGGCCCCGACTACGACTTCGGTCAAGCGCCGATGCTCTTCAAGGTCAACGGCCAGAGCTTCGTCGGGGCAGGCCAGAAGAGCGGCACCTTCTGGGCCCTCGACCCGGCGACCGGAGCCCTCAAGTGGTCGACACAAGTCGGTCCCGGTGGCATCGCCGGCGGCCTCCAGTGGGGGTCGGCGACAGATGGCGTCCGCGTCTACTCGGCGAACGCGAACAGCGGCCAGAAGCCCTGGGTGCTCGCGAACGGCACCTCGGTGAACTACGGCGGATGGGTCGGAATGGCCGCGGGCACGGGCAAGGTGCTCTGGCAGACGCTGAACCCGCAGCAGGCGGGCGCGCCGGGGCCCGTGACGGTCGCCAACGGCGTCGTGTACGCATGCTCGGCGGATGCCGCCGGCCACATGTACGCGATGAAGGCGGGCGACGGCAGCATCCTGTGGGACTACCCGTCCGGTGACATCTGCTACGGGGGCGCCGCGATCTCCAACGGCGTCGTGTACTGGGGAACCGGGTACTCCCTCGGCGGGCCCGACACCCCGGGACAGGCGCTCTATGCGTTCTCGCTGAACGGCAAGTAGGCGTCCACACCAAAGAGAACCGTGCCGGTTCGGGATGCGGCATCCGCCGCTCCCGGGCCGGCACGGTCCGTACGATGGCATTGTCATGAGGGCCGGATCAGCAGATCGAGAACGGAGTCCGCATGGTGGCGGCAACAGCGGTCTTGGCGATCATCATCGTGTGGAGCGTCTTCTCCCGCCCGCTTGACCGGCGTGGCATCACGTCAGCGCTGTTCCTCACAGGTGCCGGGTTCGTCGTCGGCACGTCGGCACTCGGATGGCTGGACATCCCTCTGGAGTCCCCCGTCGCCGAACAGGTGGCCGAGATCGCGCTCGTCCTCCTGCTGTTCAGCGACGCCGCACGACTGGACCTCCAATCCCTGCGCCGTCAGCTCTCGTGGCCGGCCCGCCTCCTGCTGATCGGCCTGCCGCTGACAATGCTCGCGGGCGTCGGAGCCGGTGTGCTCGTCTTCCCGGGCATGGCCCTCGCCTCCACCATCCTGCTCGCCACCATGCTCGCCTCCACCGATGCCGCGCTCGGACAGAGGGTCGTCAGCGACACCGCCGTCCCGACCCGAACGCGGCAGGCGCTCGATGTGGAGAGCGGGCTGAACGATGGACTCGCCGTCCCCTTCTTCCTCGTCGCACTCGACATCGCCAACGCCGAACTCGAGACTCTCCCCAGCTGGGCGGTGGTCGAGAACATGGTGGTACAGATCGGATGGGGACTGGCCGGCGGGCTCGTGGCCGGCATCCTGGGCGGACTGCTGTTCCGCGTCGCAGACCGTCGCAGCTGGATCAGCCGCGAATGGCGGCAGGTCATCCCGCTGGCGGTGGCGTTGATCGCGTATGCGCTCGCGCTGCTTCTCGGCGGAAGCGGCTTCATCGCCGCGTTCGTCGGCGGCCTCTCCTTCGGACGCGCCTCCCGCGCCCGCGGAACCGTGGTCACCCTGCTCACCGAAGAGGCAGGGGGGTTGTTCGCCGCCGTCACCTGGATCGGATTCGGGGCGCTTGCTCTCACACTGGCCGGTCCCCACATCACGTGGCAGGTGATCCTCTACGCGGTGCTGAGCCTCACGGTGGTGCGCATGATTCCGGTGGCGATCGCCTTCATCGGCCAGAGCGCACGACTTCCGACGAACGCATTCATCGGCTGGTTCGGTCCGCGCGGACTCGCATCCCTCGTCTTCGCGCTGCTCGCCTTCGAACACGGCGTCCCCGACGGCGAGGTCGTGTTCACGACGGTGATCGTCACCGTCGCGCTCAGCGTCATCCTCCACGGCCTCACATCAGTCCCGCTGATCGCCCTCTACCACCGCTGGTATCGAGCTCACACGGCCGACCACCCTGCCGCGGCAGAAGCCACGCCGACCACGATGTCCCGTCCGCGGCGCCATCTCAGCGCCCCCGATGCCGCTGACCGAGACGGATAACCTGCCTGAGACAGCGCGAGCCGCCGTCCAGGCGCCTTCGATATGGGCCCGTCGAACGCGGGACCAATGGCCTTTCTCGGACGGTCCGGGCCGCGGAGACTGTGCGCGCACACGCCCTTGACGGGAGGTTTCACACCGTGACCGAACGTGACTATTCCCTCCGCGCTGCAGCCCCGACCCCCGGTCGCCGGGCCGAGTCCGAGGCCGTCTATGTCGCCCTCCTCGCCGGCATCATCGGCGCGATCTACGGCCTGTTCGTCGGCCTGTTCGCACCGGACCTGAAGCTCGCGGGCGAAACCGACTCCTTCGGGATGTGGGCGTCCGCGGGCGCGGCGGTCGTGGCAGCCGTCGCATCCTCGATCGAATACTGGCGCGCTCGCAACCGCCCGGGGCAGGAGTGGCGCCGATCGCTCCCCTCCTGGAAGTACACCGTCAACACGATCTCGGTGGTCATCGTCCACGTGGCGCTCGCGTTCGTCTTCGTGTACGCGCTGTACCGCGTGCTGGCGGCGGGGTTCGTCGGGCTGCCGATCGTCACGTTCTGGGCAGTCGTGCTGATGGCGGTGACACTCGGCATGACCGCGTGGATGGTCTACCTCTCGGTCTCGGCGATGACGACGCAACGCATGGCGATGCTCCTTCTCGCGTTCATCACCGTCGGGGTGCTCACCGCCATGGTCACCACGCCTGACAAGGACTGGTGGACCGTCCATTTCAGCCAGCTCGGCAGCTTCGAGAACGACCCGTCGAGCTGGATCTTCAACGGCACCCTCATCGCCGCCGGTCTCCTCGTCACGACGTTCGCCGTCTATATCGCCAACGACATGCGGCAACTCGCCGCGACCGGCATCCTCGAGAACCCGCACGCCCCGCGAACGGTGCCCGTGCTGTTCGTCGTCATGGGCATCATGCTCGCGTTCGTGGGGATCGTCCCGGTCGACGTGAACCAGCTCGTGCACAGCCTCGCCGCGTCCGGCATGGCAATCATGTATCTCGCTCTCCTCATCGGCGGACCGAGGTTCTTCCGCGGGATGCCGCGCAGCTACTTCGTCGCCTCCTCCGCATTCCTCGTCGCGATGGTGGCCTCGATCATCCTGTTCATCCCGGCCATCGGGTATTTCTCCCTCACCGCCTTCGAGATCATCGTGTTCGCGTTGATCTTCGCGTGGATCGCCGTGTTCGTCCGCTTCCTGGGCGTCACGGGCCGCCGGGACTGACGCGCCCGCGAGATCCCGTCGTGGGCGCGTTCACCGTCCGCCCGCGATATTGCGGTGCCGCTGAGCGATGCCGGGCGCACCGTACGGGTAGTCGTCCGCCGGCGGTGCACTCACCGCTGTCAGGCGCTCGAGCTCGGAGGGATCGAGATCGAGCGTGAGAGCGCCCATGTTGTCGCGGAGCTGCTCGACCGACCTGGCACCGAGGATCACCGAGGTCACGGCCGGCTGCGCGGAAAGCCATGCGAGCGCGACCTGCGGCAGCGACACGCCGCGGGTCTCGGCGATCTCGGTGACCGCGTCGATGATCTGCCAGGTGCGGTCACTCGCATTCCGCGCTCTCCACGCCTCCATGCCGCGCTCGGGGTTCTCCCCCAGTCGCGTCGAGCCCGTCGGCGGAACATCGCGACGGTACTTGCCGCTCAGCCAGCCGCCCCCGAGCGGCGACCAGGGCAGCAGTCCGATCCCGGCATCCAGTGCCGCCGGAACGATCTCGTGCTCGATGCCCCTCACGAGCAGGCTGTACTGGGGCTGCAGGGTCATCGGCAGGTTCCAGCCATGCCGCTCGGCGAGCATGGTCGCCTTGGTGAGCTGCCAGCCGGTGAAGTTCGAGAACCCGTAGTATCCGATCTTGCCCTGACCGATGGCATCGTCGAGGAAGCGCAGCGTCTCCTCGAGCGGAGTGATCGCATCCCAGGCGTGCAGCTGGTAGAGGTCGATGTGGTCGACGTTCAAGCGACGGAGCGAGTCATCCAGTGCCGTCCGAAGGTGTCGTCGTGACGTCCCGAGGTCGTTCGGACCGGCCCCCATCGGGAATCGACCTTTCGTCGCGATGACGATCTGAGCCGCCTCTGCGGGGTGCGCGGTCAGCCACCGGCCGATGATCTCCTCGCTGACGCCGAGACTGTAGACATCCGCAGTGTCGATGAAATTGCCGCCGGCGGCGACGTATGCGTCGATGATCGCGTGCGAGGTCGTCTCGTCCGCCTCGGCGCCGAACGTCATCGTCCCGAGGGCCTGAGCAAGCACCACGGCACCGCTGCGCCCGAGCGTGCGGTACGGGGGTGTCGTCGATGCGGCCGCGCTGTTCATGCGGAGAGCTCCGTGATCTGATCGGGGGCGAGAACGAGGTCCGCGGCTCGCGCGGAGTCCTGGATGCTGGCGGGTCGGGACGCCCCGGGAATGGGGATGACGACGGGCGCGAGCGCGAGCTCCCACGCCAGGCAGACCTGCTGCGAGCTCACACCCAGCTCGGCACCGACCTGCTCGAACGCGGCGCCCTTGCCTGCGAGGGTGCTCGCGCGGGAGATGCCCCCCAGCGGGCTCCAGGGCAGGAACGCGATGCCGAGCTCCGCGCACAGCGCCAGCTCCGCCTCGCTCGAGCGGAAGGCGGGCGAGAACTGGTTCTGCACCGAGACGAGACGGCCGCCGAGGATCTCCTGGGCGAGACGGATCTGATCGACACTCGCGTTCGAGATCCCCGCCATCCGGATCACACCGTCATCCAGCAGGTCTCGCAGGGCGCCGACCGAGTCCGCGTAGTCGACCTGCGGGTCCGGCCGGTGGAACTGGTACAGACCGATCGCCTCGACGCCCAGGCGCTGGGCCGAGGCTCGCGCGGCCTGCTGCACATATTCGGGGCGCCCGTTGACCGTCCAGCTGCCGTCGCCGGGGCGCAGGTGGCCGCCCTTCGTGGCGACGAGGACGTCCGAGGTGTCGGCGCCGTATGTGGACAGGGCCTTCGCGATCAGCTGTTCGTTGTGACCGACTTCGTCGGCGTCGCGGTGATACGCATCCGCGGTGTCGATCAGGGTGACCCCGGCGTCGAGGGCGGCGTGGATGGTGGCGATCGAGCGAGCTTCGTCCGGTCGTCCTTCGATGGACATCGGCATCCCGCCCAGACCGATCGCACTGACCGCGACGTCTCCGATCACACGACTTTTCATGAAGGGCTCTCCTCTGTAGAACATGATTCAGCAGGTCGCGTTCAACGCTACGGAGCGCGTTGCTATCTGTCCAACAGAAGAATATTGTTGCTCCCACAATTCGCGCTTATGAATGGATGCCCATGGACCTGAGGCAGATGGAGTACTTCGTCGCACTCGCCGAGGAGAGCCAGTTCACGAGAGCCGCAGAGATCACGCGTGTCTCCCAATCCGGGCTGTCGGCTGCGATCAAGAGCCTGGAGGCAGATCTCAACGCCCAGCTGTTCACCCGCACCACCCGCCGCGTCGAACTCACGTCGGCGGGTCGGGCGCTGTTCCCCCACGCTCGCACACTCCTGGCGGAGGCGAAGGCCGGCCGGGATGCGGTGACGGCGACGATCGGCGAGTTCACGGGCACTCTGCGCGTGGGCGCCGAGCAGTGCCTCGGCTCGATCAACGTGCCCGAGCTCGTCGAGCGGTTCCATCGCAGACATCGCGAGGTGGAGATCGCATTCACGCAGGCCGGCACCGGCGACCTGCTCAGCCGGATGCGCGAGGGAGAGCTCGATCTCGCGTTCGTCGCAGGCACGCCGGAGACATCCGACCCCAAGCTGCGACTCACCGGGCTCGAGCACGTGCCCCTCGCCACCGAGCCGCTCGTCGTGCTGACGCCACCCGGCCATCCCCTCGCGTCGCAGAAGACGGTCACCTGGGAGGACCTCCGAGAGCTCACCTTCATCGACCTCGACGACGCATGGGCCATCCGCGTCGTCGCCGACGAGCTCTTCGCGCGGCGCAGGATTCCACGACGAGTGGCCTTCACCGTCGGCGACATCCATGCGCTCATCGACCTGATCAGCCGCGGCCTGGGCATCGCCGTGGTGCCCCAATCCGTATCGCGCAAGGAGATCGCCGCAGACCTCCATACGCTCAGCCTGGCCGAGCAGCGTGACGCGATCTGGACCGTGAGCGCCGCCCACGTTCATTCCGACGCGAGCTCCGGTCTCACGGCGGAGTTCCTCACGCTCGTCGAGCCGCCACGATAGCCCCAGGTTCAGGCCTGCGGAAGGATGGGTGAATGGTCAGCCCGTCGATCGTGTGGTTCCGCGATGATCTGCGTCTTGCTGACAACCCTGCTCTGCGAGCGGCGGTCGCGCGCGGTGAGCCGATCATCGGCCTCTACGTCCTGGACGAGGACTCGCCGGGCGTCCGCCCGCTCGGCGGAGCAGCGCACTGGTGGCTGCACCACTCGTTGGCCTCGCTCGCGGACCGGATCGGCGAACGCGGTTCGGTGCTGGTCCTTCGCCGAGGTGCGGCGGACGAGCTCGTGCCTGCGATTGTGCGCGAGACCTCGGCCGGTGCCGTCTTCTGGAATCGCCGGTACGGCGGACCGGAGCGGAAGGTCGACGGCGCGATCAAGGCCGCGCTGCGCAGCGACGGCGTCGAGGTCGCCTCGTTCGCCGGCTCGCTCCTGTTCGAGCCCTGGACGGTGACGACCGGATCGGGCACCCCGTACTCCGTCTTCACGCCGTATTGGCGCGCCTGCCTGGCGCTCCCCGCGCCACGGGCCCCGCATCCCGAACCGCGCGAGCTCGACGGCCCGCCATCCCGCATCGATACCGACGACCTCGCCGACTGGCATCTGCTGCCCGCAGAGCCAGACTGGGCAGGCGGTCTGCGAGAGACGTGGACGCCGGGCGAGCCGGACGCGCGGAGACGATTGCGCGAGTTCATCGCCGACGACCTCGAGGCCTACGACCGGGCGCGTGATGAGCCGGCGGCCGGCGTGACATCGCTGCTCTCGCCGCGGCTGCGGTGGGGCGAGCTGAGCCCATTCACCGTGTGGCATGAAGCCGTGGCAGCGGGCGGCGGCAGGTTCCTCTCCGAGCTGGGGTGGCGAGAGTTCGCGTGGCACACCCTGTTCCACCACCCCGACCTCGCGACGACGAACCTCCGGCGGGAGTTCGATGCGTTCCCCTGGCCGCGGCTGACGCCTGGCCAACTCGCGGCGTGGCAACGAGGGCGCACGGGCATCGCCCTCGTCGACGCAGGCATGCGCGAACTGTGGCGCACCGGGTTCATGCACAACCGTGTGCGGATGGTCGCCGCGTCTTTCCTCGTCAAGAACCTCCTCATCGACTGGCGAAGGGGCGAGGAGTGGTTCTGGGACACGCTGGTGGATGCGGATGCCGCCAACAACCCGTTCAACTGGCAGTGGGTCGCCGGCTCCGGCGCCGACGCCGCCCCCTACTTCCGGGTGTTCAACCCCGATCTGCAGGCGAAGAAGTTCGACCCCGACGAGGCATATGTGCGGCGATGGGCGCCGGAGCATCGGTCCGCGAATCCTCCCGAACGGACCGTCGACCTCGGGCAGAGCCGAAAGGCTGCCCTCGACGCATTCGACTCGATGAAGCGGACGCCGAAGGGATAGCAGCCGCCCTCGCGGGGGAATGTCCGGGGCTCTCGTTACCGTCAGATCCGTGGCAGTATCTGATGCGCTCGAGGGGCTGGATCCGGCTCAGCTTGCGGCCGTCGAGCACGGCGAAGGGCCGCTCGTGGTCGCGGCGGGGGCGGGCACCGGCAAGACGCGCGTCCTCACCGCGCGGGTCGCGCGCCTGCTGGAGGCGGGGGTCGCACCTGAACGGATCCTGCTGCTGACGTTCACCCGGCGCGCAGCATCCGCGATGCTCTCGCGCGCGGCGGCCATGTGCGGCGACGCGAAGGCTGCGCAGCGAATCGCCGGCGGCACGTTCCACGCCGTCGCGCACCGCATCGTCGCCGAGCACGCACAGCATCTGGGGCTGGAGGACGTGACGGTCATCGATCCCGACGACGTGATCGATCTCATCGACCTGCTGCGCGCGGAGCACGGGCTCGACGGCACCGCAGTACGGCTGCCCACGACACGCGCCATCGCCGACATCGCCTCCCGCGCGATCAACACCGCGACGCCTGCCCGTGCCGTCATCGAGGAGCAGTTTCCCTGGGCACTCGAGCAGGCGGACGCGATCGCCGGCCTGTTGCGCCACTACCGCGGGCGAAAGCGCGAGCGCGGCCTGCTCGACCTGGATGACCTGCTCATCGCCTGGCGGGCGCTGGTCGCTGATCCCGACGTCGGAGCACGGCTGCGGGCGCGCTGGGACTGGGTGCTCGTCGACGAGTATCAGGACGTCAACCAGCTTCAGGTCGACATCGTGCGCGGGCTCAGTCCCGACGGCCGCGGGCTCACGGTCGTCGGCGACGACGCACAGGCGATCTACGCGTTTCGAGGGGCGAGCGCCGGACACCTGCTCGAGCTCATCGAGACGTACGCGGATGCCACGCTCGTGCGCCTGGAACGCAACTTCCGGTCCACGCAGCCGATCCTCGACCTCGCGAACCAGGTGCGCCCGGGCGAACTGAGGCTGCGGCTCGTCGCCGACCGCCCGCAGCCCGGTGCCCGGCCGACGCTGGTCACCTGCCGCAATGCCGATGACGAGGCCCGCACGATCGCAGACCGCATCCTCACCGCGCACGTCGATGGCACGCCGCTGCGTTCGCAGGCGGTGCTGATGCGCACCGGATCCCACAGCGCGCAGCTGGAGGTCGAGCTCAAGGTGCGGGGGATCCCGTTCCACAAGTTCGGCGGCATCGGCTACCTGGAGACGTCGCACGTGCGCGACCTGCTGGCGAGCTTCCGAGTGGTGCTCAATCCGTCGGATGAGGTGTCCTGGTACCGCCTGCTCACCCGGCACCGCGCGATCGGCAAAGCGAGCGCGCGCGCACTCTCGAAGATCCTCGCGGACGGGGCCGTCGATCGCGCGGCCGACGCGGTCGCGGCGGCACCGGCGAAGGCGCGCACAGGGCTCGCGTCGACCCTGTCGCAGCTCGGCGCCGTCGACTCCACGACCGTGGTGCCGGAGCTGGTCGAGGCGTGCCGAGGCGCGGTGGATCCGCTGCTGCGCGCGCACTACCCGGATTGGCACCGTCGGGTGACTGAAGTCGACGGCATCGCGCAGGCGGCCGCTCAGCACAGCGACCTCCGGACGTTCGTCAGCGAGCAGGCGATCGACCCGGTGAACGTCGCCGGCGACTGGGCGAAGCAGCCGCACCTCGACGAGGACTGGTTGACTCTGTCCACGATCCACTCCGCGAAAGGCCTGGAGTGGGATGCGGTGCACCTGCTGCGCGCGAACGACGGCGCGATGCCCTCGGACATGGCTCTCACCTCGCCCGCCGGCCTCGCCGAGGAGGAGCGCCTCTTCTACGTCGCGCTCACCCGCGCACGCGACACCCTCGACGTGTACGTGCCCTCGCAGCTGCCCACGCATCCCACCGCATTCACGGCCAAGCACGTCGCCGCCAAGCCCAGCAGGTTCCTGACCGAGCCCGCACGCGCTCTCATGGACTCCGTCAGCACCGCTGCCGTCGCATCCGAGCCCGCGATCAGCCGGGCCGTCGCTGGTCCGCGGGTGCGCATGGACGAATTCGACCAGCTCTTCGCCTGATCCGCATCCGCCGGTACTGTCCCACGCGACAAGGCACGACAAGAGGCCCGGGCCCGCAGAATCCTGCGGGTCCGGGCCTTTCAGCCGCCCGTGCGGGCCGAGTGTGTTCTGGAACTCTTAGAAGTCCCAGTCCTCGTCTTCCGTCGCGACGGCCTTGCCGATCACGTACGACGATCCCGACCCACTGAAGAAGTCGTGGTTCTCGTCCGCGTTCGGCGACAGGGCAGAGAGGATCGCGGGGCTGACATCCGTGACGGTCGACGGGAACATCGCCTCGTAGCCGAGGTTCATGAGCGCCTTGTTCGCGTTGTAGTGCAGGAACTTCTTGACGTCCTCGGTGAGGCCGACGCCGTCGTACAGATCCTGCGTGTACTGAATCTCGTTGTCGTACAGCTCGTACAGCAGCGAGAAGGTGTAGTCCTTCAGGTCCTCGCGCTTCGCCTCGTCGACGAGCTCGAGGCCCTTCTGGAATTTGTACCCGATGTAGTACCCGTGGACGGCCTCGTCGCGGATGATGAGGCGGATCATGTCGGCGGTGTTCGTCAGCTTCGCGCGGCTCGACCAGTGCATCGGCAGGTAGAAACCCGAGTAGAACAGGAACGACTCGAGCAGAGTGGATGCCACCTTGCGCTTGAGCGGCTCGTCGCCCCGGTAGTACTCCATGACGATCTGAGCCTTCTTCTGAAGGTTCTCATTCTCGATCGACCAGCGGAACGCCTCGTCGATCTCCTTCGTCGAGCACAGCGTCGAGAAGATCGACGAGTAGCTCTTCGCATGGACGGACTCCATGAAGGCGATGTTCGTGTAGACCGCCTCCTCGTGCGGGGTCACCGCATCCGGAATCAGCGAGACGGCGCCCACGGTGCCCTGGATCGTGTCCAGCAGCGTCAGGCCCGTGAACACGCGCATCGTCAGCTGCTGCTCCTCGGGCGTCAGCGTATTCCACGACTGGATGTCGTTCGACAGCGGCACCTTCTCGGGCAGCCAGAAGTTGCCGGTCAGCCGGTTCCACACCTCGACGTCCTTCTCGTCCTCGATGCGGTTCCAGTTGATCGCCTGGACCTTGTCCAGCAGCTTGAGCTTCTCAGTCATGGTGTCTTCCCTTACAGCGTGCAGGACACGCAGCCTTCCACTTCCGTACCCTCCAACGCCATCTGGCGGAGGCGGATGTAGTAGATCGTCTTGATGCCCTTCTTCCAGGCATAGATCTGCGCCTTGTTGATATCGCGCGTCGTCGCCGTGTCCTTGAAGAACAGCGTCAGCGACAGGCCCTGGTCGACGTGCTGCGTCGCCGCGGCGTACGTGTCGATGACCTTCTCGTAGCCGATCTCGTACGCGTCCTCGTAGTACTCCAGGTTCTCGTTCGTCATGAACGGCGCCGGGTAGTAGACGCGACCGAGCTTGCCCTCCTTGCGGATCTCGATCCTCGAGGCGATCGGGTGGATCGAGCTCGTCGAGTTGTTGATGTAGGAGATCGACCCGGTCGGCGGGACCGCCTGCAGGTTCTGGTTGTAGATGCCGTGCTTCTGGACGGACGCCTTCAGCTCAGCCCAGTCCGCCTGCGTCGGGATCGCGTGGCCGGCGAACAGCTCGGCGACCTTCTCGGTCTGAGGTGCCCACTCGGCGTCGATGTACTTGTCGAAGAACTCACCGCTCGCGTACGTCGAATCCCAGAACCCGTCGAACACCTGCCCGCGCTCGATCGCGATACGGTTCGAGGCCGACAGCGCGTGGAAGAGCACCGTGTAGAAGTAGATGTTCGTGAAGTCCAGGCCCTCGTCCGAGCCGTAGTGAATGTGCTCGCGCGCGAGGAACCCGTGCAGGTTCATCTGGCCGAGGCCGATCGCGTGCGAACGGTCGTTGCCGTCCTCGATGGAGCGGACCGAGTGGATGTGGCTCTGGTCGCTGACGGCGGTGAGGGCGCGGATGGCGGTGTCCACCGTGCGGCCGAGGTCGCCGCCATCCATCGCCAGAGCGATGTTCAGCGAGCCCAGGTTGCAGGAGATGTCCTTGCCGATCTCCGCGTACGAGAGGTCCTCGTTGTACGTCGTCGGCGTGTTCACCTGCAGGATCTCGGAGCACAGGTTCGACATGTTGATCCGGCCCTTGATCGGGTTCGCCCGGTTCACCGTGTCCTCGAACATGATGTACGGGTAGCCCGACTCGAACTGGATCTCGGCGAGCGTCTGGAAGAACTGCCGCGCGTTGATCTTCGTCTTCTTGATGCGCGGGTCGTCGACCATCTCGCGGTACCGCTCGGAGACCGAGATGTCGCCGAACGGCACGCCGTAGACGCGCTCGACGTCGTACGGCGAGAAGAGGTACATGTCCTCGTCGTTCTTGGCGAGCTCGAACGTGATGTCGGGCACCACGACACCCAGCGAGAGCGTCTTGATACGGATCTTCTCGTCGGCGTTCTCACGCTTCGTGTCGAGGAACCGCATGATGTCGGGGTGGTGCGCACTGAGGTAGACCGCGCCCGCGCCCTGCCGCGCGCCGAGCTGGTTCGCGTAGCTGAAGCTGTCTTCGAGCAGCTTCATGACCGGGATGATGCCGCTCGACTGGTTCTCGATCTGCTTGATCGGGGCACCCGACTCGCGGATGTTCGAGAGCAGGAGCGCCACGCCGCCGCCGCGCTTGCTCAGCTGCAGCGACGAGTTGATGCCGCGCGAGATCGACTCCATGTTGTCCTCGATGCGCAGCAGGAAGCACGAGACGAGCTCGCCGCGCTGCGCCTTGCCGGTGTTGAGGAACGTCGGCGTCGCGGGCTGGAAGCGTCCGGCGATGACCTCGTCGACGAGCGCCTCGGCCAGCTTCTGGTCCCCCGCCGCGAGGCCGAGCGCCGTCATCACGACGCGGTCCTCGAAGCGCTCGAGGTAGCGCTTGCCGTCGAAGGTCTTCAGCGTGTAGCTCGTGTAGTACTTGAACGCCCCGAGGAACGTGTCGAAGCGGAACTTCTTGCCGTACGCGCGCTCGTTGAGCCGCTGGATGAACTCGAACGGGTACTGCTCGAGGACGGCCGGCTCGTAGTACTCCTTCTCGACGAGGTAGTCGAGACGCTCCTTGAGCGAGTGGAAGAACACCGTGTTCTGGTTGACGTGCTGCAGGAAGTACTCGCGCGCCGCGCGCTTGTCGGCGCCGAACTGGATCTTCCCGTCGGCGTCGTACAGGTTGAGCATCGCGTTGAGGGCGTGATAGTCCATGCCCTCGTAGCGCGCTTCCGTCTTGAAGTCGGCCCCAGTCTTCGCCTCAGGCACTGTCACTGCTGCTTCCACCATCGTTCCAATCCGTCGCTCACGCGATCGACATCATCCGGTGTGCCGAAGAGTTCGAGCCGGTACAAGTGGGGCACACGGCACTTGCGGCTGACGATGTCTCCGGCGAGACAGAAGTGCTCGCCGAAGTTCGTGTTGCCCGCGGAGATGACTCCGCGGATGAGACGTCGGTTCCGATCGTCATTGAGGAACCGGATGACCTGCTTGGGGACGGCACCCTTCTCCTCGCCTCGTCCCTGTCCTCCGCCGTACGTCGGCGTCACGAGGACGAAGGGCTCGTCGACGATGAGAGGCGGCTCGTCGCCTCTGATGGGGATGCGCACCGCGCGCATCCCCAGCTTCTCGATGAACCTCGCGGTGTTGCCCGACACGCTCGAGAAGAACACGAGCAGGGGCGCGTCTGTCGCGACGCGCTGCGTCACGACGGACATGTCACGCCAGTCGAGCCGCGAGCTCGTCGATCTTGTCGGGACGGAAGCCCGACCAGTGACCGTCGTCGGTGATCACGACGGGAGCCTGCAGGTAGCCGAGGGCCTTGACCTGCTCGAGGGCGTCGGCGTCCTGCGAGAGGTCGTGGACCTCGTACTCGATGCCCTTCGAATCCAGTGCGCGGTAGGTAGCCGTGCACTGCACGCATGCGGGCTTTGTGTAGACCGTGATCGCCATGTCGACGCGTTCTCCCCTCGTTCGGTCTGATCATTCCGGCATTTCCCCCGCCGGGAGCACCAATACTACATATGGGTACGGACACTGGGAAGCACCACAAGGGCTAGTAGTTACATCCGTGTAGTTTTCCACCGTCCTCCCCAGATACAACACAGGTTGTCCACCGTTTCATCCACAACCAGGGCATGAGTTCGGGACCGCGGGATTCCGCGGATCAGGGGCCGGGAACGCACCCCCAGAGGCGGTCATCCACAGGTGTGGACAGTACGCCGGGGGGCCGACATCCGATTTCGCGCTTCTCTGCACGCCCGGCGTGTCGCACCGCTCTCACCCCGCCGCAGCCGCCTCCGCGCCGTCGCGATTCAGCACGGCCCACGATAGCCTCGAGGGATGGCTGGGTACCGGGACCTCGTGCGCACTCCCGGCGTCCTCCGCATCATCGCCGCCCAGCTGACCGCCCGCTTCCCGAACGGCATGACGAGCCTCGTCATCCTGCTGCACATCGAAGGGATCACGGGCTCGTACGGCGCCGCGGGCACCGTACTGGCCGCGGCGTCGATCGGCCAGGCCCTCGCAGGACCGGTGACCAGCCGCCTCATGGGCCGGTTCGGGATGCGCCGTGTCATCACCATCACCACGCTGGTCTGCGCCGCGGCGCTGACCGCGATGGCCTTCTGGATCGCACCGCTGTACGTCTACGTCGTCCTCGGCTTCATCGCCGGCCTGACCACGCCCCCGATCGTCGCGGCCGCCCGCACGATCTACCCGAAGCTGGTGACCTCGAGACAGCTGACCGCCCTGTACTCCCTCGACGCGTCGCTCCAGGAGATCATCTGGATCATCGCGCCCGTCCTCATCACGGTCACCGCGACCCAGTTCGGCACGACGCAGGGACTCATGCTCGTCGTCGTCATCCTCATCGGCGGCTGCAGCTGGTTCGTCCTCTCCCCCGAGGTCGGGCGCGTCCGCATCCCGCCCAGCAAGCGCGCCTTCGGCAAGGTCCTGAGCCGTCCGCCCGTCCTGCTGGCCGCGATCATCGGTTTCCTCTTCATCGGATCCTTCGCGGCGGTCGAGGCGAGCGTCGTCGCGACCTTCAACCACCAGGGCCCCGACGCGGGCGTCGTGCTCGCCGTCTTCTCGATCGGCAGCCTCATCGGCGGCTTCGCCTTCGGCCACCTGCCCATGGGTCCCTGGGCGATGGCGCGCCGCCTGACGGTGGTGACGATCGGTCTCGTCCTCGCGAGCCTCTGGCTCAACGTGTGGTGGATCAGCATCACGCTCTTCGCCGCGGGCATCGGCATCGCACCGGCGCTGGCCGTGGGCTCGGCGATCACGACCGCCAGCGTCAAGTTCAGCGACACCGCCGAGGCATTCGGCTGGACGGGCACGGGCCAGCTCATCGGGGCGGCCGTCGGCTCGGCCGTCGCGGGCTTCCTCATCGACATCACGGGCGGCCCCACCGCCGGCTACTGGGCCGCCGCGGCCCTGTGCACGCTCGCCCTCGTGGTGGCGGTCGTCTTCGTGCGCTCGATGCCCGACCTCCGGGTCCGCGGCGCCGCACCCCTCCCCGACACGGACGTCATCCGGACCGTCGTGGCGGAGCCGTAGAGTCGGGCCATGCCCTTCCCCCTCGCCCTTCCCCGCATCTCGTGGGGCCATCCGGATGCGCAGCGCCGGGCGCTCCTCATCCACGGGCTCGGATCCGACGGTGCGCTCATGTGGCGCTACGGCGTCGCCCTCGCGGATGCCGGATGGCGGGCGGATGCCGTCGACCTGCGCGGCCATGGAGCGGCGCCGCGCGCGCTCGACTGCACACTCGAGGCCTACGCCGCCGACGTCGCCGAGGTGCACCCGGATGACGGCGCGCCCTGGGATCTCGTCATCGCGCACTCCCTCGGCGGTGCGGCCGCGGTGCTCACGAGCGCCGATCACCCGCAGTGGACGCGCCGCCTCGTGCTCGTCGACCCGGCGGTCCACCTCAGCGCCGAGGGCCGCGCCCAGGTGCGTCAGGGCCAGGAGGAGTCGTTCGCCGACCCGAGCGCCGACGCCGTGCGCGCCGCGCACCCGCACTGGCACGAGCTGGACATCGAGCTGAAGGCCGCGTCGACCCGCGCCGCGAGCCGCTGGATGGTCGAGGAGACGAGCGCCCAGAACGAGACGTGGGACGTGCGGGAGCCCGCATCCCGCCTCTCGGTCCCCACGCACGTGCTGGGAGCCGACCCGGCGGTCTTCAGCATCTTCACCGGCGCGACGGCCGCAGAGGTGCTGCAGAACCCGCTCGTGACGATGTCGGTCGTCGAGGGCGCGGGCCATTCGCTGCACCGCGACCGCCCTGAGGCCACGATCGATGCGCTGATGGAGGTTCTGCCATGACATTCGACCCGGACGCGATCCTGCCCGACGACCTGCTCGCGCGCTTCCGCGAGCGCGCCGCCGTCCACGACCGCGAGAACACGTTCCCCGACGAGGACCTCGCCGACCTGAAGGCCGCCGGCTACCTGTCGATCCTGGTCCCGACGGACCTGGGCGGCGCGGGACTCGGGCTCGCCGAGGCATCTCTCCTCCAGCTGCGGCTCGCCGGCGCGGCACCCGCGACGGCCCTCGCCGTCAACATGCACCTCGTCTGGACGGGCGTCGCGAAAGTCCTCGCGGACCGGGGCGTCGACTCCCTGCGCTTCGTGCAGGAGGGCGCCGTCGCCGGAGAGGTGTTCGCCTTCGGCATCAGCGAGGCGGGCAACGATCTCGTCCTCTTCGGCAGCGACACGGATGCGGTGCCCCTTCCCGACGGCGGCTATGTGTTCACGGGAACGAAGATCTTCACGTCGCTCGCGCCGGTGTGGACCCAGCTGGGCCTGCACGGCCTGGACACCACGTCGCCCGACGGGCCGAAGCTCGTCTATGCGTTCGTCCCGCGCACCGGTGCGGTGAGCACGCGCGACGACTGGGACACCCTCGGTATGCGCGGCACGCAGAGCCGCACGACGGAGCTGGGCGGCGTCGTCGCCCTCCCCGACAAGGTCGTGCGGCGCATCGATCCCGGGCCGTCCGCTGATCCGATCGTGTTCGGCATCTTCAGCGTGTTCGAGCTGCTGCTCGCCTCGGTCTACACGGGCATCGCGCGCCGCGCCCTGGAGCTGGCGGTGGATGCGGCGACCCGCCGCACCTCGAAGAAGACCGGGATGCCGCTCAGCCAGGACCCCGACATCCGCTGGCGCATCGCCGGGATGGGGATCGCCTACGACGCGCTGCCGCTGCAGCTCGCATCGCTGTGCGCGGATGTCGACGCGACGATCGATCACGGGATGCGGTGGTTCCCGCTGCTCTCCGGCGTCAAGCACCGCGCGGTCACCATGGCCAAGCACGTCGTGGACGAGGCGATGCTGGTCGCCGGCGGATCGTCGTACTTCTCGCGCAACGAGCTCAGCCGCCTCTACCGCGACGTGATGGCGGGGATGTTCCACCCCTCCGACCCCGAGTCGGCCCACTCCACGGCCGCCAACGCGCTGCTGGGGCCTCCCGCCTAGAGACCCATCCGGTCGAGCGCGGCGGCGAGGCGGGCGACCGTGCCGTCGACGTCGCCGAGCTTGTCGAGGCCGAACAGCCCGACGCGGAACGTCGAGAACGTCTCGGGCTCGCCGCAGTGCAGCGGCACGCCGGCGGCGACCTGCACGCCCTGCTCGGCGAACCGCGCGCCGGTGCGCAGGCCCGGATCATCGGCGTGCACGACGACGACGCTCGGGGCGTCGAATCCGGATGCCGCGACCGACGGCAGCCCGCGCGAGGCGAGCAGCTCCCGCACCTGGGTGCCGAGCGACACCTGCGCCCCGCGCAGCCGCGCGAGCTGCCCGGCGGTCTCCACCATCTGCCCGAGGTTGTGCAGGATCGAATCGGTCGGCATCGTGGCGTGGTACGCGGCCCGGCCGTCGCGGTACGCATCCGAGATCTTCAGCCACGTGCCGAGGTCGGCCGCGAAGCTCGTCGCCGCGCCCGCCTCGACAGCGGCGCGCCCCTCGGTGCTCAGCATCACGTAGCCGACCCCGGGGGTGCCGCTCCATCCCTTCTGCGGTGCGCTCAGCAGCGCGTCCACGCCGAGGGCCGCCATGTCGACCCACATGGCGCCGGAGGCGATGCAGTCGAGGACGAGCAGGCCGCCGTTCCCGTGGACCGCATCGGCCAGCGCGCGCACGTATTCGTCGGGAAGCAGCATCCCCGCTGCCGTCTCCACATGTGGCGCGAAGACCACCTCCGCGTGGTCCGCGCGGATGGCGGCCACGACCTCGTCGATCGGCGCCGGACGCCACGGCGCCTGATGCGCGTCGGAATCGGGCCGCGCCGCCCACACCGTGATCGAGGAGGGGATGCTTCCCACCTCGAGGATCTGCGACCAGCGGTAGGAGAACAGGCCGTTGCGCACGACGACGACACGTCGCCCGCTGGCGATCCGCCGGGCCACGGCCTCCATCGCGTACGTGCCGCCGCCGTTCACGAGCGCGACGCTGTCGGCGGCGTAGGTCGTCCGGAGGATGTCGAGCGTCTGCTGCATCGTGCGGATGAAGCGCGCCGACATGTGGTTCAGGGAGCGGTCGGTGAAGACGACCGAGTACTCCAGCAGTCCGTCGGGGTCGATGTCGGCCCGCGGAAGATCCTGGGGAAGGCTCATGCGCCCAGCATCCCACGGCGATAGCGTGGCGGAATGGCGACCCCCTTCGATTCCCTCGACGACTACATCGCACTTCCCCGGATCGAGGGCCTCGCCCTCTCCCCCGACGGCACGCGTGCCGTGCTCACGATCGCCACCCTGAAGAAGGACGGCACCGGCTACGAGCGCGCGCTGTGGGCGATCCCCGCCGACGGGAGTTCCGGAGCCGTCCGTCTCACCCGCTCCGCCAAGGGTGAATCCTCTCCCGCGTTCACCGCCGACGGCGACGTGCTGTTCGTGTCCGCGCGTCCCGACGGGGACGGTGAGGATGCCGGCGGGCAGGTGTGGCTGCTTCCCGCGAGCGGCGGCGAGGCGCGCCCCGTGACGGCGATCGCCGGAGGCGTCGAGGGCATCGCGGCCGTGGCGGAGGGCTCCGACCGGGTCCTCATCACGGCGGCGCTCCTTCCCGCGGCGGACGGTGTGCTCGAGGAGCACGCGAAGCTGCACGCCGAGCGCACCAAGCACAAGGTGTCGGCCATCCTGCATGAGGCGTATCCGGTGCGGTCCTGGGACCACGACCTCGGACCCGCCGAGCAGCACCTGCTCGCCCTCGACCTGGGTGCGCTGCAGGAGCAGGTCGGCGTGCGGCACGATGCGGCCGATGACGAGGACGGCGACAAGCCCGAGCCGTACCCGGCATCCCTCCCCCGCCCCCGCGATCTGACACCGCGGCCCGGACACCCGACCTCCGTCTCGTCCGCGGCCGTCACCCCCGACGGCACCCGCGCGATCGTGGCGCAGGTCGTCCGCGAGGGCTACGACGAGCGGATCAGGCTCGTGTCGATCGACACCGCCACGGGCGCGCTCACCGTCCTGCGCGACGAGCACGGCTTCGACATCGAGAACCCGGCCGTGAGCACCGACGGCGTCCGGATCGCGTTCGTGCGGACGGCCAAGCCGAACCCGTCCGCACCATCGCAGATGGAGCTCTGGGTCGCCGGCCTCGACGGCTCGTCGTCGCGGCGGATCGCCGAGGCGTGGGACCGGTGGCCGACCTCCGTCGCCTTCGATCATGACGATGCCGCGCTCATCGTCACCGCCGACGAGGACGGTCGCGGTCCGATCTTCCGCATCCCGCTCGACGGCTCGGATGTCGACCGGCTCACACATGACGACTTCACCTACACGGATGCGCACGTCGACCGCACGACCGGCGATGTCGTCGCCCTCCGCTCGAACTGGATGACGCCGCCGCATCCGGTCCGCATCGGCCGTGACGGCACGGTCACCGTGCTCGCCGCGCCCGTCGCGCTGCTCGAGGCACCCGCGACGATGGTCGAGGTCGAGACGACCGCGGCCGACGGAGCCCGCGTGCGCGGCTGGCTCATGCTGCCGCCGGAGGCGACGGAGGATGCGCCGGCCCCGCTGCTGCTGTGGATCCACGGCGGACCGCTCCACAGCTGGAATGCGTGGAGCTGGCGCTGGAATCCCCAGCTCGCCGTCGCACGCGGCTACGCGGTGCTGCTGCCCGATCCGGCGCTGTCGACGGGATACGGCCTCGACTTCATCGGCCGCGGGTGGAACGCCTGGGGTGCTGCTCCGTACACCGACCTCATGGCGATCACCGACGCGGTCGTCGCACGGCCGGACATCGACCAGACGCGCACGGCGGCCATGGGCGGATCGTTCGGCGGCTACATGGCCAACTGGGTCGCGGGGCACACGGACCGGTTCCGCGGCATCGTGACGCACGCGAGCCTGTGGTCGCTGGATCAGTTCGGCCCGACGACCGATTTCTCGCCGTACTGGCAGAGCATCTTCACCGCGGAGGCGATGGAGGAGAACTCGCCGCACCGGTTCGTGGACGAGATCGGCACGCCGATGCTCGTGGTGCACGGCGACCGCGACTACCGGGTGCCGATCGGCGAAGGCCTGCGGCTGTGGTCGGAACTCAACGAGCGCTACGCGGGCGCCGACGGGTCCAGCCCGCACCGCTTCCTGTACTTCCCGGACGAGAACCACTGGGTGCTGAAGCCCCAGCACGCGGTCGTCTGGTACGACACCGTGTTCGCGTTCCTCGCGCAGCACGTCCGCGGGGAGGAGTGGGCCCGCCCCGCCCGGATCGGCTGAGCCCTACGAGCGGGTCTCGAAGTCGAACGCCTTCAGCAGTTCGGCGACGGCCTGCTCGCGCTGCTCGCCGCCGTGCTCGAACATGTGCGACACATGGGTGCGGAGGTGGTTCTCCAGGAGGAGCTTGTTCAGGGAGTCCAGCGCCTTCTGGATCGCGCGGGACTGCCCGATCATGTCCATGCAGTACTCCTCGCTCTCGATCATCCGGGCGAGCCCGCGCACCTGGCCTTCGATGATCGCCGTGCGATGCAGGGCGCGCTTCTTGATGTCCTCGATCACGGGGACAGGGTACCGCCCGCCTCGCATGGCAGGATGACGGCATGGCGCGCACACCCACCGCCCTGCTGAGCCCCGCCGACCGCGAACGTCTGCGGGGACTGCGGGTCATGAAGGGCATCGCCCTCGGCGCCCTGATCGCGCTCTCGATCGTCTTCGTGTTCGCCTTCGCGCTGGAGGGCCGCTATCCGGGCCTCGCGTACGTCCGCGCGGCGGCGGAGGGCGGCATGGTCGGCGCTCTCGCCGACTGGTTCGCGGTCACGGCGCTCTTCCGCTACCCGCTGGGCATCCGCATCCCGCACACCGCGATCATCCCGACCCGCAAGGACGAGATCGGACGCACGCTCGGCGAATTCGTCGAGACGAACTTCCTCTCGGCGGAGGTCGTGCGCACGAAGATCGGGGGCACACCGGTCGCCCGCCGCCTCGGCGAATGGCTGCAGATGCCCGAGCACGCGGAACGGGTCGCCGCCGAGGCATCCGGAGCCGCCGCCGGCATCCTGCGCGCGCTCAGCGACGAGGACGTCCAGGAGGTGCTCGAGGGCCTCGCGCGCGAGCACCTGCTCGCGCCGGAATGGGGGCCGCCGGCGGGCGAATGGCTCGAGCGGGTGGTGGATGCGGGCGCCCACCGTGGCGCCGTGGACCTCGCTGTCGACTCCATCACGACGTGGCTCGACAACAACAAGGTGGCGTTCGACGGACTCGTCTCGCGCCGGCTGCCGAGCTGGGTGCCCTCCATCGCCCACCGTTTCGTGGACGAGACGGTGTACAAGGAGGCGCAGACCTTCGCCCGAGCGGTGCGCGCCGACCCGCAGCATCCCGCCCGGCACGCCATCGACGGGTATCTCGCCCGCCTGGCCGACAACCTGCAGCACGATCCTGCGATGATCGGCCGCGTCGAGGATGCCAAGCTGGCCGTCTTCGACTCCCCGCGCGTGCGCGCGCTCGCCGGAGAGGCGTGGAACGCGGCGAAGGCCGGACTGCTCATCTCGCTCGCCGACCCGCAGAGCGGCCTGCGCCGTCGCGCCGCCGAGGCGGTCGCCGAGATCGGCGAGCGACTGGCGACGGATGCCGCACTCCAGACCCGCGTCGACACGTGGGTCGCCGAGACCGCCGTGCTCCTCGTCGATCGCTACCGGCACGACATCGCCTCGATCATCACCGAGACCGTCGAGCGGTGGGACCCCGCGGAGACGACGGAGAAGATCGAGCTCATGGTCGGCCGCGACCTGCAGTACATCCGTCTCAACGGCACGATCGTCGGTGCCATCGCGGGCCTCGGGATCTACACGATCGCGCAAGCCCTCCTGGGCGTGTCGGGCTGAGCGGGCGGTACCCTGGCCACGTGACCGACGCCCCAGTCGACCAGCTGCTCTTCTCGTACGGGAACCTCCAGCAGCCGGACGTGCAGCTCGACCTCTTCGGCCGCCTCGTCCACGGCGAGCTGGATTGGCTGCCGGGATACACGGTCGACTACGTGGAGGTCGACGATCCGCGCGGGACCGATGTCTCCGGCCTCTCGATCCACCCGGTGGTGCGCGCGACCGGCAATCGCCTGGACCGCGTGCCGGGACGCGTGCTGCACCTCACGGAGGAAGAGGTCGAAGCCGCCGACGAGTACCAGGTCGAGCTCTACCGCCGCGACCGCGTGATGCTCTCCAGCGGCCACGCCGCGTGGGTGTACGTCACATGATCCGGCTCGCCCTCGTCCGCCACGCGAAGTCGGACTGGTCATCGCCGGGCCTCGCCGACCACGACCGGCCCCTCAACCACCGCGGTGCGCGGGATGCGCCGGTGATGGCCGCGCGTCTCGCCGAGGACGGGTTCGTGCCCGACGTCATCCTGTCGTCCACGGCCCTCCGGGCTCGCACGACCGCCCAGGCGTTCGCCGACGAGTTCGGGATGGCGGTCACTCTCGAGCGCCGTCTCTACGCGGCGTGGGGCTCGACGCTGCTGGCGGCCGTGTGCGACGCCGGAGCTGCCGGGGCGTCATCCGTGATTCTCGTCGCGCACAATCCCGGGATCACGGATCTGGCCTCCGACCTCTCCCAGGAGCGCATCCAGCACATGCCGACGTGCGCGATCGCGCGGTTCGCGTGGGATCTCGATGCATCCGAGTGGACCGCCATCGACGCGGTCGAGCCCGTCGAGTGGCAGGTGGACGTCCCCCGTTAGGCGACTCGCACGCCGTCCTTGTAGACGCTGTCGATGATCGGCACACCGGGCCGATAGGCCAGGTGCACGCGCGTCGGCGCGTCGAGCAGCACGAGGTCGGCGCGCATCCCGGGGGCGATCGCTCCGACGTCGTCGCGCCGCAGCGCCCGGGCGCCCCCGGCGGTGGCGGCCCAGACCGCCTCGGACGGCGTCATCCGCATCTCGCGCACAGCGAGGGCGACCATGAGCGGCATCGAACTCGTGAAGCACGACCCGGGATTGCAGTCGCTGGCGATCGCGACGGTCGCGCCGGCATCGATGAGACGGCGCGCGTCGGGGTACGGCGAGCGCGTGGAGAACTCGACGCCCGGCAAGAGCGTCGCCACGGTGTCCGATCCGGCGAGGGCCGCCACGTCGTCGTCGCTCAGGTAGGTGCAGTGGTCGACGGATGCCGCCCCCATCTGCACGGCCACCTGCACGCCCTCCCCCGGGCCGAGCTGGTTGCCGTGCATACGCGGCACGAGGCCGTGCTCGATGCCTGCGGCGAGGACCCGCCGGGCTTCCTCAGGAGTGAAGGCGCCGGTCTCGCAGAACACGTCGATGTACTTCGCGTGCGCCGCGACGGCACGCAGCATGGGCCCGGTGACGAGGTCGACGTAGTCCTCACGGGCGTCGGCATACTCTGCCGGCACCACATGCGCGCCGAGGAAGGTGACCTCCGGGGTGACTTCGGCGGCGAGCCGCGCGGCGCGGGCCTCGTCATGCACGGTCAGCCCGTAGCCGGTCTTGACCTCGATCGTCGTCGTGCCCTGGCGGGCGCACTCGTCGACGAGCCGGCGCAGGTTGCGGCGCAGCGCGTCGTCGGAGGCGGCACGCGTCGCGGCGACCGTGCGGCGTATGCCACCCGCGGCATAGGGCACTCCCGACATGCGCGCCTCGAACTCGTCCGCGCGGTCTCCCGCGAACACCAGGTGCGCGTGGCTGTCCACGAAGCCGGGGATGACAGCACGGCCCGCGGCGTCGACCACGTCGGTCTCCGTGCCCGTCGAGGAGCGGTGCGGTGCGTCGGCCGCGGGTCCCACCCACGCGATGCGCCCACCCTCGATCAGCACCGCGGCATCCGTCATGGTCCCGAGCCGGTCATCGCCCGACGGCACGTTCGTCGTCAGCTCGCCGATGTTCGTGATCAGCATGTCATCTCTCCTGGGGGCGCGTGACGCGGCCGGCCACGATCGTCGCGGTGAGGTCGCCCGCGCGGGCGACGAGGGGAAGCTGGTTCAGGTCCGCGCCGCTCACGCGCGGAGATCCGAGGTCGAGCTCGACCGCGTCGAAGGGAGCGCCGACGCGCAGACCCGCGGTCCCGGATCCCGCGTGCCACAGCTGCGCAGGAGAGAAGATGCCGCGGCGCCGCAGGCGCAGCCGCTGGTCGAGCTCGAGGCGGGCGACCTCCTCCCACGGGTCGATCACGGCGTTCTGGTCGGAGCCGACGGCCAGGCGCGCGCCCGCGGCCAGCAGCTCGGGCGCCGGGCCGATGCCGTCGCCGAGATCGGCCTCGGTCGTCGGGCACATGACGATCGTCGCGCCCGCGTCGCCGAGCAGCCGGATGTCCTCGCCGGTGAGGTGCGTCGCGTGCACGGCGGACAGCCGCCCGGTGACGAGCCCGTGGCGCGCGAGCAGCGCGGTCGGGGTGACGCCGTAGGCCGCCAGGCACTGCTCGTTCTCGGCGGTCTGCTCGGAGACGTGCACGTGCAGCGGCACCTCCTGCGGCAGGCCCGCGGCGACCGCGGACAGGTCGGCCGGCTCGACGGCGCGCACGGAGTGCACGGCCGCACCGAGGCTCACGAGCGGATACGCAGCGAGCGCATCGCGCAGGGAGTGCCAGCGACGGAGCCACGTCGAGACATCGGCGTCGCCGAACCGCAGCTGCTCGGGAGCGAGCGGCGCACCGATCCCGCCGCGCAGGTAGAGGGTGTCGAGCAGCAGCAGCCGGATGCCCACCGCGGTGGCGGCCTCCGCGAGCGCGATCTCCATGTCGTGCGCGGCATATGGCGTGCCGTCGATCCGGTGGTGCACGTAGTGGAATTCGCTGACCGCGGTGTACCCGGCATCCCGCATCTCGGTGAACACGGGCGTCGCGAGCTCGCCGTAGCCGCTCGGGGTGAGCGCCGCGGCCTCCGCGTACATGCGGCCGCGCCACTGCCAGAAATCGCCGCCGTCGTCGTGCGTGCGACCACGGAGGCTGCGGTGGAACGCATGCGAGTGCGCATTGACGAACCCGGGGACGACGGCGACGAGGCCGCGGTCGCCGGGCTGGGCGACCGTGTTGAGGTCGATGCCCGTGATGAGCCCGCCGTCGGTCTCGATGCGGACCCCCTGCTCGAAGCGGCCGTCGATCAGGGCCAGCCCGCAGTGGAAGGCGGTCACGATGCCAGCTCCCGCAGGACGTCGGCGAGCGCCGCCGCTCCGGCCTCGCAATCCTCGTCGCGGGCGCCCTCCCCGGGCGCGTGCGAGACACCGGTCGGGTTGCGCACGAAGATCATCGCGGTGGGCACGGAGGGGGCGAGGATGCCGGCATCATGACCGGCTCCGGTCGGGATGGCGGGCACGCCGCCCAGAATTCCGGCGACGCGGTCGGTGAGAGCCGCGTCGAACGCGACGATCGGCGAGAACGACTCCTCGACCACCGTCAGCGCGCAGCCCTCGGCTGCGACGAGCACCTCCGCGCGTGCGAGGGTATCGGCGAGGATGGTGCGCACATCGTCGTCCGCGGCCGCGCGGATGTCCAGCCAGGCCTCGGCGCGCGCCGCGATGACGTTCGTGCCGTTCGGTGTCACCGCGATGCGGCCGATCGTTGCCCGGGCGGCCGGCCCCGCCGCGACGGCGGTGTCGCGCACTGCGAGCACGACCTCCGCGAGCGCGACGACCGGGTCATGACGCCCGGCCATGGGCGTGGTGCCGGCGTGGTTGCCCTCGCCGTCGACGATCAGGCGCCAGCGGCCGTGCGGGATGATGGCGGACGCGGTGGCGAGCGGCATCCCGCGATCCTCCAGATCGACGCCCTGCTCGACGTGCAGCTCGAGGAAGGCGCCCATGCGCCCGAGGCGCTCGGGGTCGGGGCCGATGGTCGACGGGTCGAATCCCGCGGCGGTCCACGCCTCGTCCACCGTCACGCCGTCGCGATCCGCCCGGGCGCGCACGGCTGCCGGCTCCGACGCGCCCACCATGAGCCGTGATCCGAGGCAGGGCAGGCCGAAGCGGCTGCCCTCCTCCTCGGCGAACACGACCAGGGCGAGGGGGCGGGCCGGGCGGAAGTCCTCCGCCTGCAGCCGCGCCACGGCCTCGAGCGCGGACGCGACCCCCAGCGGCCCATCGTATGCGCCGCCGCCGGGCACCGAGTCGAGGTGGCTGCCGGTGGCCACGGCATCCATTCCGGGTTCGCCCCACCAGGCCCACAGGTTGGCGTTGCCGTCCTGCTCGACGGCCAGGCCCAGCGACTGCGCCGACCGGCGGAACCAGTCGCGCAGCGCGAGGTCGGCCTCATCCAGCAGATGCCGCGAGTAGCCGCCTCGCACCGGGTCGCGCCCGATGTGGGCGATCTCGTCGAGCCGAGCTCGAACGCTCACCTCAGGCGTCCAGCATCGGGATCTTCAGGCCGCGCTCGCGGGCGACGTCCTTCGCGTGCTCGTAGCCGGCGTCGACGTGGCGCATGACGCCCGTGCCGGGGTCGTTGATGAGCACGCGTTCGATCTTCTCGGCGGCGAGCGCGGAGCCGTCGGCGACGGTGACCTGTCCGGCGTGGATGGAGCGCCCGATGCCGACACCGCCGCCGTGGTGGATCGAGACCCAGGAAGCGCCCGAGGCCGTGTTGAGCAGTGCGTTCAGGAGGGGCCAGTCGGCGATCGCGTCGGAGCCGTCCTTCATCGCCTCGGTCTCGCGGTACGGGCTCGCGACCGACCCGGAGTCCAGGTGGTCCCGGCCGATCACGATCGGGCCGGCCAGCTCCCCGGAGGCGACCATCTCGTTGAACTTCAGGCCGGCGAGGTGCCGCTCCTTGTAGCCGAGCCAGCAGATGCGCGCGGGCAGCCCCTCGAAGTGCACGGCCTGGCCGGCCTTCTCGAGCCAGCGGTGCAGCGAGGCGTCCTCGGGGAAGAGCTCTGCGACCGCGCGGTCGGTCTTGCGGATGTCCTCGGGGTCGCCGGACAGCGCCACCCAGCGGAACGGGCCGCGGCCCGACTCGAACTGCGGGCGGATGTAGGCGGGCACGAAGCCGGGGAACGCGAACGCGCGGTCGTACCCGCCCAGCTGCGCCTCGGCGCGGATGGAGTTGCCGTAGTCGAAGACGGCGGCGCCCGCATCCATGAATCCGACCATCGCCTCGACATGTGCGGCCATGCTCGCGCGCGCCTTTTCGGTGAAGCCCTCGGGGTCGGCGGCCGCCGCATCCTTCCAGTCCTCGAACGCGATGCCGAGCGGCAGGTAGGCGAGCGGGTCGTGCGCGCTCGTCTGATCGGTGACGATGTCGATCGGAACCCCTCGGCGCAGGAGCTCGGGGAAGACCGCGGCGGCGTTTCCGACGAGACCGACGGAGCGGGCCTCGCCCGCGTCCTTGGCCGCGACGGCACGGGCGATGGCCGTGTCGAGGTCGGTCGTGTACTCGTCGAGGTAGCCGTGCTCCACACGGCGGGCGAGGCGCGACTCGTCGACGTCGACGATGAGCACCGCACCGTCGTTGAGCGTGACGGCGAGCGGCTGGGCGCCGCCCATGCCGCCGGCGCCCGCGGTGAGGCTCAGCGTGCCCTTCAGCGAGTCGCGACCGAGCGAACGCGCGACGGCCGCGAAGGTCTCGTAGGTGCCCTGCAGGATGCCCTGCGAGCCGATGTAGATCCACGAGCCGGCGGTCATCTGGCCGTACATCGTGAGGCCGAGGTCCTCGAGGCGGCGGAACTCGGGCCAGGTCGCCCAGTCGCCGACGAGGTTCGAGTTGGCGATGAGCACGCGCGGCGCCCACTCGTGCGTGCGGAACACGCCGACCGGCTTGCCGGACTGCACGAGCAGCGTCTCGTCGGGCTCGAGCTCGTCGAGCGTGCGGACGATGGCGTCGAACGCCTGCCAGCTGCGCGCGGCGCGGCCGGTGCCGCCGTAGACGACGAGGTCCTCGGGGTGCTCGGCGACCTCGGGGTCGAGGTTGTTCATGAGCATGCGCTTGGCGGCCTCGGCGCCCCAGCTCTTCGCGGTGCGCTCGGCGCCGCGCGGGGCGCGGACGGTGCGGGTGTCGGTGGTCATGGTGTTCACTCCTTCGTGGCAGAGCCGAGTGCGGTCGTGGCGATGGCGCCCGAGATGACGAGCGCCGTGACGGCCTCGATGTCGGGCGAGAGGAAGCGGTCGGGGCCGGGGCCGGCGACCTCGGTGCGGACGAGGTCGCGCACGGCGCTCGTCACCGGCCCGGGCTGCAGGGGTGCCCGCAGGTCGAGCGCGCGGCATCCCGT
Organism: Microbacterium sp. sgz311019; assembly: GCF_056135325.1. Lineage (NCBI taxonomy): Bacteria > Bacillati > Actinomycetota > Actinomycetes > Micrococcales > Microbacteriaceae > Microbacterium > Microbacterium sp. sgz311019. Next base: position 343,206 of record NZ_JBWAXO010000002.1, on the reverse strand, counting down.
GATGACCTCGACCGCGAGCACACGCGAGAGCCCGTCGATCGCGCGACGGAGCTTGCGGGCCGCGGCCCAGCCCATCGACACGTGGTCCTCCTGCATCGCGGACGACGGGATCGAGTCGACGGATGCGGGGACCGCCAGGCGCTTGAGCTCCGAGACGATCCCGGCCGCGGCGTACTGGGCGATCATGAGACCCGAGTCGACGCCGACCTCGTGGGCGAGGAACGGCGGAAGGCCGTGGCTTCGGGCGGGGTCCAGCGCACGGTCGGTGCGGCGCTCGGAGACCGAGGCGACGTCGGCGACCGCGATGGCGAGGAAGTCGAGGACGTACGCGACCGGCGCGCCGTGGAAGTTCCCGTTCGACTCGACCCGGCCGTCGTCGGTCAGGACGGGGTTGTCGACGGCGGCGGCCAGCTCGCGCCCGGCGATGAGGGCGGCGTGGGCCATCGTGTCGCGTGCAGCGCCGTGCACCTGCGGCGAGCAGCGCAGCGAGTACGCGTCCTGCACGCGGCCGTCCTCGGGGCCGCGGTGGCTGGCGACCATCGGCGAGTCGGCGAGGAACGCGCGGAGGTTCGCGGCCGACTCGGCCTGCCCGACCTGGGGGCGCAGCGCCTGCAGATCGGCCGCGAAGACGGCGTCGGTGCCGAGCTGGCTCTCGACCGACAGGGCGGCGGAGAGGTCGGCGGTGTCGAGCAGCACGCCGAGGTCGTGCAGGGCGAGCAGCAGCATGCCGAGCATCCCGTCCGTGCCGTTGATGAGGGCGAGGCCCTCCTTCTCGCGCAGCTCGAGCGGGACGATGGATGCCGCGGCCAAGGCCTCGGCGGCATCCATCTCGACGCCCTCGGCGTCACGCACGCGGCCCTCCCCCATCGCCGCGAGCGCGACATGGGCGAGCGGCGCGAGGTCGCCGGAGCATCCGAGCGAGCCGTACTCGCGGACGATCGGCGTGATGCCGGCGTTCAGCATGGCGGCGTAGGTCTCGACGACGACCGGGCGCACGCCCGTGTGGCCGGTCGCGAGGGTCTGCAGGCGCAGAAGCTGCAGCGCACGGACGACCTCGCGCTCGACCTCGGCCCCGGTTCCGGAGGCGTGGGAGCGGATGAGGCTCGCCTGCAGCTGCATGCGGCGCTCGAGGGGGATGAACTTCGTGGCGAGCGCCCCGAAGCCGGTCGAGATCCCGTAGTGCGGGTGGGGGTCGTCGGCGAGGCGATCGACGAGGGCGCGGGATGCGGCGACCTTCTCCAGCGCGCTGCCGGCGATCTCGATCGCGGCGTCATGGCGCGCGACGGCGACGACGTCGGCAGGGCTGAGCGGTGCGGCACCCACGAGGACAGTGCGGAGAACGGGGGCGGAAGTCATAAGCCGATTCCACACCGCGCCACTACCGGGCGCGAGCGGTTCGTGGCATCCTGTGTCTGCCATGCCAGACAGCCCGCCTCAGGTGCCGGCGGCGGACCAGACCCTCCGCATCCTCGCCTATCTCGCCCGCCAGCCGGGCCCGGTCGCGGCCGCGACGATGTCGGCGGCGCTCGGGATCCCGCGCTCCAGCGTCTATCACCTGCTCGGCTCGATGCAGCAGCACGGCTTCGTCGTCCACCTTCCCGAGGACCGCCGCTGGGGTCTCGGCACCGCCGCGTTCGAGCTCGCCGGCGGGTACTCGCGGCAGCAGCCGATCGCCCGCCTGGGCCGGACTCTCATCGCCGCACTCGCGGACCGATCCGGCGAGAGCGCGCACCTCGCCGTGATGACCGGCCGCGACGTGCTGTACGTCGTCGAGGAGCGCGCGCCCCGGCGCCCTGCCCTCGTCACCGACGTCGGCGTGCGCCTTCCCGCGCACCTCACGGCCACGGGGCGGGCGATGCTCGCGCTGCTTCCCCGCGAGCAGGTGCGGGCCCTCTATCCGGATGCGTCGGCCTTCGCCGATCGCACGGGTCGCGGCCCCGCTCGTCCGGGCGATCTCCGCGAGGCGCTGCGTCAGGTGCGCGCCGACGGCTTCGCGACGGAGGACGGCGAGGTCACCCTCGGCCTGCGATCGGTCGGCGTGGCGGTGCGAGACCACAACGGCTGGCCGCTCGCGGCGGTCGCGGTCACGTGGCCCGAGGAAACGGCACAGGATGCGGCCGCGCCCCTGTCGCGGGGTGCGGCCGGCCCGCTTGTGCTGCGGGGAGGGGCGGTGGCGACCATCGCCCCGCTCGTCCAAGCCGCCGCCACCGAGCTCGAGCGAAGGCTGCACCGCCGGTGACGCGCACTCACCGATGTGGTGTCCGTCAGCCGCGGGCGTCACTATGTTCAGACGAGGACAACACGCAGGCCGGCCCGTGGCCGGTGTCCGCCCAGGAGGTTCGATGAACGCAGCACGTACCAGTCAGGATGCGGCGCGACTGGCGATCGCGATCGGCCGGATCAACCGGCGCATCCGCCCGTCCGAAGACGGCATGACGCACGGGCAGCTCTCGGTCCTCTCGACGATCGTTCGATACGGACCGTTGCGCCCCGGCGACATCGCCCGCCGCGAGCACCTCGCACCGCCGTCGGTGACCCGCCTCGTCGCCGATCTCGAGTCGCGGGGGCTCGTGCGGCGCGAGCCCGATCCGGTCGACCGCCGGTCGTTCTTCGTGCTCGGGACACCCCAGGGCGAGCAGGCGGTCATGCGGGCGCGCGCCGAGCGCGCCGCGCGGATCGGAGTGCTGCTGGAGGCGCTCGACGAGGATGAGCACGCCGCGGTGGTCGCCGCGCTCGACGCGCTGGAGCGCATCGCCGAACCGGGCTGAATCCCCCGAAGTCTGAAAAGGGCTTTCACTTCTCGCCTTGCCGGCGTACTCTGAAAGAGTCTTGCGAAATACTCTTTCAGACCCGAGGTGCGCCATGGTGGAACCGAAGCCCGAGATCCGTCGACGACTGGACGACTCCGAGGCCATCGAGGCCCTCGTCCATCCCGTGCGTCTGAACCTCCTCGGCTACCTGATGTCCGAGGGGCCGGCGACCGCATCCGCGTGCGCCCGCGCCGTCGGCGACTCGCCGTCGAACTGCAGCTACCACCTGCGCGTCCTGGCCAAGCACGGCCTCGTGGAGCCGGTGGACTCCGGCGACGGGCGCGAGCGCCCCTGGCGGGCGACCGTCACCGGGCTCGACACGCACCTCGACTCCGCCGATCCCGACCTCGCCGCGAGCGCCGAGGGCATGATCGCGGCCGCCCTGCAGCTCGAGTACCAGCTGGCGCGCGAGCATCTGCGCACCCGCGACCGCCTCGATCCCGAGTGGCGCGAGACGGATGCGCACATGACCTACGGCCTGCGGGTGACGCCGGCGGAGCTGCGCTCGCTCGTCGAGAGCATCGACGCGCTCCTGCGCCCCTACATCGCCGCCACCCGCGGCGAGGCGCCCGAGGGCTCGGCCGTCGCGGAGGTGTCGGTGCTCGCGTTCCCCCGCCCGTCTTTCGGCGCTGCCGAGCCGGGAGGGCGGTCATGAGCAGCGCGTTCGGCATCCCCGCCTTCCGTCGCCTCTGGGTCGCGGGCCTCGTGTCCGACACCGGCGACTGGTTCCTGTTCATCGCGCTGCCGCTCGTCGTGCTGCGCCTCAGCGGCTCGGCTGTCGGCGCGTCGCTCGCCTTCCTCCTCGAGCTCGCGCCGGCGGTCGTCCTCGCGCCCCTCGCGGCGCGGCTCGCGGGGCGGATGGACCGACGCATCCTGATGGTCGGCACCAACGTGGGCCAGGCGCTCGCGCTGATCCCGCTGCTGTTCGTGCGCTCGCCGGAGGACCTGCCGATCGCCTACGCGGTCATCGCCGTGCACGCATCGCTCGCCGCGCTCTTCGAGCCCGCGAAGAACTCGATGCTGCCCGACCTCGTCGAGGCCGACCGGCTGGTGAGCGCGAACGCGCTCATCGGCCTGAACCAGAACCTCGCGCGCCTGGTGGGCGGCCCGCTCGGCGGCATCGCACTCATGGTGGGCGGGCTCGGACTCGTCGTGGCGCTGGATGCGGCGAGCTATGTGATCTCCGCCATCCTCATCGCCACGCTCCCGCGAGCAGCGGGCCGTCCCGCGGGAGAGTCCGAGCGCGACACGGCTCGCGCGCCGATGGGCGTCGGCGCCGCGCTGCGGCTTCCCGCGCTGCGGGCGGTCTACGCGATCATGGGCCTCGCGAGCATCGCGCAGGGCATGTTCCTCGTGCTGTTCCTGCTCTTCGTCACCGATCCGCTGCACGGCAGCGACGGGGATGTCGGGCTCCTGCGCGGCATCCAGGCGATCGGCGCCATCGCCGCCGGACTCGCGCTGGGGTTCTTCACGCGCGGCGCGAGCCCGCGCGCACTCACCGTCGGCAGCCTCTTCGCCTTCGGGGTCATCTCGCTCGTGACCTGGAACCTGCCGAGCCTCACCACACAGCTCTGGCCGTACGTCGTGCTGTTCGCGATGGTCGGCGCACCGGGCGTCGTCATGATGACGGGCGTCATGAGCATCATGCAGACCGCCGCCGCACCCCGCGAGCGGGCCGCGGCGTTCGCGGCCGTCGGCCTGGTCGCCGCCGTGGGTCAGTCCGTCGGCATCCTCCTCGCGGGACTGGCCGGCGATCCGGCGCTCCTCGTCCCGCTCCTCGACCTGCAGGCGTGCCTGTACCTCGCGGCGGGCCTTGTGGGTCTGATCTGGATGCGGGCCCCCGCCGCCGCGCGCGCGGCCGAAGCGGCCGCTACGCCTCCGGACGGCGAACGACCAGTCGAGGCTCCACGAGCACGTGCGCGCGACCGGGAGTGGCCGAGCGGGGACTGATCGCGGTCCGCTCCCCCATCAGCAGCTCGAGCACGCCCTCGGCCACCTTCTCGGGCAGCTGCTCGACGCTGGAGATACCCAGCGCCTCGACGGCGGGCGTGTTGTCGAAGCCGATCACCGGGATGTCTGTGCGGGCCGCCGTCGCGGCCAGGTGAGCGCCGATGGCCAGCACGTCGCTCGCGCACACGATGGCGTCGAAGTCGCGCGACTCGAGGGCCGCCGTCGCGGCGGCACGACCCTCCGCGACGCTCTCCACCGCGGTGAGCCGGGGCGCAGCGGGCAGGCCGGCTCGGGCCTCCCGCCATCCCCGTTCACGGTCGTCGCCGGTGCCCGACCCGCCCGGCCAGCCGAGGAACGCCACCCGCGGGCCCACCTGCGACATCGCGTACTCGGTCGCGGCACGCGTGCCGGCGGCCCCGTCGACGTCGACCCAGAGGTGGGCCGGATCCTCGATGTCGTCGACACCCCAAGGACGCCCGAACGACACGAACGGCAGATCGCGCTCGGCGAGCCAGACCGTGCGCGGGTCGCCGTGGAAGGTCCCGGTGATGACGACGGCGTCGATGTCGCCGCCGTCGGCGAGCTCAGCCATCCGTGCGATCTCCTCCTCGGGAGACCGCGCCGCGTACACGAGCACCCGCTGCCCCCGCTCGCCGGCCCGCTCCGTGAGCGCGTGCACGAACCGATCGAGCACCACACCGGAGATGCCGCCGGCATACGGATCGAGATGGATGCCGATGGTCGAGCTGCGCTGCGTACGCAGCCGGCGCGCTGACGCGTGGGGCGCGTAGCCCAGGTCCGCGATCGCCGCACGGACCCGCGCCCGCGTCGCCTCGCGCACGATGTCGGGCGAGTTCAGCACATTGCTGACGGTCTGACGCGAGACTCCCGCGGCATGCGCGACGTCCTCGATCGTCGCGGCTCGACGCATCGTCATCCCGGTCACCACCCCTTGACACTTGTGATGGCAACACCATATCTTGTCTCTGCGCCCAAAATTTGAACGATCAAATTTCCCACGGTAAGTTCGATGTCCGGGCGCTCACCCATTGAATCGAAGGAGATCTGATGTCGCGACACACAGCACGCGCTGCGATCGCCGCGGGCGGCACCGTCATCGCCGCCCTCGCGCTCGCCGGCTGTGGCCAAGGGTTCAGCAGCGGCGGCTCGACGGGGGCCGCAGACGGCCTGACCTCGTCGAAGAAGCCGCTCACGCTCATGATCGGCTCCAGCGGCGACGCGGAGACGAAGGCGGTCCAGAACGCCGCGACAGCCTGGTCGAAGAAGTCGGGCGTCGATGTCACCGTCGTGCCCGCGACGAAGCTCTCGGAGCAGCTGTCGCAGGGCTTCGCAGCCGGATCGCCGCCGGACGTGTTCTACCTGTCGACGGACGCGATCGCCGGGCTCGCCCAGAACAAGTCGCTGAAGGCCTACGGCGACATGCTGGGCAACAAGGGCGACTTCTACCCCTCGCTCGTGAAGAACTTCAGCGTCGACGGCACCTCGTACTGCGCGCCGAAGGACTTCTCGACACTGCAGCTGATCATCAACACCGACCTGTGGACCAAGGCGGGCCTCACTGACGCCGACATCCCGAAGACGTGGGATCAGCTGGCCGAGGACGCCAAGAAGCTCACGAGCGGCACCACCAAGGGCCTGGTCTTCAGCGGCGAGTACGCGCGCATCGGCGCCTTCATGGCCCAGGCGGGCGGCCGCCTCGTGTCCGAGGACGGCAAGAAGGCCGAGGCCGACAGCGACGCCAACGTGAAGGCACTCGACTACGTCAAGCAGCACCTGAACGACGGCACCTTCGCCTATGCGAAGGATGTCGGAGCAGGATGGGGCGGCGAGGCGTTCGGCAAGCAGCTCGGCGCGATGACGATCGAGGGCAACTGGATCACCGGCGCCATGCAGAACGACTACCCGAACGTGAAGTACGAGGTCGTCGAGCTGCCTGCCGGGCCCGCGGGCAAGGGCACGCTGCAGTTCACCAACTGCTGGGGCATGTCCGCCGCAGGCAAGAACCAGAAGGCCGCACTCGACTTCATCGAATACCTGACCTCCGCCGACCAGCAGCTGACCTTCTCGAAGGCCTTCGGCCCGATGCCGTCCGTGAAGTCGGCGGCGGATCAGTGGAAGTCCGACAACGCCCCGCTCGTGCCGTTCCTCACCGGCGCGGACTACGCGCAGGGCGTGCCCACGAACGCCGGTGCCGCCGACGTCGTCGCGGACTTCAACTCGCAGCTCGAGACGCTCAAGACCGCGGATCCGAAGACGATCCTGCAGTCGGTCCAGACGAACCTCGAAGCGGTCGTCAAGTAACGCCATGACCGCTCCTGCCGTGCCGAAAACGGCCTCAGCCTCTCCCCGCGGCGCATCCTCCGGGATCCGCCGCGGGGAGGGGGTGGCGGGGTGGCTCTTCATCCTCCCCGTCGTCCTCATCCTCGGTGTCTTCCTGTTCATCCCGGTGCTCATGGCGCTGTGGGTCAGCTTCTCCGACTGGAACGGCAACGGCAGCCCGTTGTCGCCGAGCGTCAGCTTCGTCGGCTTGCAGAACTACGCCGACGTCACGACCAGCGGCGGTCTCGCCGAGCGCAACTTCGGCCTGTCGCTGCGCAACAACGCCTGGTACGTCGTGCTCGTGGTGCCGCTGCAGACGGCGCTGTCGCTCTTCCTCGCGGTGCTCGTGAGCCGTGCAGTGCTGCGCGGCCGCGGGTTCTTCCGCACGGCGTTCTACTTCCCCTCGGTCACGAGCTCGGTCGCCATCACGGTGCTGTGGCTCTTCCTCTTCTCGACGACCGGCGTCGTGAACCAGATCATCGCCATGCTGGGCGGTCACGGCCCGAACTGGTGGCAGGACCCGCGTGGCCTCTTCCACCTGCTATCGGGCGACACCCCGGGGCCGCAGATCCTCACGCAGGGGAAGTTCCTCGGCGTCACCTGGTGGGAGTGGACCGCGGGCCCGTCGGTGGCCATGTGCGCGCTCGTCCTCATGGCGGTGTTCACGACGAGTGGCACGTTCATGCTGCTCTTCCTCGCCGCGCTGCAGAACATCGGCCCCGAGCTGGCCGAGGCCGCCATGATGGACGGCGCCAATGGATGGCAGCGCTTCTGGCGCATCACGCTCCCGCAACTGCGCCCCACGCTGTTCACCGTCGTCACGCTCGGCCTCATCGGCTGCTGGCAGGTGTTCGACCAGATCTACACCGGAACCCAGGGCGGACCGGCCAAGACGACCCTCACGCCCGCCTTCCTGTCGTACCAGGCCTCGTTCCAGGACCAGAAATGGGGCAACGGCGCCGCGATCGCCTTCATGCTGTTCGTGATCATCATCCTGTTCACGCTCCTGCAGCGCTGGGTGCTGCGCGACCGTCCCGTCTCGCGGCGCCGCATCCGCGCCTACCAGCCGAAGGGAGCGCAGCATGACTGACTCCGCCGTTCGTGAGGCCACCGTCACGACTCCTCCGGCGAGCCCGCCGCCCTCGCCCTCTCGCCGCCGCCGCCGCAGCAGCAGCGGGCGTGGCGGCTCCCGCTGGAGCCAGATCGCCCTGTACGCGCTGCTCGTCGCGATCGCACTCGTGTACATCTACCCGTTCCTCGTACAGGTGTCGACGTCTTTCAAGACCGAGTCCGAGGCGGCCGCCGACCCGATCTCCCTCATCCCGCAGACCTGGTCGTTCGCGGCCTACGAGCGCCTGTTCGCACACAGCGACTTCCCGCTGTGGTTCGCGAACTCGGCGGTCGTGACGATCTGCGTGACGCTCGGCCGGGTGTTCTTCGTGTCGCTCGCCGGCTACGCGCTGGCGCGACTCCACTTCCGCGGGCGCGCCCTGATCTTCGCCCTCGTGGTCGGCGTGATGGCCGTGCCTGCGGTCGTGCTGCTGATCCCGAAGTTCCTGGTGCTGAACCAGCTCGGCCTGTACGACTCGTACTCGGGCATGATCCTGCCGCTGCTGGTGGATGCCGCGGGCGTGTTCATCATGAAGAACTTCTTCGAGTCCATCCCGGTCTCGGTGGAGGAGCAGGCGCGCATCGACGGCGCCGGCAGCTTCCGCATCTTCTGGTCGGTCGTGCTGCCGATGGCGCGGCCCGCACTGATCACGATCGTCATCCTGTCGTTCCAGGGCTCCTGGAACGAGCTCGCGCACTTCATCGTGTCGACGCAGTCGCCTCAGCTGACGACGCTGACCAAGGGCGTCGCGGGACTCGCATCCGGTCAGCTCAGCCAGGGCAGCCAGTACCCGCTGAAGCTCGCCGCCGCACTCCTCATGACCATCCCCGTCGCCGCGCTGTTCTTCGTCTTCCAGCGCCGCATCATGAACTCCAGTGAAGGAGCCGTCAAAGAATGACTTCGGGTCGACAGCCCTATCTCCACGACGCCGTCATCGCGCTCGCAGCCCCGACCCAGGCCTGGTCGCGCGACACCGGTGACATGCTCGCGCCGATCGACGGCGTCTACCACGGCGACCGGCGGTTCATCAGCGGGATGGCCCTGCAGTGCGCGGGAGCGGTGCCCGAGCCGATCGGAGCCGCGCAGTCCGACATCTCGAGCGTCGTGTTCGACGCCACGGTGCGCGAGGTCGACGACCCGTCACCCGATCCGCACGTGCGGCTCACGCGCCGTCGGTCGCTCACCCCCGGCGCCGTCACCGAGACGATCACGCTCGCGTCTGTCACCCCGGACGCGGTGGATGCCGTCGTCGCTCTGCGGATCAGCCCGGACTTCCGGCAGCTGCAGGAGGTGAAGGCCGGCCTCGGAGGCGCGCGTGCCTGGGATGCACGGCTCGAGGGCGAGACCGCGACCGTCACGGCCGAGCACGCCGAGCTCGTGCTGACCGCCGAGGGCGGCGTGTGGCACCGGAACGAGGGCGAGCTGGAGGCGACGTGGTCGGTCCAGGTCGCGCCGGGGGATGCCGCATCCCTCACCCTCTCCGCCGCCATGCGCGATGCGCAGCTCGTCGTGCAGGCTGCGTCGCCCGTATCGTGGCCGCTCCCCGATGTGGATGTCGACCCGCGTCTGGCCGCCTGGGTGCGCACGGCGCTCGGCGATCTCGCCGCGCTGCGACTCGCCCTCCCCGATCACCCCGACGACGCGTTCCTCGCCGCCGGTGCACCATGGTTCCTCACGCTCTTCGGGCGCGACAGCCTGTGGGCCGCGCGGCTCCTGCTGCCGGTCGACGCGGGGCTCGCGGCATCCACCCTCCGCGTCCTCGCCCGCCTGCAGGGCACGAAGGACGACCCGGACACCGAGGAGGAGCCGGGCAAGATCGCGCACGAGCTGCGCGCCAGCGAGTTCCGCATGCCGGGCGAGGGAATCGTGCTCCCCCCGCTCTACTACGGCACGGTGGATGCGACCGCGCTCTGGGTGAGCCTGCTCGTCGAGGCGGCGGAGCGCGGGATGCCGGAGCCCGAGGTGCGCGCGCTCCTGCCGAACCTGCGGGCCGCGCTCGACTGGATCGTGCGCAGCGCCGGCGACGGCTTCCTCTCCTACATCGACCGCTCCGGGCGGGGCCTCACGAACCAGGGCTGGAAGGACTCGGGCGACTCGATCCAGTGGCGCGACGGGTCTCTCGCCGAGGGGCCGATCGCCCTCTGCGAGGTGCAGGGCTACGCCTACGAGGCGGCCGTCGGAGCCGCCGGGCTCCTCGACCGGCTCGGCGAAGGCGGCGGTGACGACCTGCGCTCGTGGGCCGCAACGCTGCGCCGGCGGTTCGCGGAGAGGTTCTGGGTCGAGACGCCCGAAGGCCGCTATCCCGCCGTCGCGCTCGATCGCGACGGTCGCGCGGTGGACACGCTGACCTCGAACATCGGTCACCTGCTCGGCACCGGCATCCTCTCCCCCACCGAGGAGCGGGACGTCGCGCGCCTTCTCGTGGGCGCGTCCATGTCATCCGGGTTCGGCATCAGGACGCTGTCGACGGATGCCGGCGGCTACTGGCCGCTCGGCTACCACCGCGGCTCGGTGTGGGCGCACGACAGTGCGATCGTCGCGCACGGGATGCTCCGCGCCGGCCTCCGCGCCGAGGCGCTCGGGGTGGTCGACGGCCTGCTGCGTGCGGCGATGTCGTTCGGATTCCGCATGCCCGAGCTCCACAGCGGGGATGCCGCGTCCGACCGCGCTGTGCCGGCCCCGTATCCGGCGGCGTGCCGCCCGCAGGCGTGGTCTGCTGCCGCAGCGATCACCTGTCTGGAGATCGTCCGCGCCGGGTGACGGGCGCCGCAGCCCAGGCGCGCGTCAGAAGTCGTCCTCCTGGAACCAGACCCGGTGGTCGAAGCCGAGCGCCGCGAGGGCTCGCACGTTCTCGATGTCGGACGGATTCCGCACGACCGTCGCAGGAAGCGTCAGCAGGCCGGTGCCCAGAGACTCCCAGCCCGACCACTCGAAACCCCCGTTCGAACGGTTGCGCCACACGCCGCTGTCGGTGCCGAGTGTGAAGACGTACGGCAGACCGTCCGGTGGCGCGTCGGCGATGGGCGGTGTCATCAGGATGCCGCCGAGGTCCTGCCAGTCGCTCCAGCCGCTGCCGTCCCAGCGGCGGACGTTCAGCGCCCCGCTGCTGGCGGTGGCGAACACATGGAGGAATCGCCCCCACGCCACGGCGTAGGGAGGCGACGAGAACGTGCCGCCCAGAGAGTGCCACTCCGCACCCATGGTGTACCAGATCGCGGAGTCCACTCCGAGGGCGAACACCGCGAATGTCTCTTTCTGCACCACCGCCGCGCGCGGCGCCGACGCGAGAAGGTGACCCAGTGAGATCCAGGGCGTCCAGGAGACACCCTGCCGTGCCCGTGTCCAGAGCGCCTGGTCCGTGCCGCGCGCGAACACGAGGATCTCGTCGTCCAGCTCTCCGAAGAGCACCGCATCCGGTGCGGAGGTGAGGACACCGCCGAGCGATTCCCAGTATCGGGTCACGCGAATCGGCGGGATGACCCCGTCCTCCACGTGCGCCTCGGCCTTGACGACCGGCCCGTGGGTCACCCACGCTCCATCGAGGAACTGCCAGTGCAGGAGTTCGCTGTTCGCGCCCGTGGCGAAGACGTCGATCGACCCGTCACCCGAACGCACTGCCCGCGGTGCCGAGGTGACGACTCCTCCCAACGAGCGCCATGCACTCCATGTCGCGGGCGGCTCGTCGAAGAGGAAGCCGCTCAGCTCCGAACACCACAGCGCCTGATCGATGCCGACCGCGAACGCGAAGAGGTTCTGGTCGGATGGACCCCACGCCGCGAGCTCCGGCCCCAGCGTGAAGACCCCGTCGCCGATCGGCTGGAAGGGCGGGATGCCGGAGACCGGCTGGAACGCATACTCCGTGCCCGCACCCTGCAGGCGTTCCGAATCAGGCATCATCCGCACCAGCTCTCGTCCGCGACGCCGACAACCTTCCCCATGGAGGAGTGCGCAGGGGTCGCGCTGATACGACAGCAGAGTCGGGGGAAACCCTCCTCAGACAGGTCATCGGCGGCCGCCCAGCTCATGTGCACCCGAGTCCACGACACTGACCTGCAGGGGCATGCGGTTGGCGCGGCGGAGGCGTCCCGTGAGAATGCTGCGCACCCCGCGTGTGAGCGTCGTCGCAGGGGTCAGGTACCGGAACTGGGCCGCGTCCGATGTGACGAGTCTGAGGACAGGGCGCGCGGCAGCCTCGGGGGCCTGGCCCCACAGACCGACGACGACCTGCAATGCGCCGAGCCGCCCCTCGTAGCCCGACTGGGCGGTGACGTGCCCCAGAAGGTCGGTCGTCACCAGGCCGGGATTCATGCCGTGCACACGCACCCCGGTGTGCTTGCACTCCCGGCGCAGCGTCTCGGTGAATTGCCGCACCCACCGTTTGCTGGACGCGTATGCGTTCTGCTGTGCGACAGGCCCCTTGTCGCCCTGTCCATAGAGGTTCACGAGGTCGCCATTGCCTTGAGCCAAGAACACGGGCAACGCGACACGCGAACCGTGGAACGTTCCGAGGATGTTCGTGCGCACCACATGGGTGAAGTCGTCGACAGGCGTGGACGCCGTCGGCCCGTAGACGCCGGACGCACCGGCGTTGTTGACCCAGATCGACAGATTCCCGCGGCTGAGGGCCTCATCGCGCAGGGCTTCGACCTCCGCGATCTCGCCGACATCGCAGCGGCACCCCGAGACCGAGATCCCTTCCCGCTGCAACCGCGCGACCGCGGCTTCGACGTGGGCATCCGATCGGGACGCGAGCACGACGGTCGCGCCGTGCAGACCCAGCAGCCGGGCCATGGCCAGCCCGAGACCGCGCGTGGATCCCGTCACCACCGCGACGCGCCCGCGCAGATCCACCCGCCGTGCATCCATGCTTCTCCTCGCGAGCCTCGATGCAGAAGAAGACGGCCCAGCGCTCGACCCTTCACGCATCCGGCACAACGTCACGCGGCACGAGACTCGCGGTCAGGCTATCGCCGCGGCAGGACGTTCTCTCGGGGCTTTGGTCCCGCACGCCCGAGCCGGCCTCCGCCCCGATTCTCGGGCGTATCGTCAGAGGACGATGACGGAACAGCAGCCCTACGAGCTTCTGCGGCGATATGCGGACTTCGAGTTGCGACGGTACCCGGAGCACACCGTGGCAGAAGTGGACGTGAGCGCGTCGTTCGACCGCGCCGGCAACGCCGCCTTCGGTCGCCTGTTCGCCTACATCAACGGTGACAACACGGCCCGACAGTCGATCGCCATGACCGCGCCCGTCGTGCAGCGGGGAACGCCGCCGAGGACGTCCCAGAAGGTGCAGATGACCGCACCGGTCCTCCAGCGCGGTCCCGTGGATGTCGGGCCCGCCGGCGGGAGAGCCGGGACGGGGTACGTGGTCGCTTTTGTGCTCCCGGCGGGAATGACCGAGGAGATGGCGCCCGTTCCCACTGATCCTCGCGTGAGGATCCGGTCCGTTCCGGGCTCAGTGGCCGCAGCTCTCCGTTTCAGCGGCAGCGGATCCGAATCCGCTTTCCTGACGCACTATCAGGAACTGCGGGCCGCCATCGCAGCGGCCGGGATGACCGCCACCGGGGAGCCGCGCTTCGCCCGGTTCGACCCGCCGTTCACACCCTGGTTCCTGCGCCGCAACGAGGTCGTGCAGGATGTCCGGCCCGCCGAACCCTGAGGCGGGCGCGGCATCCGTCAGTCCACCTTGGCGACGGTGCCGCCCGTGAGGCGCACGAGCTCGTCGTAGGTGAGCGGGAACACCGTGTGCGGCGTGCCGCCCGCGGCCCAGATCTCCGGGTAGGCGGCGAGGTCCTCGTCGACGACGGTGGTGAGCGGCGCGGGGTGACCGGTCGGAGCCACACCGCCGATCGCCTGGCCCGTGGCCTCGCGCACCTGGTCGGGAGTCGCCCGCGCGATCCTGCCGCGCCCGAGCCGGGCGGCGAGCGCGGCGGTGTCCACGCGGTGGGCGCCGCTGGTCATGACGAGCAGCGGCTCGTCGTCCGACCAGAACACGAGCGAGTTGGCGATCGCGCCGACGTCGACTCCGAGCGCCTCGGCAGCGAGCACGGCCGTGGACGCGGCATCCGGCAGCACCACGATCTCTCCGGGGATGCCGGCGGCGCGAAGGGCGTCGTGGACGAGCATGCTGCGGGCGGGCAACGAGACGGACATGCAGACAGCGTATCCGTGGCACGCTGGCCCCATGAGGTTCCTGCGGTGGCTCGCTCGGTACCCGATCGTGTGGCTGACGGTGATCGTGCTCATCGTCGTGCTCGCGCTCGGAGCGGCCGGATTCGCACGCACCTCCGCCGGGATCGCCATCGGCTACGTCGCGCTCGTGATCGCATGGACCCTCGTCGGGATGGTCCGCGACGTCCTGCGCGGCCACGTCGGCCTCGACGTCCTGGCCGTCGTCGCGATGGTGGCGACGCTGGCGGTCGGCGAGTACGTCGCCTCGCTCGTCATCGTGCTGATGCTGGCGGGCGGTGAAGCCCTGGAGGACTACGCGGGCCGCCGCGCGAAACGCGAGCTCACCGCCTTGCTCGACCGCTCGCCGCAGATCGCGCACGTTCTCGTGCACCCCGGCTCCGACAGCGACGAGGTGCAGGATGCCGCGGCCGACGACGTCGAGGTGGGCGACGTCCTGCTCATCCGCCCGGCGGAGGTCGTGCCGGTCGACGGCGTTCTGCTGAGTCCGCGCGGATCGTTCGACGAGTCGTCCCTGACGGGCGAGAGCATGCCGGTGCATCGCGCTGCCGGCGACGAGGTGCTCTCCGGAGCGGTCAACGGCTCCCGGGCCGTGCGCATCCGCGCGGTGCGGCGCAGCGCCGACAGCCAGTATCAGCAGATCGTGGCCCTCGTGAAGCAGGCCCAGGAAGACCGGGCGCCGACGGTGCGGCTCGCCGACCGCTTCGCCATCCCGTTCACCGCGGTCTCGCTCGTCATCGCAGGCGCCGCGTGGGGGCTCTCCGGCGATCCCACGCGCTTCGCCGAAGTGCTGGTGCTCGCGACTCCCTGTCCTCTCCTCATCGCCGCGCCCGTCGCCTTCCTGGGCGGTCTCTCACGCGCGGCGAAGGCCGGCGTCATCATCAAGGGCGGGGGCGTGATCGAACAGCTCGCACGCATCCGCTCGGCGGCCTTCGACAAGACCGGCACGCTCACCGAGGGCCGCCCCGACCTCGTCGCCGTCGACCCGGCGCCGGGCTTCGACGCCGACGAGCTCCTGGCCCTCGCCGCATCCGCGGAGCAGTACTCGAGCCACGTGCTCGCCGAGGGCATCCGCCGGGCCGCCGCGGAGCGCGGCATCGCGCTGCGGCCGGCCGCGAAGGCGAGCGAGGCCGCGACCAACGGCGTGACCGCCGTGATCGAGGGACGCAGCGTCCTCGTGGGCAAACCGGCGTACGTGGCATCCATCGCCGCGGACACCGTTCGCCGCGACATCGCCTCCGGCCAGGCCGCGGCCTACGTCGCCGTCGACGGCCGGTTCGCGGGCGTGCTGGTCCTCGCCGACGATCCCCGGCGCGAGGCGGGCGCCGTCGTCTCGTGGCTGCGCACCCACGACGTGGAGCGCGTGACGATGCTGACCGGCGATGCCCGAGCCACAGCCGAGGCCATCGCCCGCACCGTCGGCATCGACGACATCCACGCCGAGCTCCTCCCGCCCGAGAAGGTGCACCTGGCCGGGCAGATACGCCCGCGTCCCGTCCTGATGGTCGGCGACGGCATCAACGACGCCCCCGTGCTCGCCGCCGCCGATGTCGGCATCGCGATGGGCGCGAAGGGCGCGACGGCGGCGGGCGATGCGGCGGATGCCGTCATCCTCACCGACTCGCTCACCAAGGTGGCCGACGCCGTCTCGATCGGGAAGCACACGCTGCGCGTCGCCTACGCCGCGATCTGGATCGGCATCGTGATCAGCATCGCGCTGATGCTGATCGCGACGAGCGGGGTGATCCCAGCCGTCGGCGGAGCGCTCATCCAGGAGGGGGTCGACCTCGCGACGATCCTCTATGCGCTGCGCGCACTCCGCGGACCCGCGACCGGGCTCGAGGTCCCGGCGGTGGAGGACGTGCCCCTCAGCTCCGCGCGATGATCTCGCCGTGCGGCATCAGCAGCCAGCCGTCCTCGCTCGCCGCCCACTCCCGCCAGCCGTCGGAGATGCGCTCCAGCGTCGCCTGGTCGGCCGCACCGAGATCGAGCGCTCGTCGGGCGAAGTCGGATGCGACGACCCGATCGGCCCACATGCCGCCCCACCACGCGCGGTCCGGGGCATCCTCGAACAGCCACGTCGTGGCGCTCGAGACGACGCTCGCGAAGCCCGCCTCCCGCGCCCACGCCTTGAGGCGGCGGCCCGCCGCGGGCTCCCCCGACGAGCCGCGATGCGTCGCGAGGTAGACCTCGAGCCACTCGTCGAGCGCCGGGATGAGCGGATACCAGATGACGCCCTCGTAGTCGACGTCGCGGGCAGCGACGATGCCGTCGGGCTTCATCACGCGTCGGAACTCCCGCAGCGCGTCCACCGGGCGCTCCAGATGCTGCAGCACCTGATGGGCGTGCACGATGTCGAATGAGTCGTCCCCGGCGTCGAGCGCGTAGGCATCGTCGACGACGAAGTCGACGTTGCGCACTCCGGTCTCGAGAACGAGGGCCGCCGCCTTCTCGACGATCGCCGGCGCCGCATCCACCCCGGTGACGTGCCCGGGAGCGACGCGCGCCGCGAGGTCGAGCGTGATCGTCCCCGGTCCCGAGCCCACGTCGAGCACGGAGAGCCCCGGCCGCAGATGCGGCAGGAGGTAGGCGGCGGAGTTCTCCGCCGTCCGCCACTCGTGCGACCGCAGAACGCTCTCGTGATGACCGTGCGTGTAGCTCGCCATGCCTTGACGGTACTGCAGAAGATCGTCGAGACTGGGTGCCACAATATGTGGCACTCAGTCGCAGGGTTCCCGTGGCATGATGGACGCACAACGGCGGTCAAAGGAGATGCCTCGTGTTCATCAGCCAGTATTCCGACGTCGAGATCCCCGACGTCAGCGTCTACGACTACCTCTTCGCCTCGCTGACCGACGACGAGCTGGGCTTGATCGCGCTCATCGACCCGGCGACGGGCGCAGAGACCACCTACGGCGCTCTCCGCGCCCAGATCGACTGGTTCGCCGGTGCGCTCGCGGCCCGCGGGGTCGGCACCGACACCGTCATCGGGCTGCTGTGCCCCAACATCCCCGCGTTCGCGACGGTGTTCCACGGTGCCTTGCGCGCGGGCGCGACGGTCACCACGATCAACTCCCTCTACACGCCCGGCGAGATCGAGAAGCAGCTGAAGGATGCCGGTGCCACCTGGCTCATCACCGTCAGCCCGCTGCTGCCCCAGGCACAGGTCGCCGCGCAGGCGCACGGCATCCCTCCCGAGAACCTGATCGTGCTCGACGGCGCCCCCGGCCACCCCAACCTCCGCGAGCTCCTCGGCGAGCAGCGTCCGGCGCCCGACGTGTCGTTCGACCCGGCGACCCACATCGCCGCACTGCCCTACTCGTCGGGCACGACCGGCATCCCCAAGGGCGTCATGCTCACACACCGCAATCTCGTCGCGAATGTCGCGCAGTGCCGCGCCAGCCTCGATCTCGCATCGACCGACCGGGTGCTCGCGGTGCTCCCGTTCTTCCACATCTACGGCATGACCGTGCTGCTGAACCTCGCGCTCCGCCAGCGCGCGAGCCTCGTCACGATGCCGAAGTTCGACCTCGTCGAGTTCCTCTCGAACATCCAGAAGTACGGCTGCACGTACCTCTACATCGCGCCGCCCATCGCGGTCGCGCTCGCCAAGCATCCGATCGTCGACCAGTACGACATCTCGACGGTTCACACGGTCTTCTCCGGAGCGGCTCCGCTCGACGCCGAGACCGCCGAGGCCGCGGGCCGCCGCATCCACGCCCACGTGCTGCAGGGCTACGGCATGAGCGAGTCGAGCCCCGTGTCGCACGCGATCCCCGTGGACCGACCCGACATCCCGGTCAGCTCGGTGGGCCTTCTCCTGCCGAACATGCACGCGAAGATCGTCGACCTCGACACGGGCGAGGAGATCGTGGAGTTCGACGAGAACGGACTCACCGCACGCGGCGAGCTGTGGATGCGGGGCCCCAACATCATGCTGGGCTACCTCAACCAGCCGCAGGCCACGGCGGAGACGGTGGACGAAGAGGGCTTCCTGCACACGGGCGACGTCGCCGTGTACCACCAGGACGGCTACTTCGCGATCGTGGACCGCGCCAAGGAGCTCATCAAGTACAAGGGCTACCAGATCGCTCCCGCGGAGCTCGAGGCCCTGCTGCTCAGCCACCCGAAGGTGATGGATGCCGCCGTCATCGGTGTCCTGGATGAGGACAGGCAGGAGATCCCGAAGGCGTTCGTCGTGGCGCGCCCCGACTCGGGCCTCGAGGCTGAGGAGGTGATGGTGTTCGTCGCCGAGAACGTCGCACCGCACAAGAAGGTGCGCGTCGTCGAGTTCATCGACATCATCCCCAAGTCGGCCTCGGGCAAGATCCTCCGCAAGGACCTGCGGGCTCGCGAAGCTCGAGACGCCTGAGCCCGCGCGGGCATAGCCTGGCGTCATGCGCGCAGGAATCCACCTCTGGAACTACACCACGCCCGAGGGCGAGTCGTCGATCGCCCGCACCGTCGCAGACACGGCGACCACCGCCGAAGCCGGCGGCTTCAGCCAGTTCACCGTCATGGATCACTGGTTCCAGATGGAGATCGCGGGCGACCCCGCGGAGCCCATGCTGGAGGCGTTCACGACGCTCGGCTACGTCGCCGCCGTGACGAACACGATGCGGCTCGGCCCGCTCGTCACCGGCGTGACATACCGGCATCCGGGGCTGCTGGCGAAGATCGCGACGACCCTCGATGTGCTGAGTGGGGGGCGGTCCGTTCTCGGGCTCGGCGCTGCCTGGTACGAGCGGGAGCACCACGCTCTGGGCGTGCCGTACCCGGCGCTCGGAGAGCGCTTCGAGCGCCTCGAGGAGGCGCTGAAGGTCGTGACGCAGATGTGGTCCGACGACAACGGGTCGTACGAGGGCGAGCATTACCGGCTGAACGAGACGCTCAACAGCCCGCGGGCGGTGAGCTCACCGCATCCCCCGATCATGATCGGCGGTCGCGGCGAGAAGAAGACGCTGCGGCTGGCCGCGCAGTACGCGCAGATCGTGAACCTCACGGCCTTCGATCCCGACGACGTGGCGCACCTGCTCGATGTGCTGCGCGGGCACTGCGACGCGCTCGGCACCGACTACGACGCGATCGAGAAGCAGATCATGGCGACGCGGCTGCAACCGGACTCCGAGCAGTTCTGGCCGACGATGGAGCGCCTCGCCGGTCTCGGCATCGACCTCGTCGTCTTCGGCGTGCGCCCGAACGACCAGGTCGCGACCGCGAGCCGGCTCGCAGAGGCGGTGGTGCCGCGGCTCGCCGAGCTCTGACGCGTCAGGGCCCGGCGGCCTCCGCCGACAGCTGACGTGCGGCGCCCGTGAAGGCGAGCACGGCTGCGGCGGCGACCGCGAACACCGTCGCGAAGATCAGGATGCGGTAGTCGACGAGGGCGATGATCGACGCGCCCAGGATGCTGAACATCGTCTGCGGCACGTTGATCGCGACGTTGCCTGCTGCCGCGGTCCGACCCTGCAGCTCCGCGGGCGTGCGGCGCTGGCGCAGCGTCGCGAAGCCGACGGCGACGAGCGGGATGCCGAAGCCGATGACCGGCAGGCCGATCGCGGCGAGGACCAGCGAGGTGCCGGCCGTGGGCAGTGCGCCGATCGCGACCATGAGGAGGCCCAGCGCCACGGTCCGCGATTCGCCGAGCCGGCGCACGAGCATCGCGGAGAGGACCCCGCCGACGACGGCGCCGACGCCCTGCAGAGGGACGAGCCACCCGAGAGCGGATGCCGGCAGGTGCAGCCCCTGGTCGAGCGTGGCGAACACCGTGACGTTGAGGAGGCCCACCGCGGCGAAGGCGATGACGAGTGCGAGGGTCAGCCGGTTCAGCGGCGTGGTCCGCGCCAGATGCGCGAACCCGGCGCCGAGCTCCGGGACGTAGCGACCGCGGGCGGCACGCGGTGCAGGAGCCGACTCCGTGACGCCCACGCGGGTCATCTGCACGGCCGCGAGGCCGAACGAGATCGCGGTCAGCAGCACCACGGCATCCGGTCCCGCCGCGACGTACAGGGCTGTCCCGATCAGCGGCGAGACGAGCCGGAACCCCTGATCGATGGTGGTCAGCGCGCCGTTGGCCGAGCCGAGGGCGTCGTCGTCGACGAGGTCGCGGATGAGGCCCGACTGCGCGGCCGCGAGGAGATAGCCCATCGCCCCGTAGAGGAAGACGACCAGGTAGACGATCCAGAACATGCCGGTCGGCGTCACGAGCAGCAGGCAGAGGACGATCGGCACCATCGCGGCCATCGACCAGGCCATGAGCCGTTTGCGCGAGACGCGATCGGCCACGGCGCCGAGGAACGGGGCGATGAGGGCGGGCAGCCCGAGGGCGATGAAGACGGTGGCCGCCGCGGCATCCGAGTGGGTGAGGTCCTTCACCCACACGGCGGCCATGAGGTACAGGGCGCTGTCGCCGAGATTCGCGAAGACCCACGTCAGTGTGAGCTGCCGGAAGCCGCGCACCTCCCAGGCCGGCAGCCGGCGCGCGAGGGCGGCGTTCATCGGTCCGCCTCGGGCGTCTGCGCCGCGTACGGCGACGACCAGGGCTCGGGGTTCGCCACCGCGACCATGCGCGAGAACCGGGCTCCGGGCGGCCGCAGCGACGGGTCGGCGCTGCGTCCCGCGAAGCGGTCGGTGATCTCCTGAAGGTCGCGGCTGAGCTGGGCGAGCTCGTCCGCCGTCGCCCAGAAAGTGCTGCGGGTGAACGTGGACGCCTGTACCCACTGGTCGGGCTCGGCATCCATCTCCGCGAAGAACGAGCGCACCCGCCCCCACTCCGCGTCGATGCCGAGCACCGCGATCTCTCGCATCGCTGCCATGGATCCGGGCTGCTCGGGGTCGGGTCGCATGTCCCACGATCGCGCGACCGGCCGCCACGGCTTCTCACGCCCGCGCGCCTGCGCCCGCTCGATGAAGCCGTACTTCTCGAGCATGCGCAGGTGGAAGGAGCAGCTCGCGGCCGACTCCCCCAGCGCCTCCGCGCACTGAGTGGCTGTCAGCTCCTCTCGCTCGGTGAGCAGGTCGAACAGCTCGAGGCGGATGGGATGCGCCAGCGCACGCAGCCGCGCAGGGTCGGTGACGCGCGCCTGACCAGGCCGCTCGGGCGGGAAGTTGTCGGCCACGGCACCGACGATAGATCCTAAAGGTTTCTTTCGCAAGACTTCTTTAGGATGTGCCGCCGTCCACCGCGCGACGCGCGCGACGCGAAGCGAAGGCCGTCGCGATCGCCGAGGTGGCGACGGTGAGCAGGCCTCCCAGCAGGATGGCCGCCCCCTCCCCCGGCTGCAGCGCACGGGTCTGGATGCCGAGCGCCACGGCCGCGATCGGCACCCCGAGCTGCCCGGCGGACGCGACCGCTTGCAGCCAGGGCAGCCCCACGGCACGGGCGGCGAGGTGCGCCACGACGGCGCCGAGTCCGAGCAGCACGCCCAGGATCACCATGTTCGGATGGTCGACGAAGGCGCGCAGGTCGATGGATGCGCCGAGCCACACGAAGAAGAGCGGTGCGAAGAAGCCCTCGGTGATGCCGAACAGCTGCCGCGCGAGCCGGCGCGGCTCGCCCACCGCGGCGAGCACCAGCCCCAGCGAGAAGCCCGCGACCATCACCGAGACGTAGGTGAACTGCGCGATGGCGGCCAGGACGAACAGGATCAGCAGGCTGATGCGAAGCTCGAGCGCGAAGTGCCGCCGCTCGGAGAAGTGGTGCACACGACGCCAGGTCCCCGTGCGCTGGAGCCGATGGAGGACGACGCCGAGGATCACCGCGATGGAAGTGATCGCCAGCGCGCCGAGCGCCGCGTCGAGGGCGCGTGCCGGATCCATGACGAGCGGCAGCGCCACGATCGCGGCGATGTCGGCGACAGCGATCTGCGCGATGAGCCGGGGGGCGGAGGTCGCGGCGATGCCCAGCGAGTGCAGCATGGGCAGCACCAGCGCCGCGGATGACGAGGCGAGCAGCACCGCGTACAGCAGGCCGTGCGGCGAGCGGACGGCCACGGCGATCAGCGGCCCCAGGATGACCGCCACGATGCCGACGACCACGGCGGCCAGTGCTCCCCAGCCCACGGCGGCACGCACGCCTGCGTCGCGCACCGGGATCTCCGACCCGATGACGAGCATCGTCAGCCCGAAGCCGATCGAGGCGAACATCGTCAGCGTCGGGTCGGCGGGATCCACCAGCCGGAAGCCCGAGATGCCGATGACGAGACCCGCCAGCAGCTCGCCGATGACGAGCGGGACGCGCCATCCCTCCCGCGCCGCCAGGAGCGGACCCGCCAGCCCCGCCAGCACGATCAGCGCGAGGGTCGAGTAGCTCACGCCGCCACGGTACCGCGCACAGAGACGCGGGGGCGGATGCCACGGCATCCGCCCCCGCGTGAGGGTGGTTCAGCGCGTCACGCCTCGAAGTCGGCAGGCACCTCGAGCGGGTTGCGCGTGAAGTACGTCTCCTTCGCCTTCCGGTAGAACAGCGCCAGCGGGATCAGGCCGATCACGATCAAGCCGAGGCCGAGGATGTTCACCACGAGGTCGTTGTTCGGGATCGCCGCGAAGAAGATGTACAGCATGAAGAGCGCACCCACGGCCGGCCAGAGGCCGATCAGGATGAAGTTCTTCACGGACTTGAACAGCACCTTGCGGAACCCGATCACGACCGCGAAGCCGGCGAGCGAGTAGTAGAACGCGATCTGCAGGCCGATCGACGAGATCGCCCAGCCGAGGATCTGCCCGACGCTGTCGCCGAACACGTTCGCGAGCACGAACAGCACGAGCGAGACCGCGACGACGACCAGCGTCGCGAACACCGGCGTCTTCCAGCGGCGGTTGATCTTGCCGAACGCGAACGGGATCGTGCGCGCGCGACCCATCGCGAACAGGGTGCGGCTCACCTGGACCAGGGTCGTCTCCAAGGTCGCGATCGTCGAGAGGGCGACGGCGATGATCATGATCTTGCCGCCGATGCCGGGCAGGATGGCGTTGCCGAGCACGTCAAGGATGTTCGCGGCGTTGTCCTCGATCGTCTTGCCGGGCAGCATCACGAGCGTCGTCGTCGTGTAGATCTCGAAGAGGATGAACACGATGATGATGCCGAGGATGCCGGCGAGGCCCGTCGTCTTGTGGGCGTTCTTCGTCTCCTCACCGAGGTTGGCTGTCACGTCCCAGCCCCAGTAGTAGAACGCGGCGATCAGCGCGGCGGACACGAAGACGCCGGCGCCCGAGAGGTGCTCGAAGCCGAACCAGCTCCACGAGAACGCCTGACCCGCGTGCGCGGAGCTGAACAGCTTCGGCAGCGCGAGTGCGGCGAACACCACGAGGATGCCGACCTCGATCACCGACATGACCCACTGGGCGCGCTCGGTGGTGTGCACTCCGAAGATCACCGCGGCGGCCATGACGAGGAACCACACGGATCCGACGGCGGTCACGAGGAGCGTGTTGTTGGCCTGATCCGGGGCGAACAGCGAGACGGTCATCGCGCCGGCGGGCAGGGCGCCCGCCACCATGAAGATCGTCGCCGAGATGACGACCGCCCATCCGGCGAGGAAGCCGAGCCACGGGGTGAGGCCGCGCGCGACCCAGGAGAAGGACGCGCCGGCGTGGGAGTCGACACGCGCGAGGTAGCTGAAGGCGAACGCGATGCCGAGCATCGGGATGCCGCACCACAGCAGCGCCGCCGGTGCGCCGACGCCGGCTGCGCCGATCAGCAGGGCCGTGCTCGCTGCGATCGAGTAGGCCGGCGCGCTGCCCGCGACGGCCATGAGGGTCGATCCGGCCTTGGACACGCCGCCTGCCTGCAGCGCGTGTTCCTCGTACTCGATCGCCCGCTGGTGAGACGTCGTCGTCTCGAGATTTTCGTGCGTCATTGCATCCCTGTCTTCGTCGGGTTTGGGGAAGGACGGAGTGACGCTAACACGACGATCGGCCCGGGCAACACACCCCGACGGCGAACTGGAAGGTACACCTTGTACGGGACGTACAGTGCTTCAGGACAGATTGCTGTCGAGGCCTGCATGTCGGGCTCACACGACGTGGACAGCAGGCCGCCGGCGCACATCATGCTCCGCCTCGCGCAGAACCTCGCGCGTGACGGGAGCGACTTCGCCGACGCCTGTGATCAGATAGCGCCACATGTTGGATACCGGGTTGCCCTCGGTCCATTCGAAATAGACGATCGGGGCGACGCCGGTGAGGTCGCGGGCGGCCAGGAGAACCGCCGCGATCGTATTGGGCACGTTCGCGCTCGTCACCTTGAGCACGCGGTACCCGTACTTCTTCACGCCGCGCACCACGAGATCCTCTTCGAAGTCGGACGAATCGCTCGGGTACACCTCGAGGAAGATGGTTCGCACCTCGCCCGGGATGTTGCTGTATTTGCGCTCGTCCTTGTCCTTCTGAGCGTACTCGCGGTTGACGTCGACGTGGGGTTCGTGCGCGATCACATGAAGGGCCCCCGACGCGGCGTCGTCGAGGAGGAACCGCTGGGCGGCCGCATCCAGGGTCACGGACGTCGCCCGCAGCTGGAACGATCGTCCGACCCTCGATACGAGGGAGATGACCAGGATGCCGATGATGAACAGGGTCGCGATGCGGATGCCGTCGGGCCGCTCGAAGACGTTGAGCACCGTGGTGTAGATGAAGATCACCGTCACCGCGCCGAAGCCGATCACGCGCCCCCGCTGCCGCTTGCGCCAGGCGGACGCCATGACGGCGAACGACGCGGATGTGATCAGCACGAGCACCCCGGTCGCATATGCCCCGCCCTGCGCGTCCACGCTGGCGTCGAACACGATCGTGATGAGGAACGCGATGGCGGTGAAGACGATGACGAGCGGGCGCACCGCGCGCGCCCATTGGGGAGCCATCCCGTAGCGCGGCAGGTACCGCGGCACGAGGTTCAGCAGTCCCGCCATCGCGGAGGCTCCCGCGAACCAGAGGATGAGGATCGTGCTGATGTCGTAGAACGTGCCGAAGACGGGACCGATGTACTCGTGCGCGATGTACGCCAGGGCACGGCCGTTCGCCGGCCCGCCCGGCTGGAAGTCCTTCTGCGGGATGAGGAACGTCGTCATGAAGCTCGATGTGGTGAGGAACACGCTCATGATGAGGGCGGCGGTCGTCAGCAGCCGTCCCGTGCCCCGGATCCGCGTCTTCGGGTAGTCGACGGAGTCCTTGTCGGACCCCTTGATCTGCGGCATGACCGCGACGCCGGTCTCGAATCCGGACAGACCCAGCGCGAGCTTGGGGAAGACGACGAGCGAGATGGCGACGACCGTCCACGGACTGCCGTGCATCTGCGTGAGCGCCGCCCACCAGTCCGTGACGACGATGGGATGCTGCACCACATGCCCGATCCCGACCACGACGACGACCGCGTTCAGAGCCAGGTACACGAAGACGAGGATGACCGCGACCCCGATCGCCTCCTGGAACCCGCGCAGGAACACGACGCCGAGGAGTGCGATCAGCGTCAGCGTGATCCACATGTTCCCGTTGTGGAACCACGACGGCGCCAAGGGGTTCTCGATCGCGTGGGCCGCGGCATCCGCCGCCGACAGCGTGATCGTGATCATGAAGTCCGTCGCGGCGAAGCCCAGCAGGATCAGGACGAAGATCTTGCCGGCCCACCACGGCAGCAGCCGCTCGAGCATGGCGATCGAGCCCGACCCGCGGAAGCTCTCCCGTGCGACCCGCCGGTACACGGGCAGTGCGCCCAGGAGGGTGAGCGCCACCAGCACGATGGTGGCGAACGGAGAGATGAAACCGGCGGCGAGCGCAGCGATCGCCGGCTGATAGCCCAGGGTCGAGAAGTAGTCGAGGCCGGTGAGGCACATGACGCGCCACCACGAGCTCTGCTTCTCGGCGTGCCTGGCGTGCGGCCCCTGGTGGCCCCCGCTCTCGTCGATCAGGCCCTTCATGAACCAGTCGCGGACCGGCCGGCGCCGCTCGCTGCGCCCGCCGCCGCCGAGCAGGGTCACAGACCCGTCGGGCGACGGCACAGGGGCGCCGGCGTGTGTGGTGTCGATGGCCATGGGCTCCTCGTTGCTTCAGCGACGTATGAGCGTACCGCTGTTTTCCTCGGCGGCTCCATGAGAAGACGAAACCCCCGGCAGCGACCGCTGCCGGGGGTTTCTTCGGTGGACCTGAGGGGATTCGAACCCCTGACCTTCTCATTGCGAACGAGACGCGCTACCAACTGCGCCACAGGCCCGTGAACCTCAGAAAGACTATCACGCCGCCGAGGATGCTCCTGCCTCGAGCGGGTCTCCGGGGACTACCCCGCGGCCCTCCGGCGCAGCAGTTCACGCACGTGCGCCTCGATCTCGGCGTCGCCTGCTGCGGGTCGCAGTTCGGGCGGACGACGGCGCTCCGCCTCAGCGCGCTGGGCCTCGTCGAGGGCCGCCTGCCGCAGCGCCTCGCGGGCATCGGCCACGTCCCGCTCGGCGGCCGCCCGCGAGCCGGCACGGCCCGTCAACGGGCGCGGCAGCTGTCGCGGGACCCATCCGGGCGCCTGATCCGCGAGCTCCTCCATCGTCTGCGGCGCGGCCGACGGCACGCGCTGCGGCTCGGGCGCGACATCCACAACCCGATCGCGCGCCGCGCGGGCCTCGACCCGCACCATGCGCGCGCGGACGACCATGCATGCGAGCGCCACCACGACCGACGACCACAGTACGAGCTGCGCCCCGGTCAACACGACCTCCCAGGCGCCCCACAGCGCGAGTCCCACGGCCGCGATGGCGGTGATCGTCACCGTCAGCCTCGCGCGCCGGCGCGCACGCGTTCGCCGGGCCTCCGGGGAGCGGCGCGCCGCGATGCGGGCCGCCCGCTCGGATTCGCTCGCACGCAGCTGCTCGATGCGCGCACGCTCCAACTCGACGCGCGCCTGCGCGAGCTCCGCCTCGTGCCGCGCCTCGCGCGCCTGCTTGGCAAGCTTCTGTTGCGCGAGCGCCGTGCGCGCGCTCAGCTCGAGGTGCACCTCCGCCGGCGTCTCGCTGGTCTCGGCGAGAACGCGGAGCGCCTGATTCAGCCGCACCGCGTTGCGCTCCGCGGCGTCGTAGCGGTAGCGGCTGTGCAAGGACGGCAGCAGGTACACGAGCCAGAGCAGCACGGCAACGAGCGCGATGACGCCCCCGCCCAGAACCTGCCCCCCACCCATGGCATCCACGGTAGGCGACAGGCGCCGTGGCCCGAGTCACCTTCCGGCGTGTCGCCCCAGCTCGCGTCGGGCCGGGTTTCAGGCCTGGGCGCGATCGCCCGGCGGCACGGTGGCGGCATCCCGCGGTGCGCGGCCCTCGATCCAGCGCGTGAGGACACCCTCCGGGACCTCCTCGCGCACCAGCGCGAAGCAGTAGTGGTCACGCCACTCGCCGTCGATGTGGATGTACCGCTTGCGCAGCCCCTCGTACCGGAAGCCGAGCTTCTCGACGACGCGCAGGCTGGCGTGGTTCTCGGGACGGATGCAGATCTCCATGCGGTGCAGGCGCAGCTCGCTGAAGCACACATCCGTGGCCAGTGCGACGGCGGTGGGGGTGATGCCGCGACCCGCATACCGCTCGGACACCCAGTAGCCGATCGTCGCCGACGCGAGAGAGCCTCGGGCGATGCCCCACACGTTCAGCTGGCCGGCGATCTCACCGTCGTACTCCATGACGAACGGCACGCCGCCGCCGTCGCGGTACTGCTGCAGCAGGCGCCGGATCCCCATCCGCATGTCGAACGACACCGGTCCGTCGGGGCTCGTCGCCTCCCACGGCCGAAGCCATGTCCGGTTCGACATGAGCTCGCTCTGCAGGACGCGCGCGTCGCGCGCGCGAACGAGCCTGATCGAGACGGGACCGTGCTGTCGCGGACCGCTCAGCTCCACGTGTGCCCATCCCATCCGTCTAGAGCGTCGCGGCGAAGTCCTTGAACCACGGCCGCAGAGCCGGGCCGATGTCCTCGCGCTCCGAGGCGAGCTGGACGATGGCCTTGATGTAATCCACCTTATCGCCGGTGTCGTAGCGACGACCGCGGAAGATCACGCCGTACACCCCCGCTCCCGGGTCGGCCGCGAGCTCCTGCAGCGCGTCCGTGAGCTGGATCTCGCCCCCCTTGCCGGGCAGGGTGTGCTCGAGCACCGGGAAGACCGCCGGATCGAGCACGTAGCGACCGATGATCGCCAGGTTCGACGGCGCATCCTCCGCCGAGGGCTTCTCTACGAGGCCCGTCACGCGAACGACCCCGTCGTCGTCCGTGGCCTCGACGGCCGCGACGCCGTACATGTGGATGTGCGCCGGGTCGACCTCCATGAGGGCGATGACGGATGCGCCCCGCTTGTCGTACTCGGCGATCATCTGCGGCAGCAGCGGGTCGCGCTCGTCGATGAGGTCGTCGCCGAGGAGGACGGCGAAGGGATGGTCGCCCACATGCGCCTTGCCGCGCAGCACGGCGTGGCCGAGGCCCTTCGGCTCGCCCTGGCGGACCAGGTGGATCTCCGCCAGGTCCGTCGAGTGCATGACCTTCGACAGCCGCTCCGCGTCGCCCTTGGCGCGGAGGTTCTCCTCGAGCTCCGGCATCGAGTCGAAGTGGTTCGCGATGTTGTTCTTGTTGCGCCCGATGATCAGCAGCACGTCCTCGATGCCGGCCGCGACCGCCTCCTCGACCACGTACTGGATGGCCGGCTTGTCGACGACCGGCAGCATCTCCTTCGGCATCGCCTTGGTCGCCGGCAGGAATCGGGTGCCCAGACCGGCGGCGGGGATGACGGCTTTGAATGCGCGATGGGACATGGGTCCCATGCTATCCGGGCACCCGCGACCTCCCGTCAGCCCCTCGCCTAGAATCGATGCATGGGAGACGGCACCGACAACGCGAAGCGCGCGCTGCGCGCCGACCTTCGCGAGCGCCGTCAGACGATGTCGCAGGCTACCCGGGAGACGGCGGCGAACGGCATCCATTCTCAGCTCGACGCGCTCGTCGACCGCTTCGGGGCCCGCACGATCTCGTGCTTCCTCTCGACGACGACTGAGCCGGGCACGCGCCGGTTCGTGACGGATGCGGTGGCCCGCGGCATCCGGGTCCTCCTGCCGGTCACGCGCACCGACGGCCTGCTCGACTGGGCGGTCGCCACCCCCGACGGCGAGATCGCCGAGGGCCTCTTCGGCCTCCCGGAGCCGGTCGGCGAGCTGCTCGGGCCCATCGCGCTCGACGAGGCCGACCTCCTCATCATCCCGGCGGCGGCGGTCGACGCGAGCGGGATGCGCCTCGGCTGGGGGCGCGGCTTCTACGACAAGACACTGGGCTCGATGAACCACTGCCCGCCCGTCTACGCCGTCGTCTACGACTCGGAGGTGCTCGACGACGTGCCCAAGGACGTCCACGACCAGGCCGTGACCGGCGTGGTCACCCCGACACGGACCATCGACTTCGCGCGCGTCGCGCGCTGAACCACCGGAAGAGACATGCCCACCTACTCCTACGCCTGCAAGCAGTGCGGCCACCGCTTCGACGCGGTGCAGTCGTTCGCCGACCCGACCCTGACGGAGTGCCCGGAATGCGGAGGTGCGCTGCGCAAGGAGTACGGCTCCATCGGGGTCACGTTCAACGGCTCGGGCTTCTATCGGACCGACTCCCGCACGTCGACTGGCACGAGCGAGGGATCCTCGTCATCATCGAAGTCGGAGGCGAAGGCCTCTCCGGCTCCGAGCAGCTCCTCCTGACGGATTCGAAGCCGGCGATCCTGAAGGGGAGATCCATGATCAAGGGCTTCAAAGAGTTCATCGCGCGAGGCAACGTCATCGACCTCGCCGTCGCCGTCGTCATCGGCGCGGCTTTCACCGCCATCGTCGGCGCCCTCGTCAATGGGTTCATCAACCCGCTGATCGGCTTCTTCTTCCAGCTCGGCGACCTGAGCAAGTGGGTGTGGCCGGTCAAGACGCTGTCGGGCGGAATCGCCACCTTCGCGATCGGCGCGGTCCTCGTCGCCGTCATCAACTTCGTCGCCGTCGCGGTCATCGTGTACTTCGTGTTCGTGTACCCGATGAACGTGTGGCGCAAGCGCCAGGAGGCGAAAGCGGCCGCCGGGCAGGCGGCGGAGCCCCAGGCTCTCACCGAGCAGGAGATCCTCCTGCAGATCCGCGATCTCCTGGAGAAGCAGCAGGGGCAGTCGGCCGGTCCCGCTCAGTAGTGCGGCGGGACGTCCCGCCGCATGCGGTCGTCGTTCGGACCGGATGCCGTGCCCCCCGCATCGGGGGCGGCATCCGGTTCGTCGTCTCCGGGCACCGGCTCGGCCGATGTTCCGGGCGCGGGCGTCAGACGCGCGCGTCGCTGCCCGGACACCCTCTCCACGCGCTGACGATCGCCGCGCCGGCCGTCATTCGATGACATCGAGGGGCTGCGTGTCGGGATCGACGGCGGCGGCGTCCGGCCCGACGCCGAGCATGGCCGCGATGCGCGCCGCGACATCGGCGGGGTCGCTGTACAGATCGAAGGCGTGCACGCGCACGTAGTGCCAGCCGAGCCGCCGCAGGATCTGCGGCCGCAGCCGGAGCGACTCGCGCAGGGACTCGCCGTGCGCTTCCGGATCGCTCTCCGCGACGACCGCCTTGCCGCGGTGCTGCGCGACCAGCGGCAGCAGGCCGCGGTAGTGCACGTCCACGGAGACGCCGAGCCGCCGCAGCTCGCGCGCGAGCGCGAGGGTGAGCGGATCGGCGAGGTCCTCCAGACGGGCTTCGCGCGCACGGGCGGCGATGCCGCCCAGGATGCCCATGAGCGTCGCCGCACCGTACTCGAGCCGGCCCTCGTCGAACGCGCTCGGGCGGATCGACGACACGATCACCATGGAGCGCCGGGCACGCGTCATCCCGACCGTCAGCAGCCGCTCGCCGTCCACCGTCGAGAGGTCGCCGAAGTCGCTGAGCACGCGCCCGTGCTTCGTGAGCCCGTAGCCGAGCGAGAAGATCACGCGGTCGCGGCTCTCGGCCACCGACTCCTCGAGCGTGAGCACCGCGAACGGCTCGGCGGTGTCGCGCGAGACGAAGTCCGCCACGTCGGAGCGCCCCGCGAAGGCCTCGCCCACCGCCGCCCGCACACGCTCCGCGTGACGACGGGATGCCGTGACCACCATGAGCGACTCGGAGCCGCGGTTCACGGCGTGCTCGACGACGAGCGTGACGACACGAGCGACCTCCGCATCCGGGCTCTCCACCGCGCCCGTGACCGGATCGGGCGCGCCGACGCCGCCCTCGACATAGTCGACGCCGAGACTGCCGCGGCCGAGGTACGAGCCCGCCCACGGCAAAGACACGATCTCGCCGCCGTAGAACGCGTCGTTGACGAGCTCGGCGAGGTCCTCGCCGCCCGCGCGGTAGCTGCGGGTCAGGGTCTCCACGGGCAGCAGCTCGGCGAGCCGCTCGAACACGCTGACGTCGTCGAACGGCGGCTTCTCGCCTTCGTCGGCCCGCAGCTGCGCTGCGACCTCGAACGGTGTCGGCTTCTGCGTGACGGGATCGCCGAAGACGACGACCTGGCGAGCCCGGCGCAGGGCCGGAGCGGCCTCCGCGAGCGAGAGGGCCGCCGCATCCGCGATCAGCACGGCGTCGAACAGAGGATCCGACGGGATCTCCGACACCTCGTACGGTGACGCGATCCACACCGGGGCGAGCGTGCGCATGAGCGCGGGGGCGGTAGAGGCGAGCTCCGCCGGCGATGACACGCCGGCCTTCAGTGCCTGTTTGAGGGCCGTCGCCTCCGCCGGCTCGTCGACGATGCCGATCCGCCACTGCGTCGCGAGCTTGGCGGCGAGCAGGGGCCCGGATGCGGCGGCATGCGCCTCATCCACGAGCCGGAAATCCCGCTCGAGGCGGTCGACGACGGCCGTGTTCGCGCCGAGGAGTGCCTTGTCCGTGCGCAGCAGGTGCTCGAGCGCGGACTGCCACCAGGCGAACTCGAGCTCGTCTCCGACGCGGTCCTCGGGAACGTGTCGCACCGACAGCTCAGACAGCAGAGGTTCGAGCCCCATGGCGGCGAGCTCCGAGCGCATCGTCGCCCGCTCGACGAGGTTGTCGAAGTAGGCCGAATCCGCGGCGAGACCCGCGAGCGCGCGCACGAGTCCGGCCACCGGCAGCGACGCCAGCCGATCCGCGCCGTGGCGGCCGAGCACCGTGTCGAGGTCGCCCAGCTCGGCGTGCACCCGCTGCCATGCGACGAGGACGTCCGCCAGCCCGACCGGCACCTCCGGAACGATGCCCGTGTCGACGAGCCGCTGCCACTCGGTGCGCTGCTTCTGGATGCGCACGAGCGCGTCGTACATGTCCGGGACGTGCACGCCTGGCCGCACGTATTCGCGCGCCAGGCGCTTCAGCCGCCGGCGCTGCGCGCCGCCCAGCTGCGCGGACTCTCCGCGCGGCGCGTGGGCCTGGATGAGCTCGCCCAGCGGGCGCTCGAAGGCCGTCATGCTGAAGCGGTCGAGCGAGTCGCGGATGCCCTGCAGCAGGCGCAGGTAGGCGCCCAGTTCGTCGATCGTCTGGAACGGTCGCATCCGGGTCTTGCCGATGAGCTCGTACCCGCGCTCGAGGAGCGACGGGACCTCCTGGTGGTGCAGCTTGCGGGCGCGGGTGTGCGCGCCGCGCGCGGCCTCCGTCGTCGAGAACGTCACTCCGTACCACGGCGAGTCGTTGGGCCCCCACCGGAACTCGCCCAGCCGCGCGGCGGCCGCGAGCTTCTCGGCGGCGGCGCGGCGATTGTCGGCGAGACGTGCGAGGGTCGCGGCATCCAGCCGAGCCGTCGTCGAGGGAGCAGGGCTCTGGGCCGCCAGCGCTGTGAGCCGTCGCACGATCTCGAGCGTCGAGACGCCGAACGCCTCGTGGCGCTGGGTCAGAGCGGCGCGGTAGTCACGCAGAACTGTGCGCAGCCGCACGAGCGCGTCGTCGATGTCGGCGACACGCGGCTGCTCCGCCTTCTCGTTGCGTCCGATCGCGCGGACGAGATCGCGACGGATGCTGCGCGGCGACACCGCGAGTCCGTCGAGGCCGATGCCGGCGAGCCGGTGCCGCACACCCTCGAGCGTCGAGCGGCGGGCGCTCACGACGAGCACGCGCTGCCCCGCTCCCACGAGGGCGCCCACGGCGTTGATGACGGTCTGCGTTCCGCCCGTTCCCGGCAGCG
Organism: Microbacterium sp. sgz311019; assembly: GCF_056135325.1. Taxonomy (NCBI): domain Bacteria; kingdom Bacillati; phylum Actinomycetota; class Actinomycetes; order Micrococcales; family Microbacteriaceae; genus Microbacterium; species Microbacterium sp. sgz311019. The sequence goes on along the minus strand of NZ_JBWAXO010000002.1, from coordinate 309,669 downwards.
TGTGCACGGCGAGCGAATGCCCCGCCGCGATGCGCGCGAGGACGGCCTCCTGCTCGCCGTCCGCATCGAGGAGGAGGGTGTCGGATGCCGGCGGCCTGTAGTCCGCGTTGACCGCGGTCGGCGGATCCCGCCGCAGCTTGAGCGTCTCGCGCGCATCGATGTGCCCGGCCAGGGCGTCGAGCACGGGATGCTCGAGGTCGACGACATCGCGGGCCATGCCCGAGGCGACGTCGGCGAAGGTCGAGATGACGAGGCGAGGCTTCACCGTGAAGCTCGGGATCTCGGTGGTCAGCGCGCGCAGGTGGTCGATGACGGGCTGCGGCTTGAACACCCCGGCGTCGTACGCGAGCGCGGCGATGGTGCGGCCGTGGACGGTGACGCCGTACTGCTGCTCGAGGGCGCGGACGAGCTCGGGGTTCACGAACAGCGAGCCGTGCGGCTTCAGTTCGAAGTCGGAGTGGTGGCGACGGATCGCGAGCGGTCGGAGCAGCACCGGGCCGCAGAACTCCTCGTCATCGAAGCGCCAGTTCGCGATTCCCACCGCGAGGTACACGACCTCGAGGCCCCGAGCCGTGCGCAGCTCGACGTTCTTGGCCGTGATCCGCTCGGCGGCGAGGCGGGCGTTGCGGAGGGCGACCTCGTCGCGGAAGAGGTTCGAGAGCAGGGTGGACCGCCCCGTGAAGAACTGCGGGAGGCTCCCCGGGTGCGCCTTCGTGATCTCCAGGCCGGCGTCCGAGCCGTCGCGGAAGTGCAACAGGGTGGACCGGCCACCGAGGCCCGCGGCCTGTTCCCTCAACCGCTGTCGTTCAGGTTCTGCGATGTGCGTCACGGTCACCCCCGGTTCCCCGAGTCCGAGATTCGCCGGCGTCACGGCCGGATGGAGGACGCGGTCCTCCACTCCGATCGCCGCATGCTGCTCGCCTCGCCACACACGTGCCAGCGTATGCGCGCAGGGGCTGTCCCTCAGGCATTTCGGCCGGTTTTCACGGGATTCCTCCCCAGGAGGCGACGGATGCCGCGCCTGCCTCCCCCTGCCCGCCGCCCGCCAGGGTCGGTCGTCCCGGTTCAGGATGGACACATGACCACCGCCTCCTTCACCACTCACTCGACCCCGGTCGGTGAGGTGCTCCTCGTCTTCGCGGAGAATCGGCTCGTCGCGCTCGACGTGCTCGACGGACCCGTGGATGCTGCGCTCGAGCGCATCGCGCTCCGGCTGCGCACCGCGCCCGTGCCGGATCCCGGGCCCGCGGAGGCGCTCATCGCGCAGCTCGACGAGTACTTCGCGGGAGCGCGACGCGAGTTCGAGGTCGACCTGGACTGGGGCGATGTGGGCGGCTTCACGCGAGAGGCTCTGGAGGCGGTGCGCGGCATCCCGTACGGAGAGACCGCCAGCTACGGCGAGGTCGCGGTGCTCGCGGGGCGCCCGCGCGCCCATCGGGCCGTCGGAACGGCGTGCGCCCGCACTCCCTTCTCGCTCGTCGTGCCCGCCCATCGTGTGGTGCGCTCGGACGGCTCCATCGGGGAGTACGGCGGCCACCCCGAGGTGAAGCGGGCACTGCTGGACCTGGAGCGCGCCGCGGGCGTGTAGGCCGCCCGCGGCGCGCTCCGGCACGGGCCGCGCGAGGATGCGTTCGAAGGTCCGGTGGTATCGTCGGTGGCCACGGCCAGAGCGGGCTCGGATCATCGCCATGCGGGCGCGCAGGGCGGAAGCACAGACGGGAAAGCGGATGCCTGCAGCGACGATCGACGCGTCAGAGCACGCCGTCGTGGCGCAGGCGGTCAGCGCCCTCACCCGGCGCACGAGCTTCCCGGTCGCCTTCGGCGGACTCGAGCGAGACGGAGCCGTGCACGTCACCGCGATCGCGGGCGCGCACACCCATCACCTCGAGGGACTCGTCGTCCAGGCCTCGCGCGGGCTCGGCGGGAGGGCCTTCGTCGAGCGCCGTCCCCGTCTCGCCCTCGACTACCGCACCGCCAAGACGATCACGCACGACTACGACCGCGCGATCCTCGGCGAGGGGATCGCCACACTCTTCGCCGTGCCGATCCTCGTCGGCGGACGCACCCGAGGTGTCCTCTACTGCGGCTCATGGGCGCAGGCGCCGGTCGGCGACACGGTCGCTCGCCCGGCGTTCGGGATCGCCGACGAGGTGGCCGCCGAACTCCGGATCCGCGACGAGGTGCAGCGCAGGCTCGCGCACGTGCCCCAGCCTGCGGAGCCATCGGGCATCGCACCGGCCGCCCGGGAGGAGCTCCGCGAGAGCTATGCGGAGCTGCGGGCCATCTCGGCCGAGGTCGGCGACGCCGGCATCCGCGAGCGGCTCCAGCGACTCGAGCGGCGCCTCGCCGCCCTCTCGAGCGACCAGGCGGATCCCGGGCTCGATGTCCGGCTCTCGCCGCGCGAGATCGATGTCCTCGCGTGCGTCGCACTCGGGGCGACGAATGCCGGAGTCGCAGACGCACTGGGGCTGAAAGAGGTGACCATCAAGTCCTATCTGGCTTCGGCGATGGCGAAACTCGATGTGACGACAAGACACGCCGCAGTGGCCAAGGCGCGACGCGCGGGATTGATGCCCTGAATCCAATCTGTGGAGATACCCGATATATCGCATTCGAACGTGACATTCGTTCATATGCGCCCTTAGTCTTGACATCATGGCCAAGAAGATCATTCACCAGCTCGTCGACGATCTCGACGGGTCGCTGCTCGAAGTCGGCACGGGAGAGACAGTGCTCTTCTCGCTCGACGGAATACCCTACGAAATCGATCTCTCCGTCAAGAATGCCGCGGCCCTGCGCGAAGCATTCGAGCCGTATATCAGCGCTGGCCGTCGCGTCTCCGGCGGACGCCCCGCCTCCACCGGAACCGCTCGACGCCCGCGTTCCCGCCGCGGTGCGGCGAACGAGAACACCTCCATCCGCGAGTGGGCGCAGTCGAACGGCTACGCGGTGGCGACTCGCGGCCGCATCCCGGAGAACATCGTCGCCGCATACCACGCCGCGAACTGATCGCATTTCACCTGCAATGCGCACGGCCGACGACTCGCAGTCGTCGGCCGTGCCCATTGTGATCTGCTACGGAGCACGTCGTTCATGACACGTCACGATCCACTTCCCATAGACCCCATTGCCGAGGCCAAGAGGCAATGGATCGCGCACGGATGGGATGACGCGGCCGAGGGCATGACGGTCGTCACATCGATCATGCGCGCACAGCAGCTGCTGCTCGCGCGAATCGAATCGGCGCTGCGGCCCTTCCAGCTCACATTCGCACGATTCGAACTGCTGCGACTCATCGCATTCACGCACGACGGGCGGGTGCCGCTCACTCGCGCGGTCAAGCGACTCCAGGTGCATCCCGCCACCGTGACGGGCGCGCTGGACAGGCTCGTGAAGGACGGCCTCATCGAGCGCGAGCGCCACCCCGACGACGGCCGTGCGGCCGTGCTCACGATCACGGATGCGGGCCGCGACCTCGTCGATCGCGCGACGGCGGTGCTCAACGGTGACGTGTTCTCCGACATCGGAATGCCGCAGGAGGATGCCGTGGACCTCGTGCGCATCATCGCGCGGTTCCGCGAGCGTCAGGCGGACTTCGTCATCCGCCCGACGCCCGACCCGCTCTGACGGGCCGCGCCCCGCCGCGCTCAGCTCGCCGCGCGGATGACGTTGATGATTCCGGAGAAGTCCTGGCCCGCGCCGTCGCCCTCGGCGTAGGCCGCGTAGATCTGCTGGGCGTGCAGACCGAGCTGCGCGTCGGCGCCGGTGAGCGCGATCGCCTGGGCGGCAAGGCCCAGGTCCTTGGCCATCAGGGCGCCGGCGAAGCCCGGGCGGTAGTCGTTGTTGGCCGGGCTCGTGGGGACGGGTCCCGGCACCGGACAGTTCGTCGTCAGCGCCCAGCATTGCCCGGAGGCGTGGGAGGCGACGTCGAACAGCGCCTCATGCGACAGCCCCAGCCGCTCCCCCAGCACGAACGCCTCGGCCACCACGATCTGGCTGACGCCCAGAATCATGTTGTTGCAGACCTTGGCCGCCTGTCCGAGGCCCGGGCCGCCGCAGTGCACGATGCGCCCGCCCATGCGCTCGAGCAGCGGCAGCGCGGCGACGAAGTCCTCGTCGGATCCGCCGACCATGAACGCAAGCGTGCCCTTCTCCGCACCCACGACGCCGCCGGAGACGGGCGCGTCGAGCGAGCGATGCCCCGCCTCCTCAGCCAGCAGATGCGCCTCGCGCGCCTCGTCCACGGCGATGGTGGACGAGTCGATGAAGAGGGTTCCCGGGCGGGCCGCGGCGAGCAGGCTCGCCTGGGCATCGGTGCCGCGGTATGCGTCGAGCACGTGACGGCCGGCCGGGAACATCGTGATGACGACATCGGCGGATGCCACGGCATCCGCCCCCGACGGCGCCACCGGCAGCCCCGCCGCACGCGCCGCGTCGACCGCGGCGGGCACGACGTCGAACACCGTGACGTCGTGCCCGGCGGCGGAGAGGTTGCGCGCCATCGGCAGGCCCATGTGGCCCACGCCGAGGAAGGCGACAGCGGTCATGATGCGCTCCTTCCGGATGAGAGGAGGTCGCGGGCGACGATGCGCAGCATGATCTCGTTCGCGCCCTCGACGATCTGGTGCACGCGCAGGTCGCGCACGACCCGCTCGATGCCGAACTCGTGCAGATAGCCGTACCCGCCGTGCAGCTGCATGGCCTGGTTGGCGACGCGGAACCCGGCATCCGTCGCGAACCGCTTGGCGACCGCGCACGCGACCGTCGCATCGGGGGCACCCGCATCCAGCTTCTCCGCCGCCCGCTGCACGAGCGCGCGGCCCGCCTGCAGGTCGATCTCCATGTCGGCCAGGGCGAACTCGATGCTCTGGCGCGTCGCCAGCGGCGCCCCGAACGTCTCGCGCTCGTGGACGTAGCGGAGCGCCCGGTCGAGGGTCCACTGGGCGCCGCCGATGGAGCACGCCGCGATGTTCAGGCGGCCGCCGTCCAGCCCTTTCATGGCGATGCGGAAGCCGTCGCCCTCCTCGGCGAGGCGATTGCCGACCGGCACCCGCACGTCCTCGAAGATCACCTGGCGTGTCGGCTGGGCGTTCCACCCCATCTTCTTCTCGGCGGGACCGAACGAGAGGCCGGGGGTGCCGGCGGGGACGACGATGGCGCTCACGCCGCGCGCGCCCGGTCCTCCGGTGCGCGCCATCACGACGTAGACCGCCGAGGTTCCGGCGCCCGAGATGAACTGCTTGACCCCGTTGATCACGTACTCGTCGCCGTCGCGGACGGCGGAGGTCACGAGGGCTGCCGCGTCGGATCCGACACCCGGCTCGGTCAGGCAGTAGCTGCCGAGGTCTTCCATCGTGCACAGGCCCGGCAGCCAGCGCTGCCGCTGTTCCTCGGTGCCATGGGCGTCGATCATCCAGGTGACCATGTTGTGCACCGAGATGTAGGCGGCCACCGCGGTGTCGCCCTTGGCGAGCTCCTCGAAGATCGCGACCGCATCGCCGCGGGTGAGCTCCGAGCCGCCCGCGGACTCGCGCACCAGGATGCCGCCCAGGCCGAGCTCGCCGGCGGCGCGCAGGGCGTCCACGGGAAGGATCTTCTCGGCATCCCGCTCGTTCGCGAACGGTGCCAGGTGGGCGTCCGAGAAGTCTCGGACGGCGTCGATGAGCGCCGTGCGCTCCTCCGTCATGTCTGCGTACATCATCAGTGCATCGTCGGGATGACGAAGCTCGCCCCTTCCTTGATTCCGGACGGCCAGCGACTCGTCACGGTCTTCGTCTTCGTGTAGAACCGGAACGCATCCGGGCCGTGCTGGTTCAGGTCGCCGAACATCGACCGCTTCCACCCGCCGAATGTGTGGTACGCGATCGGCACCGGAATGGGCACGTTCACGCCGACCATGCCGACGTCCACTCGCGCGGTGAAGTCACGGGCGGTGTCGCCGTCGCGCGTGAAGATCGCGACGCCGTTGCCGTACTCGTGGTCGGTGGCCATGGCCAGTGCCTCCTCGTAGTCCTTCGCTCGGGCGATGACCAGCACGGGCCCGAAGATCTCCTCCCGGTAGATCGACATCTCCCGGGTGACGTGGTCGAACAGGGTGGGGCCGAGGAAGAATCCGCCCTCATGCCCCGGCACGCTGAAGCCGCGGCCGTCGGCGAGCAGGGTCGCACCCTCGGCCACTCCGGCCGCGATGTACCCCTCCACGCGCTGCTTCGCGGCGCCGTTCACGAGCGGGCCGTAGTCGATGCCCTCCTCCAGCGACGGCCCGATCTTCAGCTCCTTCACGCGCTCGGCCAGCCGCTCGGCCAGCGCGTCGGCGACCTCGTCGCCGACCGGGACGGCGACCGAGATGGCCATGCACCGCTCGCCCGCCGACCCGTAGCCCGACCCGATCAGCGCATCGACGGCCTGGTCGAGGTCGGCGTCGGGCATCACGATCATGTGGTTCTTCGCACCGCCGAAGCACTGCGCCCGCTTGCCGTGCGCGGCCGCGGTCGCATAGATGTACTGCGCGATCGGGGTCGAGCCGACGAACCCGACGGCGCGCACGCGATCGTCGGTCAGCAGCGCATCCACCGCCTCCTTGTCGCCGTTGACGACGTTCAGCACTCCGGCCGGCAGCCCCGCCTCCAGGAACAGCTCGGCGATCCGCAGCGGCACCGAGGGGTCCCGCTCGCTGGGCTTGAGGATGAACGCGTTGCCGGCCGCCAGTGCGGGGCCCATCTTCCACAGCGGGATCATCGCGGGGAAGTTGAACGGCGTGATCCCCGCCACGACCCCGAGAGGCTGGCGAAGCGAATACACGTCGATGCCCGCGCCAGCCCCGGTGGAGTACTCCCCCTTCAGCAGGTGCGGCGCTCCGATGCAGAATTCGATCACCTCGACTCCGCGCTGGATGTCGCCCTTGGCGTCCTCGACCGACTTCCCGTGCTCGCTCGCGAGAAGTCGCGCCAGCGACGGCATATCCTGCGCGATGAGCTCGAGGAAGCGCATGAGCACGCGGGCACGCTTCTGCGGGTTGGTATCGGCCCACCCGGGCTGCGCGGCGCACGCGTTCGCGACCGCCGCCGAGACCTCGTCCGCCGACGCGAGCGGCACGCGTGCCTGCACGTCTCCCGTATTCGGATCGAACACGTCGCCGAATCGACCGGATGCGCCGGTCCTGTGCTGGCCCCCGATGAAATGCGTGAGTTCCCGCATGTGCTCCGCCTCTGTGCGTTGTGCGCTGTCCGCGTCGATGAGCGCGATCGGATGGATCGCGATACTTGGCTATCAAAGTAATTGCTTGGGCCCCAAAATGGAAGAGCCGAGCAGGGAGTCTGGGCGGATTCCCCGGAGGCCCGTGCGCCCTGGGCGAACTCGGGCCGACCCCTGCGACGACGGTCCGAGACTGTGTGCGTGGACGATCAGGACAGGGATGCGGCGGCTCTCGACGCCTACTCGACCGCGGTGATCCGCGTCGCCGAGACGGTGCTGCCCTCCGTGGCATCCGTCGCCGTGCGCAGCCGGCAGGGCGGCGGCGCCGGAAGCGCGTCCGTCATCACCGACGACGGACACCTCCTCACGAGCGCGCACGTCGTCGCCGGCGCCCTCGAGGTGGAGCTCGCCTTCTCCGACGGGACGACGACGCCCGCCGACATCATCGGCGCCGATGTGCTGTCCGACCTCGCAGTCCTGCGGGCGCGGGGCGGCACGCCGCATCCGGTCACCCTCGGCGATGCGGCACGGCTGAAGGTCGGCCAGCTCGTCGTGGCTCTCGGGAACCCGCGCGGCCTCGCCGGGAGCGTCACGGCCGGGATCGTCTCCGCGCTCGGCCGGTCACTGCCGACGAGCTCGGGTCGCGTGATCGACGAGGTCATCCAGACCGATGCCGCCCTGAATCCCGGCAACAGCGGCGGCGTGCTCGCCGACAGCTCGGGCCGCATGATCGGCGTCAACACGGCCGTCGCAGGCGTCGGACTGGGGCTCGCGGTGCCCATCAACGACACGACCCGCGCCATCATCGACGCACTCCGCACGACCGGCCGCGTGCGGCGGGCCTGGCTGGGGGTGGCCGGCGCGAAGGCGGCGCTGAGCCCCGAGGCCGCGGTGAAGGTCGGCTCGCCGAACGGGCTGCAGATCGTTTCGGTCGTCACGGGAAGCCCCGCGGCGGAGGCCGGCGCCCGGCCGGGCGACATCGTGCTGTCCATCGACGGCACACCGGTCTTCGACCCGACGGGGCTTCAGCGGCGCATGATCGAGGACGCGATCGGGCGCCGCATGGAGATGACGGTGTGGCGCAACGGCGCCCTCGTCGACGTCGTGGTCGAGCCGCAAGAACTGCGGGTCGGCTGACCCGTCAGTCGGTCCAGGGCGAGGGGCGCTCCTCGTCGCGCGTCGAGTCGTCGGGCAGGTGCGGCAGCTCATAGCCACCCGCGCGGATGCACAGCCACCGCAGCTGCTCCGGCGTGTCGGGCATCGCCCGCCACGTGCGCCAGACACCGGCACCCACACGGACGACGGTTCCGGGCCCCACATCCACCACCACGTCGTCGAGTCCCATCTGGCCGTAGCCATCGAGGAAGACGTAGAGCTCCTCGACCCGCGTGTGCGTGTGCCAGTACCCGGCCTGCTCACCCGGCTCGAAGGAGTTGGCCGTCATGCCGATGTACGTCATCTCGAGGTCGTGGTCGACGACCCGTCGGCCCTCGCGCGAACTCTGCGGGCGGAATCCGCCGTAGTGGCTGCGCCACTGGTCGAGACCGCCCATCTGCAGCACCTGGTAGTCGCTCATGCGGCCAGCGTAAACCGTGCCCCTCGCCGGATCTCGGCCGCCCGTCAGAGGCCGACCATCCGCATCCCGGATTCGTCGTAGCGGTCGCCCGCGATGCCGAATCGCTCGACCAGCCGGTCGAGGTCGGCGATGTCGTCGGCCGACAGCGCGAGGTTCGTCGCTCCCGCGTTCTCGTCGATGCGCTCGCGGCGGCGCGTGCCGGGGATCGGGACGATGAGGGGATGCTGCGCCAGCAGCCACGCCAGAGCGACCTGAGCGGGCGTTCCGCCACGTGTCTCCGCGAGCGCCCGAACGTGGTCGATCAGGGCCTGGTTGGCGGCGAGGTTGTCGGCCTCGAAGCGCGGGACACGGGCGCGGATCTCGCCGGGTGCGAAGGCCGTGTCGGCCGACACCGTGCCGGTGAAGAAGCCCTTGCCGAGCGGGCTGAACGGTACGAATCCGATACCGAGCTCGGCGAGCGTGGGCAGGACCTCGGCCTCCGGGTCGCGCGTCCACAGCGAGTACTCGCTCTGCACGGCGGTCATCGGGAAGACGGCGTGGGCGCGGCGGATGGTGTCCGCCGCGGCCTCGGACAGGCCGAAGTGCGCGACCTTCCCCTCCGCCACGAGCTCCCCGACCGTGCCGGCGACGTCCTCGATCGGCACAGCCGGGTCGACGCGGTGCTGGTAAAAGAGGTCGATTCGATCGACCCCGAGCCTCGCAAGGGATGCGTCGGCGACGCGGCGGATCTGCTCGGGCCGCGAGTCGGTGCCCTGCATCCGTCCGTCGACGATGTTCCAGCCGAACTTGGTCGCGACCACCACCTGGTCGCGGATGGGAGCGATCGCCTCGCCGACCAGCCGCTCGTTCTCATACGGGCCGTAGACCTCCGCGGTGTCGATGAACGTGACCCCCTGGTCGACCGCGTAGCGCAGCACGCCGATCATGTCGCCGCGATCGCCGGGGTTCGGTCCGTAGCTCATGGACATCCCCATGGCGCCGAGGCCGATGGCCGACACCTCGAGTCCTTGACCCAGCCTTCTGGTGTGCATGTATGGCTCCTTCCGCCGCTGTGTCCCCACCATTCCACTGCGGCTTCAGCGGTTGTTCCAGGGGCGGCTGATACGGGTACCGCCAGTGCCCCTCACCGGATCTCTGCGACGTCGACCGACCCCACGGGGTCGCGCAGCTCGAGGCCGAGCTCCACGAGCACGATGCGCCCGGCGAGCTGCGGACCGCTCCCCCGGGCCAGACCGGACTTCGCGGCGCCGAAGGTCACGGTCGTCTCGGCCGGCAGCACGACCCCGTCGGAGCTCCCGTCGTCGGGGTCGAGGCCGCTCGGCAGATCCACCGCGATCACGCGGGGCGACGCGGGCAGGAGGGATGCGACGACCTCGCGGGCCCGTCCGCGGAGCCCGCCGCGGGCGCCGATGCCGAGGATGCCGTCGAGCACGAGGTCGTGCCCCGCATCCACTGTCTCGATCTCCCGTGCACCCGCCGCGAGCGCCGCTGCGAGCGCGGCCTCGTGCACGCGGTCCGACGTGCGCAGGACGTCGACCTGCACGCCGCGGGATGCCGCATCCGCCGCCGCGAAGAGGGCGTCGCCGCCGTTGTCGCCCGCGCCCGCGAGCACGAGCAGTCGCGCGGGGGCCACCTCGGCGACGATGGATGCGAGCGCCGCTGCCGCGCGCCGCATCAGCGGCACCCCGGCATCGAGCAGCGGTGCCTCGGCCGCGCGCACCTGCGCCGCCGTGTATGTCGGCACGACCTGGGACACACCCTCAGATTACGCCCGTGCGGCGCCATCCTATGGTTCTGCTGGATGCATCCCCAGGGGCCGCTGTGCCCACCCTAGACTTGCGTCCTCCATCGCCCGTATCGGCGCGGGCGACGCACTGAGATGAGGTGGGCTATGGTCTGGCGCAGGATGGTGGCGACGGTATCTTCGGTGGGATTGGTGGCGGCAGCGCTGCTCGGGCCCACCGCATCCGGTGCGGAGGCGATCTTCCATAAGCCACGGATACCCAACCACGGGGCGACGACGACATCGGCCGCCTGGTCGTCCTCCAACTGGTCGGGCTACGCCATCACCTCGGGTGCGCCGTACAACAGCATCACCGGCACGTGGACCGTGCCGGCCGCCGGGTCGACCAAGACCGCGACCTACTCGTCGAACTGGATCGGCATCGACGGGTTCAACAACTCGAGCCTCATCCAGACGGGCACCGAGTCGGACAACTCGCACGGGCGTGCCACCTACCGGGCGTGGTGGGAGATCCTCCCCACCGCCGAGACGGTCATCCCGTCGATGACCGTCCACCCGGGCGATGTCATGACCGCATCCATCACCAAGGGATCGGGCACGTCGTGGACCATCACGCTCACCGACACGACGACCGGCACGTCGTTCTCGACGGTCCAGAACTACACGGGGCCGCAGACGTCGGCCGAGTGGATCGAGGAAGCACCGCAGGTCGGCGGCAAGGTCGCACCGCTCGCCCACTACGGCACGTCGACGTTCGACCCGGGCACGGTCAACGGCAGGAACCCGGGCCTGACGACCGGGGACAGCGGCGTCATGGTGCAGAACCGCGTGCAGGTCTCGACGCCGTCGAACCCGGATGGCGACACCGACGGCTTCACCGTCGCCTACGGCTCCGCCGTCCCGGCACCTCCGGCCAGCTGAGTCCGGAGCACGCGCCCGAGGCCGCGCCGCTGCTGATGCACGGTGCGGCCTCTGCTGTGCGCCGGGGAGGCGTGCGGGACCTTCGACCCGTGATGCGCGGTGCTCGCGCAGGACGATCGGGGCATGTCGACCGAGGAACTCGCGCAGACGGGTGAGGATGCGGGGACCGCCGTCGCGACGGAGCACCCCGCCCCGCGATGGGACAGCCGCTGGCTCCTCCGGTGGATCGCCGTGGTGACGATCGCGGAGGCCGTCGGATTCGTCGCTCCCGCCACCGTCGGAGTCCTGGCCGGGGATTCGCCGGCTTTCGTCCCCCTTCTCCTCGCCGCCGGCGCGCTGGAAGGCGCCGTGCTGGGAGCGGGGCAGGCCGCCGTGCTCCGCCGACGACTCCCCCGGCTGAGGCGGACCGCCTGGATCCTCCTCACAGTCGCGGGAGCCCTCGTCGCGTACGGCGCGGGCTTCGTCCCCTCCACCCTGGAGCCGATGTGGATCGAGTGGGAGTCGTCCGCACAGGCGATGCTGCTCACGGGTGCGGTGGCCGTCATCCTGCTGTCGATCGGCACGGCGCAATGGTTCGAGCTGCGCCATCACGTGAGGCGCGCGGGCTGGTGGATCGCAGGTACCGCCGCCGCGTGGCTCGTCGCCCTCGGCCTGTTCCTCGCCATCGCGACCCCGCTGTGGCAGGAGGGGCAGGATGCGGCGACCGCGGTGCTCATCGGGGTGATGGCGGGCGCCGTCATGGCCGCGGCCATGGCCGCCACGACCGGCGTGGTGCTCGAGATGCTGCTGCGTCAGGCCGGACGGAGGGCTTCAGCGGAAGTGCGCTGATCTGCCCGAGGGCGGCGTCGATGTCTCGCTACTCGCAAGTCTCGCGTCGTTCGAGTAACCGCATCGACAATCGGCCCGAGGACGCAACTCGCGTAGCATGAGACCAACAGCGGTGACTGGATGCTCGATCCAGCGGCCGCTGACCGGATCGTGAGTCACGGTTCCGCGGGGGGTGCCATCCGGCAGACGTCTCGCCCTCGGCGCATGCGCCTGAGAGGAAGGGCGTGTCCGATGACACGGTATGGGTTCGTCAGCACGTTCCCCCCCACGAAGTGCGGAGTCGCAAGCTTCACCGCCGCCCTGGTCGGCGAGATCTCAACGCATCCGGGTGATGAGTCGGTCATCGTCCGCGTGGACGACGGCGCCCCGGCGGGGCCGTCGATGCCAGGCCTCCGCCAGCGGATCGCGGGCGTCCTGCGCCCCGACGAGCCGGAGAGACGGCACAGGGCCGCTGTCGAGCTCAACCAATGCGATGTGGTCATCGTGCAGCACGAGTTCGGGATGTACGGGGGCACCGACGGCGACGAGGTCATCGACCTGATCGACCGTATCGAGCCCCCCGTCATCGTGGTGATGCACACGATCCTTGCCGAGCCGACGCTGCAACAGCGTGCTGTCACGAAGGCGATCGCCCAGCGGGCCGACGTGGTCGTGGCGATGACGAGGCCCGGTGCGCGCCTGCTTCGCAACAAGTACGGTGTCGAGCTCTCGCGTCTCCGGGTGATCCCGCGCGGAGTGGATGACTGGGCACTCGCAGCATCCTCCGCACCTGTTCCGGATCACTCCCCGACCGTCCTGACGTGGGGCCTGCTCGGGCCGGGCAAGGGTGTCGAAGCCGGCATCCAGGCGATCGCGGAGCTGAAGCGGCGGGGCGCGGCGCCCGCCTATCGGGTCCTCGGTGCGATGTATCCGAAGATCGTCATGGAGAACGGTCAGCGGTACCGGCGATCCCTGCTCGCCCTCGCCGGGGAATCGGGCGTCGGCGATCTCGTCGAGGTCGACGGAAGCTACCGTGATGGGACTGAGCTCGCCGAGGCCGTCGCGGCGGCCGACGTCGTGCTGCTGGCCTACGACTCACCGGAGCAGACGACATCCGCGGTGCTCCTCGAGGCTCTCGCTGCGGGCCGCCCCGTGATCGCCACGCGATTCCCTCACGCGGTCGAACTGCTCGCCCGCGGGGGTGGAGTGCTTGTGGACGACGCGGACCCCGGCCGGATCGCGGATGCCATCGAGTCACTGTTGAGTGCCCCCGGGGTGCGAGCGGGACGTCCGGCGCGCGCGCCCGGTGCCGCGATCGGATGGCCCGCTGTCGCGGAGCAGTTCACGGCTCTGGCTGCCGATCTCGTTCAGCCGATCAAAGCCGTGAGCTGAGGGCGCGCCGGAGTCTGGACGACCCCGAACCCGACGGTCGATCTGAGGACGCCGGTGTTCTGGGTGAGACCGCCGCGCCGTGACGACGCGCGCGTAGACTGAGGGCGGATGCCCTGGACCCCGCCATTCGCGCGACGCACGAGGTGCGCGCTTGTCGATCGGCAGGGTTCGAAATGACGGGAATCATCCCGGCTCGCTCCAGCTCGTCACCCATTCGGGCGACCCGCGGGACGGCGACCAACGCGTACACCGAGCTGTCGCGCGTCGTCGTCGGCAGCGGTCTGATGCGGCGCCGGTACGGGTACTACTGGACGAAGCTCGTCGCAGTACCGGTCGTGGTCGCCGCGGCCCTGCTGCTGTTCATCGTGCTCGGCGATACCTGGTGGCAGCTGTTCACGGCGGCCGGTCTCGCGATCCTGTTCACCCAGGTCGCGATGCTCGGTCACGACGCGGCGCATCGCCAGATCTTCCGCTCGGGTCGGTGGAACGACTGGACGAGCCTCGTGATCGGCAACCTCATCGTGGGGATGAGCTACGGCTGGTGGCAGCACAAGCACACTCGACACCATGCGAACCCGAACAAGATCGGCGCAGACCCCGACATCGAGCTCCCGGTGATCTCCTTCACGGCCGATCAGGCCGACGCGCGGCGCGCGGCCCGCAAGGGCGTGCTCGGCTGGGCGATGGCTCATCAGGGAGTGTTCTTCTTCCCGATCCTGCTGCTCGAGGGTCTCTCGCTGCATGCGTCGAGCGTCCATCGTGTCCTGTCGCGGGAGCCGCTGCGGCGCCGCTGGGTGGAGATCGCATTCCTCGCGGTGCGGCTGATCGCCTTCCCCGTCCTGGTGTTCCTCGTGCTCTCGCCCGGGATCGCCTTCGCGTTCCTGGGTGTGCAACTCGGACTGTTCGGCGTCTACATGGGCATGGTGTTCGCACCCAATCACAAGGGCATGCCGATCGTCCCCGCCGACGTGAAGGTCGACTTCTTGCGGCGACAGGTGCTGATGAGTCGGAACGTCCGCGGTTCCCGCATCCTTGACACCGTGATGGGCGGGCTGAACTACCAGATCGAGCACCACCTGTTCCCCTCCATGCCGCGGCCTCACCTTCGCCGTGCATCGGCGATCATCGAGCGGTACTGCAGCGATCAGGGTCTCACGTACACGCGGACCGGGTTGTGGCAGTCGTACGGCATCGTCGTCCGCTACATCAATCGCGTCGGTCTCGGCGAACGCGACCCGTTCGAATGCCCGATGCTGCAGGTTCGACAGTCCGTCTAGCCCGGGGAGGACGAGACGCCGGGCGTAGGGTGAGGGCAAGGCGCGAATAGTCAGCGGGCCCTGTCCCTCGGTAAGGAGAATGATGCACTCGCTCGGCACACACGGCGCCGCGCAGCTGTGCGCGCAGTTCGTCTCCGCGCTCCCGGTGCAGCACGCTGCGATCTCGACACTCGGACCCCCGTTCGAGCTCGAGACCCTGTGCTGGAGCGATCCGCTGGCGGCCACGCTCGATCGGCTGCAGCTCGACTATGGCGAAGGGCCCTGCTGGCAGGCGAAGGCGTCCGGATCACCTGTGCTCATGCCGGATCTGCGGAAGCCCTTGACGGCGTCGTGGCCCGTCATCCATGAAGCCATCGCATCGCACGAGATCCTCAGCGCCTACGCCTTCCCCCTGTCGGTCGGGCGCTTGAGCATCGGCGCGGTGGATCTGTATTCCCCTCTGCCCGATGCCATGTCGGCCACCGACGTCGCCACGGCGACCACGATGGCGGACGAGACGGCCGTCGTCGTCCTGAGACACGCCATGGACCACCGGGGCGAGGACGTGGTGAACGACCCCTCATCGAGGAGGATCGTGCATCAGGCGACCGGGATGGTGATCGCCCAGCTGCGCATCCCCGCGGACGACGCACTGCTCGTGCTGCGCGCCCATGCCTTCGCCATGGAGACCTCGGTCGCGGACGTCGCTGCGGACGTCGTCGCTCGCCGCCTGGACTTCGCCGAATGATCGCTCGGCAGGCGTACATTGGCATCATGGCGGCGCGGGAGCGGGAACGGGAGCTCGTCGAGACCTTCGTGGAACTCGCCGATACCCTTGTCGCCGGTTATGACATCGTCGACCTGCTCTACCGGCTCGTCAATCGCTGCGTCAGCACCCTCGACGCCGTTGACGCCGGGATTCTGCTCCCCAACGAGAACGACCAGCTCGAGGTCGTGGCATCCACGAGTGAGCGCAGCCGGCTGATCAGCCTCATGCAGCTCACCTCGAATGAGGGACCGTGCGTCGACGCCTACCGCACCGGCCGCGTCGTCACCGTCGACGACATCGCGGCGACCTACGCCCGATGGCCGACCTTCGCGACGGACGCGGCCGAGTTCGGCTACCAGTCGATGCACGCCATCCCGCTCCGCCTCCGCCAGCAGGTCATCGGATCGCTCAATCTCTTCAGCGACAAGCCCGGCCCCCTCAACGCCGACGACGCGGTCGCGGCACAGGCGCTGGCCGACATCGCAACGATCGGGATCCTCCATGAACGTGTCCTCCGCGAGTCCGACGTCGCGCGCGCCCAGTTGCAACGCGCCCTGGACAGCCGCGTCATCATCGAGCAGGCGAAGGGCATCATCTCGTACCGCGACACCGTCGACATGGACGAGGCCTTCCGCCGGCTTCGCGAGCAGGCGCGCAGCTCGGGGCGGCTCCTCTCGGAGCACGCCCGAGAGATCGTCGAGGACGCCGGTCGTCGCGGCTGAGGCCCGCGGTTACGGCCGTGAGTCCCGGATGGCCTCGATGATCGCCCTGGCGGCGATGATCGTGGTCAACTGTCCGTTCAGCTCGTCCCGGCGCGCCACGTCGGTGGCCACCACCTGACCGAGTTCGGCGCGGATCTCCTCCTCGCGCTCGGTGAGCCTCTCGAACTGTGGTTCGCTCATCATTCGCCTCCCCGGCCCATCCTTCGACGTGAGAATGGCCCTGTGCTACAGAGTCTTTCGCCGGCCTGGCACATGATGCAACTTGCCTCGCATCGCGTCTCCGCCCCTCAGCGAGGCCGGGGGTCCGCAGATGCAGGGTCGCCTGCTCCCACCCAGACCGCGGGCTCGGCCTCGAAGCCCTCGAACAGCCTCACGGCCGCTCCCACGTCTCCGGCAGCCCGATATCCCGACGGCGCCTCATCGACGAGTTGTCCGTCGCGGGGTCCGCCGACCAGTACGAACGCGTCTCCGTGCATACCATCCGGCCTAACACGTCGCCCGGACGGGCGAGACGGGGTTGCATGACAGAGCAACCCGTTGTACAGGACGACCATTCAGGACCTTCGACCCTGGGGCAGACGGGGCGGGCCGACTTGAATCGGTGCTCGAAGGCGAAGGCCGGGCCATCGCTCAGATCGGGGGCATTCATGGATGCCGCAGCGCGGGAACGCGTCGAACCGTCCGCCGTCGTGGACGCGCACTGGCGGCCCCTGCTCAGAATCGGCGCCGTCGCGGCGGTGGTCGTCGTGATCATGATCCCGATCCAGGCGCTGGTGTTCATCCTCATCCCGCCCCCGCAGACGGTCCTGGAGTACTTCGACCTCTTCCAGCGCAATCCGCTGCTCGGTCTGCTCGACCTCGACCTTCTCCTGACGATCGACTACCTCGTGATGATCCCGTTCTACCTTGCGCTGTTCATTGTGCTCCGGCGAGTGTCCGCGACCTCAGCGCTCGTCGCACTGGTCCTCGGCCTGTTCAGCGTGGCGTTGTTCCTTTTCTCGCGCGAGGCGACGTTCTCGATGTGGCTGCTGAGCAACCAGCACGCATCCGCCGCCACGGCGACACAACGGGCCGCGCTGGTGGCCTCTGGCCAGATGCTGCTCACGCTCTACAACGGCGGTTCGTTCGGTCTGAGCTACCTCCTCGGCGCCGCCAGCACGCTGATCTTCTCCGTCGCCATGGTCCGATATCGCGTCTTCGGCGTGCTCCCCGGCGTCGTCGGAATCATCACCGGCATCTCGATGCTCGTCCCCGCCAACCTGGGCCAGATCGGCGTGCTGATCGCGATGCTCTCGCTGATTCCGACGGTGGTGTGGCTGATCCTGCTCAGTCGCGCGCTCTTCCGCACCGCACGCGCGATCCCCGTTGCCGCTGCACCCGCAGCGCCCTCCATGGGGAAGAGGGCGACTGTGCCGTGAAAACCGGAACCCGCGCAGCGAGATATCGGATCGTCCCGCTGCCCCGCAGCCGCCGCGTGATGTCAGCCTTGATGCGCGTGGCGAACAAGCGCCGGCTCATCCTGGCCTTCACTGAGGCGGACGTGACCGAGCCACGGCGGATGATCCGCGAGCATCGCCGCGACACCGGCGAATCGATCTCCCTCACCGCGTACACCGCGGCGTGTCTGGCGCGCGCGGTCGCGCAGCATCCAGCGCTGAACTCCGCACGGCACGGTCGCAAGCTGGTGCTTTTCGACGACATCAATGTGGTCTGCTATCTCGAACGGATGCAGGGCGGTGAACCGACGGTCGGATTCCTGACCCTGCACGGGGCCGACCGGACATCGGTGCGCGAGCTCAGCGCCCGGCTGCGCGCCGGGCAGGCTCAGGATGCCCCGGCTCCGCGAGGTCTGCGGCATCTGCCGGTGGCCGTGTACAGACCCGCCGTGCGGTATCTCGCGCGGAATCCCCGCTTCCTCGCCGAGGCGGGTGTCATCGCGATCTCGAATGTCGGGGCAGGCAGCGCCGGCGTGCCCGGGTGGGGGTTCGCCCCGAGCGCGACGAGTGTCGAGGTGACACTGGGCGGTATCGCGAGGCGGCTCGAGCTGGTCGACGGCGAGCTGCGAGATCGCGAGCACCTGTGTGTGACGGTCTCTCTCGACCACGACATCGTCGACGGAGCAGCCGCGGCACGCTTCGTGCGGACGTTCGTCGACATGATCGCATCCGGTGCGGCGCTCGCCGACGTTGCGTTCGCCACGACGAAGGGCGAACGATGACCGACTCGACGAGTCGGCTCTGGCGTCTGAGCGCAGCCGAGCTGGCGGCCGGCATCCGAACACGGGAGTTCTCGTCGCGCGACGTCATCGATGCCCATCTCGACCGCATCTCCGCCGTGAACGGGGACGTCAACGCCATCACGGTGGTCCTCGCCGATCACGCGAGGGATGCGGCCGGCAGGGCCGATCGTGCGGTCGCAGAAGGGGCCCCGCTGGGGCCGTTGCACGGCGTGCCGTTCCTTACTGTGAATGGCGTGGATCCGGGGCGCTCGTATGCTTCGGAACGCGCCAGGGGTTCCGGGCATGGTTTCGTGCCTTCCGCCAACCGATGGCATGCCGTGATTAGCCACCCGGGACCCCGCAACGGCAGGACCGCTCATTGAGAAACGCGAACAGTCGCCCCGTAAGGACATGCCGGCATGGTCGTTGATGGTGCACACCCCCACCCCCGAAGGAGAGGACGTCTGCGTGCCGCAGCTGTGGGCCGGGATCGATGCCGGCAAGACTCATCATCATTGCGTTGTGATCGACGCTGACGGGAACAAGCTCCTGTCCCGCAGGTTCGCGAACCGAGAACCCGAGATCCTCACCTTGCTCGGTGACATCGCGGGTCTTCCCGGCCGGATCGATGTCGCATGGGCGACCGATCTGAACCACGGCGGGTCGGGTCTGCTGCAGGCCGTGCTCGCGGAACACCGTCAGCCGCTGCATTACATCCCGGGTCGCGCCGCCTATCACGCCGCTCATACCTATCGGGGCGAGGCGAAGACGGATGCCAAGGACGCCGTGGTCATTGCTGATCAGGCGCGTATCCGTCGGGACGTGAACCTGATGCGCCCGGTTGATGAGATTTCCGCCGAGCTGCGGCTGTTGTCTGCGCGACGGGAGGATCTTGTTCATGACCGGACCCGCACGGTGAACCGTCTGCGCGCGCTCCTGTTGCATTACTTCCCGACGCTCGAGGACGCGTTCAACTATGCGACCACGAAGGGGCCGCTGCTTCTGCTGACCAAGTATCAGACTCCTGGGGCGATCCGCCGGATGGGCGAACGGCGTCTGGCTACGTGGTTGAAGAACCACTACTGCACGAAGTCCGCGGCCGTCGCGGCGACCGCTGTCCAGGCAGCTGCGCAGCAGCACACCACCGTGACCGGCGAGGCAGCCGCAGCACGCCTGGTCGCGCGGATCGCTCGTGACCTTCTCCGGATCCGGGGCGAGGTGTTAGAAGTCGAAGCTGAGATCGTCGAGGTTCTTCAGAAGAATCCCCTCGCCGGGCCGCTGATGACCATCCCAGGGTTCGGGACCCGCCTGGCCGCAGATTTCCTTGCCGCAACCGGGACGGACCTCACCTACTTTGGGACCCCGGACCGGCTCGCCAGCTTCGCGGGCCTTGCACCCGTCCCGCGCGACTCAGGCAAGGTCTCTGGCAACCATCACCGGCCGCGACGCTATGACCGGCGACTGCTGAACGCGTGCTACCTGTCGGCATTCATCGCCGCCAGGGCCTGCCCCGTGTCCCGGGAGTTCTACGACAGAAAACGACGCGAAGGCAAGTCTCACAAGCAAGCACTCATCGCTCTCGCACGACGTCGGATCAACGTCATCTGGGCGATCCTCCGCGACGGAACAACCTTCCAAACCCCAGCGATCACATGACCGCGGCGGTCTCCGCGCCGGTTCAGCCGATGTCGCACGGTGTTGCCGCTCGACACCGGCGTTGGGGGCAACTCCCGCCAACGCGGCGAAAGCTGCCTCGTCGCCGACGCGGCCCGGATGGGAGCAGACCGTGAGAACACCGCAGCGGTGGCGGGGCCGCCGCCTGGCGTGTCAATCAGCCCGGGTGCCAGCTCGGCGACCAATTGCTGAAGGGAAGCATGTTGCCCGCCGGTTGTTCGGTGTACATAACTTCTAAGATGTCCGGAATTGAAACCACAGCGAGACTCCGACTGGGGCTACTGCCGGGAATGGGATCAACTGGGTTTTCGGGATGGATATCAGACTCAATAGTTCGATCAAGTGACGGAGTCCACGCAACGGTGAGTCCGCAGTTCTGTCGCGACCAGTTTGAACGCGCCCCCCAAGAGGAGCGCGTTCAAACTGGACTAATCGAATCCGAGAACTACCCGAATGACTGGCACGAGGGGACCGAATTGATGCTCGTCCCACCCACGCTTCCGTTCCAGTATCCGCCACCCGTCTTGCCGACGCCATTCGAGTACGCCGCCTCGTCCTGGAAGGTGCCAGACGCGCCGTGGTGGAAGACCAGGACGCTTCCAGGTGGCTGGTTGTCGACGTACGTATTCCCGGTGGTGGTCAGGTATCCATATTGTGCCCCGCAGCCACGGGTACCGGATGCGGAGGTACTCGCCTCTGCTGCCATTGGAACAGCGACCGCCAGTGCGATTGCCGCCGCGCACGCGCCGAGAGTGGCGAGACCACTCCTCCGTGTAAATACCTTTCGCATTAACGTCCTTTCGTCAAGCTCGAGGAGATATTGTTGAGCACAACGTACAACGTGAATGAGGTCAGCCGCAAGCATTTTCGCAAGCTTTTGGGCTAACTGGCATTCCGAATATATGTTTGACGGGAGAGTATTGCGGCTTTGAACTGATCAGATGACTAGTCACCATGTCGACCCCGGGCGAGGACACACGCTGGAAGGGCTTACCGGGTGTCCTGCGCTGTCCGTCGTCGCGGCGGTCGCTGTTGGCTCCCACAGGGTCTGCTGCTCGCTGCGTTGGTATCCGTCGACGAAGACGTCGAAGCTTGGAGCAGTTCCGTGGACGAGGCCCTTCCGGATTAGGCAATTCCACTGCGTGATCCGGACGTTGTAGCGGGCCTTCAGCTCGGTGTCGGAGAGCGCAGTCATTTTCGGTGACCCGACCTTCTCCTCGCATTTCTGGAGGTTGTCCATCACCTCCTGCGACGTGTGTCCTGTGGAGTCGACAGCGAATCCGGTCTCGTCGGTGGGCGTCTCGACAGTCTTGAATCCCGCGTCCCGCATGCACGCGCGGACGAGGATGTTGTGTTCTGCTGGGGTTCCGTTGAATGGTGTCGAGGTGGCGCCCGCGGGGGATGCGTGAGCGGAAGGCGTTGCCGTTGCGGCACACCCGCAGAGGATGACCAGTGCAACAATGAGCAGGCTGGCGGCGTTAAGTGTTCGGTTCACTGTTCTCCCCGGGTGACTCGAAGTTCTCAGGATTCTTGCGGACGTGCCCGGCGCTTGTTGGACGCGGCAGCCGCCCTATGTGGCCTGGGACTGCGGTTGCCTGTCGGTACTGCCGCCATTAGGGAACCCGTAGGACGCGGACCGGATCTTGCCGGGCTGCGATCGCTGCGGGGGGAACGGCGGCAACGAGCCCCGCGATCACGATGAGCACCGCCGCCCCGGCGATGAACGACCACGGCGGCAGTGATCCGGCCAGCATGGCCACGAGCGGAATCCCCAAGACGCTTCCGAGAACGGCGCCGCCGATCACGGGCACCGATGCCTCGAGGACGGTGAGCGCGACGATTGCACTCCGGGACGCTCCCAGGGCTCGTCGGCGCCCGATGTCCCGGCGTCTCGCGTTGAGAGCAAGGATCATCGTCAGGGAAACGAGGACCATTCCCGCCCCGATCGCGCCCGCCGCAAGCTGACGACCGAGGCTTCCGACGGAGCCGCTGACGATCTTTCCGAGATTGATGAGGTCGTCCGACGTCTGAATCTGCAGATGGTCGGACTGAACACCGGCGACCGCCCTGATTTGTCGGGAGACCACGCCGACATCGGCCGTGGAGTCCGCGAGAACGTAGAGCAGCGTTGCGCGGACCTGAGTCTGATCGGTCGGCTCAATGAGCACGAGGCGATCGAGATCTCCGAGCACACCGGACGCGCTGTACCGGCCGACCACAGGCCTGACCGTGCCGCCATCGCGAATGGCCCCGGATGGCTGGCCGAATTGCAGAGCTGACTGCGCGCGTGCGCTGATGATCGCCTCCCCTGCCTGCGGTGTCCTTCCCGGGGAGACGCGCACCAGTGATGGGAGCGGGGTGAGCACTGCACGCGCGGCGACGTTGGCGCGCCCGCCATCGGAAGATGCATTGTGCACGTCTGTGGCCGGCCCGAGCGCGAGCACCCATTCCGCCTCGTGGATAGCCGTGACGCGGGCGATGGCATCGGCGGCGAGACCGGGATCGGGTTCGGTAATCGTCACCGTGAGCAGTCTTGGTCCGGCCTCGTCGATGCGGTTCAGTAGTTGCGCTTCCGCCGCTGCGCCTTGCCCGGCCGTTAGAAAGGTCGTGAACATCATCGCCGCGGCGATCAGCGCTATGACGATGGTTGTAGACCGACGGGCTCTCGCACTGCCGATCGCTTCGGTGATGGCTCTCGTGCGGCTAAGGGGCATGACTCACATCAATCGTCGCGTCGCACGTGTCCGCGCGGCCGCGGTCGTGTGTGGCTACGATGACCACGCCGCCCTCGTCTGCATGCCTGCGCAGCGCAGCCCAGACAACATCGGCTGATTCCGCATCGAGGTTCCCGGTGGGCTCGTCAGCAAAGACGATCTCCGGGTTGGTGATAAATGCACGGCACAGGGCCACCCGCTGCGCTTGACCTCCGGAGATCTGGCCGGGCCTTCTTTCGGGATCGACGGTCACCTGGAACTGATGCAGCAGCCGCTTAGCGTCGGCGGCTGATGGTTGCGCCACACCGAACAGGGCGCCCTCCAGGACGTTGTCGATGATGCTGCGTGCCGGATCAAGAAGGGCATCTTGGAACACGAAGCCCATGCGCTCCGCACGCACCTGCGCACACCGCCAGTCAGGTGCGCCCATCATCTCGACGCCGTCCACCATCAGTGATCCGCTCGTTCCGCGCAGCATCAGTCCAAGCAGGTACAGCAACGTCGACTTTCCCGAACCCGATCTACCCGTCAGCGCCGTCATCGAACTCCGTGGAAAAGACGCGGTCATACGGGAGACGACGGGCGCGTCACGCCCGTAGCCGAAACTTAGCTCGACGGTCTCGATCACGCGTGGCTCACTCGCTCGAGGTGAACAGAAGGATGCTCGTTCCCGCATCGATGCCAGTAACAAGGGCCAGCCCCTGTCCGCGAGCCGTGACCGTGACCGGCCACGTCCCACCCCTCGCGAGGCGCACATTCGCGTCGCCAGATGGGCCCGTGACAAGAGCGGAGTCGGGGACCACCAATCCCTTCGCGACGGGGATAACCTCAACCGATGCGGGGATGATGGTCGTCGTCGAAGCGGACAGCGTCGACGCACAGACCTCCGTACATGCCGACGCCCCCGACTCATCGACAACCGAGAAGACGGATTGCCCATCCGACGTGGTGGTTGGCCCCGATAGCACTCCGTGAATGGTCGAGCCGTCAGCGAGCGTCAGCAATACTTTCATCCCGGACGCGAATGTGGGGTTGGACGCAGCATTGATAGACACGTCCGGCCTCTCCGCGGCCATCGTTAGAAACGGCGTACCGGTCGTGATCGCGGATCCCACCGAAAGATCAGTCGCCACGGAGCCCTTCCCGGGCAATTGTGCGACGAAGAGGAGATCGCCCAGGTGGACGACGCCATCGACGGGCGCTCCCAGTCGGCTCTGCCACGAGCGGACCGCCCGCGTCACCGAGCGGTCGAAGACCTGACCGTCGCTCAGTCCGAGGAACGCGCGCAGCTGCGCGACGTCGGGACCCTTTGTGCCAGCCGACATGTCACGAAACGCAGGGATCGCCCCTTCAGCGACGACGACTGGTTGCAGATCGACCGTCGCGATCACGTCCCCAACGCCAATTTGCTTCTTCGGGTCGACCGATAGCTGCGTCAGTGTCCCCGACAGTCCAGACGTCAACCTCTGCCCGGCCCCGAACGTCACGCCCGCCTGCGCGGGATCAACCTGACCCACCTGCCCCGATACGATCGTGTATGTTGCCAGTCGCGAGCCGGACGTGGGCGGCTGTGGGGGTCGCATTACAGCGATAGCGCCCGCCACCGCGATCACAACAGCCGCGATCGCCACGATCGCCCAGAGGATATGGACCCTCGCCCGAGAAGTTGGGTTCACCGCGCAACCTCACGCGCAAATTCGGGCCCGGGAGGGAACCGCCAGTCACTCGGGCCGGTGTGGACCTGGCGGCCCACGTGTTCAAATCGACCAATTCGGCTATCGATGCGCACGAGCCCTTCACTCAGCGGACGGGCGACGTCCGACACGTCAGACCAAGCGGTCAGCGCCCGCGGCGGAGCGTAAATCGATCATTCACACTAATTGCCGTCATGTCAATGAATGCCATGCCGGTGCGCGCCCCGCGCGTCGTCTGCGGCGGACGCTGCGCTCCTCGAGCTCGGCATCGCCCGGGCGGTCGGGGTGCCGATTGCGCGCTACAACACACCCGAGTCGCCGCCGCCCTCCGGGAGGCACGGTCTGCGCGCTGCGCGCTTTCGTCTGGAAGCCCTCGGCGGCATACAGGCCGGCGTCGTTCGCGCAAGCGGCTGCGCTGCCGCCTCCGCCGAGATTCACGGCACGCGGTCGCAAGCTCCCCTATTTCGCGCCGAGATTCTCTCCTCCACCGCCCTCCGGGTTGCACTCCCGCCTCCGACCCTCCGCGGCACTACGCGCCTTCCAGGCGAAAGAACCACTGGGAGGAAGGGCCATGAACCTCACGAAACGGCTTGACAAACCTGATTGAGAATCACGGTCAAGGAGAACATCGACCTCGCCGGCTCGGCGACCACACAGGGCGTGCCCGCCCTCGCAGATGCCGTCCCGTCGGCCGATGCTCCCCACGTCGAACGGCTCCGCGCCGCGGGCGCGATTCCGATCGCGCGCACGAACTGTCCCGACTTCGGCATCGGATGGCACACCGTGAGCACCTTGCACGGTGCCACCCGCAACCCTTGGAGTCCCGAGGTGACACCGGGGGGATCCAGCGGAGGCGAGGCCGCCGCCATCGCGACGGGGATGAGCCCGCTCGGCGTCGGCGGTGACCTCAGCGGCTCGCTGCGGTGGCCCGCCTCGTGCTGCGCGATCGCAGCGTTGAAGCCGACGCTCGGGCGCATCCCCCGCGCAGCGATGCAGGTGCCGGCGGAACAGCCGATCAGTCTGCAGTTGATGCTGGCGGAAGGACCTCTCGCCCGCCGTGTGGCCGATCTGCGCGTCGCGCTCGAGGTCATGGCGGGCGCGGACTGGCGCGACCCATGGTCGGTGCCGGTGCCCGTGCATGCCGCCGCCGACGGCCGACCCGTGCGCATCGCCCTCGTCCCCGATCCCTCTCCCGGAGGGACAGCCTCCGAGATCCGGCAGGTTGTCGCCGCGATCGGCGAGGCGCTGGCGGATGCCGGCTACGTCGTCGAAGAAGTGGAGCCGCCGGGCATCGAGGAGGCGGCCGCTGTCTGGCTCGACATCCTGAAATCGGATATGACCACTGCCATGGAGACGCTGCAGCCGCCGTGGGGCATCGAGCAGGCGACGTTCGTCGAGCGGCTGTTCGCGCTGTCGGAACCACCCGCACCGGCCGTCACCTTGGAGGCATACGTCGCACGACAACGCCTGCAGCGCGCGTGGGGCGAATTCTTGGATGGCGGACGCGTCGTCGTCGCTCCGGTGTACGGAGGCCTTCCCTTCGCGGCTCGCGACAGTCTCGCCGATGTCGCCGCGACGTTCGCCCTGATGTCGATCACCAGCGCGTGCAATGCACTCGGCCTTCCCGCCGTCGCCGTTCCCGGCGGCATCGCCGCAGGCTTGCCGATCGGGGTGCAGGTGATCGGTGCGGGATTCTGCGAGCAGAGCTGCCTCGACGTCGCCGCAGCGATCGAATCGTATGCCGGAGCGCCGACCCCGATCGATCCGCGACGGCCCTCGTCGGAACCATTCAGACCTCGTGATCAGGCCGTGAGGGTCACGTGAGCGTCGTCGAGTCCCCCGCGCGCCCGTGCGTGCGCAGTCCCCTTCTGCTGTGGCGGTCGCCGTGATTGCATGGGGGGCAGTGACGTCGACACGACCGGGGGTGCGGGGATGGCTGCGACGCGGCGGGTGATCGTGTTCCTCCAGGAGAACAAGACGCCGGACTTCTACTTCCCGACGATGTCGGCGTGGGGAGCGGCTGTCGCGAACTCGGGCAACCTGCTGACCACGCCGCCGAATTTCGACCAGCCCCATGACCGCAACGCGTGGGTGCACTACGCGATGGGCGACTACCCGGCCGAGCGGCTGCAGCTCGACAACGACACCGTCATCCCCTTCTACAGCTGGCTGGCGAAGCAGTTCGTGTTCAGCGACCACCACTTCGGCTCGGGATCCAACTCCACGCCCGGGCACATGCTCGCGATCGGCGGCCAGATGCCGACGTTGAAGAACCCGCCGTTCGTCGGCCCGCATCCGGTGTGGAACCTGCCGTCGATCTTCAGCCTCGCCGACTCCGCGAAGGTCTCGTGGGCGGCCTTCCCCGACCAGTCGGGCTACCCAACGAAGTTCTACACCTCGCTGACCTCAGCCCCCGGGAACAGCCACGTGCTGCGCCCGGCGGAATTCATCCCGATGGCCAAGGGCGGCACCCTCCCCGAGATCTGTTACGTCTGGTCGCCGGCGGGGTACGACGAGCATCCGCCGCTGGTGAGCACGCCGGACTACATCAGCAAGGGTCACGGACTGGTCTGGGATCGGGTGCAGGCCGTGATCGACGGCGGCGGCTGGGAGGAGACGGTCTTCATCCTCACCTGGGACGACTGGGGCGGCTACGCCGACTCCGTCCCGACGCCCGATATCGAAACTGCTCCGGATGCTCTGCACCCGGACGGATTCCAGATCATCGGCGGTTCCCGCATCCCGCTCATCATGTTCGGCGGCAACGTCGTGCAGCGGATAGACCCGGAATGGCATTCACACGCGTCGATCCCGAAGACGATCATGGATCTGTTCGGGCTGCCCCCGATGGGCGTCCCACGCGTGGATGACGCTCCCTCTCTCGCCCACCTCGTCGACGCCTCACTGACCCGCCCGGTGCCGCCCGCTCCGGGATCGACCGTGATCCAGCCCGCGCCGCCGACACCCACGCCGACGCCCGACGCCCCGCAGCCCTGGCCCGGGCCACTCCACACCCCGCTGCCCGAGCTCATCACCCTCGACGGAACACCGCTCCCCGCCCCGACCGACGGCAAAGTCAACAAGAACCCGCCGAAGCCACCCAAGACGGCGTAGCGATCACTCCTCGGGGATGTCGCGTCCGAACGTTTCGAGCGTGATCGCCTCGGGCTGCGGTCCGCCTCGCCCGCTCCGGCGGCCGAACTCGGCGCCGGCCGATCCGGGCTTTCACCCCAGGAAGGGCTCGACGCCGCTCCATAATGAGGGCATGGGCGAGGACGACAAGCTCGATGTCGCGGGGACACCGGAACCCGCTCGGCGACATCGTTCGCATCGCGGTGAGGGCAAGGGGCGGCTCGAGGCGTTCAGCGACGGCGTGATCGCCATCGCGATCACTCTGCTCGTGCTCGAGCTCGCGATCCCCGATTCCGCTGCGTCGCGACATGACCTGTGGCGTGCGGTTCTCGAGGAGTGGCCGGGATACCTCGGCTACCTGGTGAGCTTCTCGACGATCGGCGCGCTGTGGCTGGCCCACAACGCGATCACGGGGTACATCGATCGCGTCGATCAGAACTTCCTTCGCCTGAACCTCGTGTTCCTGTTCTTCGTCTGCCTGATGCCGTTCGTGACCCGGCTGCTGTCAGAGTTCATCGAGGTGAGCGGCGCGGAGCGCGTGGCATCCACCGTCTACGGAGTGACGCTTCTCGTGTGCGCCACGCTCATCTGGACGCTCTGGCGCTACGCGGTGGCGGCGGGCCTCGTGACGAGCGAAGCGGACGACGTCGAGATCGCGCTGCTCACCGATCGCCTCACGCCGGGCCTCGGCGGCTACATCGCGCTGATCCTCGTCGGCTTCTGGTTCCCGGTCGCCGCGGTGATCGGCTACCTGGTCGTGGCGGTCTTCCTCATCCTGCCGTTCCGGGTTCCTCGGCGACTGCGCACCCGCCCGCAACGGACCACGCAGCGAAAGGCGTCGTAAGCGACGTCCGGTGTGGCCCCGCGCGTGGGGCTGATTGGCGTCGCTCGTCAGGGTCCGAGAATGCAGGACCGTCGGTCGTCGATGGCCCGCTACGGCTGTTCGAGCACGATCGCGGCGGGGAAGCGCGCGAGCACGCGGTCGAACGGTGCCCGCGCGAGGCGGCCCGCCTCCGCGGCATCGACGATGCGTGGCCGGGTCAGGGTCGATTCCCGCCCCTTCCACCGCAGCGAGGCGCCGGCGCTCGCCATGACGTTGCGCGCCCAGTTGGTGTCGCGGCCCCACGGCAGCCCGATCATGACGATCGAGGCATCCTTCGTGGGCACGATCGCGATCGGCGTTTCGTAGGCGGTTCCGCTTCGTCGGCCACGGTGCCGGATCACCGCCCACAGCGGGACCCCGCGCCGCCCCGCGAGGGCCTTCGCGATCGGCGCGGTCGCATTCACGAGTCGGCGTGGTGGTCCCCCGGCCGTACGGGGACGCGGCGAGGTCTGGGCCTTGGACGTGTCATTCACGCTAAGAAGACGAGTGACGGGGGTCGGATGTGACAGGCAGGATGCGACGCAGGGTTGCGTCACATCCGCCCGTGGTGGATCGTCTTGATGCCATGACCGAATTCGCCTCCCTCTGGACCGCGTACCGACCACTGGTGCGCGATGTCGCCTACCGGGTGCTCGGATCGGTCGCCGAGGCGGAGGACGTCACCCAGGAGACGTACCTTCGGCTGCTCGCCCGCGGGGACGAACCCCTCGACGAACCGCGCGCCTGGCTCGTGACGGTCGCCTCGCGTCTCGCGATCGATCGGCTGCGGGCGCACGAGCACTCCCGGCGCGCGTACGTGGGCCCCTGGCTGCCGGAGCCGATCGTCACCGACGAGCGCACGCTCCCCGAAGACCGGGTCACCTTGGACGACTCGGTGCGGATGGCGCTGCTGGTCGTGCTCGAGCAGCTCACCCCGGCGGAGCGGACCGCGTTCCTGCTGCATGATGTCTTCGACCTCGACTTCGACCGGATCGCCGACGTGCTCGGAGTCTCCCCCACGGCTGCACGGCAATCCGCCTCCCGCGCCCGCCGGCGCATCGCGGACCACGGAGCCGCCCGCTTCTCGGTCGACCCGGCCACCGCCCGTCGTCTGTCGGAGCGATTCGCAGCGGCGGCCTCGGACGGCGACCTCGACGGGCTCGTCGCCGTGCTGGCCTCCGATGCACGCGGGCACTTCGATTCCGGCGGCCGCATCCCGGGGGCGCCGCAGAATGTCACCGTCGGCGCGGAGAACGTCGCCCGTCAGCTCCTGGCCTCGGTCGGCGGGCTCGGACTGCAATTCTCGCCCGCCGAGGTCAACGCCGCCCCGGGGGTCGTCGCCCGTCGCCGCGGGCGGGTCATTGCGGTCCTCGCCCTCGAGTACGGGGACGACCGGATCAGCTTCATCCACGGCATCGGCAACCCTGAGAAGCTCGCACACATCCTCTGACCGGCGCCCGCGGACCGCGTGGGCGGCTCGTATCCGCGGCGACCGTCCGGGATGATGTGCGCATGGCAACGCTCTCCGAGATGCTGCACACTCTGATTCCGCCGACGCAACGTCAAACCGTTGATGAGGTGACGGAGGCGCTCGATCTCGGCTCGGGCGACCGGGCCGGCAAACGCAGCGGCTTCCTCATCATGCTCACGATCGCGGGGATCATCGCCATCGCCGGGGTGATCACCGACTCGACGGCAACGGTCATCGGCGCCATGATCATCGCGCCGCTGGGCACCCCCATCCTCGCGATCGGGCTCGGCATCGTGACCGGACGGCTCAGCCTCGTCGTGCGCTCCATCCTGTGGGTGCTCGCCGGGCTGATCATCGTCATCGTGCTGGGCCTCGCGTTCTCGGTCTTCGTGGCGACGCCGGAGAGTCTCGCCACGAACTCGCAGGTGGTCGGTCGCACGTCGCCGAGCTTCATGGATCTCGTCGCGGCCCTGGCGACCGGGTTCGCGGGAGGTTTCGCGATGTGCCGCAAGGACCTCAGTGCGGTGCTCCCGGGCGTCGCGATCGCGATCTCGCTCGTTCCACCCCTCGGCGTCGTGGGCGTGTGCGCGGGGCAGGGACTCTGGACGGATGCGCTGGGCGCGCTGTGGCTCTTCTTCTCCAACGTGATCGCGCTCATCATCGCCGGCAGCATCGTCTTCACGCTGGCCGGGTACGCCCGCGACCCCGGGTCGTCGCCGGTGGCGAACCGTCGCCGCGCGTACGTGATCGTCGGAGTGCTCGCCGTGATCATCACCATCCCGCTCGCTGCGAACTCGATCGTCTCCGTCGCCCTCGCGCGCTGGTCGGTATCGATCCAGGATGCGACGGCTGCGTGGCTCTCCGGCGAGCAGGGGGCGCGCGTGTACGGGGTCGAGTGGTCGGGCGGAACGGCCACCGTGGACATCACGACGGACGACGGCTCGACCCCGCCGATCGACGAGCTGCAGAAGTCGATCGCCGCAGCCGTGCCGTCGTATATCGGGGTCATCGTCGACGTCGGGCAGGGCCAGGAGGTCATCGTCCAATAGCGGGTGCAGATGGCTCCGCGGCCACCCGCGAGCCGATCACCGCGGCTGGGTCGACCTGACTCGCTGCTCGCCGGGGCGCCGGCTGGGGTTGGCCGCTGTGCCGATGGCAGGCAACCCGAGTCTGCGGGCGATGTACCAGCTGAGGTTGAAGAGGGCGATGCTTCCCGTGGTGGCGGCGGCGATGATCGTGCCGAGGTCGGCGATGAGGATGGCCCAGATCAGCCAGATGACCTGGTTGAGCACGGCGAAGATCAGGAACAGCACCGACACGCCCCGAACGTGGTGGGCGCGGACCAGGGCGACGCTCTGCCCGGCGTTGGCGAGCACGGCGGGGATGATCGCGATCGCCCCGTAGGCACCCGAGCCGAAGATGTGGTCGACGAGGATCATTGCCGCGGCCAGGACGATGCCGGGCAACAGGGCCACGAGGAAGCTGCGACGAAGCTGGCGTGCCAACAGGAACAGAATCGGCACCGTGGAGCACAAGGACAGAGCGCTGGCGACCACCTGGGGCGCCTGCCCGATGGACATGCCGTGCGCAGTCCATCCGAGGTTGACTGCGAGAAACGCCTGCCAGGCCGGGAGCGAGAGCCCTTCCACATTCCTCGTTCGCGCGAGGCGGACCAGCTGCGGCAGGCCGAGAACGACGGCGGTGACGGTGCCGGCCCACCCCAGGATCTCCACCGCCGTCATCGCCAGCCTCCGTTCGCCGGTCGACTGCCAGGCGTTCTTCTTGTCAGGTTAGGCGAGCGTGCGCTCGAGCGGTCACCACGTGTTCGCTCCGGGACGTGAGGGTGCCGGGTGCGACTGAACAGGCTCCCCGGAGACGGCGAGGCTGCCGAGCAGCTGCAACGCCTGATGGTCGGCCGAGCCGGGCTCGGCAGCGAGGACGGTGAGCTGGATCGCCTCCTGCCCGACGACGTCCAGTCCGTTGAAATGCAGGGTCAGGTCGCCGACGACGTGGTGGTGAAAGCGCTTCACCCCCGATTGGTGCTCCCACACGTCGTGGCGGCCCCAGAGCCGGCGGAAGTGGTCGCTGCGTGTCGAGAGCTCTCCGACGAGATCGTGGAGCTCCTTGCTGTGCGGATCGCGTCCGGCCTCGGTGCGCAGCTGTGCGACGTTGATGCCGGCGATCGAATCCCAATCCGGATAGAAGCGGCGGGCGACCGGCTCGAGGAAGATGAACCGCGCGAAGTTCGGCGGCGATGTGGTGGCTGTCGCGAGGAGCTCCTCCATCAGCGCCGCCCCCAAGGGATTCCAGGCGAGCAGGTCCGTCCGGCCGTTGCCGACCAACGCCACCGCCGTTGTCATCGAGTCCATGAACCACTGCATGCTCGACGAGGGATGCCAGACGTCCGCGCGCTTACCCGGGCGGCGCGGTCTGGTGTTCGCGCCGCCATCCCGATGCGCGAGCCGCAGCAGATACTCGCGTTCCGCGGCATCCATCTGCAACGCTTTCGCGAGTCCCTCCAGCACCGCCTCCGATGCGCCGCCGATCGCGCCGCGCTCGAGGCGCGAGTAGTATTCGACGCTCACTCCGGCAAGCGCAGCGACCTCGCCTCTGCGCAGTCCCGGCACCCGACGGTCGTCCCCACGCGGCAGGCCGACCTGCTCGGGTTCGATGCGCGCGCGACGCGACATCAAGAACTCGCGAACTTCGGAACGTTGGTCCATGGCACGAGGGTAGATCGAGCCGGCCGTCGGCTGGGATGCCCTGTCGGGGCACGTCAGACCCGGGACTCCCGCGTTCGCGCGCATCGCCGTTCGATGGATGTCATGGCCCCACGCGCTCTGATCTCGCTGTTCGCCGTCCTGCTCCTGGCGACGGTTCCCGCCTGGTCCTCATCAGCCCAGGACAAGACGCCGGAGACCGTCGTCATCCGCATCGCGGACTCGGCGACGGCCCGCGAGTTCGCCCATCGCCTTCCCGTCACTGTGACCTTCGACGACCGGATGGGAGTCGCCGAGGTCGCGCACCTCCCGCAGCCGCTGGATGCTTCTCAGTCCGCGCTGCTCACCGCCCACCGCGCCGGCGACGTCGCGTATCAGGTGTCGCAACAGATCCTGATCGTGTTCCTGTCCGACGGCAGCGCCGTGCCAGAAGGGGACCTGGTGCTCGTCGGCCACATCGCCACGGGGTACGGCCACATGGCCGCGTGCGTCCGAGACTGCACCATCCATCTCGATTCAGTGACTCCGTAGGCCGGGGCGCCGTCCGATCCGAGTTCAGCGTGTGGGCCGCATCGCGACGTGCTTGTCTTGACGCCGTGCAGCGTCTCTTCCGGACGGCCACGTCCCTCGCGATGAGCTCGGACGCGAACGTGAACACCTGATCAGGCGGCAAGAATGAGTGATGCCCCTGGAGGGACTCGAACACGTTTTGAGCATTCTGCATAGCGACACGAAAAGCCAACTTCCGCGGAATTACGCGGGTTTTCGAGGGTGCGACGACAACGCGCGACGTCCGAAAACAGCTAGCTACGAATGGAATGCGGCCAAAATGCGGCCAAAAATGCCCCCTCGTGTCCAGTGTCTGCGCGGCATTCGTGAGAGCCCTCCTCGAAGACGTGGGTGCGCCTGAATTCGAGATGCGCAATTTTGGGCACTTTGCTCACCGCGTGGCGGTATATGCAGGTTCTTGAGGCAGATTGCTCAAATCTGCTCCGAGCCCTGGGAGCGGTCCCCGCCTCTGATGGAGGGACCCCAAGGAGGGAGGGCCTGGCGGGCGGGTGAGGCCCGCATGTTGACCCTGTTCGAGGGGGCGTCTTCTCGGGTATGCGGCGGTTCCCGGCCGGCCGTAAGGATCCCGTTAGGACAGGGGTCACGAACCCGCTGGAGTTCTACGCTTCGACTCGTGGCAAGCATGACGCGTGTGATCGATGAAGTCCGCACCTCGCGAAGCCCGATCAGCCTTGCGCTGTTTGTGGGCGCGCTGGGCGTGGTGTTCGGCGACATCGGGACGAGCCCGATCTACACGCTGCAGACCGTGTTCAATCCGGACGACCCGCACCCGGTCCCGCTCACCACCGAGAACCTCTACGGCGTGATCTCACTGATCGTCTGGTCGGTCACGCTCATCGTCACCGTCACGTACGTGCTGCTGGCGATGCGGATGGACAACGACGGCGAGGGCGGCATCATGGCTCTGCTGACGCTGCTGCGCAGGTGGGCGCCTCACGGGCGGCGACGCACCCTCCTGATCCTGTCGTCCCTGGGTGTACTCGGTGCGGCCCTGTTCCTCGGAGACAGCATGATCACCCCGGCGATCTCCGTTCTCTCCGCGGTGGAGGGCCTCAAGGTGAGCAATCCCGGCCTCGCGGAATGGGTCGTCCCGATCACCGCCGCGATCCTCCTCGTCCTGTTCCTGCTGCAGAGGTTCGGCAGCGCCGCCGTAGGCCGGCTCTTCGGCCCCGTCATGGTGGTCTGGTTCCTGGTGATCGCGGTGCTCGGCATCGGCGGGATCACCCAGGATCCCCGCATCCTGCTCGCCCTTCTGCCGACCTACGCGATCGGCTTCCTGGTCGGACACTTCCAGATCGCATTCTTCGCCCTTGCAGCAGTCGTCCTCGCCGTCACCGGCGCGGAGGCTCTCTATGCCGACATGGGCCACTTCGGCCGCCGACCCATCTCGCGGGCCTGGCTCCTCCTGGTCTTCCCGGCATGCGCGCTGAGCTACCTGGGGCAAGGCGCGCTCGTGCTGAAGAACCACGCGAACCTCTCCGCACCGTTCTTCCTGCTCGCCCCGAGCTGGGGACAGTTCGCGCTCGTGATCCTCGCGACGGCCGCCACCGTCATCGCATCCCAGGCCGTCATCTCCGGGGCGTTCTCCGTCGCCGCGCAGGCGTCCGGTCTCGGGTACCTGCCCCGGCTGAGAGTGACGCACACCTCCTCGTCGACGCACGGCCAGATCTATGTACCGTGGATCAACTGGCTGCTGATGGTGTCCGTCATCACGCTGGTCTTCGCGTTCCGCAGTTCGGCAGCGCTCGCGTTCGCGTACGGGATGGCGGTCACCGGCACCATCACCATCACCACCATCCTGTTCTTCTATCTCGCTCGGCAGCGGTGGACCACCCCGGCCTGGGTCCTGTGGAGCGGAGCCGTCGTGCTCCTGGCGGTGGATCTGCTGTTCGTGGCCGTGAATCTCACGAAGTTCATCCACGGCGCGTGGCTGCCGCTGGCCATCGGACTGGCCGCCTACACAGTCATGACGACCTGGCAGCGCGGCCGCGAACTGATCACCGCACGACGAAGCCAAGCGGAAGGGTCGCTGACCGAGTTCGTGCGCAACATCCGCACCAACCCGGACCTCGTCGATCAAGTGCCCGGCACCGCGATCTTCCTCAATCCGGGGAGCGCGACAACCCCGCTCGCTCTGCGGGCGAACGTGGAATTCAACCACGTCCGACATGAACGGGTGATCATCCTGTCCGTCGACGTCGACACCGTGCCACGACTCGGCGAGGACGACCGGTTCCGGGTGGACGACCTCGGCGATCCCACTGACGGCATCCTGCACGTGACGACCCGATTCGGGTACACCGAGACACCCGACGTCCCCCGCGCCCTGCAAGGACTCTCACCCGAGCAGTCCGAGGGGCCGCTCGAGCTCGAACACGCCACGTACTTCCTCTCGAAGATCGAACTCCGCCAGGGCGACCTGCCCGGGATGGTCCGGTGGCGCAAGCGCCTGTTCCTCGCCGCCTCCCACATCACCGCCGACGCGAGCGACCACTTCAGCCTGCCCCGCGACCGTGTCATCGTGATGGGATCCCAGATCGAACTATGACCCTAGCTGTCCGTCTGGTGCGCGCCGGCCGCATGAGGACTCACATCGGCAACGTGCGCCGAAGGAGTCCGGCGTGGAGACCTGTGCGATGGGAATGCGTTAGCGAACAGCCGCGCTCCGCATGCCTTGCGTTAGGGACGGCTCCTCCGCCGCGGCAGAGAGCGACGCTGAGGTCATGCACAGCGTCATGACGGACGGCACGATCACCGCACGGGTGGTCGACCGGATCACAGCGCGAGGCGGGAACGAGCGCGCATGGGGATCGGTGAATGTGTGGTGGGAGCCGTACGGGATCGTTCGATACAGGCTCATCGTTCATCCGCCCGGAACCGACGCTGAGACCCGACGCTGGCTGCGTACAGGCGACCAGTGGCCCGCGGTCGGCCTTCCGAGCGCCACCGTGGTGGCGATGGTGCTCACCCTGGTCGCCCCGCCCGCCGTAGCCGCGGCCGTCAGTGCCGCACTTTACATGGCCGGATGGATCGTGGTGCACCACCATGTCGCCCGAGCCCGACGTCACACGCGTCGTCTGGTTGCGATCGACTTCGGGGCTCGCGCCACAGCGGAGGAGAGAGCAGAGTGCGCACGGCTGCGACGTCTGGCGTCGATGCTCACGAATGCCGACCGTGCCCTACGTGCTGGCGAGATCACGCCCGTTGACCACGAGATCATCTGGGCACGCGTCTTCAGCGACGTCGAGCCACGCGGTTCACAACGCAGCTGGTCGGCCCACTGAGAGTCCGTTGTCGGCCCCACCGTGATCGCCTCCGCTCAGGTCGACGGGGCTTCGACGACACGTTGCCGTGACCAGGCATCGATCACCTGGTCGGGGTCAGCCCGGGTCACCGCCAGTTGCCGCCAGCGTGCAGCTTCGAGGTGTCGCGGATAGGACCGTTCCGGCCGTCGGGGATGGCTACGCGGATGTACACGCACGCGCCCATCGGCAGGCCGAGGATCGTCTTCCCATAGATGCGTCGACGCCGTCGACCACGACGTGCCGCTGCAGCACGGTCGCTGTCACTTGTCCCCACTGGAACTGCGCTGTTGACTCATGACGAGTGCTAGCAGGGTATAACCGGCGAAGATGACTGCCGCGGTGAGCCCCGTGACATAGAGCGCCACGTCGTTGCCCGGCCAGAGATTGGTGATGATGAGCACCATGCTGCCCGCTATGCAGATGTTCAGCGGCAGTCCGACGAAGGGGAAGATCCGATCGATCCGTTGCCGGCTGCGGCTCAGCTGTCGGGAATCCGAACTGCGACTGAAGACGATCATGAAGATGGCCCAGATCGCGGTGGCCACCACGGCGCAGGATAGCCACAGCCAGTGGTCGCCGACGCCATATTGGTTGACCGCGATAGGGATAAGGGCGGAGATAACCACCCAGACTCCCAGTCCGAGGACGCCTTGCAGGTAGACAACACTGTGCACATCGCTCACCGGAGCGCTGCGCACACTGATCAGTGCACCGAACCCGACGAACACACCGGCGATCTCGGCGAAGTGGACGAACAGGTCTGTCTCCATAGCGCACGTCCCTTCAGGCTGGAACCAACGTCGCCATTGCCCGGGGCGCGATGAGCGTATGCCTCGTGCGTCTCGCGGCGGAGGACTTTCGGCCTGCGCGGCGCGGACTCTGCGTGCGAGGGATCATCGTCCTCCTGGGAGACGCACGCCGACCCGGACGAGGGATGGGGCGACGACGCGAACCTCCGCAAGTGGCTACGCGATGGCGAGTGGCTGGAAGAGCGGCTGCAACACTGCGTTTTGAGCATGCTGCCTTGGCAGGCGGGTGAGGTCCGCATGTTGGCTGTGGAGGTCGTCTCCCGTCACGGCTGACGTCACGAGCGCGCGCAAGCTGGAGTAGCGACAGCTATATTCCGTGTTAGGCGCCTAAACTGGAATAGTGAGGTCCGACGTTCCTGGCACGAGTGCCACCCCCGCCTGGCCACGTCATGGAACCGAGCGACGGGAGTGGCATCAATCGGTGCGCGGCGGGAGCCGCGAAGATCGGATGCTGCGCCACGTCGACGTGTCCGTCCCGCCGCGCATCGCTGGGCGCGAGGCTCCGGCGAGAACAGACCTCGCCGCGAGCACCGAGAGCGCGTTGGTGGAGATCGCATCGACAGACGCCGACGCGAGAAGCCATTCGCTGGCCCTGGGACGGTTCCTGCTCCGCACCGAGGCGGCTGCCTCGTCGAAGATCGAGCGGGTGTCGGCAAGCGTCGGGGATTTCGCACGTGCGTTGGCCGGCAGCCGGGCCAATACGAACGCGACGAGCATAGTGGCGGCATCAGCGGCGTTGCTGCGACTTGTTCGCCGCGCGGGCGAGATCGGCAGCATCCAGCTGGATGACCTGCTCGCAGCCCATCACGACTTGATGGTGAACGATCCCGCAGAAGCAAGCTACGCGGGTCGGCTGCGCGACATGCAGAACTGGATCGGCGGCAGCGACCATAGCCCCCGCGGCGCACTATTCGTCCCCCCTCCCCCTGATCTGGTGCCGGACCTCATCGCCGACCTCCTGGCATGGACATCGCGTGACGACATCCCGGTCATCGTCCAAGCCGCGATCGCCCACGCACAGTTCGAGTCGATCCATCCGTTCACCGACGGGAACGGACGAATCGGAAGAGCGTTGATCAGTGCCGTGCTCCGGCGTCGGGGAGTTGCACGGAATGTCGTGATCCCGCTTGCCAGCGGGCTGCTGGCAGTTCGTGATGACTACTTCGCCGCGTTGACTGCCTACCGCGCCGGTGATGTCGCGCCGATCGTCGAGATCATCGCCCTTTCGGCCCGAGTGGCCTCCGTCGAGAGCCGGGTCTCGATGGACGAGCTGCGTGCCCTTCCCGCCGAGTGGCGGAAACAGTTGCCGGGTCGGCGGAGCCCC
Organism: Microbacterium sp. sgz311019; assembly: GCF_056135325.1. NCBI lineage: Bacteria > Bacillati > Actinomycetota > Actinomycetes > Micrococcales > Microbacteriaceae > Microbacterium > Microbacterium sp. sgz311019. The sequence goes on along the minus strand of NZ_JBWAXO010000002.1, from coordinate 270,795 downwards.
GTCGCCGAACGCGTCATCGGGGCGCTGCTCGATGACCCTGTGATGAGCGCTGAGGACATCGTGACAGCATCAGGAGCACCCACGTCCGCCGCATACAACGCGATCGATCGACTGACGGATGCCGGCATCATCACCGAGATCACGGGACGCAAGCGCGACCGGGTCTGGGCAGCAACGGACGCTCTCGGTGAGTTGGATGAACTCGACCGGCGCATCCAAGCCTCGATGACGCGGGAGTTCACCGCACGCCGCACGTCGACGTCGTAGCCCCGGTGGATCCCGATAGAGTCTCGGCTCACACAGAACGGAGGGACCGACAATCGACAAGAGTGCGGCGCTGAGCAGCGCAAACGCCCACCTGTTCGGCACCGGGCTCGTGGCGGACGCTGACGACGTTCATCGCAACGAGCTTCAGCAGCTATGGCTGATCGGCAGCTACGATCCGCGGCAGTCGGGCGATGTGATGGGCGCCATTGCTGTCTGCGTCCGGGACGACGGGACCGTCTACGACGTCAACCGGGCTCCCTTCGAGTCCGAATGGGATGGCGTCGTCTACCCTGACTGCGAACCGGACTGATCGTCGACCGCTGGAGCGTCACGAAGTGCGGGTCAGGCCAGGGGAAAGGTGTGCTTGTCGAGCCACAGCTCCACGTCGTGTAGAGGCAGCGGCTCCGCGCCGGCGATAAGCCGGATGTAGCGGTCGCCGTCCTCCGCGTCGGCGCGCAGGTCGTAACCGTTGACGTCGTAGAAGGCGACCGTGACGAACCAGCTCAACCGCTTGTTGCCATCCAAGAGCGGATGATTGTGGTTGATCGCGCCGATCAGCACGGCCGCCTTCTGATGAATCCCTGGGTAGACCTCCTCGCCGAACACGGGCATCGGGGACGCCAGCGCGGACAGCAGGCCATTGCGATCCCGGTAGTGGAATCCCTCATCCTCGACGAGTTCGTCGACGTCTTCCGGCTCGATGTACTCCGTCACCGCGAGAGCCGGTCGAGCAGCTCAGCGTCACGGTCGCGGACCCGATCGAATGCGCGGCGCACCCGCTCGCGGCGGATCGTGCGAGCGTCCAGCTCGAGCACGGCCATCTCGATGACGCTGTTCTTGCTCTGCCCCATGAGGGAGGCGAGCTCGGTGAGCTTCGTTTCCGCCTCTGGCGAAAGGCGCACGGTGCGGGCCATGACGGCTCCTCTCCTCGTGGTGTCATCATGATACCGCCGACGTGGCGCGGCTACCGCTCCGTGTAGACGCCACCGCCTTACCGGACGCCGCTCGCGGCGGCCCTCAGCGGCCCTCCTCGCGGTTCGGCTCGCGGAACCGCTGATCGTAGGGTTCTCCGGAAATCTTCTCCGGCTGACCGGCGCGCGCTTCCGGCCTCAGCGGCGAAGACTCTTAGTCAACCCCACTGAGGTCAGCAGGAAGTCAACCGCGGGACCCGCTTGGAGTGGCTCACACTCCGCGGCGCACCGACGCATGGGTGTTCGACCTCATCCGCGAAGCCGCCGACGCGACAGGCGCCAGCGATCCGCGTCACCATCTCACTGCCCGAGAAGAGGAAACAACCATGAGCTACATCACGACCGACGACGGCGCGCAGATCTACTACAAGGACTGGGGTGATGGCCCTGTCGTCACGTTCTCGCACGGGTGGCCGCTCAGTGCCGACGCATGGGACGGACAGCTGCACTTCCTTGCGCAGCACGGCTATCGAGTCATCGCGCACGATCGTCGCGGACACGGGCGATCCAGCCAACCCAGCGACCGCAACGACATGGACGGGTACGCCGACGATCTTGCTGCCGTCATCGACGCGCTCGGCGTCACCGACGCGACCCTGGTCGGGCATTCCACCGGTGGCGGCGAAGTGGCCCGCTACATCGGACGCCACGGCACGGGCAAGGTAGCGAAGGCCGTCCTCGTCTCCGCGGTTCCGCCGATCATGGTGCAGTCCGACGCCAACCCCGAAGGGCTGCCGATCAGCGCATTCGACGAGTTGCGCGCGAACCTCCTCAAAGACCGCTCCCAGTTCTACAAGGACCTCGCGCGACCGTTCTATGGAGCCAATCGTGAAGGTTCGACGGTCTCCGAGGGTGTGCTTCTGCAGTTCTGGCTCTGGAGCATGCAGGCCGGCTTGCGCAACGCCTACGCCAGCATCAAAGCGTTCTCTGAGACCGACTTCACCGAAGACCTCAAGGCGTTCGATGTGCCCACGCTGGTGTTGCACGGGGAGGACGACCAGATCGTCCCCGTCAAAGACTCCGCGCACAAGTCGGCCGCCCTCATCCGTGGGGCGAAGGAGATCTACTACCCCGGCGCTCCGCACGGGCTCAGCGACACCCACGGAGACCAGCTCAACGCCGATCTGCTCGCGTTCCTCAAGAGCTGACACACAAACGATCGAGCTGTCAGTCGAAGGACAACACCGTGAACGATTCACCCTCGCCGGGAGGGTCCGCATGGAACGTGAAGACGCCACCACCCAGATCCTGAACGCCGGCGACGGCTTCCTCATCCCGCCAGGAGTCCCGCACAACGCGACAGATCTCGGCCCTGGCACCGGGAGGATGCTGTCGACCTACATCGTCGAGAGGGGGCAAGCCCATCGCGACGCTGGAACCGTGATGTCGGCGCGCGGTCAGATCTGAGCGTGACGGATGACCGAGGAAGTAGTTGACCGCAGCTGCGTCGGCCTCACTCAGAGCGATCGCCAGAGGAGGGCGGACGCGAGGGTTCGGTAGGGAGACCAGACGGCGCCCCGCTCGCGAACGTCGGCGATGAACGGCAGCTCCACCAGTGCGTATGCATGTTGCACCGCGGTGCGGATGCCGAGATCTCCGGCCGGCAGGATGTCCGGTCGCCGCAGTTGGTGGATGAGGAACATCTCCGCACTCCACGGCCCGATGCCTTTCACGCGGCTGAGCGCAGTGATGGCCTCGTCATCGCTCACTTCTTCGAGGGCGTCGATGGCAAGAACTCCGGCCACGACGGCGTGCGCCAAGGAGTGCAGATACCCGGCCTTGGAGTGCGACATCCCCAGTGCCCTCAGTTGATCCAGATCGAGACCGAGAACACCGACCGGTGTCGGCGGACCGCCCAGGGTGACGGTGAGTCGGTCGTACAGGACGAGCGCCACCTTGATGGAGATCTGCTGCGCCACGATGTGCAGGACCATGCCGGCGAAGTTGTTGCCTGTCGTGCGTCCGCCGTCGGGGAACGCGAACGGGTCGGGGGTCCCGACCCTCTGGATCAGTCGGTCCAGGACCGGATCGGCGGCGCCCAGTACGGCATAGCCCTCCGCGACCGACGTCGTCATGGCGTACGCCTCGGAAGGAGGAGTTGCAGGAGGTCGTGCGCGACCTGCTCGGGCTGGTCCTCGACGAGGAAGTGTCCGGCATCCAGGCCGCGGCCGTGCAGATCTACTGCCCAGGGTCGCCAGACGTCCAGCACGTCGCCATAGAACTTGGGCAGCGCACCCGGCGCGCTCCACAGAACGAGCAGCGGGCAGTGGATCTGACGGTCGTGCGCTCTGTCATGGTCGTCGTGTTCGCGGTCGATTCCGGCGCCGGCGCGGTAGTCCTCGCAGATGCCGTGAACGACGCTCGGGTCATCGAGGAGAGCGCGGTATTGCGTCATGAGCTCTTCGGGGTAGCGGCCAGCGGTGCGCCCGAGTCCGAGCGCGCGGACGTGGTGATCGAAGAACGTGGACGGGTTCGCGTTGATGAGATCCTCCGGCAGAGGCGCCGGCTGTGCCAGGAACGCCCAATGCCAGTAGGTCAGCGCCATCCGTGCATCGGCACGCGACCAGACTTCTCCGGTTGGCACGACGTCGAAGGCTCCAGCGGCGGAGATCACCTCAGGGTGATCCAGCGCCATCCGGTAGGCGATCCGGCCGCCGCGGTCGTGCCCGGCGACCGCGAAGGTGGGAATGCCGAGCACGCGCATCAGCTCGACCAGGTCGTCCCCAATGGCTCGCTTGGAGTACGTGCTGTGATCGTCGACGGTCCCGGGCCGGAAGGATTCACCGTAGCCGGGCAGATCGACCACGACGACCGTGTGGCTGCCGGTGAGATGATCGACGACCTCGTGCCACATCAGGTGCGTCTGCGGGTAGCCGTGCAGCAGCAGGATCGGCGGGCCGTCGCCCCCGATCAGCGTGAAGATCTGCCCGCGCGCGACGTCGATCGAGCGGCTGGTGAACGTGTCGAACATGGCGTCGGCGTCGTTTCAGGTCCGGATCGTCACGACGGGTCCAGGTCGATCGGCGCGGAGTTCTCTTCGCCGACCGTGATGGTGCTCACAGTGTGCTCCTCAGGCTCGAAATGGGGTGACGCAGTCAGCGTGCCCCGCAGGCCGGCGCCCCCGCAGCACGGCAAACCCGAGAAGATTTCCGGCAAACCCGACGGTCAGTTGATCACGTTGGTCGCACGATGGGACCATGGCCGTGACAGTCCTGATCGTCGATGACGACGAGCGCTTTCGCGACTTGGCGAGGAGAATGCTCTCTACCTGGGGTTACCAGCCCGAAACCGAGGCAGGCAGCGTGACCGAAGCGTTGCAGCGAGTATCAGAATCGCGACCCGACGTCGCGCTCGTCGACATCGGCCTGCCCGACGGAACCGGCCTCGAACTGAGCAGAATCCTGGCAGTGACGCCGGGGCAGATCCGGGTTATTCTCGTCTCCTCCGACAGCGACGCGACGACAACGGCAGAGGCGACCGCGGCCGGCGCCACGGCGTTCATCCCCAAAATCGACCTGTCCCGCGCGCTTCTTCACTCGTTCCTCGAGGAAGGCTAGGTGATGAGTGTCGACATCCAGGGTCAGCCGCTGCGGGTGTCTGTCGGGGAGGACGACCTTCTCTTCCGGCAAGGTGTCGTGCGTGTCCTCACCGACGGTGGACTGAATGTCGTCGCAGAATCGGGCAACGCGGTCGAGTTCCTCGCCGAAACACTTGCTCATGGACCAGACGTCGCGGTCGTCGACATCAGGATGCCGCCGCGCCGAGACGACGATGGGCTGCGAGCGGCGATCGAGCTGCGTGAACGCATACCGACGATGGGCGTCGTCGTCCTCACCCAGCACTGCGAACCGGAGTTCGCCGTCGAGCTGATCGGAGACCGCCCTGAGGGCGTCGGCTACCTCTTGAAAGAGCGCGTCGGCGACATCCACGAGTTCGTCGAAGCGGTGATACGGGTTGCCCGGGGCGGGAGCGCCCTGGACCCGGAGATCGTCGCACGCATGCTCCGACCGCACCCTGTTCCAGAAGAACTCGCGCCGCTCACACCTCGAGAACGGGCGGTCCTCGCCGCAATGGCGGAGGGATTGTCCAACCAAGGAATCGCACGAGCGCTGCTCATCAGCAACGCGGCGGTGGAGAAGCATGTCACCGCGGTGTTCCGCAAGCTGTCCATCACTGCCGAGGGCGCCGACCACCGGCGCGTCCGCGCTGTGCTCCGATACCTGACGGCTCAACGAGCCTGAGCTGTCGACCGATGTCGGACGTCACCGATCGCATTCCTCCAGGCAGCGGCCTCACCGAGCCGGAAGGAACATGGTTCGGCACCGATCTGGAACGTGAAGAGATCCGCCGCCTGATCGAGAAGGATCGGGCGCTTCGCGATGTCGCAGATGTGATCGCTCGTGCCGGTGCGGACGCCGACGTCATCGCCTTGATCGTTCGCGAGGCATCGCGGCAGGTAGAAGGCTTGCCTGTGACACTGACCCAGTTCATCGGCCAGGGAGAATTGCTCGTCCTGGCCTCACAGGCGGGGCCGGCGGAAGCCGGCACACGCATCGCGTTCGAAGCAGACACGCTTCCCGACCGGGTCCTTCGGGCCGGCGTGCCGTCCCGAGTCGATGACTACCGGGGAGAGCCGGATGCCGACCTGGCGGTGCGGTTCGGGATCGCTGCCGGGGTGGGCGTGCCGATCGTCGTCGAGGGCCGGACGTGGGGGATGTTCTACGTCAACTCCCCCGCCGGGCCACTGCCCGTCCAGACCGAGGCCCTCCTGGCGGGGTTCGCGCAGCTGGTGACCGCCTCGTTCGACAGCATCGAAGCCCGCAGCCAGCTTCGTGCGGTGGCAGAGCACGATCAAACGATGCGCTCGATCCAGCAGGATGCCGCCGACGCGTCCCTCACCTCCCTCGCCACGCGCCTCGTGGAGTACGCAGCGAAACTGAGCGGGGTGACGCGCGCCTCCCTGAGCATCGTCGGCGGTGTGGTGGTGTCGGCGACCAACCCGGTCGGGTCAGTCACGAACTCGTCGATCCCTCTGACGAACCATCTCGAGTTCCCGATCGTGGCGCATCACGAGCACGTGGGAGTGCTCTCCATCGAGACGACGTTGCCCGCACTCCCCCGCCAGACCAGCCAATACCTGATTGATCTGGGCGAAGTGGCCGGGCGTATCTTGCTGGCGATCAGCAACCGGCAACACCTGAGCGAGCTCATCGACGAACAGGCGTCGCTGCGGCGCATCGCTGAACTCGCCGCACGTGGGGTTCCGAGCGCGACACCGATGGACGACATCCTCACGGTGATCTGCAGGGCGGCATCCGACCAGTTGAGCGGACAAGAGGTCACCCTCCTTCAATTCGAAAGCGCCGACACGATCCTGGCGGTCGCCACGCACGGCGGCCCCGTCCCGCCCGGCATCCGGATCATCCACCCCCTCGGGTCGCTATCCGACCAGGTGGCACGGACAAAGAGTTCTGTGCGCGTTGATGACTTCGACGCGCTGCCGAGCGCTGAGATCGTACGCAAGTACGGTATTCGCGCCGGCGTCGGAGTCCCGGTGTTCATCGACGACCGGCTCTGGGGGGCGTTCGTGTCGACGTCCCCGAGCGAACCCCTGCCGCCCGACACCGAACAGCGCTTGGAGGGCTTTGCCCAGCTGACATGGGCGGCGATCGCGAATGCCGAAGCCCGCGAGATCTTGCGCCGCCTCGCCGACGAACAGGCAGCCCTGCGCCATGTCGCCGAGCTCGTGGCGCGCGAGTCGCCGCTGCCTACGGTCTTCCACGCCGTCGCGCAAGAAGCATTTCGTGTTCTCAACGCCTCATCGGTCCAGGTCGTTCGCAATCAAGATCGCGAAGCGTCCGATACCCGCCTGATGGCCGAGGTCAGGCCGCAGCCGACTGCCCGCGCTCACTATGCCGCAGCACTCATCGTCGTCAACGGCGAAAAGTGGGGCACTCTCTCCATCGAGTCGGACGCTCCCAGCCGCATCGACGGCAGGGATCGCCTCAAGCCCTTCGCCGACCTCATGGCCGCCGCCATCGCCAACGCCGACCACCGGGCGAGCCTCACACAGTCCCGTGCGCGCGTGATCGCCGCGGCCGACGAAGCTCGCCGGCGACTGCAGCGCGACGTTCACGATGGCGCGCAGCAGCGCCTAGTGCACACCATCCTCCTCCTCAAGCTGGCGAGGGATTCCGCTGGCGCCGGCGGTGACGTCACCGATCTGCTTGCCGATGCGCTCTCGCACGCCGAGGAAGCGAATCGCCAACTCCGCGACATCGTCCGCGGAATCCTGCCCGCCGTCCTCAGCCGCAACGGTCTCGCCGCCGGCATCGAGTCGCTCGCTGCCGACACCCCGATCCCCATCGATCTCACGCTCCTCGTTCCGCGACTGGATTCCGTCATCGAGACGACCGCGTACTTCACGGTCGCCGAAGCGATCACCAACGCTGTCAAGCACGCGGAAGCCACACACGTCCGCGTGTCGTGCGTGCTGTCCGGCGATGCTGACGAGCTGATCCTCACGATCGAAGACGACGGCGTAGGCGGCGCCGAACCGTCGCGCGGCACAGGCCTGACCGGGCTCAGAGACCGCATCGAAGCAAGCTACGGAACGCTCGACATCGCGAGTCCCCCGCACCGCGGCACCCGGATCGTCGCGCGCATTCCCCTGGATGCGTCGGACGTGCGATAGAGATCCGGGAAATTCGTCCGTGGGGCGCTAGCAAGAACGCAAGAGGAGGCACATGGTGAGCAGACAGTACGGGTGCATCGCGTTTACCGAGGATGTGCGTGATGTGCAGGCCGACTACGGCAGTTCCGGCTTCTACGACAGGATGCGGCGCCGCGCAGACGGCACGGACGAGTCTGACCCACTAGGTCCGAGGGAGGCGTCATTCCTCACTCAGCGCGACGGCTTCTACCTCTCCACCGTCAGCCAGACCGGATGGCCCTATGTGCAGTTCCGCGGCGGGCCGCCCGGCTTTCTCCACGTCACGGATGAGCACACGATCGCCTGGGCAGACTTCAGGGGCAACCTGCAACACGTCTCGACAGGCAATCTCGTGGGCGACCAACGCATCGCGATGATCGCCGTGGACTACCCGAGGCGACAACGACTCAAGCTCTACGGGATGGCTCGCGTCATCCGGATTGACGACGACCCGGAACTCGTGTCGTCGCTCGCGATGGCCGACTACCACGCGATCGTCGAGGCTGCCATTGTGGTGAACGTCATCGCCTTCGACTGGAACTGCCCTCAGCACATTCCACAACGCTTCACGCTCGCCGAAGTAGAAGCGCGAGTCGCCCCGCTCCGGGACCGGATCAAGGAGCTCGAGGGCCGGGCGTCCGCCACTTGATCTCTTCAGACCAACGACGTTGGGCACCCCTGCCCAACATTCATGGCGTGCCTCATCAACAGGAAAGGACTTCACATGACGACTCCGAACATGACCCCACCCGACGACTTGTCAGGAACCGCTGACGAACGAATCAGACAACTCGACCTGCTCGCCGGAACCGATTTGTCAGCGGAATGGCTCCGACGCCAGCTGGATGCAGTCCTGCTCGCGTGGTGCGCCGACGAGACCGAACTCGACATCGATCGGGAATCTCGAGTCGACTACTGATCAGCGGGACAGCTCACATCTGTGTCGTGCATAGAGTGGTCCGTTCTTGAGCGTTCTGCTCAGCCAGCGGCTCGTGTGTGGCGAAGTGCACCAAGGCCGGCTCGATGCGTCGCAATGACGTCATAGCCCGATCGACGGGCCCGACGGGGAGCCCGGGATCTGGTGCGGGCGACTCTGCTGGTCCTGGTCGGCCCGCATCCGGTTGTACGTCTCGCGGGTGATGAGGTCCTCCGCGAGCCCCGCTCCGCGAGCCCGCGCCATCATCCGCGTCGCCGTGCTGACACTGACGCCGAGCTGGTCCGAGACGAGCTTGAGCGGCGCGATGTTCACCGTGGTGGCGATCCGATACAGCCTCACCGCCTCGACGAGGGTCTCGCCGAATTCGCGATCGGATGCATGTGCACGCACGTCGGCGAGGTACTCGCTCAGGGACATGGGCTCTCCCTCAGCCCACTGCAGCGTGACTACTCGCAACGCAGACCGCTGGACGATCTGCAGCACGCTCACATCTCGTAGCGACGCGGTCGTGACTTCCTCGCCCTCCCCCGATCGGTCCACTCGGACGGATTCGGCGACCGACCGTCGCAGCTGCTGGTCGTAGACGACGCGGACGCGGATAGGCCCCAGGTTGTCCGGTTCGCCCGTCGCGACGGCATCCCAGCTCGAGGGAATGTGCACGCCGTCGCCGACATGGATCCGTTCGGGGTCGACCGCTTCGACCAGGAGTTCACTCACAACGGCGAGTGTCCCACGATTGGCATGTCGTGAGCAATTCATGTCGCGCTTTGCTCAGATAGGGAGTACGGTGTGCGCAAGCGATGTCACACATTGCTCACCAGGAAGGAGAAGGACGTGAACAGGACAACGGACTCACTCGCGCTGACGATGAAGGATGCCGCGAAGCTCGTCGGCGTCGACTACCGCACGATCAAGCTCGGCATCGAGAGCGGGACCATCCCCACGGTACAACTCGGCCCGCGGCGGATGATCCCCCGCGTCCCGCTGTTGCGCGCCTTCGGTGTCGACCTCTGAACGCGCGAGCTCAACGTGCCCGGCTACACCGTCAGCGTACGACTGGACGTTTGGGACGGCGTCAAGAAGGTGCGCGCTTATACCCTTCTGTCTTTGATGGCGTCGTAGCTCAAAGATCCCTCACTCACGCGAGGGCACTTCCATCATCATCGGGTCCGGGTCGTCATCGCCCGGCAGAATGGCGTCACTCACGGTGACGTATCGCTTCGCTCGATGCACCGTCACGTCCCGATTGGACAGCGTCAGTATCGGAGTCGGCGGGCCGAACGAACGACGCCATAGCTCGGAGTCCGCCGAGTCACCCGCGGGCGGAGGGTCAGAGCGGACGTCATTAGCGCTCGCCCACACGAGAACGTTCTTTCCCTCTTCGCCCCCTCGAAGGAGATGACTCTTCCACGCGACGCCGTCCAACTTTTCCTCCGGCGCCCAGCGGAAATACTCCCCGATGATCTGGGTGACGACGTACTCCACGCGCTCCTCGCCCGTGAGTCTCACCGACTGCGTCAGACGCTCCTCGAAGTCATCTGCGAATCGTGCGAAAAGGAACTGGCGGCGTTTGTCGGCAGCGAAGATGCTCGGCAACGCCGGTGACTTCGTGAAGTCCAGAATGGTGAGTGCCCGCTGCGCGACGAATCCACCGACCACGGCATCGTCGTACAGGCTATGAAGAGCGGTCTCCTTCACCGCAACCTCGCGTGTCGTGGCGCCGTAAAACAACCCGACCCCTTCAGGGTTCAGGCGCCCCGCAGACGCCTTGCCCGCAGGAGCCGGACCAAGATGCTTCGCCGGGTCGTCGCACGACTCGTGGCGGAACGTGAACCCGTCCTCAGCCATCCGAGCGCGATAAAGCTTCTGCCCCTGCGCGATGGTCGTCAGCATGTCGTCCTGCACGTACGCGGCAAGGCCATCCAGGAATCGCGAGACTCGAGCTGGTGGTTCGTTCCGCCGCCCCTCCCGCTCACGAGCGCCGATGTACACGAACCGCGACTGGTACTTCACAGTCTCCGCGAACCCGTCCCAGGAGAACAGGAACTCGTCACGCAAGCCCGACTCCATCCAGTACTTCGGCGCGGCGATGGCATCAGTGATGTGTGCGTTTACTTCGTCTATGACGGAAGCATCGAAGGCGCCGGACGTGCAGTCATCGACGACGTAGTCAGTTTCAAAGCCCCCGTTCCATTCGTCCCACTCGTCCGGTGTCAGGCCGCCGTGGTCGTGATAGAGCCACACGGCGGCGTCGTAGACGTGCCGCCCGACAACGTCCATGGAGACCGCCGTTATCCTGCCGTCGGCACTGCGATGGTCGCAGTAGGAGCAGACGCGACTGTCTGCCTCGCTCATCACCAGTTCCAAGAGAACGGGGTCGGTGATGTGGGAGAGGCAGATAGTCTCGCTCAGGCCGGTGAAGCCCGCAGGTTCATACACGAGCTGATGGTATCGGTGGCGCACCCCGCTAGTCGCCGCTCGCGGGGTGCGGACATTGTCACGGATTTCGTCCTCCCACCCGGAACTTGCAGACGTACGACGCCTCCACGAGGTCTATGGTCTGGTCAAGCCGCCGCCAATGGGATGTAGTTCGAATCGGGCCCCCACTGCACGCTCGTTTGCGATGAGCCAGAATGGTGACGACCGTTCACATGACTGCCTGGCTCTAACGATGAAGGGTGCCGCCGAGCTCGTCGGCGTCGACTGCCGCACGATCAAGCACGGCATCGAGAACCGGGACCATCCCCATTAGTCAGCTCGGCCGCAACGATGATTCCCCTCGCCCCACTGCTGCACGTATTCGGGATCAGCTCGCTGATCCCGCGATCGCGGGCGGTCTGCGCGACCAGGTTACCCTGCGCGACCAGATGCGGGATCGACGCCGGGACTCCGGGGGGTGGGGCAGCAGGCATCTCTCAGACTCCCTTCCGAGACGATCATCGCCTCAACTCGGGTGTCCGGAAAAGCGGTCAGGCTCCCGCTGCACTTGGCAATCCGTATGAGCTCAGCGAACGAATGCGGATCCGCCGCCATGCATTCCAGTGATCCAACTGCGAGCGACCGGAATGGCTCCTCTGCCTGCGGCGCCGTCGCGTTCGCGACTGTATGAAGGGGACCGAAGCCGAGGCGATGTGGCCCGTTCAGGCAACGTCCACGCTGTCTTCACTGACATCGTGGACGAGGGATCCGATGGCCGCCACGATCTCCGCATCCGCGCGTGGCAACGCGTCTGTTCCGAATGTGTAGGCCACAAGCTTGGAAGCAACCCGCTTCGCGCCGGGGATTGCGGCAAGGCGTTGGGTGTATCGGTTCACGGCTTCTTTGACCGAGGGGGTCTGGGAGAGTGACCAGGGGTCAACGCCGAAGGTCGCGAAGCGGGCTCCCTGCCATTGCTTGTCGTCTGGCAGTACCCAGCCGATGGATAGTGGCTGTCTCCGATCCGGGGTGGTGATTCGGAAGGACGCGCCCTGCGATCGCCATTTCACCTCGACACCAAGAGCGGTACAGCCTGCAATTACGTCGCGCATCGCGTCACGGTATACGCCGTCTGCGATACCGGTCAGGAATGCGGCTTCGTCGGCTTGACCGGCCGGGGTAGAAGAACCGCCTGACGATCGTCGAGGCGGTGCCGAAACCACTTGGGCGGCGTGGGCGACCAGCTCCTCCCCCTGCATCTGCACGATTTCGACGAGAAAGAACTTTCCGTATCGCATCGTCGCGTTCAGGTAATCGAGGCTGGTCTGCATCGATGGCGTGAACCGTTGTGCCGCGACGACATAGTGGATATCCCCGGTTTCGAGAACTTCGCCCAGACGAGCGATGAATCCGGCGAGGTCCTCCTCATTGAGGTTCCAGCTGCTATGCGCGACCGCGTCGGCAAGCGTATGTGCGCCGCGAGACCTCGCATCCACTCGGTCGCTCGAGAGATAGCGCTGTACCACCCCGCGATCGAACTCCTCGACCGTCAACCGCCAAAGATCGGAGCCGTAGTCGATCAGCTGGGCCAGGGCATGTCGGAAGTCTGGATTCTGTGGCCCGGTCTTGAATTCGATCAAGACCACATCGCCGGAGGAGGAAAGACAGAGCAAGTCGATGTAGCCGGAGGCCAGAGGAGTTTCCCGTCCGACGACCAACAACTCGCCATCAAACCCGAGATCGTCCGCCGGGATGAGCTGAGGCTGCAACTTCATGATTTCCTGAAGATGGTGCTCGTTGGGCGCCGGCACCTCAACCAGATCGAACGTCTGCCCACTTCGTTGGACCAAGATCCGTCGCGGCACGTTTTGCCTCCTCAGAACAATTTGCAGGCTATCGGCCGCTTGCTGATGGATGCCACGTTCGCAGAGGACCGCGCTCGCGCTGTCGCAGCTGCACGTCACGTCGAGGTATCGAAACTACCAGGTATGACATTCATCCGGAGCTACGGCCGACAAGCGCCGACGTGACGAGACCGATGAGCTTTGCCGGGCGGTTGGTCGATCCCTGCGCGCCGCGTTGCCGCGCCTCCCGGTCGTGCTCTGGGAGGCTCGAGCCTGCATAGATGAAGAACGGCGTCTTGCTGTCGTTCTCCCGCAACGCAGCCAGGAGTTCATAACCGGCGCGGTGGTGATAGCCGTCCGGCTCCTGGCGACCCATATCCGAGATGATCGCGCCGAATGTGTTGATCTGGAGCAGCTCGAGTGTCTGAGCTGTGGAGGTGACCAGCGTGACCGCGACGCCAAGCTTGTGAAGCGCGTCGACCACATACGTGTTGTTGCTCGGGTTGTCGTCCACCCATAGAACGCTCGACCCTGCGATCCTGGCGGCCGCCGCGTCGTCGGGAATTGCCTCGTTCAGCACATGGCGAGCCTGATCAGTCGTCACCGGTCCGCCCGCAACTCCTGGTTGCGTGGTTGCTGCAGACACCAATTTGGACGCCGCGTCGATCCGCCCGCTGAAGGAGAAGCCCGCGATCGAGACGCTTGCCTCGCCGCCACCGCCTGCCGCGATCCGCTCTTGCGCTACGCGCGCGATCGGTTCAATCATTCGTGCCAATGGTCTTCGGAATCGAAGAATGAGAAAGATGATCAGCAAGGGCCATACGAGCGCGCTCAAAAGTGACAGCGCGCTTGAGATCACGACGGCGATCGAGGCATCCGACACGCCCCGATCGTATTTCCCCGTCACCCGAGAAGCCCTCACGCTCGAGCAGTGTTGCCAGATCCCTAAGGTCAACGACCGACAGCTCAGACGCCCCTACATACCCAGCCCACGCCCCGTGCTCGGCGACCCGACGACAGGCCCCGTCGCCATCTCCGCCTCCCGGTTCCGCGCCGCACGACGCATCTCCGCCTCAGCCGCCCGCACCGCATCCTGCATCGTCACCTCAGGCGTCCCGCGCTGCATCGACTCGGCGATCCGCTCGCGCGCCGCTGCATCCGTCCGCGCCACGACGATGGCGACGTTGTGGGCCCGCCCACGCGTGAGTCCCACGTAGAGTCCCGCCGCATCCACATCCGGCCCGACAACGGACGCGTCGGCCGTGTCGCCCTGCACCCCGTGAACGGTCGACGCGTAGGCGAGCTGCAGGTGCCCGCGCGCATACTCGTGGGGAACGTGCCGCAGCTCGCCACTGTCGGCGACGGAGACCAGAGATACGAACTCGTCGTGGATGCCGCGCACGACCCACTGCGCCCGGTTCTCGACGCCGGTGAGCCGGTCGTTGCGGCGGGTCTGCACGGTGTCGCCGACGAGGATGCGCTGCTCCCCCATCCCCCACGCCATGATGCTGGGATCGAGCTCACCCTGATCAACTCGACGCTGCTGGATGGCGTCGTTGATGGCATCCGCCTCAGCGTTCGTACCCGACACGAGCGTGACGCGCTTGCCTCGAGCGTGCCAGTCGAAGTAGGTGTCAATCATCCGCTCACGCGCCGCGTCATGGTGGTCGACTCGCTCGAGGTGCCCCCGTTCAGCCAGCTCGCCGGCAACGGCCAGCGAATGCTCACGATCTCCCGCGTCGCGCAGCCGCAGCGTGAGCGCCGCATACTCGGGGTCGCGGAACCGGTGAACAGTGTCGAGTTCGATGGATGAGTTGGCGTGGCGGATCGCGGATGCCATCGCCCCGGCATGCCCGACCGGCAACGCTTGATGCGCGTCGCCGACGAACGCGAGTCCGACCTGCAGCTCGAGCGCGAGTTCGGTGAGGACGTTCGCGGTCTGCAGGTCGACCATGCCGGCTTCATCGACAACGATCCGGTCGCCGGCATACAGCACCCAATGCGCAGGACCGCGATACCTGCCGCCCATCATGGGGTCGGCATCCCCACGCGCGAGTCGTGTCCACACTTTCGCGCCGGCTTCGTCGGTGCTCCACCGGTATCCGTAATCGGCGAGCAGGGCATGGATGCTGGATGCCGAGGTCCCGATCTCTTGGGCGGCCACCGACGCCGCCTTGCGGGTCGGGGCGACCACCAGCATCCGTCGCCGCTGGGCCGTGAGCGCGTGGAACGCTGCGCGCAGCATGGTGGTCTTTCCCGTGCCGGCCGGCCCTGTCACCGTTACCAGCCCATCTGTTCCGCCAATGGCGCATGCCGCAACGTTCTGCGAGGCATCCAGAGTCGAGATGTCCTCCTCCGATGCGAAGTGGCGGAGTTCAGCCGGCAGGAGAGAACGCCCGGGCGTCGCGGCCGCGTCGAGTTGACCGGCGAGGCGCATCTTCGCCCTTACCGTCTCGGTCGCCATCAACGCCTTCACGTGCGGAGGAGCGCCAGGTGCGACCAGGCGGACGACGGACTTTGCAGCGCGCGCGCTGATCTCCGCAATGACGTCGTCCAGCTGATCGCGCGGCGCAACGATTCCCGATCGCGAGAGAGCGCGCGTTGCACCGGCGCGGATGTCGAAGCGGCTGAACCGTCCTCCGGATGACGTGGACCGCTCGTCCGCGTCGACGAGTGCCCTGGCCGCGAGCAGGTCGAGATCGAGAGCGTCGAGGTCTGTCGCGTCGATGGCATTGGGTGCTCGCTCGGCGACCAGGCTCGGGTTGATCGCCGCGATCTCGTCGCGGACTCTCGCCTCCCACGAGATCTCGTCGAGATCGGCCGGTTTGTTCGGACGCGACACCGCCCAGGCGCGCCGGTCGATCTGTTGCAGTACCTCGACGCTCGGCGCGGATCCCCTGTGCTCCGCCGACCACTCCGCGATCAGGCGCAGGCGGTTGGCCCCGATCTGCGCGGACCGGCGCGAGAGTGGGCGGACGGCGCCGGCGAGTTCGGCGATCTCCCCCGCGCCGTCGAGCTTGTACCCGTGGCGGGCGAGCGCGGCGATCCAGGCGGGATCGGTTCGAGCGGCGAGCTCACCCTCAGCGTTGACGACGGTGTGCAGCTTCATCGCAACGCGGGAGTCGAGGTTCGACCACTTGCCGTCCGCGCCGAGCACCTTGATGTTCAGCCAGAGGTGGCGGTGGACGTGCGGGTCGAGAGCGCGCGAGCGGCGATGCTGCAGCTCGACAACCTCGATGCGGGTGATCTCTTCGCGGATGAGCCCGCCGTGCCCGCGCCGCGCGTTGAGCTCGCTCTGCCAGGTGAGCAGGATGCGCTCACGCAGCCGATCTTGGAGCGCTTCGAACTCGGCAGCGAGTTCAGGATGCAGCAGCGCAGCGATGCTGTACGACTTCGGGTGATTGATCGTCCCATCGAGCAGCAAGTCTGCGTCGGGGCTGAGTCGCTGGTGACCACGTTCCTCCCCCGTGATGGGATCGTGCCCCGTAAGCCAAACTCGAAGACCGCCGGCGGTGAGCTCGTCGGAGGTGATGACGCCGTTCTCGACGATGAACCGGGCGACGGTCGAATCGGATGCCGCGCTGTACGCCTCGAGCGCCTCGGCGCCGGTCGAGTAATGCAAATGAGCGTCGCATGTGCCCTCGAGTGCGTACGAGATCGCCCGTCGGACGCCGTGAGATTCGACGCCCCTCTTCCACCGCTCGAGACCGCCGCGCATGCCGTCAGGGTACGACCGTTTTTCCCTGGTATCCAGGGATTTTTTTCGTTTGAAGCTTACTGTAGCGAGGTGCTTCT
Source organism: Microbacterium sp. sgz311019 (assembly GCF_056135325.1). Lineage (NCBI taxonomy): Bacteria > Bacillati > Actinomycetota > Actinomycetes > Micrococcales > Microbacteriaceae > Microbacterium > Microbacterium sp. sgz311019. The sequence continues at coordinate 253,854 of NZ_JBWAXO010000002.1, read as the reverse complement.
ATTGGGCGTCGCCCACCCATGGTGCCTGCGTGCATTGCTCTATTAATTGCATTGCTCCGTTCTGTGTCTCCGTCGTCTCCTCTGTCTCGGTCGTTTCTTGCTCCCGGACTGGAGGGCGTTTCGGATCGCGCGCCCTGCTGGTGCATTTATGCGGGCCGGTCATACGAACCACGCAGTGCCGCAGGGTGCTGGAGCGCGCCGATGGGCCGAGCGCGCGTTAGAGAGGACCGCCATTCGCACGGCTAGGGTTTCAGTGGCTTGACGCCGGGATCGGCACTTGCTCTCGTGTCGATGCGGGCAGAACCGTCGGTGGGCGACGTGCGCGTTGCTGGAAGGTCAGCGACAAGTTCACGTGCGACGACGTACATCTTCCGCGGCCCAACGCGCCTGCTGCCGTAGCGGTGACTCTGAAGTGCGCGAAGCACAATGCGACCAGCCACCGCCCTACTCGAGGAAGTAGGTGAGGATTTTGTCTTCGGAGTCGAGGACCTCTTCTTCCGCCACTCCGAGTGCCAGTGCGAGATCAACCGAACCGATGAAGGCGATCTTCACGTCCGGCGAAAAGGCCCGGTCCAGCACCTCGAGATAATCGGTCATGCTCGCGTCGAGCTTGTCGATGAGCGCTTGGTGGTCGCTGGCGAGTTGCTCGTCGAGGATGTGCTGTTCCTCGAGGTAGCGCGCGACGAGTTCCATCTCCCGCTTGGAGAGAGAGGAGGAGGCTGTCCAGTACATAACAGTGCCAACGCTGTTGCCGATGACGGCTCCCAGGATGGGAACGGGTATGAGGGCCTGTCCGATGAAGGAGGACAAAGCACTGACGGCCGCTTCCAGGGCGACGAGTTCGGCATTCTCGATGAACTCAAACTCGTCGATCTCGCCGCGGCGGAGCTTGTTCGCTTGTTCCGCGATGCCGAAGGCTGCGGTGACGATAGTGCTGGCTACGGCGGCGGACGTGGCGCTGAAGTTCGTGAGCACATAGATGCTGGCACCTCGGCTGCCACCCTTGACGGCCCCGAAGCCGGTGTGGCCGGCGATGTCGGCCCAGTCGCGGCCTGTGAAGTCCTTCAGCTTCGTGCCTTGACGGCGCTTCTCCCCCACGGCCAGCACGAAGGCGGTTCCCCCCTCGATCGCTGCGGCTGCGAGGGTGGCTTTCGTGCCCTCCTTCAGCTTCGGCCGGCTCTGCTGGTACGAGGCGTCACGCTGAGACTGGTCAGTGGAGCGGAGTGAGTCCTTCTCCGCATCGAGCGTCGAGGCGTAGACACCGTTCTGGACCGCGCTGTACTCCAGGTTCGAGGGTTCCAGCGACTCGATGCCGATAGAGCCCTCCGCGAAGAACGACTGGACGCGCTCCCAGTCCTTCAACGACGGGCCGTCACCGCCACGCGTGAGCAGGGAGGTTGCCTCCGCCCGCGGGAGACTGTGCAGCCGCTGGATGACCTCGAAGTGATCGCTGGGGATCTGATACCGGCCGCCGTTCTTCACAAAGTCGGGGTACTTCTCCAGGTGCTCAGCGATGGCGCCGAGACCGAAGCGCCCACCCGCCTGAACGAACTTCTGTTGGATTTGGATGCCCTCGCGCATCAAGTCCACGGGCCCGTTGTCGTTCACCCACTGGTAAACGGCGTCCTTCCCCAGGACCTGGCTGCGCGCGTTGCCGACACCGACCTCCGCGACCTCCGCGATGAAGCCGTGCATCCCCTTCACGCCACCACGGTTGGTCAGGACCACCTCGAGGTCAATCTTCTTGATCGCCTCGTCGATGGATGCAAGCGCGTCCTGCAGATTCAGGTTCTGCCGGTGAAGTGAACTCAGAAGGCCGTCGATACGAATTTGATTGAGGTGGTTGATCCAGGCAGCGACGGCCTGCTCCTGGTTGCTCTTCGCGAACCCGGGATAATAATCACTCATCTTCGCCGGCCTGCACGATGCGCTCGCTCAGGAGGGCGGCGCCCGACTTGGCGTTGTTCACCATCGCAGCCAACTGCGTCTGCTGAGAAGGGGGCAACGTCGCAAAGTCCGCACCGAAGTATGCAAGTGCCCCACCGTAGCTCTTGAGGAGCAGCTCGCGGAGAGACATGGTGCGTTCGAGGAGGTCGCCGATCCGGGCATCCATGTTCTTGACCAGTGCGGTGTTCTGCTTCAACGCGCTGAGCGCTCGTTGCTTCTCCTCGCGGTTTTCGAACTTCTTCTTGGTGAACAGTGCGATGGACACGAGCAATGTCGCACCGGCGACGGACCACCCGATCGGGCCTGCGAGGGCAAGCAGTGCGGCGCCAGCCGCCGTGCCTCCGCCGCCCATCGCGACTGCCCCGCCGCCCAGCCACGCCAGAGCGGCACTGGTTGCGGCCGCCCCAGAGAGGGTAGAGATTGCCGTGCCAGTCGACGCGACTCCAAAGGTAGTGGCAACCCACATCGCCGCGGTCGGCGCCATGCTCGCGACGGCGACGCCCGCAGCGAAGCCGGCTCCGGCGCCAGCAGCCGACCGTCGCGCGGCTTCGAGGTCCTTGCGGGCAAACTCCTCCGCACCCAGGAACTGTGCCTTGTGGATCTCGATGTCCTCGAAGGCGGCCTCGAACGACTTGGGCGTGTTGGCGATGCTGTTCACGAGCTGCTCGACGAGCCCGACGACGTCGGTCGAACGCTCCCGCTGACGTAGGAGCGAGACGCCCTTGTCGTTCATTTCAGTGAATGCACCGTTGTACTCGATGATCGCGTCCTGATACGGGTCCGACTTCTTGGCCGTGAGCTTCTCGATGCTCCCGCCCGCGGCATCCTTGAGATCGCCGGCCTGTGTCACCACCTGTGCGGAGGCGCTACGCGCGAACTTGCCGATGTTGCCGAGACCCTCTCGTGCCTTGTCTACCTTGATCGGTTCAGCCACTGCAATCTCCGGCCTCCGTCGTTGCTGCACATACTGACGAGAGAATATCGAGCGCGGACGACACGTCACGCACACTGCACGCTCGGATGAACCCTGAGCCGGGCGTCGGAGGCAACCGGTACCGTGTCGCCAAGCGCAACCCACTCTTCGCGATCACAACGCCGGAAGACCGCAATTTCCTCGACGATCACTGCGCGGACTGCCTTGAGCCGTTGCCGGAGGACGTGGAGGCACTGTTCTGTTGCGCGTGGTGCGCAGTAACTCTGGAGACAGCACCAACTTTCAACTGCTCTGCAGCGACTGTCACAAGGCGAAGACCGCCGAGAACTTCGTACCAGCCAACCCGGAGAACCATGCGCTCCTGCAGTCCCTCTTCGTGTCGAGGATCGTGCCTGGCGAGCCAAGGGCTGCTCGCCGATCACGAAGCCACGTGGGCAACCGCGTGGCGAGGACTGAAATCGAGCCGGAAGAAGAGGTTCGTCGACCACCTCACGGATCTCGGCATCGACGTCACCGGACTGAAGTCCCGCACCGACATGGTGCTCGAGCTCGAGGACTACCTTCCCGACGCCGAAGAGGCACCTGGCCCCGAGGACTCCGACGGCGGATTCGGTCCGGGCTCGTACTTCGCCGCGGATATGCGACGCAACACCTAGCCTGACCGCTGTGGCCGTGCCCCGCCTGGCTGCGGAGGTCAGGATGGGCGCCACGATCACGCGGACCGTGTCGGCGCGAGACTAGGCGGTCGTGTCGCCCTCGTTCGTGGGCGCGACAATTGGCCGTGGAAGAACCGACTCGCGCAGGTGAGGTCGGGAGCGAAGCCTTTCAACCAAGAGCGGAACTGTCCACCACAGGACTGCCGCAACGATAGGCATGACGTAAGAGACGACGAGTAGCCACAGTGCGGGATCGGCCCAGACGCTCTCGAGCGACACTTGCCGCGTGAGAGTGACCATCACGCCGGTGACGATCCCCGCTGCGAGCCAGAGACAGACGTTGACCGTGGTCGCGCGTGTCACAGACGCCCGGCGCGCGAACCAACAGATGAACACGGCGGTGCCCGCCGCGGCGAGCCAGAATACGGAGTTGGGGCTGACGAGCCACTTGCCGGCCTCTCGCAAACGATCCATGCCCCAATCCCCCGTGGGTAACTGATCGATCAGCGGCTGACCAAACACCTTCATGAGCGCCGTCGAGATGAGGGCGACCGCAAACGTAACGATTGCGCCTCCGACGACTTTGTAGAACGTCCCCATGGCTCACATTTACGCACGGACCACAGACAACGCCGGTGCGACGCGCTCGATCCCCGCTTCTCCACGGATGGCATCGGAAGCTGTCACGCCTGCTCGGCACGGAACACGTACCCGAAACTCGGGGCAGTCGGGCGCTCCACGTGCTGGGCCTCCGTCCAACCGTTCTTGGTCCAGAAGCCCCCGGCGTCGGCCGAGGCGACGGTGAACCAACGCCCGGCCTACCGTTCGACGATGGCCTCCACCGCCTGCAGGCCGAGCCCCTGACCGCGGACCCGATTACTCACCTCAACGAACTCCATCTTCACAACAACGGTTGGTAGATCAAGCCCGACGTACTCGTCCTCGTCCGTCGAGAACGGGTCGATCTGCGCCCGTGCCACCTCAACTCCGTCTAGAGCGAGCGTGAGGTACTCACGGCCCGGCAGAGCGACATTGTTCACCCACCAGTCACGCTCGAACCCCTTGGTGCGGCGATTGAAGAGCAGACGATCCCGCTTTGGGATGAGCTGCTGAACTGTCAGTGGCATCGCGCGCCGATCTAACGAATGGAACGTAGCCCAGGCGCGAACCGACCGGCGTGGGTGAACGGCGATCTCGCACCGCGCTCACCAACGTCTCGCTGCTCGGGCGATGGTGTCAGTTCTTGTCGTCGTTGAGCCTCTTGAGTTGTTGAAGCTCGGCCCAGTGCTGTTCGAGCCCCGTAAGCGTGGGGCTCACTCCGAGCGTGATGAGGGGCTGGGAGTGGCCATCGATGTAGCGACAGGCTTCCTCGAAGATCTCGGTCACCTTCGGGATGATCTCGTCGAGCTTCCCGGTGTTGATGTTCGGTAGTCGCGTCATACCGACGTTCGGCTGGTACCGCTGCGTGACTCCTTGGAGGAGCTCACTCTCGGTGAACACTTCGGCCCACGACCGTAGCCAGCCGTACCCGACGCGGACGAGGGCGTCACGAGCTTCTCCGTCCACCTGGTTAGCGGCTTGGATCGTCTCGTTGATCCGTGCGCGGATGCCGCTGAGCGTGTCCCAACGGGGCCCGGTAGCCTTGGTGACCTTGCCCTTGCCGCCCTCGTCAGTAATCTGGAAGTAGACGCAGCGCTTGGACTTCTCGAACAAGCTCAAGAGTGTGGTGGCAAACAGGATGTCGTGTGTGAAGACGATGACCTGGTTGCCTTCGGCGAGCCGGGCGATGCGCTGCGCGACTTCGTTGATCCGACGGTGGTCAAGGCTCGACACCGGATCGTCGAAGATCACCGGCGCGGTGATGCCAGCCAATCTCGCCTCTGCCAAGAAGTCCGCGAGAGCAAGCACCTTCTGCTCCCCCTCGGAGAGAACCTTCGATGGCTTGTGTTTGCCGCTAATGACCTTGCGGCGCTGTGCTTTGCCCTCGCGTCCGACGAACTGAAGCTTCAGCGGCGCCGTCCGCAGGGCGGCGCACTCCTCTAGGAAGAGCGCGTCGAAACTCTGATTGATGAGCTGGTCGCTCGCGGTCTTGGCCAGCTCAGTGACCGCGCGCCCCAGCGAAGGCAGCGGACGCTTGAGAGTCTTGAGTCGGTCGGCCTCCTTGGCGCTCCTGACCTGGGCCTCGATCAGCGGCCAGGACTTGCCCAGCTCGACGGCGTCGCCGAGTTCCAGCAACTCGGCCTGCTTCTCAGCGAGCGTCTGAGCCCGGTTCTGCTGCTGCGTTTCCAACGTGTTAATGCTGGCCTCGACGGTGTCCAGTGCAGCATCGATCTCGGTCTTGGGGTTGGTGAGGAGATCGACCATTCTCGTGCCGGCGTGCGTGCCGTCCGCTGCCGCGGCCGTTAGGGCGCTTCGTGCCTGCTCGATGGCTTGGATGTGTGCGAAGTAGGGCGGCTTCTCGTCTTCGTCCTTGTACTGCGCGATGGAGGCGATGAGTTCGTTGCCTTGGATCACGGTCGCCTGGCGCTTGTGCGCCGTCAACACGGTATCGGTGGTGCGGATATCGGCGGAGATCTTGTCTTCGAGGTAGGTCGAGTACCGGGCGAGCAGCTCACGTGCCGGCTCCAACAGTGGCTGGCGGCAGTAGAGGCAGCGCTCAGAGTCATGCACCCTCTCCTCCACGAGATGCTGACGGTAGGTGTCGCCAGCTTCGATGAAACCGCTCCAGGTGTCGTCGGGCTCGGTGGGCAGGTCTGCGGCAGCGAAGAGTTCGCTGCGGAATGCGTCGTAGTCGCTGGCGAGCTGTGACCGCTTCGTCAACGCATCGTTGTACCCAGTCGCATCGAACGCGATGAGCGCCTCGGCGGCGCTTGAGGCTTGGGCGAGGACACGTTGTTCTGCCTTGAGCGCTGCGATCTGAGTGCCGATCGTGTTCGTCCGCAGCGCCGCCAAAGCCTGCGTAAGAACATCAAGCTGATTCTCGGCCCCGTCGCTCGTTACGATCCGTTCCTTGAGCGTTGCGAGGTCAGTGGATGCGCCGAGGGTTTCAATCTGCGGATAGATGCTCGAGCCGCGCTGGAACCTGGAAAGCAGGCCAGTGCTTCCGGTCGCGAGTCCGCTGATCGCCGCGTCGATCTGAGCGGCGACTGCCTGGATCGCGGCGGTCACATGATTGAAGAGCGATAGCGAGGCCGGGGTGTAGACGTAGTCGAGGTCGTCGTCGACGTGGGTCGTCACCGCCGGACTATCGAAGATCGACATCCGTGTGAACGGTGACACGCCGCGATCGCCCGCCCAGCTCAGCGTCTGGGCTTCGTTGCCGAGCTTGTACTCTAGCTTTGCCGACTGGTCCTCGGCGAGATCGGCGTCGATGTTGCCAAGGATCGTGTCGGCGGTGCGGCTGTTGGCCAGCGCCTTCAGGATGCGCGAGTATCCGGTCTTGCCGGTGCCATTCTCGCCGTAGAGGATCGTCAGGCCCTCATGCGGCTCGATCACCGCGCCATGTACCAGCGCGTTGACGCCGTGCACCTCGGAGAGGCGGGTCAGCGTGAGCGGCGGCGCGGACTCGTCCCGGCGTGCTTCGACCTCTAGTTTGGCGACAACGGGAAGCTCGCGCTTGTCCAGCGCCTTCTCCTGCCGGAAGAGCTGGTACGCCATCTCCATCGTGCTCGCCCCGACCGGACGTCCAGAGCCAATGGCTTCTGCCACGAGCAGCCGCACCCACTCGTCATTCTTATTCGCCCACTCAGCGAGTAGCGCGCGTGGGTCGGCGAGATCGGTGTCGTCTGGCTCGGCGGGTTGCGCTGCGTCGATCAGCCCAGCGGCGGGCTCGGTCACGTCGCTCGTCATGCTGCATCCTTCCATCTGGTTCTTCGCCGGGCGGAGTGTCGCTCAGTATCGTGCGCACCAGAACGAGCGAGATCACCTCGTCGACGAGTTTGCCCAGCTTGCGTGCGTTCCCCGACCTGTCGGCCAACGGGTACAACAGGGTCTTGAGTTCATCGGGAGTGAGTCGGGCCTGCTCCTGCGATGACAGGTGCCGATAACGGTCGTCGACGAGTCGGTCGATGACCTGCCGAATCTCCGACTTGGAGAGCGGCTTGAAGTGCACCAGCGAATCGAACCGGGAATACAGGGCGTCGCCGAGCGCCTTGCGGATTTCGTCTTCGGCGCCGTAGTTGGAGGTACAGATGATCAGCGACGGGCCGAGTTGGACTCTGTAATTCTTGTCCTCGAAGACGCCGCCGTCGAACAGCTGGTAGAACGCGCTGTGGAAGACCGAGTTGGCCTTGTCGAACTCGTCGATCAGAATCACGCCCGACTCTCGGTCGAGGAGGTCTCGCGCGAACGATGCTTGGAAGACGAGCCGCGTGCGGCCGAGATCCGTCAGTCCGTAATTGTTGCGGAACGCCTTGATGTTGAAGCGAAGCAGGAGCTTGGAGCCGTCCGGACTTTCCCCGAGCAGCTCGTAGTACCCCTTGGCGCCGGTGAGAACGTCGTCCAATCTCGCCAGGTGTAATGGCATCTCGTCCATCTTGAGCATCACCATGTAGGGCGTGAACATCTTCATGAACGCCATCGAGTCCTTCGAGGCGGTCACTCGAAGGTCTCGCAATTGGCTGACGCGGGGATCTGCTTCCGCCTTTGCCAGGTAGTCCGCCAGGATCGTGTTGGACAGCGTCTTTCGGAGGATGCTCTGCCCGGCGCTGGAGATGTCGACTCCACCGCCCTCTTCCGCTGAGCCGCCAAGGAAGGGAAGCCAGCTGAACTTCGCTGCCAGACGAGTCTCGACCTCACTGTGCAGATTGGTCGTGCGATCCTTAACGTTCTCGCTCGTGGCGGCAGCCTTTCCGCCCGCTGAAATGTCCAGGTAGTCCGATGCAGACTCCTCGTCGAAGTAGACGACCTTGATCATCGTTGCCTTCGTGTCCGCGCCAGCTCCAGCCATCAGCATGTCTCCCCGCCGAGGGCCAGTTCAATCCGGACACCGTCGTGGTCCGTCGTATTGGTGTAGTCCACAGTGCCGGCGGGTGCCGCGTTGAAGTGGCGGAGGGCGAAGCGGATCTTCATCGCTTCATCCCACGCCAGCTGGTGCAGGCTCAGCTTGTCCTTGGTCTCGCGCACGAGATAGAGCCTCTCGGCACCGTCGACGTCGCAGACGATCGCCCAGTCCGGTGAGTACTCACCGACGGGCGTACGCACCTTGAAACGGCGCGGGAGCTTGGCGAATAGCTTGATCCGATCGCTGTCGTTCTCGAGCTGTTCGGCGAAGTTGCGCTCGACGTGGCTGTCGTAGTCGAAGTGGTCGTAGAGATTCACACCGCCCACCGGTGCCACAGCGATGCCGGATTTCGGGTCGGGGTTCTCACGGGTCGCCGGAACGGGCGACTTGGGTTCGGCCGGCCAGAAGATCGCGTTCGCGTCCCACCAGTCATTTTCGTCGGTCGGCTCGTAGATGATGCCCTTGGCCATCTCCTCAATCCCGGCGGTTCGGATCGCCTGTGCGACGATCCGCGCCCAGCGGTCGGGGTCATCGAGCAGGCGCGCGGCGAACTGCCCCGGGATCGCGGCAACCACGCTTGCGAGCGTGGGGCGGGTTAGGCGGAGCGGGAACTTGCCGTACTGGAGCTGTTCCTCGATGAGTTGCAGGACGTCCGGGAACCGCTCCCCCACGATCACGAGACGTTCGCCAGGGGTCTCGGACACGGACGCGTCGCCCGTGGTCACATGGCCCTCGTCGTCGTAGGTGAGGTCAGCGGACTGGATGATGTTAGCCCGGCGCTCGATGTAGCGCAGCTGGTCGAGTATCTCCGACTTCGCCACAGCGGTGGCGAGTGACTTGCTGTCGAGCGTGACCCGGTACTTGGTGCGGTAGCGGATCCGGTTCCACAGCTCGGCGAACGCGGGACTGTCGAACTGCTTCGGGCGGCGGAGCATGACGATCTCGTCGTCCGAGTTCTCGATCTCTGGAACGTCGGTCTTGCCCGCCCCGGTACCCGCCGTCGTGTACTCAGCGTTCAGGCCGTCGCGGAACTCGCTGAATGACTCGTCGACAACGAGGGTGAGTCGGTTGATCACGCCGTCGAAGACGCGGTGGCCCGACTGATCCACCGGTAGACGAAGGCCGCGCCCGATCTGCTGGCGACGTTCCCGTTCAGACTTGGAGTGGCGGAGGAATCCGACCTGGAAGACGTTGGGGTTGTCCCATCCCTCTTTCAGGGCGGAGTGGGAGAAGATGAACGCCCGCGGGTTCGCTCGGTCGAGGATGAGTTCCTTGTTGGCGATGATCTCGGCGTAGGCGCGCGCCTGCTGCTCCTGATCGTCCTTGGAGTTGCCGGTCGCGTCCTTCAGCAGGCCGGTCTTGGTCGACGGGAAATACGCCACGCGCAGCTCGGCCGGATCCGGCATGTCGTCGGTCGCCCCTCCCGCCCGCACCCACTCCTGTGCGAACACCTCATCGAACAGGGCGGGAAGTGTCGCGTCGTCACCGACGTAGTCGGCGACGTGTTCCACGAAGAAGAGCGAGAGCACCTTGACGTCGTAGATCGAGCTGTCGATGAGCTTCTGACGGTCGAGGTGGCGGCGAATGGTCTGGCGGATCTGGTCCTTCCACACCGCCAAAGAGTCGACACCGTGTTCGTCGCCGACCTTGAGGACGAGGCCGTTCTGAAAGATCACTCGATCGGGCTGCCGAGCGATCTCGTCGACCACAAGACCTTCGTAGTGACTCGGGGCGTGAAAGTCCCCAACGAGCTCCGACCCTGCCTGGAGTACGACCCGCTCACGCACCGTGCCAGATGCGGTGGCTCGATCGATCGTGGCCTCAGCCATCAGCCGGCGCCGCACGCTGCGGATCTTGTCGAGGCGAATGTAAGGAGTGCCGTCCTCACCGGCGATGACTCCCTTGACGGAGACACGCTTGACCAGGCCTGCGTCGCTGGCCTGTTTCGGTCCGAGCCGATGCACGAGATTGTAGGGCACCGTGTGGGTGGCGCTGAAGCGGAGCGCGAAGAACGGGTTGAGGGTGGCGATGGCCTGACGGCGCAACGGCGTCGCCATGTTCTGCGGCTCATCGATCAGCACGACCGGACGCGTCGCGGCGATCTGCGCCACCCGACTCATCGGCACGCCCCACAGCTGGGGCTCCTCTTTGGAGGCGTAGAGCGTGTTCGTGTCGGGCTTGTCGAGCGCCTGAATACCGACGATTAGGAACTGCACATCACCGGAGGGCTCGGCGAAGTCGTTCACTGCGGTGCTCTCACTCAGCGACCCCCACCGGTACTTCGTGGAAGGGAACTTGGCCTCGAAATGCTCTTTCGTCTGTTCAAACGTCTTGACTACGCCCGCGCGGATCGCGATGGAGTGAACAAGAATCACGAACTTGCGCAGCCCGTATTGCTCGGCCAGCCGCAGCGCCGTCTCGATATAGACGTAAGTCTTTCCCGTGCCCGTCTCCATCTCGACAGAGAAGTTCGGGAATTCACGCTCCAAGCCCTGCAGATCTGTCTCGGCCAACAGCTCGAGCGATTCCTGCTTCGCGACCGACTCCCGTTCGGTGACCGCGGTCAGATTCGCGACAAGCGCGTCCGAGTCCAGGGCGAACCCGTCGTGTCCCTCAGCGCCCGCCGCCTGTCCCACGATCACATCCCGGGGCGGCGTCAGCGCGCCCTCGAAGAGGTCGACGATTGCCGCGACGGCTGCTGACTGATGCGGCTGATCGTCAAAGCGAAACTTCACGAGGCACCCGCTCCAGAAGGATCAACTTGGACTGCAGCCGAGGCGCGAGCGTCAGCGTGACGTCATCGCTCACCTGGTCACCGCGAAGGATCAGCGTGTCGTCATCCGTCAGACCGAGCGCGTCCGCCGATGCGACCGAGAACTCGCCCAGACTCACATAGAGCCGCGGAGCGCGGGTATCGGCATCCCGAGCCGCGAACTCGTAGACCGTGACGTCACCGTGCGTCGTTTTGGTCACCACGGCGTCGAGTCGCGTGTTGGTCGCTTTGAGAACGACCTCCCAGGCGACCGAGAGCTCGTCCGCGCCGTCGACGACCGGCGGCTTGGTCGCGCGATCGATGGCATCCAGCAGGAGCTGCTCTCCGGTCAGGCCCGCAGTCGCGATAATCGGCGGTTCAACGATCAGGTTCGTAGGGCGGGTGCGGAACACACGGAACGAGGGTGTCGCTCCACTCACGTCTGGGGTCGCGGCGGCAGCGCGGCGCAGACGCTCTGCCGTGATCTCGAAGATCGTGCCGTATCCGGCCTTGACCGCGTTCTTGCCCGACTCGGTTGAGGTGTCGGGGGCTTCGGGACGCTGCACGAGCACCCAGTGCCGGGTCTTGCCGTCCTTGGGGTTTTGCTCCCACACAGCCTGTGCGGTGGAGCCTGAACCTGCGAAGAAGTCCAGAATCAGGTCACCGTCGTCGGTCAGGCTGTGGAACAGCCGTGCCAGCACGTCGGTCGACTTCGGGTCATCGAACACTTTCGCGCCCATCAGCGCGTCGAGGTTGGTCGACGCTGCGCGACGATCCCGATAGAACACCGATGCCGGCGCCCAGTCCTCCCGCATGTGCAGGTAGGCCTTGATCTGCACCCGCCGGTCCATGTCCTCGGGATAGATGAGCCTGCCATCAGCATCGAGCTTCTCCATCGTCGGACGCTCATACCGCCAGCCGTTGGCCGGCGGCTGGTAACCCTTCCACTCGTAGCGGAGGTTCTCCCGATAGTTCGGGCTCGAGATGTTGTCGCCGAACCAGATACCGCGCTCGTCCACCTTGCTGTAATGCGCGTGCGCCTTCGATGGGTCCTCATCGGACAGGGACTTGTACCATTCGCGGAGCGCCGTGGTCATGGCGTCGAAGTCCTCGCCATGTTCAGCCCGCAGCGCCTCGACTTTCGCGTAGATCGGCTCGAGCCCTTCCTTGCGCTCACGCCAGCGAATGTCGTTGGCCTTGAGGTAGGCGCGGTCGCGCGCGTAGACAAGGATGTAATCCTGTCCGCCGCCGGTAAGTTTCGCGTCACCCTTTCGGGCTCCGCGCCAGGTCATCATGTCGACGAAGTTCTCTGCACCGAAGATTGCGTCGAGCAGAAGCCGTAGGTGATGCACCTCGTTGTTGTCGATCGATGCGAGGAAGACACCGTCCCGGCGAAGCAGGTGACGCGCGATAGACAGTCGCGAGAACATCATGGTCAGCCACGGGTCGTGCTTGCGCCCCGTCGTTTCCAAACGGCTCGACATCGCGTTGCCCTGATCGTCCACCTGACCAGTCGCGCGGAGATACTCGCTCTCGGGCACTGCGAAGTCGTCGTTGTACGTGAACGAATCGCCCGTGTTGTACGGCGGGTCCAGGTAGATGAGCTTGACGGCACCCTTGTAGCCGTTCTTCAGGAGCTTGAGGACCTGCAGGTTGTCACCCTCGATCAGCACGTCCCTGGCGTCGTCCCAATCCAGCGACGCGTTCTCGTCGGGAATCAGTGTCGCCGTCGTCGCCGCGCGTGCCTCCGAGCGAGCGAGATCGACGGAAGGCCAGGAAAACGTGAACGCTGGTGTCTGGTCCGCATCGCCCAGCCCCAATGCGTCCAGCAGCGCAGCGCGATCGAGAGCACCATCAGCAAACGCGGACGGAACGAGGTCGCGCAGGACAGCGATCAACTCATCGTTCGGGTCAGCGGTCTCACCAGGTACGTAGTCGGTCATGCTCAGTAGTGCTCCTTGCGCGCGGGCGTATTGGTCAGCGGTGAACCCAGGGTCACCCTCACCATATCCGCGGCCAACGACGTGACGCGCGAGGCGGGTACGTGGCATCGACGGGAGGCGGCGGGTCGATCTGCTGGCCCTACTCTTAACACGTAGGGGTGGGCACGGTAGCTCTCGAGGTTCCGCACACGGAATGCGTCGGCTCCGTCAGGCGTCTCCGCATCGCACAGTCCGCCCACGACCTGCGATCGGTGACATGTCACGTACTCTACGTTCGCTTCTGCTCGATGCAGGTATCGATCCCGCTGGAGCGCTCGTGATTCGTCACGCGTTCGCGCAGGAGCATACGGACAGCGGATTGACTGGGCTACACGCAGACTCGACACACTCGTTGATCCTGGAGGTAGTCCGCCGACCCGAGGCGATTTCCGGCCGCGCCACCGCCCTCTGGGTCGTCTTCGTCAAAGAGGGCGGCGACGAAGCGCGACTGTGGTCAGTCCTCGAGCACCACGGCGAGATGGTGAACCATGACCAGGTCAGATGGTTACTGCCTGGCCGCCTCTGGGAGGTCGCTTGGCTGCCCTCAGATCGACTGGCTTTGCCTGCGGCAAGGAGAGCAGTCGAACGGCGACTTACCCTTTATGGACAAGCCAGCCGACGCGCCCCTTCGAAGCCGCCAGGCGTGAATGCGTGGCCCTGGATTGCAGATCACGCGCCGCTAAGTGCACACCCGACGAAGAGTCTTCCTTCGACACACCGGGCTACTTCAGCGATCGTGCTCAGCGCAGTGCTCGACGGCGCACGGCTGCTAAGCGACGCGCGCCAGCGCGGAGTCTGCAAGGAGTGAGCGGCGAGAACGGAGCCGAGCTCGATCGCTACACTCTCAGCGTCGGAGGATGGCGATCCGGTCTTCCACCGCCGACACTTGGCGACGTTCTCCAACATCGCACCGCATCCCATTCCACCGCCGTTGACGACAGCGTCACCATGTCCGACACTGGCCCGATACTGACCATCAGCCCGGAGCGAGCGGAGGTCGAGATGGGCAGCATCACCCCATACGAATCGTCGAAGGGCCGTCGCTACCGCGTGCGCTATCGCAAGCCTGACCATTCCGAGACTCAGAAGCGCGGGTTCAGGACGATGCGCGACGCGCAGCTCTTCCTCTCCACTGTCACGGTGTCGAAGGCGACGGGCGACTACATCGATCCGGCGTCGTCGAAGGCTCCTGTCGCGGCATTCGCCGACGCCTGGATGCGGTCAAAGCGGCCGCCGATGTCGAAGCTCTCGTACTACACGACGCTCGAACAGGCCTGGCGCAACCACGTAGCGCCGGTCTGGGCTGATCGCGAGATCGCTTCGATCCGGCGTTCGGAGGTCCAGGACTGGGTCGCGGAGCTGGCGTCGCGCAAATCGCGCACGGTCGTGCTGCGGTCGCTCGGAATCCTCGCCGGCATCCTCGATGTGGCCGTCGACGATCGTCGGCTGGGACGCAACCCTGCACGCAATATCCGCAACCTTCCTCGCCGCGGACCGGGCAAGCGGCGTGTCTACCTCACGCATGAGCAGGTCTCGACCCTCGCGGCGTGCTCGGCGCATCCGACGCTCGTGCTGACCCTCGCCTACACGGGGCTGCGGTGGGGTGAGGCGACCGGGCTGCGCGTGCGGAGCGTGAACCGGCTGCGGCGGCGCTTCGTCGTCGAGGAGAACGCGGTGATGATCGCCTACGAGATTCACATCGGCACGCCCAAGACGCATGCGCGGCGATCCGTCCCCTACCCCGAGCGCCTCGTCCCGCTCATCGATGAGGCATGTGCCGGCAAGGGCCCGGAGGGGCTGCTGTTCGGCGACGGGATCAACCACATGAGGAACTCCGGCGAGAAGGGCTGGTTCGCGAACGCGGTGCGCCGCGCGAAAGCGATCGATCCGTCGTTCCCGAGGCTCACCCCGCACGACCTCCGCCACACCGCCGCGTCGCTCGCCATCAGCTCGGGCGCGAACGTGAAGGCCGTGCAGCGGATGCTCGGCCACGCATCGGCGGCGATGACCCTCGATACGTATGCCGACCTCTTCGACGACGATCTGGATGCCGTCGCCGCGAGACTGAACGACGCGATGCCGTTGGTGGCTCTGCCCTCGAGCTCGTCAGGACGCTTCTCCGCGTCGCGCTGACCGCAGCGCGGTGTGGAGACCGTCCCAGCCATCAAGCTCCGGCCGTGGCGCGATATGAGCGCCGGGTGCGCGCGCTAACCTAGCGGCGACGATGTCCCTTTTCTGGGGAGGACAACGACGTTGATCGGACGATCGAAGCGTATTCGAGTACCTGGAGTACCGGCGGACTTTCGCGTGCCGCCCGGCTGGCCGACCCCAACCGATAAGTGGATCCGCGATAACGCCTTGTGGCAGCCACCCACAGGCTGGACTCCGGTTCCGGACTCCGTTGCGGCCCCGCGTGAGTGGCGTTTCTGGGTGCCCAACGCATTGTGGCCACGGGTGATGGGGGCGTATTACGGCTCGATTGCGATCTGGGCGCGCCTCACGAACTGGTGTGCGGCCGTGTGGTTCGTCGCATTTGCCGCGAGCGCGTTCCTCGGATACCCGCCCACTCTTCGGATCATCGGGTGGTTCGCTGCGGCCGTGTCACTCGGTTTGTTCGTCGTTCACGAGTCCCTCAAAGCCCGCAGGTCGAGAGATCTGCTGGCACGGTTCGCGATGGTGGCAGATCAGGGTCGGCAACAGAGGCTCACCCGCGAGTACCGGCGCTATCTGACGGCTATGGCATGACGCTGGATGAGGCGCGGGCTCACCTTGGGGTTACCGCGGCGGCGACCGTCGACGAGGTCCGGATGCGTTTCGGCGTCGGGCGCGGGCGCTGCATCCCGATCTTCATCCGGATGCCGACGATGCGGACCGCGCGCGGCTCGGGCGAGAGTTCCACAATGCGCGCGTGGCCCGCGACACTCTGGTCCGCTACATCAGCGACCCGCTGCGGAAACCATCGCCACAACCGACCGAGCCGCAACCGACGCGATCATCGGCAGGTCCGCGCACGACGACGCCCAGGCCTTCGGAGTCGACGCGGCCCGCGCCCCCGCCTCGCGTCACGATGCGATTCGACGAGTTCGTGGCGTGGACGGACGCGGCCGGGGTTCGGGGCCGGCGCCCGATCGCCTCGCTACGTCGACTGGGCGCGAGTCATCATCTGGGGGACGCTCGGCCTCGTCGTCGTCGCTCTCGTTGGAGGAATGATCCTCGCCGCGAACTCGCTCTCGTCGATAGGTTGATCCCATGTCGTCGCCACCCTTTCGCCTCCGCGCAGGCGACATCGTCACGCGCGCAGACCTCGTGGTGGAGTACGGCGGGAGTGTGCAGTCGGGTGGCATCGTTCCGAGCAACACGTCCAACTCCGTCTTCGTGTTCACCGACCCCGCCGAAGGCACTCAGTTCGGCTACGTCTATGACGGGTTTTCTCGGGACGGTAAGGCGTTCCACTACACGGGTGCCGGGCGCGATGGAGATCAGAAGCTCAGTGGCAGCAACTCGCCGATCCTGACCCACGCCGCAAAGGGGCGTTCGCTCCACGCCTTCAGCGCGGCGGGCGTGGTCGCGGGATCGAGCACGAAACTCCAGCGCTACATCGGCGAGTTCATCCTTGACCCCGACGTGCCGTTTGAGCGCATGCCGGCGCTCGACCGGGGCGGAGCACTGCGCACAGTCCTTGTCTTCCGGCTCCTCCCAGTGAGCGTGATCCCCGACGACATCGTCGAGCTGGTCGGCTACTCCGGAGTTGCTCGCGAACCGAATGCCATTTCTGTGCCCGTCGAGATCAACTCGACCGAGTTCTTTGAGACGGCTGATCGCGCAGGTGGCCTCGCAGTGCGGCGCGAGTCGCAGCTCGTCGATGAGTTCATCGCACATCAAGTCGGGCACACCTTCTCTCGGTGGGCGATCAACCTCCCGGCCGAGCGCACGCGGCTCCTCACCGATATCTACGATGAGGCCGATCACACCCTCTTTGAAGCGAAGGCGATCGCAGGGCGATCGGATCTCCGAATGGCGGTTGGCCAGCTCTACGACTACCGCAGGCATGTGCACGTCGAGGACTTGCGGTGTTCGGTCCTGCTTCCTGATCGCCCCACCGCCGACCTCCGAGACCTTCTCCAGGATGCCGGGCTCGGGCTTGCATTCCGCGAGCGGACAGGCTTTGTGGTTGAGCCGCCCAGCACCTCAGGTCGGGGCGAACGGATAGCCCAGTGACGCGGCGATTCGACGTGGTCGGCGCGGTCATAGTACGCGACGGGCAGGTGCTCGCCGCGAAGCGAGGGCCGAGCGGAAGTCTGCCCAACACGTGGGAATTCCCCGGAGGAAAGGTTGAGGCCGGCGAGTCAGCGCGAGAGGCGCTTGCTCGCGAGATTCGCGAAGAGTTGCTCGTCAACGTCCACGTCGGCGACGAGATTCTCTCAACGACCCACGACTACGAGTTCGGGATCGTGACGCTGACCACGTACTACTGCGAGGTCCGGTCGGGAGTTCCACAACCCACAGAGCACACAGCGCTTCGTTGGCTCACGCCGCAGGACCTCTCTTCGTTGGACTGGGCACCGGCCGACCTACCAGCGGTTGAGCGGGTCCGCTCGGATCTTCAAGCCCGCTAGGTCAGATCCGTTCTCGCACTGCTTGACATACGCGCTCTACCGTTGGTGGCGCTGCCCTCGAGGTCGCCCTCGGCGACGCTGCTCCGCATGTCAAAGACCCAGGAACACTCGCTCTGACCTCGGAGAGCAGATTGCTCAGTCCGGAGGCCGAGCATAACCTGCGCGAATCTGTCGTTTCACGACGGTAAAAGTTCCCAAGAGGAGCCCTCCGCCGGCCGAGAAGAACCATGCTTCTTACGGGCTCGTCAACGAAAATGCGGCCAAATTGAGGCCAAAAATCGAGAATTGTGTGGTCTGACCATAGAGAAATACCTGATCAGACAACGAAAACAAAAAGTGCCCCTGGAGGGACTCGAACCCCCAACCCTCTCCTTAGGACGGAGCTGCTCTTCCATTGAGCTACAGAGGCAGGCGGCATCCAGTCTATCGATCGGATGCCGCCTGCCTGACAGCACAGCTCAGTAGGGCTCGACCAGCGCGCCCGCCTCGTCGGCGGCGATCTTCGCCTGCATCCTGGCGTCGTCGTGCGCCTCCTGCAGCGCCGACTTCGCCCGCAGCGGCGGGGTCTTGAAGAACAGCGACAGGATGAAGGCGATCACGACGACGAACAGCGCCACCCAGTAGACGGTGACCATCGACTCCGTGAAGGCGATCAGGATCGGCTGGGCAAGGCGCGGGTCAGCGCCGTTGAGGAACGACGTGTCGTTGGCGTCGAGCGAGCCGCCCTTGCCGGCGCCCGAGCCGCTCGACGGCAGCTTGCTCACGACGGTGTCGACGAAGTCCTTGCGCGCGGCGTCGTTCGAGAAGTCGAGCGACACCGTGCCGTCGGAGGCGACCTGCGCGGCGGGAACCTGCTTCTCGATCGCGGCGGCGGCCGCCTTCGTGGCCGCGGCGACGGCGGCGGCCTCAGCAGCGGGCTGTGCGGCGGGCGGGAGCTTGCCCGCGGCGACCTGCTCCGCGACCGCATTCTTCGCGCCCTCCTGCGCCTTCGTCACGCCCGCCTGCAGCTGCGCGACCGTCGCATCCGTCGCCTTCGCCACGATCGGGCTGTAGACCTTCTCCATGATCGCCTTGTTCTGCGGTGCCGACGCGACGGCCGGATCGAACGCGGCATCGAGCGCCGTGGTGAGCGTGCTCTTGTCGTGGAACGCGGTCTGGAAGTTGGCCGGAAGCACCGTGAACAGCAGCGAGACGAGCACCGCGGTGCCGAGCGTTCCACCGATCTGGCGGAAGAACGTCGAGGAGCTCGTCGCCACACCCATGTCGCGCAGGCCGACCGAGTTCTGGCTGGCGATCGTGAGCGTCTGCATCAGCTGCCCGAGCCCGAGCCCGATGAGCAGCATCGCGAGTGCGATGTACGGGTACGGCGTGTTGTACTGCAGGCGGGTCAGCACCAGGAAGCCCGCGGCCAGGCACGCGGTGCCGATGATGGGGAACATCCGGTAGCGGCCGGTCCGCGAGATGATCTGGCCGCTGCCGATGGATGCTGCCATCATGCCGAGGATCATCGGGAACAGCTGCAGGCCGCTCTCGGTGGGGCTCGAGCCGAGCACGATCTGCAGGTACAGCGGCAGGGTCATCATGGCGCCGAACATGCCGAAGCCGACGAGCACGCCGATGACGGTCGCCATCGAGAACGTCGGCGAGCGGAACAGCTTGAGCGGGATGAGGGCGTCGTCCTTCATCACCGACTCGATGATGATGAACGAGATGATGCCGAGCACCCCGATGATGTAGCACGCGAACGCGGCCGGCGAGTCCCAGCCCCAGTCGCGGCCCAGCTCGGCGACCAGCAGCAGCGGCACCAGCGCGATGATGACGGTCACCGCACCCCACCAGTCGATCCGCACGCTCGGGTGGCCGTGGCGCGGGATGTGCAGGAAGCGCAGCACGATCAGCAGCGCGACGATGCCGATCGGCACGTTGATGAGGAACACCCACCGCCAGCCGGCGATGCCGAGGATCTCGGGCGTGCCCGCGAACAGGCCGCCGACGAGCGGGCCGATGACGCTCGAGATGCCGAAGACGGCGAGGAAGTAGCCCTGGTATTTCGCTCTCTCGCGCGGCGCGAGGATGTCGCCCATTATCGCGAGCGGCATCGACATCAGACCACCGGCGCCGAGGCCCTGGATCGCGCGGAAGAACGCGAGCTGCTCCATCGACTGCGAGAACGACGCGAGGATCGACCCGATGATGAAGATCACGATCGCGATGATGAACAGCGGACGGCGACCGAAGATGTCGGAGAGTTTGCCGTAGATCGGCGTCGAGATCGTCGACATGATGAGGTACGCCGTCGTCACCCAGGCCTGCTGGCTGAGGCCGTGCAGGTCGTCGCCGATCGTGCGGATCGCCGTGCCGACCACCGTCTGATCGAGCGCGGACAGGAACATGCCGGCCATGAGGCCGAAGATCACGAACATGATCATCCGGTGGGTCATCACCGGGGCGGTACCCGTTGTGGGCGCCTTCACTGAAACGTCAGACATGGATCCTCGAAGGTGGGCGTTCACGAGAGGGGAGGCGTCGACCGGATGCGGTCGGGAGAACGTTCATCCTACGCGCGTTCGTTAACACACGTTCATCAGAAACCCGAAGGTTGCCGGTCAGCGGCCGCGCTGCCCCAGCTGCGCCGAGATCCGGGCCGGCAGCAGGGCGACGAGGCGCGCCAGCACCTTGTAGCGGAGCGAAGGAATGCTGACCCCCTTGCCGCGCGCAGCATCCCGCAATCCCTCGCGCACGACGGTGGATGCGTCGAGCCACATCCATCCCGCGATCCCCTCCTCGCCGGGCGCGAGCCCGAGCCGCTCGTGGAAGTTCGTGTGCACGAACCCGGGGCAGACGGCCGTGACCGTCACCCCGCGCGGGCCGTACACGGCGTTCGCCCAGCGGCAGAAGCTCACGAGGAACGCCTTCACCGCGCCGTACGTCGAGCGCGGCATGAACGCGGCGACCGAGGCCACCGCGATGATGCGTCCGCTCCCCCGCGCCAGCATCGGGTCGAGAGCAGCCCGGGCAAGGCGCAGGAAGACCTCGTCGTGCAACCGGAGGTGGCGCACCTCGACGTCGATGTCGTTGCCCTCGAACGCGAGCGGCAGGCCGTGGCCCGCGTTGCTGACCAGCATGTCGACGCCCTCGGCGACGCGGGCGACCACACGCTGCATGTCCGCGGGCTCGAGGAGGTCGGCGACGAGCACCTCCGCCCGGCGGCCGGCGGCGCGGACCTCGGCGGCGACCCGTTCGAGCTCGTCCGCATTGCGCGCCACGAGGACCACGTCGGCCCCCGTGAGGGCGAGCTGACGGGCGAACTCGGCGCCGAGCCCGGAGCTCGCACCCGTGACGAGAGCAGTGGGCATCAGCGCTCCAATCGGAGGAAGCGATACCGGATGCCGGTGCGCGAGGTGGACCACGCATCCCGTCCCGGCTCTGCCGCGACGACCCGCCATCCGTCGCGGTCCGGGGCGAACGTGTCGCCGGGCACGTCGAGGTCGAGCTCCGTCACCTCGAGCACGTCCGCATCGGCCATGGCCTGCCCGAACAGCTCGGCTCCGCCGATCACCCACACGGTGTCGGCCTCCCCCAGGCGCGCTTCGGCATCCGCGAGCGCCTCATCGAAGGATGCCGCCCGCGTCGCCCCCTCAGCGGACCAGTGCGGATTGCGGGTGACGACGATGTTCGCGCGACCCGGGAGCGGCCGGAAGCGATCGGGAAGCGAGTCCCACGTGCGGCGGCCCATGATGACGGGCGAGCCGAGCGTGAGCGCTTTGAAATGCGCGAAGTCCTCCGGCACGTGCCACGGCATGCCGCCCTGAGCGCCGATCACGCCGTCCGCGGCTTCGGCCCAGATCAGCCCGAGCCGCGTCATACCGCGACAGCCGCGCGGATAGCCGGGTGGTGCTGATAGCCCTCGACCACGAAGTCCTCGTAGGTGTAGTCGAAGATCGAGTCCGGCGTGCGGGCGAACCGCAGGGTCGGATACGGATAGGGGTCGCGGCTCAGCTGCTCGGCCACCTGCTCGCGGTGGTTGTCGTAGATGTGGCAGTCGCCGCCGGTCCACACGAAGTCACCGGGTTCGAGTCCCGTCTGCTGCGCGATCATCATCGTCAGCAGCGCGTACGAGGCGATGTTGAAAGGCACGCCCAGGAAGAGGTCGGCGGACCGCTGGTACAGCTGGCACGAGAGTCGGCCGTCGGCGACGTAGAACTGGAAGAGGGCGTGGCAGGGCGCCAGCGCCATGCTCGGGATGTCGGCCGGGTTCCACGCCGACACGATGAGTCGGCGCGAGTCGGGGTTCGTGCGGATCTGGTCGACGACCTGGCTGATCTGGTCGATGTGCTCGCCGCTCGGCGTCGGCCAAGAGCGCCACTGCACCCCGTAGACGGGCCCGAGCTCACCGGCCTCGTCGGCCCACTCGTCCCAGATCGAGACGCCGTGCTCCTGCAGCCAGCCGACATTCGACTCGCCCCGGAGGAACCAGAGCAGCTCGTACGCGATCGATTTGAGGTGCACGCGCTTCGTGGTGATGAGCGGGAAGCCCTGGGAGAGATCGAACCGGATCTGCCGGCCGAACACGCTCGTCGTGCCCGTTCCGGTGCGATCGTCCTTGTGCGTGCCGTGCGCGAGCACGTCGCGCAGCAGGTCTTCGTACGGCGTCGGGATGCTCACGGATGCCACGATACCGGCGGTCTCCCCCACCGGCGCGGAGCGAAGCATCCGGACCCCCTGCGTCACACTCGCCCCCACCCGCATCCGCACGCCGTAGCCTGGATCGGTGAAGATCCTCGCCGCGCTCATCCTGATCGCCGTCCTCCTGGCGGTCACGATCGGCGTCGGCGTGTACCTGCGCTGGCGCCAGAACCGCCCCCAGCGACACATCCATCACGAGGTCGTGCAGCCCGAGCGGCTCGGCGCCGAGGGCCTCGGTGAGAGCGCGACGCTGCTGCAGTTCAGCACCCAGATGTGCGCGCGCTGCCCGGGCGTGCACCGCATCCTGTCGTCGATCGCCGACGCGCACGAGGGCGTCATCCATCTCGACGTCGACCTCACTCACCGGCCCGACATCGCCAAGCACTTCCACGTGCTGCAGACGCCGACGACGCTCGTCCTCGACGGCACCGGCACCGTCCAGACCCGTTTCGGCGGGGCGCCGAGCCGCGACGTCATCGAGCTCGAGCTCGCCCGTCTCACCGGAAAGGCCGCCCATGCCTGAGACCTCCCCGTCCGCGCCGGCCGGTATCGACCCTCGCGGTCCCCGCTTCGGCGCCGCGATCACCTCGGTGCTGCTCGTCGTCGACCTGTTCCTCGCGCTCATCGACCTCACCACCGCGGCCTTCTGGCTGCTCCTCGTGATCGCGCTGCTGTTCCTGTGGTCCGTCGTCTCGCCGCGCACGGCTCCGTGGGGCGTGCTGTTCCGCACGGTCGTGCGGCCCCGCCTGGCGCCCCCGACCGAGCTCGAGGACCCGCGCCCGCCGCGCTTCGCCCAGGGTGTGGGCCTGCTCGTGACAGGGCTGGGCGTCGTGCTCCACCTGCTCGGAGTGCCGTACGCGCTGCCGATCGCGGCGGCGCTGGCGTTCGTCGCCGCGTTCCTCAACGCCGCGTTCGGCTACTGCCTCGGCTGCCAGATCTGGCTGATCCTCCAGCGCGCCGGGCTGGTCGGGCGCGAGCAGCGCGCCGCCTGAGCGACTCCTCGCCCGAGCCCTCCGGGGCCGGTTAGGCTGGCCGCGGAGCGCCGCGACGTGCGGTGCACGCCGATACTCGGAGGTAGCGATGACCGTCACCAGTGAAGCAACCACCGCCTGGAAGGGCAGCCTCTTCGAGGGCGAGGGCGTCGTCTCGTTCGCCTCGTCCGGCATCGGCTCGTTCCCCGTCAACTGGAAGGCCCGCAGCGAGGGGTCGAACTCGGTCACCACGCCCGAGGAGCTCATCGCCGCGGCCCACTCGGCGTGCTTCAGCATGGCGTTCTCCAACGCGCTCACCGACAACGGCACCCCGCCCACGTCGATCGACACCACGGCGTCCGTGACCTTCAAGCCCGGCACCGGCATCACCGGCAGCCACCTGAACGTCAACGCGGTGGTTCCCGGCATCGGCCAGGACGACTTCGACCGCATCGCGGCGGAGGCGAAGGCGGGATGCCCGGTCTCTCAGGCCCTCGCCGGCATCGAGATCACGATCGAGGCCACGCTGGCCTGATCGCCGTCATGCCCGCGCTGCGGCGCGGTGCATCGAGATCGCCTTGCGGATCGCCTCACGCGCACGCCGTCGGTCGCCGGCCGCGTCGTAGGCGATCCCGAGGCGGTACCACGCGCGCCAGTCGTCCGGATGCGCCTCGACGTCCGCGCGGTACGCGGGGAACGCGGCATCCGCATCCGCCCGCTGCACGCGTCCGCTCGGTCGCAGGGCGACCTCGTCGTCGGGCAGCGCGCCCTCCTTCTCGAGCTCGCGGCCCAGCTGCTCCGCACGCACGCCGAACATGAGCTCGCGCCACAGCGCCCACGCCGCGATGAGCGGCAGGACGATGAGGGCGGCACCCATCGCGACACCGAGGGGCTGGCCGCTCACGAGCAGCAGGAACGCGCGCTGCGCCACGAAGACGATGTAGAGCCCGAGCAGCACCGCCATGACGGCGACGCCGATGCGTGCGCTCATGCGCCCCGCCGCGAGACGAGACCGAGGTCCAGGAAGCTGTCGAGGCCCACGACCACACCCCGCGCATCGCGCGCCGCGGGAAGGGCGAGACGGATGCCGGGCGCATACGCCAGCGCCGGGTCCACCGTGTCGTGCACGATCGAGAGGGACTCCCCCGCGCCGGAGAGGACGACCTCCTGGCGGGCGATGACCCCGGGCCGGCGCAGCGAGTGGATGGGCACGCTCGCCACCTGCTGGCCCCGCGCCCGCTGGTCGACGTGCGGCGCCGCGACGGGCCCCACGTCGGAGCGGGCCGCCGCGATCAGCTCCGCGGTGCGAACGGCGGTGCCGCTCGGCGAGTCGATCTTCGTGTCCTTGTGCGCCTCGACGATCTCGATCGAGGGGAAGAAGGATGCGGCGACCGCGGCGATCGCCGAGCCGATGACCGAGCCCAGCGAGAAGTTCGGGATGAACACGGCTCCGGTGCCTGCGGCCTCCACGAGGGGCTTGACCTGCGCGATGCGCTCGGCCGACCAGCCGGACGTGCCGACGAGCAGGTTGGCTCCGTGCTCGATCGCGGCCCGCACGACATCACCGGACACCGACGGCGTCGTCGCGTCGATGACGAGGTCGGCGCCCTCGATCTCGGCGAGGTCGGTGCGCGACGAGAGCGCGGCGAACACCTCGTACCCCGGCTCGTCCGACACGACCTCTTGGATCACGGCGCCGAGCTTCCCTGTCGCACCCACGATGGCCACACGCGTCGTCATGCATCCAGCCTAAAGTGAGAGCGTGGTGTCCCTGCGCGAAACCCCAGTCGACGACCCGGCGGCCCATGAACTGCTTGCGGAGTACTTCACCTCGCGCGAGATCGGGTTCGCCCATCAGAACGTGGTGTACACGACGACCTTCCCGGATCCCCGCGCCTTCACCCCGCCCGCAGGGGAATTCCTCCTCGTGCTCGACGACGAGGACCGGCCGGTGGGATGCGGGGGCATCCGCCGCATCCCGGACGGCGATCGCGGCGCCCGCTACGAGGTCAAGCACGTCTACCTGAAGCCCGAGACCCGCGGCCGCGGCTGGGGCCGCCTGCTGCTCGACGGCCTCGAAGAACGCGCACGCGCCTACGGCGCGACGGAGCTCGTGCTCGACACGCACCACTCGCTCGAGGCCGCAGCGAAGCTCTACCGCTCGACCGGTTTCGTGGAGATCGCGCCCTTCAACGAGAACCCGAACGCCACTCGCTGGTACGGCAAGCTCCTGATCTGAGCCGACGAACGCGAGTCGCGGCTCAGACCGGCGGCAGCTCCGGCAGACCCGAGCGCAGCTCGAACGGCAGGTGACCGAGGTCGTTGTGGGTCACGAGCGTCCACGGACGGCCGTTCCTCTGCGCGAGCACCGTGAGCCCGCAGTGCGCCTGATTGAGCGTCATCCACCGCCACTCGGGCATGTCCAGCGCCTCGCGCACGAACCACGCGATCACCGTGTTGTGCGTGATCAGCAGCTCGTGCACGTCGCCGCTCTTGCGCACAAGGAACTCTGCGACCGCGTCGGCCATCTGCGCCGAGCCCGCCTCGATCTCGTCCTCGGTGACACCGCCGAAGAACGGCTCGAACACCGCAGGCGTCTCCGGCGTCATGCCGGTCGGGATGCAGTCGAACAGCAGCGCGGAGGGCTCGGGCGACACCGACGGCAGCCGATCCGCCACCGCGCGGGCTGTTTCAGCCGCACGTTCGAGCGGGGAATGCCGCACGGTGCTCAACGGCACGCCGGAGAGCCGGTCGGCCAGGGCGGCCGCCTGGCGGCGGCCACGCGGCGACAGCGGACCGTCGACCAGCCCATGCTCGGCGTGCTGATGCTCACCGTGGCGCACGAGATACAGATAATGCGTCACACAAGCTCACTTCATTGGGGGGGGGTGGGAGTACACCCGGGCATCCCGCCCGAGGCACTCTCTCCAGCCTACGTCAGGAGCCTGGACGAATCGTCTCAGGCGTTCGCACGGGCGATGTCGGCGAGCTGCGCGCGGCTGAGCCGCACGCCCGCGCCCTGCACCATCTCGAACACGTGACGCTCGGTGAACGCGTTGACGATGGGCGCGGCCACCGTGCGCTGGGCCAGCAGCCACGCGATCGCGACGGCGCTGTCCGGCACGCCGGTCTCGGCGCCGATCGTGTCGAGCGCTCGGAGCACCCGGGTACCGCGACGGTTCAGGCTCGCCGCGATCTGCACACCGCGCTGTCCGAGCGGAAGCCGCCCGCGCGAGCGGTGCGCGCCGGTGAGGAACCCGTGCTCCAGTGCGTGCGACGGCGTCACCGCGATGCCCTGCGCGTCGGCGACCAGCCGCAGGTCGCCGTCGAACTCCTGGCGGCGCAGGATGTTGTACGGAACGTCGAGCACCTTCACGCGCGGGAACCCGGCGGACGACAGGATGCGCGCCTCCACGAGATCTGCGGCCGTGAAGCCGAAGGCCCCGATCGCCCTGACCTTGCCGGTATCGACCAGCCATTCGGCAGTCGCGAGCGTGTCTTCGAGGGCGGCGCGGCCGCCCGTAGCATCCAGGTACAGCACGTCGATGCGGTCTGTGCTCAGACGCCCGAGCGAGGCCTCGACGGCGCGCACGAGATTGACGGGACCGATGCCGGGATTGTCGGGGTGACCGCCGACCCGCGCGGCGAGCACGATCTCGTCGCGCAGCCCGCGCGAGGCGAGCCACTGCCCGATGATGTGCTCGCTCCGGCCGCCGGCGAAGCTGTCCGCGGTGTGGAGAGCGTTTCCGCCGAGCTCGACGTAGCGGTCGATGATGTCGTGGCTCGACTCGAGGTCGACGTTCCAGCCGAACTCGGCGCCTCCGAGCATGAGCGGGAAGATGTCGAAGCCCGTCTCGCCCAGCGCGACGCGCACCTTCGAGCCGATCGCCGGTCCGACGACGGGGATCGGGGCGGAGGGATGCGTCATCTCCTCCGACGCTCCCTGGACGGGAGCGGTCACGACCGCGCGCAGGGAGCCGGTGATGGAACCGACGCCAAAGATGGCCATGACACCCCCCTCACGGTTCGAACCGTGCGTTCTTGCCGCACCCCCCGGTGCGTACTACGAGGCTAAGCCAGCCCCGAAACCTCACCCGACGTTGTGACGACGAATCGGTGAACTTTCCATAACGCTTCCGTCACGAACAGGAAACCTCACCGACCATTGTCCCCCATTTGGGGGACAAACACGACACACCCGCCCTCATCCAAGAAGAGAGCGGGTGTGTCGATGTGATACGGGATCAGCCTTCGGCCGGAACCTCGGCGACGTCGTTCGCCGCCGCGACGCCTTCATTGGCCGCGTCATCGAGCACCGGCTCGAGCGACAGCTTGCCGCGGTCGTCGACCTTGGTGATGCGCACGAGCAGCTTCTGGCCGACCGAGAGGACGTCCTCCACGTTCTCGACGCGCTTGCCACCGGCGAGCTTGCGGACCTCGCTGACGTGCAGCAGACCGTCCCGGCCCGGCATCAGCGACACGAACGCGCCGAACGTCGCGATCTTGACGACCGTGCCGAGGAACTGCTCGCCCACCTCCGGGTTGTGCGGGTTGGCGATCGCGTTGACCTGGGCGCGGGCGGCCTCGGCCGACGCACCGTCGACCGCGCCGATGTAGACGGTGCCGTCCTCCTCGATGGAGATGTCGGCGCCTGTCTCGTCCTGGATCGCGTTGATCGTCTTGCCCTTGGGGCCGATGAGCTCGCCGATCTTGTCGACCGGGATCTGCACGCTGATCACGCGCGGTGCGGTCGGCGCCATCTCGTCGGGGCTGTCGATCGCGGCGTTGAGCACGCCGAGGATCGTCAGGCGCGCCTCGTGGGCCTGCTGCAGCGCGGCGGAGAGCACCGACGACGGGATGCCGTCGAGCTTCGTGTCGAGCTGGATCGCGGTGACGAACTCGCTCGTGCCGGCGACCTTGAAGTCCATGTCGCCGAGCGCGTCCTCGGCGCCGAGGATGTCGGTGAGGGCCGCATAGCGGGTCTGACCGTCGACCTCGTCGGACACGAGACCCATCGCGATGCCGGCGACCGGTGCGCGCAGCGGCACACCCGCGTTCAGCAGCGAGAGCGTCGAGGCGCACACCGAGCCCATCGACGTCGAGCCGTTCGAGCTGAGCGCCTCGGACACCTGACGGATCGCGTACGGGAACTCCTCGCGGCCCGGCAGCACCGGCACGATCGCGCGCTCGGCCAGGAAGCCGTGGCCGATCTCGCGACGCTTCGGGCTGCCCACACGGCCGGTCTCACCGGTCGAGTAAGGCGGGAAGTTGTAGTGGTGCAGGTAGCGCTTGTGCGTCACCGGCGACAGCGAGTCGATCTGCTGCTCCATCTTGAGCATGTTCAGCGTGGTGACGCCGAGGATCTGCGTCTCGCCGCGCTGGAAGATCGCCGAGCCGTGGACGCGCGGGATGACCTGCACCTCCGCGTCGAGCGGACGGATGTCGGCCAGGCCACGGCCGTCGATGCGGACGCCGTCCGTGAGGATGCGGCCGCGGACGATCTTCTTCGTGACCGACTTGTACGCACCGGAGAATTCGGTCGCCGCGACGGCGGGGAGCTCCCCGGCCTCGACGGCGGCCAGCAGCTCACCCTTCACGCGGTCCTTGACCGCGTCGTCGGCGTTCTGGCGCTCGATCTTGTCGGCGATCTGGTAGACGCCCTTGAGGTCGTCGTAGGCGCGGCCGGCGACGAAGTCGTACGTCTCCTGGCTGTACGCCGGGAACACCGGGTACGGCTGGATCTCCTTGGCGGCGGTGCTCGCGACGACGTTCTGCGCCGCGACGAGCTGCTTGATGAACGGCTTGGAGGCCTCGAGGCCCTGCGCCACCACCGCTTCGCTCGGCTTGACGGCGCCGCCCTTGATGAGGTTCCAGCTGTGCTCGGTGGCCTCAGCCTCGACCATCATGATCGCGACGTCGCCGTCGGGCAGGACGCGGCCGGCCACGATGAGGTCGAACACGGCATCCTCGAGCTGCTTCGCGTTCGGGAACGCGATCCACTGGTCGGCGTGCTGACCGTGACCCGGGATGAGCGCGAGGCGCACACCGGCGATCGGACCGGAGAACGGCAGACCGGAGATCTGCGTCGACAGCGAGGCCGCGTTGATCGCGAGCGCGTCGTAGAACTCGCCGGGAGCGATCGAGAGCACCGTGACGACGATCTGGATCTCGTTGCGCAGGCCGTCGACGAACGACGGGCGCAGCGGGCGGTCGATGAGACGGCACACGAGGATCGCCTCGGTCGAGGGGCGGCCCTCACGACGGAAGAACGAGCCGGGGATCTTGCCGGCTGCGTACGAGCGCTCTTCCACGTCGACGGTCAGCGGGAAGAAGTCGAAGCCCTCGCGCGGCTGCTTGCTCGCGCTCGTGGCCGACAGGAGCATGGTCTCCTCGTCGAGGTATGCGGCGACGGCGCCCTGCGCCTGCTGCGCCAGACGGCCGGTCTCGAACCGAACCGTGCGGGTGCCGAATCGGCCGTTGTCGAGAACGGCTTCGGCGGCGGTGATTTCCGGACCTTCCAAGAGGTCCCTCCTTCTTTGTTTAGACTCGCCGACGCGTTTCGTCAGCGAGATCGTGCGAAGGAGCACGAACAGGCAGTGTCGGCGCGCGGTCAGACCGCGGAAGCGCCTGCGCTGGCCACCAGTAGAAGATCACCATGCATCGCATGGGAACCCACCACAGGGGACCAGCTCCTGCCGGCCTGCTCCGTGAGCCCAGTATGGGATTGAGCGGATGCCACGAGGGCAACCTTGGCGATCCTACCAGTGCGCCGCTGATCTGGGATATTCCGCGCCACCAGCCCTGCTCTCGAAGGGACCGCCGGCGCGCACCGGTATTGAGGGCCTGCCTGGGCCTCGGTAGCGTGGGTGGGATGAGCACCGAGGAGAACACGACCAGCGCGTCCGAGGACATGAAGCGGAAGTTCAAGGAGGCGCTCGACAAGAAGAACGCGACCCAGAACCCCCGCGAGGGCCATCTCGACGGCCACTCGTCCGTCGACCACGTCCAGGGGCGGGCGGGGCACAAGCGGGAGTTCCGCCGCAAGAGCGGATGAGCGGAGGCCTGCAATGAGCGGAGGTCAGCCGGCGGAGACGCCGGAGAACGCGGACCCGGACGAGGAGCGCGTCGTCGACCTCGACGACGAAGCCGAGCTGCGGCTCCCGCCGCCGACGCTCGACCCCGACGAGATCGTCGAGGACGACGTCGACGACACCCGGTTCGAGGAGCGGGAGTCGGCGATCGAGTCCGGCGAGATCGAGCCCTGAACGATGCGCTCCGAGGCCGCCCTCGACAGGGCGGCCTCGGAGGCGGGGTCGGCAGCTCTCAGTGCGTGAGCGCCCGCTCGCGGGCCCGCTGCTCCTGTGCGGCGGCCTCCGCCACCGCGGCCTCTTCCAGACCCTGAGTGCCCACGGCATCCTCCGCCGACGACATCCCGTCGTGATCGTCGTCCTGCATGGTCTTCTCGTCGAAGGGGAGCTCGCCGCGCAGCACGGCCCGGGCCCGCGCGCTGTCGAACTCCTTGACCCACGTCCCGATGAGGATCGTCGCGACGGCGTTGCCCGTGAAGTTGGTGAGGGCGCGCCCCTCGGACATGAAGCGATCGATGCCGACGATCACACCGACGCCGTTGACGAGGTCGGGACGGTAGGCCTGGAGACCGCCGGCGAGCGTCGCGAGCCCTGCCCCGGTGACACCGGCGGCACCCTTCGACGCGATGATCATGAACACCAGCAGCCCGATCTGCTCGGGGATGGACATCGGCGCGCCCATGCCGGACGCGATGAACAGCGAAGCCATCGTGAGGTAGATCGCCGTTCCGTCGAGGTTGAACGAGTAGCCCGTGGGAACCGTGATGCCGACGACGGCCCGCTGCACGCCGAGGTGCTCCATCTTCGCGATCAGACGGGGCAGCGCCGACTCGCTCGACGAGGTGCCCACGATCAGCAGGTACTCGCGAGCGAGGTACTTCATGAGACTGAAGATGCTGATGCGCGTGACCGCGAACAGGAGGGTTCCGAGGATCCCGACGATGAAGAGGACGCACGTGATGTAGAACGCGACCATGAGAAGCCCCAGGCTCCAGATGGCGGCGGCGCCCGTGGACCCGACCACGGCGGCGATCGCGCCGAACGCACCGATGGGGGCGAGCCAGAGGATCATGCTCAGGATGCGGAACACCAGCGCCTGCAGGTACTTCACCGCGGTCATGATCGGGGCGGCCTTCTCGCCCATGCCCTGCAGGGCGAAGCCGACGAGCAGCGCGATGAAGAGCACCTGGAGGATGCTCTCGCCGGTGAAGGCGGAGAAGAACGTGGTGGGGATGATGCCGAGCACGAAGTCCTGCGTCGTCGTCGCCTCGGTGGTCGAGGCGTCGTACGTCGAGGCCGCCATGTGCAGGCCGGCGCCCGGGTGCAGGATGTTTCCGACCACGAGGCCGATCGCCAGGGCGAAGGTCGACATCACCATGAAGTACAGGAGCGCCAGGCCGCCGATCTTGCCGACCGTGGCGGCCTTGGCGATGGACCCGACGCCCACCACGATCGTGCAGAAGATGATCGGGGCGATCAGCATCTTGATGAGCGCCACGAACGCCGTGCCGAGCGGCTTGAGCGCGACACCGACCTCCGGCCAGACCAGTCCCACGACCGCGCCGAGCACGACGGCGATGATCACGGCGAGGTACAGCCAGGTGTGCTTGTCCCACGCGTGCTTGCCCCTGCGCCAGTTGTAGCCGGGGAGCCGGAACGAGTTCGTACGAGTCGAAAGAGCCATCGTCGCCTCCTTGGAGAGATCCTTCATCGGATGCCGCCGGATCGGATCGGCGGGCTGAAGCCAGCGTGCGCGCCGTCGTCCGACCCGACGAGTTGTGGTCGTATTGGTCGTGGTCGGGGGCGGGTCCGCTGGACTCGACATGTGGTCGGATGGATGGTGACGGGCTCGGAGGGAGCGACGCGATGACGGGTCGGCGACGGGCGACGAGCGTGGCGACGCGCGTCGTCGTCGTGCTGGTGGTCGCCGTGGTCGTCGTGGGCGCGCTCGTCGCGCTCCTTCTCGTGATCGACGCGCAGCGGGCCGTGCGGAGCGAGGCGGAGCGGGTGACGCATGCGCTCGCCGAGACGATCGCGACGACGGATGCCGTGCGGCAGGCGCTGCCCGCGCCCGACGCATCCGCCCGTCTGCAGCCTTACGCTGCGCGCGTCACGGCGCAGTCGGGGGTCGATTTCGTCACGATCATGACACCCGACGGCATCCGCGTGACGCACCGCGATCCGACGCAGATCGGCAGGCACTACCTCGGGACCATCCCCCAGGGCCGGCAGACGCTCACGGAGGAGTACTCCGGCACGCTCGGCCCGTCGGTCCGCACCATCACGCCGGTCGTGACAGACGGACGTCTGGCGGGGTGGGTGTCGGTCGGGGTGACCGTCCAGTCCCTCGCCTCGGCACTCGCGCCGCGACTGCCCTTCGCGATCGTCATCGCACTGGCCGTGGTCGCGGCGGGCGTCCTCGGCGCGATCGTGGCGGGCCGCGCGACCAAGCGGGTGACGGGCGATCTCCCTGCCGGCAGCGTGCGGGATGCCGTCTCGTCCTACGAGTCGGTTCGCACGCTCGGCGAGGCGCTGCGCGCGCAGACGCACGAGCACGGCAATCGCATGCACACGGCGGTCGCACTCATGGAGCTCGGTCGCACGGACGAGGCCATCGAGCTGCTCACCGAGACCGCCCGCTCGAGCCAGGACCTGGTCGACAAGGTCGTCGCCCGCGACGGCGACCCCACCGTCGCGGCGCTGCTCCTCGGCAAAGCCGCCCAGGCAGCGGAACGCGGAGTGGAGTGGAACGCCGACATGCAGCCCGGCATCCCGCGCACCACGCTCGGCGCGGTCGACGCGGTGTCGCTCGTGGGCAACCTGGTCGACAACGCGATCGACGCGGCGGCGGCAGGCCCGCCCCCTCGCTGGGTGCGCATCGGAATCGCGTCGGGGCCGAACGGACACATCGTGCTGAGCTTCAGCGACAGCGGCACGGGAGTTCCGGACGACCTCCGCGACCGCATCTTCGAGCACGGCTTCAGCACGAAGCCCGCGGGCGCGGACGGCCGCGGCGTGGGGCTCGCCCTCGTCCGTGCGATCACCGAGGATGCGGGCGGCACAGTCGAGCTGAGCGCGCATCCGACGACGTTCCGCGTCACGCTGCCGGCGCAGGCGGCCCGCAGATGATCAACGTCCTCATCGTCGACGACGAGCGTCTGACGCGCGAGCTCCACCGCGAGTACATCGGGCGACTGCCGGAGTTCCAGGTCGTGGCCGAATGCGACGGCGCCCGTGCCGCGCTCACCGCCGTGTTCGACACGCCGCCTCCGGGCGGCATCGACCTCGTGCTGCTCGACATGACGATGCCCGACGGGCACGGGCTGGACGTCGCCCGCCACATCCGCGCGCGTGCCGTCGACATCGACATCATCGCGATCACGGGCGTGCGCGACGCCGACGTCGTGCGGGCCGCGGTGGGCCTCGGCGCCGTGCAGTACCTCGTCAAGCCGTTCTCGTTCGCTGCTTTCCGCGACCGGCTGGAGCAGTACGCCGACTACCGGAGACGAATGGCGGATGCCGCCGGCCCTGCCACCCAAGCCGAGATCGACGCCCTCCTCGGCTCGCTCCGCCCCGTCGGTGGCAGCGCCCCGCCGAAGGGCCTGTCGGCCGCCACGCTGGAACTGGTGGCCGCGACGCTGCGCGCGGGCGAGCCTCTGTCGGCGGCGGAGACGGCGCAGCGGCTCGGCATGTCCCGCGTGGCGGCGCGACGGTATCTGGAGCACCTCGCGAACGCCGGGCGGCTCGAGCGCAGCCCGCGCTACGGCACCCAGGGCCGGCCCATCACCGAGTACGTGTGGATCCGGTAGGCGCAGGGCATCCCGACATACCGAGGTGCAGGAGGGGATCGGCTTCCTCCTGCACCTGGCTCGAGACCCGACTAGCGGCTTCGGGAGTCGAGGGCCACCTCGTTGCCGTTCCGATCGACGATCTTGCCGTCGATGACGGCGTCACCGTCTTCGAATGCGTCGAGATAGGCGACGGGGATGCTCCGCGTCGGCGCGGAGGCGATGGCGGGAGCATTCCGCCTGCGTCCCATGTGGTTGAACAGCAGGTTCAGCAGGATCGCGGTGATGGCCGCGGAGCTGATCCCCGAGTTGAAGACCGTCTGGAACCAGGAGGGCATCTGCTCGTAGATCGTGGGAGCGGCGATCGGCAGCATGCCGATCCCGATCGCCGAGGCGACGATGATGAGGTTCATGTTGCCTCGGTAGTCGACCTTGGCGAGCGTGCGGATGCCACTGGCCGCGACGCTGCCGAACAGCACGATCCCCGCACCGCCGAGGACCGGCGGCGGCACGGCGGCGACCACACGGCCGAGGACGGGCAGCAGGCCGAGGATCACGAGCACGCCTCCCCCGGTCGCGACCACGAAGCGGCTCTTGATCCCCGTGATCGCAACGAGCCCCACGTTCTGTGCGAACGCGGTCATCGTGAACGATCCGAACACGGGCGACACGGCGCTGGACAGCATGTCCGCACGCAGACCCGCGGCGATCCGACGGGAGTCCACCTTGGTTCCGACGATGTCGCCGACGGCGAGGATGTCCGCGGTCGTCTCGGTGAGGGTGACGAGGATCACGATGAGCATCGAGACCGTGCCGGCGAGGCTGAACGTCGGCAGCCCGAACGCGAACGGTGTCGGGAAGGCGAAGATCGGCCCACTGGCCACACCGCTGAAGTCCGCCTGCCCCATGAGCACGGCGATGATCGTGCCGACGACGATGGCGAGCAGGATGGCGAGACGCGAGATGAGCGCCGTACCGACCTTGCTCAGCAGGACGACGATCGCGAAGGTGAGCGCCGCCAGCAGCAGGTTCACCGGGGACCCGTAGTCCTTCGCGGATGAGTTCCCGCCCATCGCCCACATCGCCGCGACCGGCAGCAGGGTCAGGCCGATGGTCGTGATCACGGTGCCGGTCACGACCGGCGGGAAGAACCGGATGATCGTCGCGAAGACCGGCGCGATGAGCAGACCGATCACCGACGCGATCATGACGGAGCCGAGCACCGCCGGCAGGCCCCCGCCACTGGTGACGATGGCGCCCATCGTCGCGACCCCGGCGAACGACACTCCCTGCACCAGTGGGAGCTTGGACCCGAAGAACGGGATGCCCACGGTCTGCAGGATCGTCGCCAGACCTCCCATGAACAAGCATGCGGCGACGAGGACACCGATCTCCGCATTGCTCAGCTTGGCCATCGACCCGATGATCAACGGCGGGGCGATGATCCCCCCGTACATCGTCAGCACGTGCTGAACCCCGTACGCGATGGTCACGCCGATCGGCAGGCGCTCGTCCTCGGGGCGCAGAACTGCCGCTCGTTCCTTGCTCATATCGACCTCTTCGTCGTCACTCTCCGGCGGCATCGCGCGCGCAGAATCCTCGCGCGCACCCACGGCCGGTCGCATCTCGGGCAACTCTCCACCCGGCTTGCGTCATCCAGTGCTCCCTCTGCGGAGCACTCAACACTCAATCACGCAGCCGTGGGGGCGTCAAGATATTTTTCCGAGATGCGACCGCCAAACTCCGCTATGCGGAATTTGTGTGACTCCGGCCGAGCCGTCCGCGGGCGCCTACTCCCCCGCGAGACCGCCAAGCAGGTGACCGAACGACTTGCCCTCGCCGAGATAGTTCTCCGGATCGAAGGGGTCGCCCGTGACCACGGCGGCGCGCGCGGCGACCGCATCGGCGAGCTCGGTCGCACCCTTCACGATGCGCGACGCGAGGGGTGCGACGTCGTCGCCTGTACCGCCCCAGTCGGCCGACGCCGCGAACACGCCGGTCGAGACCGGCTGCGCGTGCAGGTAGGCGAACAGGGGTCGGATGGCGTAGTCGATCGCCAACGAGTGGCGGGCGGTGCCCGCGTTGGCGCCGATGAGCACCGGCTTCCCGGTCAGCGAATCCGGGTCGAGGATGTCGATGAACGACTTGAACAGTCCCGAGTAGCTCGTCGAGAAGATCGGCGTCACGACGATCAGCGCGTCGGCCGACACCACGGCGTTGACCATCGACTCCAGCGCCGGCGGCGCGAAGCCCGTCAGGAGGTTGTTCGTGATGTCGTGCGCGTGGTCGCGCAGCTCGAACGTGTCGACCTCGACCTCGATGCCGCGCTCGGCGAGCCTGGCCACGGTCGCGGACGCGAGGCGGTCGGCGAGCATGCGCGTGGACGACGGGTTCGACAGCCCGGCCGAGACGACGGCGATCCGGCGGCCGCTCATCGCTTCACCCCGAACGCCGAGCCCTGCGGGGCGGGCGTGTCCTGGTAGGGGCGCTCGCCGACCAGGTTGTCACCGCGGTTCGCGCCGGGGCGCGGCTGCCGCGCTTCGTCGTCGCCGTACTTCGCCCGCACGAGCGACTCGTGGGTCGGAGCATCCGGAACCCCCGCGGGACGGTTCTTCGCGAGCTCCTTGCGGAGCACCGGAACCACCTCGCCGCCGAGGATGTCGAGCTGCTCGAGCACCGTCTTCAACGGAAGGCCGGCGTGGTCGAGGAGGAACAGCTGGCGCTGGAAGTCGCCGAACGCATCGCGCATGCCGGCGTAGCGGTCGATGACCTGCTGGGGCGAGCCCACCGTGAGCGGGGTCATCTCGCTGAAGTCTTCGAGGCTCGGGCCGTGACCGTAGACCGGGGCGTTGTCGAAGTACGGACGGAACTCGCGCACGGCGTCCTGCGAGTTCGCGCGCATGAACACCTGCCCGCCGATGCCGACGATCGCCTGCTCGGCGGTGCCGTGGCCGTAGTGCTCGAAGCGCTGACGGTAGAGCTGGATGAGCCGGGCGAAGTGGTCCTGCGGCCAGAAGATGTTGTTCGCGAAGAACCCGTCGCCGTAGTACGCGGCCTGCTCGGCGATCTCCGGGGTGCGGATGGAGCCGTGCCACACGAACGGCGGCACGTCGTTCAGCGGGCGCGGCGTCGAGGTGAAGCCCTGCAGCGGGGTGCGGAACTTCCCCTCCCAGTCGACGACGTCCTCACGCCACAGCTTGTGCAGCAGGGCGTAGTTCTCGATCGCGAGCGGAAGGCCCTGACGGATGTCCTTGCCGAACCACGGGTAGACCGGGCCGGTGTTGCCGCGGCCGAGCATCACGTCGGTGCGCCCGCCCGACACGTGCTGCAGCATCGCGAAATCCTCGGCGATCTTCACCGGGTCGTTCGTCGTGATGAGGGTGGTGGCGGTCGAGAGGATGAGGCGCTCGGTCTGCCCGGCGATGTACGCCAGCGTCGTCGTCGGCGACGACGACCAGAACGGCGGGTTGTGGTGCTCGCCGAGCGCGAAGACGTCCAGGCCCACCTCTTCGGCGTGCTTGGCGATCGTCAGGGTCGCGCGGATGCGCTCGGCCTCGGTCGGGGTGTCCCCCGTCGTCGGGTCCTGGGTGATGTCGCTCACCGAGAAGATGCCGAACTGCACGGCCGGCTGCTGCTGCTCGCTCACGGGTCTCTCGCTTTCGGGATGCTTCCGCATCCGATTCTATGCAATTGAATGTATCCGCTATAACGTGGCCATCGTAGATCTATTCCCGGACGACCGGGGCCATGTCGTACGTCACCCACGGCGTCGCGATGGCGTGGCTGTCGTAAAGGCTGCGAGCCGTGGCATTGTCGGCCGCGGTGATCCAGCGGACGACACTCGCGCCGGCATCCGCCGCGATCGCCGCGACCTCA
This sequence comes from Microbacterium sp. sgz311019, assembly GCF_056135325.1. Taxonomy (NCBI): domain Bacteria; kingdom Bacillati; phylum Actinomycetota; class Actinomycetes; order Micrococcales; family Microbacteriaceae; genus Microbacterium; species Microbacterium sp. sgz311019. The sequence goes on along the minus strand of NZ_JBWAXO010000002.1, from coordinate 215,556 downwards.
CGCAGAAGCGCCGTGCCCGCACCGCTCCCCCGCGCCTCTGGCGACGTGAACAGGTCGTCCAGATACAGCCCTTGGGTCGCCGTGGAGGGACGCGCGAACCAGCGCAGATTCGCCAGCCCCACGACAGCGTCGCTGTCGTCGACCGCCACCAGCCCCTGCATCTCGTGCGCGCCGCGCGAGACCCAATGCCACGTCGTACGAACGGCATCCGCATCCTCTGCCAGCTGGTAGAACGCACGATAGCCGCGGTACAAGGCCGCCCAGGGCACTTCGTCAGCGGCCGCGACCGCACGCACTCGGATGCTCATCCTCCCAGCGTACGGATCAGGCGAAGAGGCCGGCCCCGACGTACGAGCCCTGCTTCGCGCCCGGCGGGATGGCGAACACCGCGGACCCGGTGTGCTGGATGTACTCGTTCAGGAGATCCGAGCGCAGCGCGCGCTGGATCGTGACGAACCGCTGCGGATCACGCTGATACGACAGGAAGAACAGCCCCGCATTCAACGAGCCGAGCGGGTCGTTGCCGTCGACGAAGTTGTAACCGCGGCGCAGCAGGCGGATGCCGTTGTTGAAATCGGGATGCGCGAGCCGAACGTGCGAGCGCATGTCGATCGCCGGCTGTCCGGCGGCGTCCTTCTTCGAGAAGTCCGGCTCGGTGAACTCGGTGCCGCCGGAGAGCGGTGCGCCCTCCCCCTTCGAGCGCCCGATGATGCGGTCCTGCTCGCTGCGCTGCTGGCGGTCCCACGGCTCGATCTTCTGGCGGATCGTCCGCACGACGAGGTACGAGCCGCCCGCGAGCCACGTGGGGCCGTCGGCCCAGACGTGCTCGTCCATGGCGCCGGGGTCCTCGGCCAGGATGTTGGCCGTGCCGTCCTTGAACCCGAAGAGGTTGCGCGGGGTCAGCTGCTCGCTCGTGGTCTTCGACGTGCGCCCGAAGCCGAGCTTCGACCAGCGGATCTGTGCACGGCCGAACGCGATGCGGCTGAGGTTGCGGATCGCGTGCACGGCGACCTGCGGATCGTCGGCGCAGGCCTGGATGCAGAGCTCCCCGCCGGAGGCGGCGGCCTCGAGCGCGTCGCCGACGAAGCGCGGGAGCGCCTGCAGGCTCGCCGGACGGCGGGCCGCGATGCCGAAGCGGTCGACCCCGTCCTTCTCGAACAGGTCGGGACCGAACCCGATCGTGATGGTCAGCGCGCTCGCGGGCAGGCCCAGCGCCTCGCCGGTGTCGTCCGGTGGCGCGTCCGGCGAGCCGCCGACGGCACCGCTGGCGCTCACGTCGAGACCCTGCGTCATGCGCGACGCGGCGTACGACCAGTCCTTCAGGAGCAAGATCAGGTCGTCGCGCGTCGCATCCTGGGCCATATCGAAGGCGGCGAAATGGAGGTGGTCCTGCACGGGCGTGGCGATGCCGGCCTGATGCGCGCCGAAGAACGGGTGCACGACGCCCGTGTCACTCGCCGCCTGCGCGTTGGCGACGGATGCGCCCACCGCGGCTCCGCCGATCCCGCCGACGACGAGCCCGCCGGCGCCGGCACCGAGCAGACCCAGCAGACCGCGCCTGCTGAGTCCCCTCTCCTCCTGCCCGCCCTCCGTCACTTCAGGACGGTGGAGGTCAGCTGCGACAGCGGCTCGGCGAGCGAGTTGATGAGGTCGCTGAGCTCGCGCCGCTGCGCCTCGGTGACCTGCGAGTAGGAGTTGAAGCCCTTCTCGAACGAGCCGTGGGTCGCGAGCTTCGCCTCGATGTCGGCGTAGCCCTTGTCGATCTTCGCGACGAGCGCGGTCGCGACCGCCCCCTTCGATTGCGCGAGGTCGCGCACGAGCGAGAACGCCATCTTCGAGCCCTCGACGTTCGCGGTGAAGTCATAGAGGTCGGTGCGCGACCACCAGTCCTCCTCGCCCTCGATCTTGCCCGTGGCGACCTCGTCGAGAAGGGCCGAGGCGCCGTTCGAGAGGGCGGCGATGCCCTGCGACTCGAGGTCCTCCTGGAAGTCGCCGGCGTGCACGTAGTCGTAGAGCGTCTGCACGTTCGCGACCAGGCCGTCGGCGTAGGTCTTGCGCTCTGCCGGGGTCGACGGCGCCCAGTTCTCCCACGCGGGCGTCGACTGGTCGGAGTTCAGGGCGTCCCTTGCGGGCTGCCACAGGTCCTTCTCGATGCGGTGGAAGCCGGTCCACGGGATGCCGTCGGCCTGCGCATCGAGTTCGCGATAGTCGATCTTCGGATCGAGGTCGCTGAGCGAGCTCGCCACCGGCTCGATGCGCTCGTAGTAGCCGCGCACGACGGGGAACTGCGCCTTCGCTGCGGCGTCGTCGCCGGCCGCATAGGCGGCGGCGAACGTCGTGACGGCGGGGAGCATCAGTCCGACCTGGTCCTTCACGAAGGCGGTGTAGAGGTCGACGGCCTTCTTCTTCGCGTCCGCGTCGGCGCCGTCGGTCTTCACGCGGCCGCCGGTGACCTCGAACGCGGCCTTGCCGACGCCGTCGCCCACCATGCCCGGCTTGCAGAGCGTCTTGTAGCTGCCCGGCTGGACCAGCACCGTGAGGCTGCGCTTCGCGCCCGGCGCGATGCTCTCGACCTCGCCGACGATCCGCACGCCGTCCCCGGCGAACAGGTAGAACTCCGTGGTCTGGCTTCCCGCGTTCGTCACGTCGAACGTCACGGTGCCGCTCGGGGCCTTCGCCGCCGAGAGGTCGCAGGCCGAATCGGTGGAGGTGACCTTGATCGACGGGGATGCGGCGGCATCGGCCTTCGCGACGCACCCGGTGAGAGCGGCGGCGGCGATCGTCAGGGCGGATGCGGTGGCGAGCGCGCGGGCGCGGATCATGAGGCTCCTTCAGCGAGGGCGGTCTGGGGCACCGCGGTGTTCGGGGCGGCGGTGTTCGGGGCGGCGGTCGGCGCGGCGGTCGATCCGGCGACGGCCTGGGTGGCTTCGGCCGTGCGCGCGGGCGCCGGCTTCGGCCGCGAACGGCGCAGGCCGCGCACGAAGAACCCGCCGACGATCGCCATGTAGAGCACCCAGGCGGCGACCTGCAGCCAGGTCATCTGCGGCATGAAGCCGACCGTGGCCTGCAGGATCACCGCGAGCGGGTCTCCCGGGTGGATGACCGAGCTCACGTCGAAGGCCCAGCCGAACGGGAAGGCCCCCAGCCCTACGGCGACGTCGCCGGTGGCCGGGTCGACAGGCGCGAGCACGGAGTAAGGACCGGGGAGGATGCCGGCCTCCTGGAGGTCCTTGACGGCGTACGCCAGGACGCCCGCGGCGACGATGACGAGGAAGGCGCTCGTCCACTGGAAGAACCGGCGCAGATCGAGCTTCAGCATCCCCTTCGCGAGCAGCCAGCCGAGGAACGCGGCCACGACGATGCCGAGCAGTGCACCGATCAGCGCCGTCGGCGTGTCGCCAAACGACTGCGCCATCGACCACAGCAGCAGGGCCGCCTCGATGCCCTCGCGTGAGACGGAGACGAAGCCGACCAGCACGAGCGCCCACAGGCCGCCCATCGCGAGCGCGCGGTCGAGCCCGCCCTCGAGATGCTTCTTCATGTTGCGGGCGGTCTTCTGCATCCAGAAGATCATCCAGGTCACCATCGCGACGGCGATGAGCGAGAAGAATCCGCCGATGGCCTCCTGGCCTGCAGAGGTGAGGTCGTAGGCGCCGAAGGTGAGGACGCCGCCGATCGTCAGTGCGAGACCGATCGCGAGCGCGATCCCGATCCACACGCGTGGGAGGACGTCACGGCGGCCGATCTTGGTGAGGTAGGCGATGAGGATGCCGACGACCAGGGCGGCTTCGAGGCCTTCGCGCAGGCCGATCAGGAATGTTGCGAGCACGGCATTCTTGCTCTCTGTCTGGGGAACGGATGCGTCCGCCAGATCAGGTAAGGCGAACCTCAGTAAGCACAACCTTACCTGGAGCTCCGCCGACGTCCAAACCCGAGGGTTTCAACGACGAAGGCCGCCCCACACCGTGGGGCGGCCTTCGCTGTCCCGCCGTGGCGGGACCAAGAATGTTCTGAGCGATTGAACGCTGGTCGCGCTTAGCGGCGCAGTCCGAGACGCTCGATCAACGACCGGTAACGGTTGATGTCGACGTCCTGGAGGTAGCCGAGCAGACGACGGCGCTGACCGACGAGCAGGAACAGACCACGACGCGAGTGGTGGTCGTGCTTGTGCTCCTTCAGGTGCTCGGTCAGGTCCTTGATGCGCTGCGTCAGCATCGCAACCTGCACCTCGGGGGATCCGGTGTCACCGGGGTGCGTCGCGTACTCTTCGATGATCGCCTTCTTGACCTCTGCATCAAGTGCCATAGGTGATCCCCTCTCTCTTTGCTGCGCGGTGCCCGTCACCCGATGTGCGAGCGCTCTTTATCCGCGGCCGATCCAACGGCAACCTGAAGAGTCTACAGGATGCGAAACCCCGCCGCGTCCGCGCCTCCCGGGGCGCGCGCAGCGCGCCATCCGATACTTAACGCCGGATAACCTCTAGGGATGTCACCGATCGTCCGCGCGTACCTCGCACCCTGATGGCGCGGACGCGATTGCGGCTGCGCCGCGACCACTTCATCGACCTCCGGCCCCTGCGCACCCCCGCCTTCGCGCGCATGTGGGCAGGCTCGACGCTCTCCGGTCTCGGCGGGCAGCTCACGGTCGTCGCCGTCATGCTGCAGGTCTACGAGATCACCCACGACTCCTTCGCAGTCGCGATGATCGCGTTCGCCGGGCTCGTCCCCATGATGATCGCGGGACTCTACGGAGGCATGCTCGCCGACGCCTTCGACCGGCGCGTGGTCGCACTCCTCGCGGCGACGGTCACGTTCGGATCGACCGCGCTGCTCGCCGCTCTGACGTGGGCGCACCTCGAGACGGTGTGGTGGCTCTACGGCATCAGCATCGTCAACTCGGCGGCCAACTCGATCGTCATGGCGGCCCGCGCCGCGATCGTGCCCCGGCTGATCCCGCGCGACCAGCTGCCCGCGGCATCCGCTCTGCAGGGCATCTCGTACGGACTCATGGTGATGGCCGGCCCCGCGCTCGCGGGCTTGCTCGTCGCCTTCGCCGGCTACGCGTGGACGTACTCCGTCGACGTCGTGCTCATGACGTCGCTGTTCCTCGGTCTCTGGACGCTGCCCAGCGTCAGACCCGAGGGCGAGATCGTGCGTCCGGGGCTCAGATCCCTCGCGGACGGATGGGCGTTCCTGCGCCGCGCCTCCAACATCCGGCTCCAGTACATCCTGGACATCACGGCGATGACCTTCGGGCAGCCCCTCGCCCTCTTCCCGGCCGTCGGCGCCGTGCTGCTCGGAGGCGGAGCCATCACCACCGGAGTGCTCACCGCGGCCGTCGCGGCAGGCGCGTTCCTGTCGAGCCTCTTCTCAGGCCCGATCGGCCGCGTGCGCCACCACGGCATCGGCATCGAGCGCGCGATCCAGGTCTACGGACTGGCGATCCTCGGCTTCGGCCTCGTGCTCGCAGCGGCGGCCCTCGGCTGGTTCGCGCCCGCGGTCGTCGGGCCGCACTCCCCCAACCTGGTGCTCATCGGCGCCGCGGTCGTCGCGCTCGCCGTCTCGGGCGCCGCGGACAACGTCAGCGCGATCTACCGTTCCACGATGATGCAGGCCGCCGTGCCGGACTCGGTGCGCGGGCGGCTGCAGGGCATCTTCATCGTGGTCGTCGCGGGCGGCCCGCGGGTCGGCGCGCTCTACGCCGGTGCGCTCGCGACCCTCACGACGCTGTGGTTCCCCCCGCTCCTCGGCGGCATCGTCATCATCGCGCTCGTCGGCGTGCTCGTGCGGCTGAGCCCGCGCTTCCGCGCGTACGACGCCGAGCATCCGGAACCCTGAGACCGGGCGGGGGGAATGTCGCACCCCCGCAGCACACTGGGGCGATGACGACGATCCGCACGACGACGATCGCGCTCCGCGGCGCGTACGACCTGCGCGAGGTCGCGCTCATGGGGTTCGGGCATCGCGACGAGAAGCACTTCGACGGGGTGATGCGCCTCGCGTTCTGCACGGACGCTCTCGACGGGCAGGTGGGCGTCGAGGTGCGCCAGAGCGAGGGTGCCCTCGAACTCGTCGTCCACGGCGACGGCGACCTGGCCGCGATCACCCGGCAGGTCGCCCGCGTCGTCTCGGCCGACCACGACGGCGTCGCCTGGGCCGCCGTGTGCGCAGACGATCCCGTGCTCTCCCGCGTGTACGCAGCGGCCCCTGGGTTCCGTCCCTCGAACTTCTACAGCCCGTACGAGGCCGCCGTCTGGGCGGTCGTCTCGGCTCGGCGCGCGCGTGCCCAGGGCATCGGTCTTCGCCGGCGGATCGGCGAGGCGCACGGAGCCGTCTTCGAGCTGGCCGGCGCTTCGGAGACCGCTCTGCCCACCCCGTTGCAGCTGCTCGAGATCGAGTCCTTCCCCGGCTTGCCCGTCGACCGCATCCCGCGACTCCACGGCATCGCGCGCGCCGCGCTCGAGGGCGCGCTCCACGTCCAGCGGCTCACGGCGATGGAGCCTGCGGAGGCGATGGCCGACCTGCAGCGGCTGCCCGGCATCGGGCCGTTCTACAGCGCGCTCATCGTGATCCGCGCCTGCGGCCTGAGCGATGTGCTCTCGACGCAGGAGGACCATACGCGCGCCGCGGTGCAGGAGCTGTACGGCCTCGACCATCGTCCCGACGCTGACGAGCTCGAGCGCATCTCCGAGGGATGGCGACCCTTCCGCACGTGGGCGGCGGTCGCCCTGCGGGCCGTGGGCCCGCGGCTGCCGGCGCCGGCATGAACCGTAGGCAGAGTGCACGGATGCCCGGGACCGTGCGGTCCCGGGCATCCGATCTCGTCAGTGGTTTCAGCCGACGGCGATGAGGTCGATCACGAAGATCAGGGTCTTGCCGCCGAGGAAGTGACCGCCCGCCGGGCCGTAGGCCAGGTGCGGCGGGATGGTGAGCTCGCGGCGCCCGCCGACCTTCATGCCCGGGATGCCGTCCTGCCAGCCCTGGATGAGGCCGCGCAGCGGGAACTGGATCGTCTCGCCGCGGACCCAGGACGAGTCGAACTCCTCGCCGGTCTCGTACTCGACGCCGACGTAGTGCACAGTCACGTTGTCGCCGGGCTTCGCCTCGGCGCCGTCGCCCACGATGATGTCGCGGATGACGAGCTCTTCGGGAGCCGGGCCCTCGGGGGCGTCGATCTCGGGCTTCGTGCGGTTGTCAGTCATGAGACCATCCAACCGGACCCGCTCGCGAGCGTCAAAGCGCGCTCGCAAGGGTTGACGGGGCACCGCGGGGCACGGCATCCTGGAATCCGTAGTTCAGCGCCCCGTCGCACGCAGGCCATGCCGCGGCACCGGGCGCTGAACTCTGCGGAGGGTGCGTCAGTGCTTCTCTTCGACGACGTTCTCGGCGGCGTGCAGGATCGGGATCGCCGCCGTCACCGTCTCGAGCCCCGACAGACGCGCCGGCGAGAGCTGCTTCGTGACCTCCTCGCGCGACATGAGGCCCGCCTCGACGACCAGGTCGGCGACGTTGCGTCCGGTGAGCAGAGCGGTCTTGGCGAGAGCAGCGGATGCCGCGTACCCGATGAACGGCGTCAGGGCCGTGACGACGCCGACCGAGGAGCCGACCATCGCGCCCAGGCGGTCGCGGTTCGCGGTGATGCCGTCGACGCAGTTGACGCGGAGCGTCCACATGGCCTGGCGCATCCACATGATCGACTGGAAGATCGAGTGCGCGATCACCGGCTCGAAGGCGTTCAGCTGCAGCTGGCCGCCCTCGACGGCCATCGTCACGGTGAGGTCGGCGCCGGCGACGGCGAACGCGACCTGGTTCACGGCCTCGGGGATGACGGGGTTGACCTTGCCGGGCATGATGCTCGAGCCTGCCTGCACGGGCGGCAGGTTGATCTCGCCGAGGCCCGCCTGCGGGCCCGACGAGAGGAGGCGCAGGTCGTTGCAGATCTTCGAGAGCTTGATCGCATTGCGCTTGAGCGACGACGAGAACGACATGAACGAGCCGGTGTCGCTCGTGGCCTCGACCAGATCGGTCGCCGTGGCGAGGTCGAGACCCGAGATCGCGCGCAGATGCTTCAGCACCGCAGGCGAGTAGGCGGGGTGGGTCGTGATGCCCGTGCCGATCGCCGTCGCGCCCATGTTGATCTCCCACAGGAGGTAGGCGTTCTCGTTGAGGCGCTGGAGGTCGTAGCCGAGCGTCGACGCGAAGCCGTGGAACTCCTGACCGAGCGTCATGGGCACCGCATCCTGCAACTGGGTGCGGCCGACCTTGAGCACGTCGTGGAACTCGGCGGCCTTCGCGAGGAACGCCTTGCGCAGAAGGTCGAGCTCCTCGATGAGGCTGCGCAGGGTGAGCGAGAGTCCGACCTTGATCGCCGTCGGGTAGACGTCGTTCGTCGACTGGCTGCGGTTCGTGTGGTCGATCGGCGAGAGGAAGGCGTAGTCGCCCCGCGCGCGCCCGGCGAGCTCGAGCGCGATGTTGGTGATGACCTCGTTCGCATTCATGTTGGTCGAGGTGCCGGCGCCGCCCTGGATCACACCCACCACGAACTGGTCGTGGTACTCGCCGTCGATCACGAGCTGCGAGGCGCGGTCGATCAGGCCCGCCTTGTCCTCACTCAGCACGCCGATCTCGGCGTTCGCGCGGGCCGAGGCCTGCTTCACCATGGCCAGCGCGCGGACGAGGTCCGGGTAGACGGAGATGGGCCGCTTCGCGATCGGGAAGTTCTCGAGTGCGCGAGCGGTGTGGATGCCCCAATACGCGTCTGCGGGGATCTCCATGGATCCCAGCGAGTCCGTCTCGGTGCGAGTGCGCGTCATTGCGTCCAGAGCCATGTGTTGCAGTCCTTGTGGGTTCACGGCGGGTATCGGTACACCTCAGCGTACGCGGCGCGCTGCGTGAGAACGATGGACGACCCGGCGCACAGGATGCGGCGCACTGTACACCGCGGCGAATCCTCGCCCCGGCGGATCAGCGCGGGGGCTTGCGCGAGAAGCGCTCGAGGCGCTCCTCCGGTGTCAGCTCCGCCATCCTGGCGACCCACTCCGCCGAGAAGACGTCGGCGGTCGGCGCATCCGTCACCGGCACGACCGCGTGCGTGATCGTGTCGTCGTAGACGTGGACGAGGTGGAAGGCCTGCCCCGCATCCATTCCGTTCACCTCGACGGCCGGACGGGCGAGGTTCATCGTGTAACAGGTGGCGGATGCGACATACACGGGAACGCCCGCGAACATGCCGCTCGTCGCATAGTGCAGGTGACCGGCGAGGATGGCCCGGACGTCGCTGCCCGCGATGGCGTCGGCGAGTGCCTCCTGGTGGCGCAGCTCGAGGATGTCGAAGAACGGGAGGTGGCTCGGCAGGGGCGGATGGTGGAGTGCGAGGATCGTTCCCAGCGGCGCCGGCTCGGCCAGCACCCTGTTCAGCCACGTGAGCTGGTCGGCACCGAGGTCGCCGTGGTGCCAGCCGGGGACGGTGGTGTCGAGGGCGATGAGGCGCAGCCCGTCGAGGTCCCATACGCCGGTCACCGGCTCCTGGGTGGGGCTGTCATCGAGCAGCTCGACCCGGAGGGCGGGTCGCTCGTCGTGGTTTCCGGCCACCCACACGATCGGTGCGCCGAGACGCTCGGCAACCGGCTCGACGGCCGCCCGCAGTGCACGATAGGCGTTGGGCTCTCCGAGGTCGGTGAGGTCGCCCGTGAAGACCACCGCATCCGGTCGCACCCCCGTGCGCTCGATCGCCCGAAGCGTCTGCGCGAGGTTCGCAGTGACGTCGTACGTGCCGGCGAGCTTCGCCTGGCCGGCCAGCAGATGCGTGTCGCTGACGTGCACGATCGTGCGGCGGGCCGGCGCATGTGCGCCGAATCGAAGCTCGTCCATACCCCGAGCCTACGGCCGAGCCCGGACGTCTCCCCCTACTGGACGACGATGAGGATGAGGCCGCCGAGGACGGCGAGCCCGCAGAGCGTGAACGAGATGTAGGCCCCGATGCGGGCGATGAGCTTCTGACGGTCGGTCAGCGGGCTCTTGCGCGCCGCCTTCGCTGCCGCCTTGGCCGCCTTCGCTCGCTCCTTCTCGGAGATGATCGCGATGGCGTCCGTGAACTCGGCGGGCGCGACGACCGGGACCTTGCCGCCGCGCACGAGCAGTCGCACCGCGATCGCATAGAAGCCGACGACCAGCAGCGCGCCGATGAGGGCGACGACGAAGACCTGGAGGAACGCGATCCAGTCGATCGTGAGGGTCACTTCTTGGCCTCCGAATCGGAGTTGTCGCCGGTCTTGTTCGCCTGGGCCTCGGCCTTCGACTGCGCCTTCCGCTGGGCGCGCTCACGCGACTCCAGTGCCGCTCGGCGGCGCGCCTCCTCGCGCATGATCGCGCGCTGGCGGCGGGTGGGCGGCGGGTTCTTCTTGACCTTCACCGCAAGGCCGGAGTCGGCGACCTCGCTCATGGCGTTGGCCGAGGTGACCGCGTTGCGGCGCGAGCGCAGGTAGATGAACAGGACGGTCGCGACAGCCAGCACCGTGTCGAGGGCGATGCCCCACGGTCCGAGCCACACGATGATGAGGGCGGCGAAACCGCCCACCGCGGCGGAGGCAGGCAGCGTCAGGAGCCAGCCGACGCCGATGCGACCGGCGGTGCGCCAGCGCACCTTCGACCCGCGGCGCCCGAGACCTGAGCCGATGACCGAGCCCGAGGCGACCTGCGTCGTCGAGAGCGCGAAGCCGAGTGCGCTCGAGGAGAGGATTGTGGCCGCCGTCGACGTCTCTGCGGCGAAGCCCTGCGCCGGCTTGATCTCGGTCAGACCCTTGCCGAGGGTGCGGATGATGCGCCAGCCGCCGACGTACGTGCCGAGGGCGATGGTCGCCGCGCACGCGAAGATGACCCACGTCTGCGGCTCGGTGTCGGACGCGCTCTGCCATCCGGCGATGACGAGGGTGAGCGTGATCACGCCCATCGTCTTCTGGGCGTCGTTCGTGCCGTGGGCCAGCGCGACCAGGGACGACGAGAAGATCTGACCCCAGCGGAAGCCGTCGCGCCCGTCGGGCTTGCCGTCGTAGCGGCGCGTGAGGAAGTACGCGAAGCGCGTGGCGAGGAAGGCGATCAGGCCGGCCGTGATCGGCGAGATCACGGCGGGGAGGATGACCTTGCTGAGCACCACGCCGTAGTTGATGGCCGTCCAGCTGTAGCCGACGACGACGGCGCCGATGAGGCCGCCGAACAGGGCGTGAGACGAGCTCGACGGCAGGCCGAGCAGCCACGTCAGCATGTTCCAGGTGATGGCGCCGATCAGGCCGGCGAAGATCAGCGACAGGAACAGGTCCGAATTGATCGCCTGTTCGTTGTTGATGATGCCGTGCGAGATCGTCTGCGAGACCTGCGTGGACAGGAAGGCGCCCACCAGGTTCAGGCATGCCGCGATGAGCACGGCCACCCTGGGCTTGAGGGCTCCGGTCGCGATCGGTGTCGCCATCGCGTTGGCGGTGTCGTGGAAGCCGTTCGTGAAGTCGAAGAAGAGCGAGAGCGCGATGACCAGAACGACGAGCAGAACTGCGGTCTCCACCGGTCCCTTTCGTGGCAAGGGGGGATCAGGGCAGCCGATCGCGCCGGCGGAATATGCCGAGGATCGACGGTGCGAACGAAGAGTTCACGGTGGCTTAAGCTTCCGGTAACCGGGCCACGTGAATGATACAGCCTCAAACCCCGGGATCACTCAGGCTCGGATAGCGTGAGACGGTGACCGAGCACGCCGCATCCATCCCCGAATCCGAGACCGCCGAGCCCGCTGCCGGTCGGCCGCCCGTCGCGGAGCGCAGACCCGTGGTCCGGAGCTTCCACGGCGACGACGTCGTGGACCCGTACGAGTGGCTGCGGGCGAAAGACGACCCGGAGGTCATCGCGCACCTCGAGGCCGAGAACGCGTACACGCAGGCGCGCACCGCCCACCTGGAGCCCCTGCGCGAGCGCATCTTCCAGGAGATCAAGGACCGCACTCAGGAGACCGACCTCTCCGTGCCGTCGCGGCGCGGAGAGTGGTGGTACTACGGCCGCACGATCGAGGGCAAGCAGTACGGCATCCAGTGCCGCGCTCCCCTCTCCTCCCCCGAGGACTGGACCCCGCCGTCGCTGACCCCGGACGTCGAGGTGGCCGGCGAGCAGGTCCTGCTCGACGCGAACGTCGAGGCCGACGGTCACGAGTTCTTCTCGCTCGGCAGCTTCGAGGTGTCGAACGACGGCGCGCTCATGCTCTACGGCGTGGATCTCGAGGGCGACGAGCGGTATCTGCTGCGGGTGCGGGAGCTCGCCACGGGGGTCGACCTGCCCGACGAGATCCCCGGCACGTTCGCAGGCGCGACGTTCTCTCCCGACGGGCGTTTCGTCGTCTACTCGACGGTCGATGATGCGTGGCGTCCCGACACGGTCTGGCTGCACGAGCTCGGCACGCCGGTCGCCGACGACGTCAAGCTCTTCCACGAGCCGGACGAGCGGTACTGGGTCGGCGCCGGCTTCACGCGCAGCGAGCGCTACCTCGTCATCGAGGTCGGCTCGTCGATCACATCGGAGGAATGGCTCGTGGATGCCGCGGACCTCCGCGCCGAGCCGCGCGTCGTGTGGCCGCGCCGCGAGGGCGTCGAGTACGAGACCTCCCACGCGGTCGTCGACGGCGAGGACGTGCTGTACGTCCTGCACAACGACGGCGCCTTGGACTTCGAGCTCGTGCGGGTCGCGGCCTCGGATCCGCTCGGCTCGCGGGAGACCGTCATCCCCCATCGCCCCGGCGTGCGCCTGCTCGGCGTCTCGTGCTTCCGCGACTGGGGCGTCATCGGCTACCGTCGCGACGGCCTCGCGCGCCTCGGCCTGATGTCGTACGCCGACGGCTCGGTCGACGAGATCGGCTTCGACGAGCCGCTGTACTCGGTCGGCACGGCAGGGAACCCGGAATGGGCGCCCCCGGTGCTGCGCATCGCGTACGGCTCCTTCGTCACGCCGTCGACGGTCGCCGATCTGGAGATCGCGACGCGATCGCTGCTGGTGCGCAAGCAGCAGCCCGTGCTCGGCGGGTACGAGCCCGAGGACTATGCGCAGGAGCGCGTGTGGGCGCCCGCCTCCGACGGCACGCAGGTGCCGATCTCGGTCGTGTACAAGCGGTCGTTCGGCGCACTCGGCGAGTCGCCGCGGCCGCTGCACCTCTACGGCTACGGGTCCTACGAGCACTCGATCGACCCGGGCCTGTCGATCGCCCGCCTGTCCGAGCTCGACCGGGGCGTCGTGTTCGCCGTCGCGCACGTGCGCGGCGGCGGGGAGATGGGACGCGCCTGGTACGAGGACGGGAAGATGCTGCACAAGCGCAACACCTTCACCGACTTCGTGGATGCGGCGCACCACCTGGTGTCGATCGGGTACACGACCCCGGCACGGATGGTCGCCGAGGGCGGATCGGCCGGTGGCCTGCTGATGGGCGCGGTCGCGAACCTCGCGCCCGAGCTCTTCGCCGGCGTCCTCGCGGACGTCCCCTTCGTCGACGCCCTGACCTCGATCCTCGACCCCTCGCTGCCGCTGACGGTCATCGAATGGGACGAGTGGGGCGACCCGCTGCACAACGCCGACGTCTACGCATACATGAAGTCGTACACGCCGTACGAGAACGTGCGGGCGGATGTCGAGTACCCGCGGATCCTGGCCGTGACCTCGCTCAACGACACGCGGGTGCTCTACGTGGAGCCCGCGAAGTGGGTTGCGCGCCTGCGCGAAGTCGGCGCCGACGTGATGCTCAAGTGCGAGATGGTCGCCGGGCACGGCGGCGTGAGCGGCCGGTACAACGCGTGGCGCGAGCGGGCGTTCGAGCTGGCCTGGCTCTTCGACGTCCTCGGGGTCGCGGGGTCGTAGACGTGCCCGCGGCCCGAGCGGTGCCGCCTGTCACAGCCGGATGATCTGGCCCGAGCGGTGCAGCCACCATGCGATCCAGGACAGCAGGCCCAGGATCGTGGCGAGCTGCACTGCCATCAGCCACGGGGACGCGTCGATGTACCACCACGTGACCGCGGGCACGGTCACCAGTCCGAGCAGGATGAGGTGCAGCAGGTAGAGCAGCAGCGCGTTCTCGCCCCACCACGCCAGGTATCCGGCTCGCGCCGGGATCACCCGCGAGATCAGGTCGAAGATCAGGAAGCCGATCGCTGCGATCGCCAGGGTGAGGAGCATGTAGCTCATCGAGATCCGGGTCTTGCTCACCGGAACGATGACCGCCGACAGCAGTGCCACGACCGTGATCGTGCCGCAGCACCACAGCAGGGGCGGAATCCCCCGCCGCCACGTGTCGGCCACAGCCGTGGAGAGGATCAGCAGCCCGCCCCAGGAGAGGGCTCCGATGAGGCCGCCCTGGACCACGCCGCGCACGACGGCGAGCGGGATGGAGTCCAGGAGAAGCTGATAGCCGATCAGCAGTCCGGCGCCGATCCCGAAGCGCCAGACCATGCCGAGGCGGATGAACGGCAGACAGATGAGCCCCGCCGCACCGAGCGCCTGCAGGACGCCCCAGGTCGCCGGCGCGTCGGCGACCTGAGTGCCGCCGGCGGCGAGGATCGCCCCGATGCCGATGAGGGCCAGATAGCGCAGGACGAAATGCCGGTAGGTCCCAGGCAGTCCGCTCGCTGCGCGCCTGCGGAAGGACTCGCCGTAGGTGAGCCCCATCGCGAACACGAAGCACGGCGCGCCGACGTCGATGATCGTGAGGCCGACGTCGGGGGCATGCTTGAGGAAGGGTGGCACCGAGACGATGCCGGACAGGTAGTTGCCGACGACCATCAGCAGCACCAGGGTGCCACGGAAGCGGTCGATCGAGAGCACACGGCCATCGCCCACGGATCCCCGAGGAGAAGCAGGCGTCGTCGCCGATACGTCGCCGGACTGCGACATGCACCAACGGTACTCTTTGACCGTCTCGAGCGGTGCCGGGTCCGCGCGCGGCGCGGTGCAGGCGATCAGCCGAAGAGTGCGGCGGCCTCTTCGTAGCGCGAGAGCGGCACCGTGTTGAGCTCGCCCAGGGCCTCGGCGAACGGCACGCGCACGATCGCCGTCCCGCGCATCGCGACCATCTGGCCCCAGGCGCCGTCCACAACGGCGTCCGCGGCCGCGAGGCCGAGGCGCGTGGCGAGCACCCGGTCGAAGCCCGACGGCGACCCGCCGCGCTGAATGTGGCCGAGCACCGTCGCACGCGTCTCGATGCCGGTGATGCGCTCGATCTCCGGCGCAAGCACCTCGCTGATGCCGCCGAGGCGCGGGCGGTTGAAGGCATCCAGGCCCTTGTCGCTGTACGCCTCCTCCATGCCCTTCAGGGTGAAGCCCTCGGACACGACCACCATCGGCGCACGGCCGCGGTCGTGGGCGCGTGAGACGAGCTCGCAGATCTCGTCGATCGACATCGGCACCTCGGGGATGCAGATCACGTGGGCACCCGCGGCCATGCCGGAGTGCAGGGCGATCCAGCCGACGTGCCGGCCCATGACCTCCGCCACCATGCACCGCTGGTGCGAGTCGCCGGTCGTGCGCAGGCGGTCCATGGCATCCGTCGCGATGTTCACGGCCGTGTCGAAGCCGAAGGAGTAGTCCGTCGCACGCAGGTCGTTGTCGATCGTCTTCGGCACGCCCAGCACGTTGATGCCGTCGTTGTAGAGACGGTTGGCGGCGGCCAGGGTGCCCTCGCCGCCGATCGCGATGATGCCGTCGATGCGGTGCCCGTACAGCGTCTTGGCGATGTTCTCGGATCCGCCGCGCGACCCCTCGTAGGGGTTGGTGCGGCTCGTGCCGAGGATCGTGCCGCCGACCTTCGACAGGCCCTTCACCTCGTGCCGGGTGAGCGGGAAGAAGTCCGCGTCGACGACGCCCCGCCATCCGTCACGGATGCCGACGAACTCGAGGTCGTAGGCGGTGGTGCCCTTGAGCACCACACCGCGGATCACCGCGTTGAGGCCGGGGCAGTCGCCACCGCTGGTCAGGATGCCGATCTTCATGTGTCGTCCCGCGGGTTCGAGGGGAGGGGGGAACTGGCGACGCTGCCTCGATCAGTATGACGGATGCGACAGCGGCGACGAACTCTCCGCCCGATCAGGCCCCGAGCGCCTGACGCAGCAGATGCATGAGCGCGGACAGCTGCACCGAGTCGCTCGACTGCGGGTCGACCGCCTCGCCGTCGAGCGCGCGGGCCGCGAGGCCGTGCTTCGAGTCGATGAGCTCGGCGATCTTCGTGTCGATCGTGTGCGCCGCGATGATCCGCCACGCCGTCACCGGCTCGTCCTGGCCGATGCGGTGGACGCGGTCGATCGCCTGCGTCTGCTCGGCAGCCGTCCACGACAGCTCCGACAGCACGACGTTCGACGACGCCTGCATGTTGACGCCGACGCCGGCCGCGGTGAGCGAGCAGACCGCGATCGCCACCCCGGGGTCGTTGTTGAACGCGTCGACGGCCTGCTGGCGCGCGGGCGCGGTCTGGTCGCCGCGCAGCGACACCGTGCGCAGACCGGATGCGGCGAAGTGGGCCTCCGCGGCATCCATCACGTCGATGTGCTTGGCGAAGAACACGACCTTGCCGACAGAGCGCTGCAGCTGGACGGCGTAGTCCGCCGCGAGCAGCGCCTTGGCCTGCCCGATGCGGCGCACCATCGTGAAGACGTTCTCGGTGCCCGCCGGGGCGGCCTTCGCATCCTCCAGCTCGGAATGGGCGACGAGGCGGACGATGTCCTCGTCGATCTCCCCCGGCTCCAGGGCGCGGTGGCTGCGCGACTCGACGATGCGGCGGTACTTCTCCGCGAGGCGGGCCCCGAGCTCGCGCTCGGCCTGGCGGATCGACCGGCCGTACTCGTCGTCGAGCTCGACGGGGAGGTCGGCGATGAGCTTGTCGGGCAGATCCTTCGCGACATCGGTCTTGCGACGGCGGACGATGCCCATCGAGATGACCGCCTCGCGGGCCTCCGGGTAGAAGGACTTGTCGGCCGGGGTCAGGCCCGTGGCATCCAGCTTCTCCATCAGCAGCGGACCCGGCTTCTCGCCGTTCGTCCAGCCGAGGAAGCGCCAGATCGCGTCGAAGTCCTCGACGTCGTTGATGAGCGGCGTGCCCGTGAGCGCCAGGAGCAGCGGGTCGCGCACCTGCTCCCGGATGCGCGCGGCGAGCGCCAGCACGTTCTGGGAGCGCTGCGAGGTGAGGTTCTTGATGAAGTGCGCCTCGTCGACGACCATGCCCTTCAGGCCGATCGAGCCGAGCCACGACAGGTGCCGGTCGAGCACCTCGTAGTTGACGATGAAGACGTCGGCGAACGCGTCGATCGCGTCGCCGTCGCCGTGGATGACGGTGGCCCTGCGCTGCGGCGTCCACCGCTCGACCTCGCGCGCCCAGTTCATCTTGACGACGTTCGGAACGACGGCGAGCAGCGGATAGGCGTCGGCGACGGATGCGGCGAGCACGGACTCCGCCGTCTTGCCGAGGCCCGGCTCATCCGCGAGGAGGAACGAGCGGTGTCCGGCGCGCACCGCCTCGAGGAAGCGCGACTGGTGCGGCATGACCTCGAGGCCCTTGGGCGAGAGGCGGTCGAACTCGGGGACGGTCGGGAGCTCCATCGTGGCGGAGCCGCCTCCGGCGCCGGTCTCGAACGCCTTGTACAGCGGGCCCATGAGCTCCCAGCCGTCGAGGCGCCGGCGCGCGGTGGACCCGTGCGCGCGCAGCGCGAGGTCGGGAGCGAGGAACGGGTTCGCCTCGCGGCGGGCCTCGACCTGCGGCGGCACGACCTGGCGCTCGGCCAGAGCCGCGGGCACGACGGGCGCGACGATCGGGGCGACGTCGGTGATGATGAGCTCGTCCGGCGGCAGCTCCGCACCCGACTCGAGCAGCCAGTCGCGGCGCATGCGCTTGGCGACGGGAGAGGCGGCCTGATCGACCTCGAGCAGCTGGATGAGCGACGTGTCGCGCGCCGCGGTCTTCGCGAGGATGGTGGCGACGCCGTCGAGGCGCTTGAGTAGCTCTGCGCGCACGGCATCCGTGATCTCGGTGTCGCCCTTCACCCGCGCACGCTCCTCGCGCACGAGGAACGCGATCACCTGGAACTTGACCCTGTTGGTCGGGCCGAGCTTGCCCCGCTGGGCCTTGGCCTCGACCTCGCGCACCTTGCGGGCGAGGATCGGGATGATCGGTGCGTCCTCATCGCGACGTGCGGATGACGGGCGGCGACGGCGCTGCTGCGTCCTGACGTTCTGAACGTCGGTTGCCGTGGTCGGCATGCTCCTCCTGAGCGTGAATGCCGGGAGCGGCCCGGCGACGACGGGTTCGTCGCGAACCCGTCCGATGTGCACTGCGTCGTATCAGCTCGAGAACCGTGGCGGCTCGGGACACCGAGGGCGACGCGAAGCGGGGACATTGTGCTGTGCGGCACAAGCCGATTTCCTGGGCATCGACTGCGCAGACAGCGTATGACGACCGTCACAGACCCGCTTCAGCGGAACGGCGACGGGAAACCCCGCCTCTGATTCTATGCCCAACATGCACATCCACGCCTGCGCACGCCGTCACGTGACGAATATCTCGGGCATTCCTCCCACACGCGGGCATTCGCGACTTTCGTCGGGACGCTCAGAATGAGCGGCGCAGCCGTAGGCTGTTGAGCACGACGAACACGCTCGAGAACGCCATCGCGGCCGCCGCGATCATCGGGTTCAGGAGCCCGAAAGCCGCGAGCGGCAGCGCGGCCGCGTTGTACGCGAACGCCCAGAACAGGTTGCCGCGGATGATCCGCATCGTCCGGCGGCTCACCCGCAGCGCCGTGTCGACCTGCCGCAGGCCCTCGCGCATGAGGGTGATGTCGCTCGCATGCATGGCGGCATCCGTCCCTCCGCCCATCGCCATGCCGAGGTCTGCGGTCGCGAGGGCGGCAGCGTCGTTGACGCCGTCGCCGACCATCGCGACGCGGTGGCCGGATGCCTGCAGCCGGGCGATCTCGTCGACCTTGCCCTCGGGCAGCACGCCGGCGACGACACGGTCGATGCCGACCTCCGCGGCCACGGCCTGCGCGACCGACGCGTTGTCGCCGGTGAGGAGCACGACGTCGACGTCCAGCCGGCGCAGGGATGCGACGACCTCGGCGCTCTCGGCCCGCACGGCGTCTGCGACCGCGAACACCGCGGTCGCCTGCCCGTCCCAGCCGGCGACGACGACGGTGCCGTGGCTCTCCCCCGCCGCGACGGCGGCGACGAGCGACGACGGAACGACCGCGCCCTGCTCGGCGGCGAAGTCCGGGCGACCCGCGAAGACGCCGATGCCGTCCACCGTTCCGGTGACGCCGCGACCCGCGTGGCTGCGGAAGTCGGCGACGTCGGCCGAGCCCACGCGGGCCGAGGCGATCGCGCGCGCGACGGGATGCTCGCTGTGGGCTTCGAGGGCGCCGACGATCCGCAGCGCCTCCTCGCGGCTCGGTCCGTCGACGGTCACCGCCGCCAGGGCCATGCGCCCCTCGGTGACGGTGCCCGTCTTGTCGAGGACGACCGTGTCGATCCGCTCAGCCTGCTCGAGAGCCTCAGGCCCGGTGATCAGGATGCCGAGCTGCGCGGCGCGGCCCGTGCCGACCAGGATCGCGATGGGCGTCGCGAGCCCGAGCGCACAGGGACAGGCGATGATGAGCACCGCGACCGCGGCGGTGAAGCCGGCCGCGACCGGCTGGCCCGCGAGCATCCACGCGATGAGGGTCAGGACCGACAGCCCCACGACCACCGGGACGAAGACCGCGGAGATCCGGTCGGCCAGCCGCTGCACGCGGCTCTTGCCGGTCTGCGCATCCTCGACGAGCTGCGCGATGCGGGCCAGGCGGGTGTCTGCGCCGACCGAGGTGGCGCGCACGACGATCCGGCCGTCGGCCGCGATCGTGCCGCCGGTGACGGATGCGCCGGCCGAGACATCCACCGGCACCGCCTCTCCGGTCAGCATGCTCTCGTCGACCGAGGCCGTGCCGTCGACCACGACTCCGTCGGTCGCGACCTTGCCGCCCGGACGCACGACGAACTCGTCGCCCACGCGCAGGTCGTCGATCGGGATGCTGCGCCCCTCCGCGAGCTCGACGTCCGTCGCACCCAGGCTCATGAGCGCGCGCAGCGCGCCCCCGGCCCGGCGCTTGGACCTCTGCTCGATGACGCGGCCGAGGAGCAGGAAGACGGTGACGACGGAGGCCACTTCGAAATAGACCATCGAGGTCGCATCCTCGGCGCCCATCGTCGCGAGCCGCCCTGCGGTGCCGAACACCAGCGCCCAGACGCTCCAGAGGTACGCGGCGAGCGTGCCGATGGTGACCAGGGTGTCCATCGTCATGGCGCCGTGACGCGCGTTCGCCAGCGTGGCCCTGTGGAAGGGCCAGCCGCCCCACAGCACGATCGGCGTCGCGAGGGCGAACGACGCCCACTCCCAGCCGGGGAACTGCCACGCCGGCACCATCGCAAGCACCACGACGGGGACGGCGAGTACGGCGCTGACGGCGAGGCGTGCGCTCAGCGCGGTGGTGGTGTCGTGGACGTGGGCTCCGTGCTCGGCTCCGTGCTCGGCTCCGTGAGCGGTGCGCGGTGTTCGCACGCGGGCGTCGTAGCCCGCCTCCCGCACGGCCTGAACGAGACGATCACCGTCGATGCCCGCGGGGTAGCTCACCCTCGCCGACTCCGTGGCGAGGTTCACCTCGGCCGTGACGCCCTCGACGCTCTGCAGCCGCTTCTCGACCCGGGCGACGCAGCTCGCGCACGTCATGCCCTCGATGTCGAGCGTCGCCTCGCGGAGGTCGGTCATCAGGCGCGTCCGGCGAGCGTGTAGCCCGCCTCGGCGACGGCAGCGGCGACGGCCGACTCGGCGATCGGCTGTGCGGCCGTCACGGTCACGGTGCGGCTCTGCAGGTCGACGGCGACGTCGGTGACACCGGCGACTCCGCTCACCTCCCGCGTCACGCTCGCTGCGCAGTGGCCGCAGGACATCCCGTCGACGATGAAGCTCTCGGTGGTCATGTCGTTCCCCTTTCGAACGGTCACGAACACCAACCAGCATACCCCCCTGGGGTATTCCCGGACGTCAGATCATGCTCTTGGGGTGCCACACCGTCTTGATCTCGGTGAGCGAGGTGATGCGCTGCAGGCTCAGGGGCGCGGCATCCTTCCCGCCCTGCGGCGGGATGACGCGGGTCAGGGTGTCCGCGGCGGCGATCTGCAGGTCGACCCAGTCGAGCTCCCCGGCTCCGGTCAGATCCAGCGCCCGCACGTCGGGATGCGAGGCGAGCCACGGAGCGAGCTCGGCCGCGGATCCCGTGAGCACGTTCACGACACCACCCGGAACGTCGCTCGTCGCCAGCACCTCGGCGAGGCTGATCGCCGAGAGCGGATACCGCCCACTCGCGACGACGACGACGGTGTTGCCCGAGACGAGCGCGGGCGCGACCACCGAGACGAGGCCGAGGAGGGCCGAGTCCTGCGGTGCGACGATCGCCACCACGCCGGTCGGCTCGGGTACCGAGATGTTGAAGTACGGACCGGCGACCGGGTTGGCGTTGCCGGCGACCTGGGCGAACTTGTCCGTCCACCCGGCGTACCAGACCCAGCGATCGATCGCCTCGTCGACCTCGGCGCGCGCTTCGGCCGCGGTCGCACCGGTCTGCGCCGTGATCTCGTCGACGAACTGTGCCCGTCGCCCCTCGAGGATCTCCGCGACACGGTAGAGCACCTGGCCGCGGTTGTACGCCGTCGCACCCGCCCAGCCCTTGCCCGCCCCGACCGCGGCCGACACGGCATCCCGAGCATCCTTGCGTGACGCCTTCGCGGCATTGGCGAGGAAGCCTCCGTCCGGGGCGACCACCTCGAAGGTGCGCCCCGACTCGCTGCGGGGGAACGCCCCGCCGATGAAGAGCTTGTAGGTCTTCGGAACCGTCAGCCGCGCTGGGCTCACGCGCCTGGAGGCTCCGGACGACGCGCCAGCGGCGTTAGGAGAAGGTGTGGCGATCATGCCGCTCCCTTGAGGTAGGCGAGAAGGCCCTGGCGGCCACCCTCGCGACCGTAGCCCGACTCCTTGTAGCCGCCGAAGGGGCTCGTAGGGTCGAACCTGTTGAACGTGTTGGCCCACACGACGCCGGCGCGCAGGCGGTCGGCGACCGCGAGGATGCGGCTGCCCTTGTCGGTCCAGATGCCGGCGGACAGGCCGTAGGGCGTGTTGTTGGCCTTCTCGATGGCCTCCCCGGGCGTGCGGAACGTCAGCACCGACAGGACGGGCCCGAAGACCTCGTCGCGCGCGATGCGGTGACTCGTCTGCACGTTCGTGAAGATCGTCGGGGCGAACCAGAAGCCGCGATCCGGGATGGCGCAGTCCGCCGTCCAGCGCTCTGCGCCCTCCTGCTCGCCGATGTCGCTGAGCTCGCGGATGCGCTCGAGCTGCTCGGCGGAGTTGATCGCGCCGATGTCCGTGTTCTTGTCGAGCGGGTCGCCGAGCCTCAGCGTCGAGAGGCGGCTCTTCAGTCGGTCCATGACCTCGTCATGGACCGACTCCTGCACCAGGAGCCGGCTGCCCGCGCAGCACACGTGCCCCTGGTTGAAGAAGATGCCGTTGACGATGCCCTCGACCGCCTGGTCGATCGGCGCGTCGTCGAACACGATGTTGGCGGCCTTGCCGCCGAGCTCGAGAGTGAGGCTCTTGCCGCTGCCCGCCACGGTCTTCGCGATGGCCCGGCCGACGGCCGTCGAGCCGGTGAAGGCGACCTTGTTCACGTCCGGGTGCGCGACCACTGCGGCGCCGGTCGCGCCTGCGCCCGTCACGATGTTCACGACACCGGCGGGAAGGTCGGCCTGCTGCAGGATCTCCGCGAAGATGAGCGCCGACAGCGGTGTCGTCTCGGCGGGCTTCAGCACGACGGTGTTGCCCGCCGCGAGCGCCGGGGCGACCTTCCACGCGAGCATCAGCAGCGGGAAGTTCCAGGGGATCACCTGACCGGCGACGCCGTGCGCGCGAGGGTTCGCGCCGAGGCCGGCGTAATCGAGCTTGTCGGCCCAGCCGGCGTAGGAGAAGAACCAGGCCGCGACCAGCGGCACGTCGACGTCGCGGCTCTCCTTGATGGGCTTGCCGTTGTCGAGGCTCTCCGCGACCGCGAGCTCGCGGGCGCGCTCCTGGATCAGGCGCGCGATGCGGTACAGGTACTTGCCGCGCTCGCGGCCGCTCATCTTCGACCACACCTTGTCGTAGGCGCGGCGCGCGGCGGCGACCGCCGCATCCACATCCGCATCCGAGGCCTCGGCCACCGTCGCGATGTGCGACTCGTCGGCGGGCGAGATCGTCGCGAACGTGCCGCCGGTGCCCTCGCGGAACTCGCCGTCGATGAACAGGCCGTACTCGTCGCGCAGGTTCAGGATGGAGCGCGACTCGGGAGCCGGCGCGTATTCGAGAAAGCTCATGCTGTCCGTCCTCAGTCGATCGTCACGTAGTCTGCGCCGGCGTAATGGCCGGTCGCGAGCTTCTGCCGCTGGCGCAGCACGTCGTTGAGCAGGCTCGAGGCGCCGAAACGGAAGAGATGCGGCTGCAGCCACTCCTCGCCCACGGTCTCGGCGACCGTCACCAGGTACTTGATGGCGTCCTTCGACGTGCGGATGCCGCCCGCCGGCTTCACGCCGATGCGCTCACCGGTGAGCCGGTGCCAGTCGCGGACCACCTCGAGCATCAGCAGGGTCACCGGGAGCGTCGCGGCCGGCGAGACCTTGCCGGTCGAGGTCTTGATGAAGTCGCCGCCGGCGAGGATCGCGAGCCACGATGCGCGCTTGACGTTGTCGTACGTGTTCAGCTCGCCGGTCTCGAGGATGACCTTGAGGGACGCATACGTCCCATCGGCGCGCCGGCAGGCCTGCTTGACACGGGCGATCTGCTCGAAGACCACGTGGTAGTGCCCGGCGAGGAACGCCCCGCGGTCGATGACCATGTCGATCTCGTCGGCGCCATCGGCGACCGCCTCGGCCGTGTCGGCCAGCTTGATGTCGATGGATGCTCGTCCGCTGGGGAATGCGGTCGCCACCGCCGCGACGCTCACGAGGCCGGCGTCGGGGTCGCCGTGCGCGGCGCCCAGCGCGTCGAGCGCGTGCGGCACCATGTCACCGTAGACGCAGACGGCCGCGACCCGCGGACAGGTCGGGTCGCCCGCATCCGGGGTCAGGGCCTTGGCGACCAGCGACCGCACCTTGCCCGGAGTGTCGGCGCCCTCGAGAGTCGTCAGGTCGATGAGCGAGATGATCTTGTCGAGCGCCCACGCCTTCGACGTGGTCTTGATGGAGCGGGTGCCGAGGGATGCGGCGCGCTGCTCGAGGCCGACGGCATCCACTCCGGGAAGCCCGTGCAGGAATCTGCGCAGGGTCGCATCGTCGGGCTCGCCGCCGAGGAGCTCGAGCGCGCGCTCCTGCGACCTCTGGATCTCGGTCGAACTCATGAATCCTCCAGCATTGCTCGGGCCGTCGCTTCGTCCATCACCGTGATGTTGCACAGGCCGGCCATGATGACCGTCCGTGCGATGTCGTGCTTCGCCGCTCCCGCCGTCACGAAGATCGCGCGGTCTGCGTTCCTCAGGGCGTCGAGCCCGATGCCGACAGTACGCGCATCGAGCTCCGGATTGACGATGTTCCCGTCCGCGTCGATGTACCTTCCGAGCACGTCGCCGACGGCACCGCGGCGGGCGAGTTCGGCGATGTCCTCGACGGTGAGGTAGCCGTTCTCGACGTGGGCGGAGCTCGGGTCGACCGCTCCCGCAGTGAACAGATAGGTGCCCGCGTGGGCGGCCAGCTCGAGGACGCCGGCCACGACGCGGTCGGCCTCGATCGCCTGCTTCGTCTCGACGCGCTCGAGGATCGCCGGGCTCGGGAGCAGCACGGCCTGCCCGTGGCCCCGCTGCGCGATGGTCGCGGCGAGACTGGCGGCGTTTCCGGACCGGCGGTTGGTGGTCACGCCTCCGTTGGTCTGCACGACGGTCACCCCATTCGCCCAGCCGTCGGGCAGCGCCTCGGACACGGCGGTCAGGGTGCGGCCCCAACTCACGGCGAGGGTCCGGGGCACGGGACGGAGCGCGGTCAGGAAGTCGGCTGCGGCCTGGGCGACACGATCGAGCTCCAGTCCCGCGGGCGCGGGCGACACGATCGCCGCCTTCAGTCCGAACCGCTCGCAGAGCTGCCGCTCCAGGGTGAGGCGGCGCGCGCGCGGATGCACGATCTCGATGCGGACGATGCCCTGCTCCCGGGCCTGCGCGAGGAGTCGGCCGGCCTTCCAGCGGGAGATGCCGAGGAGGGCGCCGATCTCGTCCTGCGTCTTGCCCTCGTCATAGGCGAGCTCCGCCACGCGCACGGCGAGCAGTTCGTCTTCCACGGCATCCTCCTTCCGACTTCCAGGGTAGGACGGATGCACCGAACGCGCACGCGGTTGCTCAGATGAGCACCAGGAGAGGCGACGGATGCGCAGACGCCGGGGCTCCGGCCCGGCGGGGCGACCGCGACTCAGCTCAGGGCGACCCGCACGCGGGCGACGTCGTCGGCCATCTGCGCCTTGAGCGCCTGGATGCCGTCGAATGCCGTCATCCCGCGGATGCGGGCGGTGAACTGCACCTCGACGCTGTGGCCGTACAGATCGAGGTCGACCTCGTCGAGGACGTACGCCTCGACCTGCCGCAGCGGGACATCGTCGAAGGTGGGATTCGTCCCCACGCTGATGGCGGCGGGGTACCGCGTGCCGGGGCGCAGCCCCTCGGCCTCGTCGATCAGCCAGCCGGCGTAGACGCCGTCGGCCGGCACGAAACCCTCGAGCTCCTGAGTCAGGTTCGCGGTCGGGTACCCGAGCTCACGGCCGCGCTTGAGACCGTGCACGACCTCGCCCCACACGGAGGGTGCGCGGCCGAGCAGCCGGGTCGCCGCCTCGATCTCGCCCGCGGCGAGCAGCTCGCGGATCCACGTCGACGACACCCGTCGCTCGCCCTCGATCGCCCGGATGTCCTCGATGACGTCGACGCGGAAGCCGAACTCCTCCCCCATCTGGGTCAGGAGCTCCGGCGTGCCGGCACCGCCGCGCCCGAAGCGGAAGTCGTGGCCGACCATGACCGTCGCGGCGCCGAGCGCGCCGACGAGGAAGTTCCGGACGAAGTCATCGGCCGGGATGCCGGCGAGCTCGGAGTCGAAGTGCAGCACGAGAGTGGCGTCCACCCCGGCCTCGTCGAGCAGGTGCAGCTTCTGCGTGAGGCCCACGAGGTCGTCGGGGCAGATCTCGGGGCGCAGGGTGCGCAGCGGATTCCGGTCGAACGTGACCGCCACGACCTTGGCGCCGCTGGGAGCGGCATCCACCCGCGCGCGCTCGATCACCGCGCGGTGACCGGCGTGCACGCCGTCGAACTTTCCGATGGCCACGACCGACGGCCCGAAGCCCGCGGGCACCTCCGCGGGATCGTGGAAGACGATCATCGAGCCACCGTGCCCGTGGCATCCGTCGATGAGGCCCTGTCATCGAGCGGTGGATGCTTCACGAGCCACCACATTCCGAGGAAGGGCAGCACGAGCGGCACGAACACGTATCCCATGCCGTAGAACGACCACACAGTCGCCTCGGGGAAGAGATCGGGCCGGATGACGCTCAGCGTGCCGATGATGATCACGCCCGCCATCTCGAAGCTGATCGTCACCCACGCGACGCGGTACCAGACCCTGGATCCCGCGAAGACCAGCGCGAGCGTCGCGACGATGTAGACGACCGCGGAGAGCGCGGAGAGCGTGAACGCGAGCGGAGCCTTGTCGAAGCGCTCGATGATCTGCACGAGCGAGCGCCCGAAGGCGCCGACGGCGAGGATCGCGTAGACGATCACCAGCACGCGGCCGACACCGCTCATGCGTCGGCGCGCCGTCTTCTGAGGGGCGGGTTCAGGGGAAGTCATGGCGCCCCCATCCTAATTCCGCCGCGGCGGGCGGCCGCTGCGTCAGGAGCCCTGCACAGTCCAGATGACCTGCATGCGCCAGACCATGACGGCGACCGCGAGCGCGGCGATGCCCATGATCACGGTGCTCCATCGGCTCCGCTCGAGGAGCGCCCAGATGACGGCGGCCGGCGGGATCAGCACGGCCGTGACCAGATACACCCAGAACTCCAGGAGGCTGCCCGTGGGCGGGTTGCCCGCGAACGGCGCGATGATCGAGATGACGACCTGTGCGATGAGGCCCAGTTCCAGCACCCCCAGGATGCCGACGCTGAGGTCGCTCGGGCGCCGCCCGGCGAGACCCAGCACGACGCACAGGAGTCCGCCGAGGGCCGCGATGGCCACCAGGATGTAGGTGAACCACAGGATCATCGGGTCTGCTCCTCGGGCATGTTCATGGCGCTCTTGAGGTCTGCTCCGCGCCTCTCGACGACCCCGACGAGCACGCCGTCCGGGTCGACGGCGGCGGCGATGCGATCCGGGATGCGGGCGCCGGCGCCGGTGAGCCGCTTGCCGTGCCGCAGGTCGCGGGCCTCGTCTGCGGTGACGTCGAGGCGTCCGAGCACGGAGCCTGCGACAGCCGCCGGAGTCAGCATCGTCGCCTCAGCGATGCCGTCGATCGATGCGGCGTCCCCCACGTCGAACGACCCGATGCGCGTGCGGCGCAGCGCCGTGAGATGCCCCCCGACCCCGAGCGCAGCGCCCAGGTCGCGCGCCAGTGCCCGGATGTAGGTGCCGCTCGTGCAGTCGACCACGACGTCGAGGTCGACGATCCCGACTCCTCGGGTCTCGCGCAGGACGTCGAACCGCGACACCGTCACCTCCCGGGCCTTGAGCTCGACCTCCTCGCCGGCACGGGCGAGGTCGTAGGCGCGGCGGCCTCCCACCTTGATGGCGGACACCGTGCTCGGCACCTGCGAGATGCGGCCGGTCAGCGCAGCGATCGCCGCCGCGATCTCGTCGGAGGTCAGGTGGCCGGCATCCGTCGTCGAGATGATCTCGCCGTCCGCGTCGTCGGAGTCCGTGGCGACCCCCAGCCGGATCGTCGCCTCGTAGGTCTTGTCGAGCCCGACGATGTAGGTCAGCAGGCGCGTCGCCTCGTCGACGCCGAGGATCAGAAGGCCCGTCGCCATCGGATCGAGCGTGCCGGCATGCCCGATCTTGCGGGTGCCTAGGGCGCGCCGCGCCCGGGCGACGACGTCATGCGACGTGACTCCCCCGGGTTTGTCGACGAGCACGATCCCGCCCATCAGGCGACCCGCTTCGGGTGTGCGAGGTCGGAGTTGTCGATGACGATGGATGCCGCCTCCCGCGGATGCACCTCGTCGAGGTAGAGCTGCTGGCCGCCGCGCCACCGCGCGTTCGAGGGCGCATCCGGGTCGGGGTCCGTGCCGTCGCGCCCCGCCATCCGGGCGTAGGCGGTCTCCCACGGCACGTCGAGCCAGACGACCCTGTCCCAGATCTCGGCGAGGGACGGCCGCTGCAGGAAGATCCCGTCGACGATGAGCACCGCATCCTGCGGAGCGGTCACCCACCTCGCCTCCACCGGCGCGTCCCGCGCCAGGTCGAACGCGGCCAGCTGGAAGCCGGTCGTCCCCGCGGTGTGCGCATCCCGGAACGGGTCGATCAGCACCCTGCGCAGCGTCGCCTCGTCGTAGGAGTCGCGATAGAAGCCCTCGGGGCTGCGGCGCCCCAGTGCATAGCGCTCTACGCGCGGCCGGTGGAAGTCGTCCATGCTCGCGCGAAACACCGCCGAGTCGTCCTCGCGGAACACCTGCGCCAGGCTGTCGGCGAACACCGTCTTGCCCGACCCGTCGATGCCGTCCACGCCCACGATCACACGGCCGGCCGGGAACCAGCGGCGCACCTCGTCGCGCAGCACCCGCTGCAGCGTCGTGACGGGCGTGGTGGGCAGGCGCATGTCTCCAGCCTAGGGTTTGCGCCTCGGCGTGCCCGTCCGCGGATGCTGGTGATCCGGCCGATATCGGGCGCCCGCAGCCGAAACGCCCGATATTCGCCGGATCACCGACGTTCCGCGCAACGCACTGGCCTTCAGCACGGCGCACCGAAGTTCAGCGCTGCGAACCGACGCCCCGTTCGAGGTGCAGCCCCTGCGCGACCGCGCGCATGACCGTGTCCTGCACCTCGTGCCACCGTTCGACGACCTGGCGGTACCCCACCCGGATCACGTGGTAGCCCATGAGCTTCAAGAGTGCGTCATGGCGGTTGTCGAGCTCTCGCTGCTCTCCTGTATGGGTCGCGCCGTCGATCTGCAGGACGAGCCGATCGCCGATGAGGAAATCAACCCTGTGATCGGCGATCCAGACCTGGGGAACGATCGGGAGGCGAAGGAACCTCAGGCGGGGAGCCACGAACGACTCGAGCCCGGAATCAGACCACGGCGCGGCCTCGTCACGCAATCCGCGGGCTGCAGGGCCCAGCGACAGTCGGCGGAGAGCCTCGGCACTGACCAGCCTCTTGTTGAGCGCCGACTCCCAGACCGCGAGTGCCTCGTCGTGCGGCAGGCAGTAAGCAACGAGCGCCAGCACATTCTCGATCGGATCGACAAGGGAATCGGGATGCCGCGGCACGACCGGTGCAGACCAGTGCACGTGATGACGCGCAGACCCGACGGGCGCACGTCCATGCGATGTCGTCCCGACGTGGATCTTCGTGTCGCTCTGCAGGACCCACAAGCCGAGCCGCCTGGCCTCGGTCACGCATGTGAGAACCACACCCGTCCCCGCCGCGCTCTCGAGGAGCGGATCGATGTCGGGAACGGCCAACCATCCGTGACCTACGCGCTTCAGCTCACCTGCACCGACGGCGAGCGACTGATAGTGGGCGGAGTGTCCGGCGATCGCGAGGGAACGGGCGCGCGCGATCCCGCCGGATCTGCCAACCGCCTCGACAACCGCCTCCCGTCGCCGAATCGCGCGTGCACGCACCCGTCGCAGAGCGCGGCCTCGTGAGTTCTGTGTGGTCATCCGTCCACTGTCATTGCGCGATGCGGCGCCGGCCGCGGCATCCACTCGATCAGTGGACGGGCCGCGGCACCATCCCCGTCTGGAGGAGTCTTCCCGTCCTCGTTCGGTGATTCGGCGAAGATCGGGCATCCGGCGGCGAGACGACCGATTCCCGCCGGATTACCAACATCACCAGGGGGTGTGAGCCGCCATAGGCTGGTGCGCATGCCCGACCTCGCGACGCCTCTGATCGCCTGGTACCGGGAGAACGCGCGGGATCTGCCGTGGCGGCGGCCGGGCTTCAGCCCGTGGGGCACGCTCGTGAGCGAGTTCATGCTGCAGCAGACGCCGGTGAACCGGGTCATCCCTCATCTCGAGGAGTGGCTCGAACGCTGGCCGCGCCCCGCCGACCTCGCCGACGACCCGCCCGCCGAGGCGGTGCGCCAGTGGGCGAACCTCGGCTACCCGCGACGCGCGCTGTGGCTGCACCGCGCCGCGACGGAGATCCGCGACCGGCACGACGGCGAGGTGCCGCGCGACGTCGACGCCCTGCTCGCCCTCACCGGCATCGGCGACTACACCTCACGCGCCGTCGCCGTCTTCGCCTACGGCGACCGGCATCCCGTCGTGGACACGAACACGCGGCGGGTCCTTGCGCGCGCGATCGGCGGTGCGGCGCAGCCGGGTCCGCCCTCGAAAGGAGACCTGGCCGCCATGGCGGCGATCCTCCCCGACGACGACGCCGAGGCGGCCGTCGTCAACGCCGCGACGATGGAGCTCGGCGCCGTCGTCTGCACGGCCCGCACCCCGCGGTGCGCCATCTGCCCGATCGCCGAGGTCTGCGCCTGGCGGCTCGCCGACTACCCCGACACCGGCGACGCACGGCGCACCCAGGCGAAGTACGAGGGCAGCGACCGGCAGGCGCGCGGCGCCGTCCTGAAGGCGCTGCGGGATGCGTCGCCCCTCCCCCTCGCCGACGTCATCGCCGACTGGCCCGACGCTCAGCAGCGCGATCGCGCGATCGACTCGCTCATCGCCGACGGGCTCGCCGAGGCGCAGGACGGGATGCTGCGCCTCCCTGTGTGACCCGCTCAGGCGTCGACGGCCGCGGAGGTGCTCACGACCCCGCGGATGAGCTCCTCGAGCCCGTCGAGGCCGGGAGCCGCCGCGATCTCGGCGCGGAGCTCCCAGGCGCGATCCCGGAAGGATGCGTCGTGCAGAACGCGGTCCACGGCATCCGCGATCGACGCCTCTGCAGGGCGAGCGGTGCCGAGGTTGATGCCGGCGCCGGACCACTCGACGCGGCGGGTCGTCTCCATCTTGTCCTCGGTGTCGCCGGCGACGACCATGGGGACGCCGTGTGCAAGTGCATGGTGCAGGCCGCCGTAGCCGCCGTTCGACACGAACACGTCGACACGCGGCATGAGGGCGTCGTACGGGATGAACTCGGCCGCGCGGGCGTTGGACGGCAGCTCGCCCAGCGACTCCACCGGTGCGCCGCCGGTCGCTGCGACGACGATGACGTCGCGATCGGCCAGCGCGCGCATGGTCGGAGCGATCAGCTCCTGGAGGTCGGTGTTCGCGACCGTGCCCTGAGCGACGTGGACGACGGTGCGTCCGTCGAGATCGCCCCACCACGAGGGGAGGTCGGCCCGGCGGGACGAGGTGCCGAACACGGGTCCGACGAACCGGACGTTCTGGGCAAGGTCGCTGCGGGGGTATTCGAATCCGGGCACCGTGAGCTGGGCGAAGGCATCGGCGTGCACGCCCCAGTCGTTGAAGTAGACGTCGAGCGAGCCGCCTGTGAGCTCCCGCACCAGCTGCTCGGCGAGCTTCTGCGGCCGGCGCAGCACGACATGCCGCACGAGCGCGTTCAGCGCGCGGTTGCGCAGGTGCCCGAGAGCGCCGGAGCGCGGAAGGATGCCGAGGCCGAACGGCGCCGCGTCGACGCTGGAGAGCCCGAGCGGCAGCACGCCGCACGCGACGACCGGGATGCGCGACCGCGGATCGAGCGCCACTGCGGCTGCGCCCACGACCGTCGACTCCGTGACGATGACATCGGTGGGCACCTCGGCGATCGCGGCCTGGATCGCCCGGTACTGACCGCGTCCGGGAGTGATGAAGATCTCCTCGACGCCTCTCGCGACCCCGCGCACTCCGCCGGCCCGCTCGCGCGTGTCGGCGTTCTCGAGATGATCGACGAAGGCGTCGCCCGGCCAGGGCAGGTACTCCGCCCCGGTACCGCGCACGGCATCCGCGAATCGGTCCCCCGAGAGGAAGCGCACCCGATGACCGGACCGCACCAGATGCGCCGCGACCGCCAGCATGGGCGCGGTGTGGCCGTCGGCGACGGTCGCCGTGACGAGGACAGACAGCATCAGAACCTCCTGTGAAACGTGCTCCGGATGTCAGAGCACGCCCACCGGGGCCGTGATACGTCTACTCCTCGTCGTACTCGCGCGGCTTGACGTAGGGGTCGGCGTCGCCCGCGAAGGCGGCGGATGCGGCGATCCCCGCGACGTGCGCGTCGCGCTCGCGCGCCTCGCGCAGCAGGTCCTCGATGTGTCCGGCGTTGTCGGGCAGCGCGTCGGGGATGAACTCGAGGGTCGGGGTCAGGCGCACGCCGAGCTGGCGGCCGACCTCGCTGCGCAGCATCCCGGTCGCGGACTTCAGCGCCTCGCCCGAGGCGATGCGCTCCTCCTCCGAGCCCAAGACGGTGTAGAACACCGAGGCGTGCTGCAGGTCGCCGGTCACACGGACGTCGGTGATGGTCACGAAGCCGAGGCGCGGGTCGCGCAGCCCCTTCTCGAGGCGCTCCGCGATGAGCACGCGGATGCGGTCGGCCATGCGGGCCTGCCGTTCGCTGGGCATGTCAAACTCCTTCTCACGTGCGAGGGACGCCCACAGGACGTCCCTCGCACGAAACCAGATCAGCCGCGAGGCTTCTCCACCATCTCGGTGGTCTCGATCTCGTCGCCCACCTGGATGTCGTTGTACCTGCCCAGGCCGATACCGGCTTCGAAGTCGGTGCGCACCTCGGTGACGTCGTCCTTGAAGCGGCGCAGCGACTCGATGGCCAGGCCGTCGGCGATGACCACGCCGTCGCGGATGACGCGCGCCTTGGCGTTGCGCGTGATCGTGCCCGAGCGGACGATGACACCGGCGATGTTGCCGAACTTCGAGGAGCGGAACACCTCGCGGATCTCGGCGACACCCGACTGAACCTCTTCGAACTCCGGCTTGAGCAGACCCTTGAGCGACTGCTCGACGTCGTCGATGGCGTTGTAGATGACCGAGTAGAACCGGATGTCGACGCCCTCACGGGAGGCGCGCTCGCGCGCCTTCGTGTCGGGACGCACGTTGAAGCCGAGCACGATCGCGTTGTCGATCGTCGCCAGGTTCACATCCGACTCGGTGATCGCACCGACACCGCGGTGGATGATGCGCAGCTGCACCGAGTCGTCCACCTCGATCTTGAGGAGCGACTCCTCCAGCGCCTCCACGGCACCGGACACGTCGCCCTTGATGATGAGGTTGAGCGATTCGACCTTGCCCTCTTCGAGAGCGCGGGTGAAGTCCTCGAGCGAGATGCGCTTGCGGGCCTTGGCCAGCTGGGCGTTGCGCTCGGCGGCCTCGCGCTTCTCGGCGATCTGGCGGGCCGTGCGGTCCTCGTCGGTGACGATGAACGTGTCGCCGGCGCGCGGGACCGAGTTGAGACCCTGCACCTGCACCGGACGAGACGGGAACGCCTCCTCCACTGCGTCGCCGTTCTCGTCGATCATGGCGCGCACGCGGCCGTAGGCCGTGCCCGCGACGATCGCGTCGCCGACGCGCAGCGTTCCGGACTGGATCAGCACGGTGGCGACCGAACCGCGGCCCTTGTCGAGCTTGGCCTCGATCGCGACGCCACGGGCGTCCTTGTTCGGGTTGGCGGTGAGGTCCAGGCCTGCGTCCGCGGTCAGCAGGACCGCGTCGAGGAGCTCCTGGATGCCGGTCCCCTGGCGGGCCGAGACGTCGACGAACATCACGTCGCCGCCGTACTCCTCGGCCACCAGACCGTACTCCGTGAGCTGCTGGCGGACCTTGGCCGGATTGGCCTCGGGCTTGTCGACCTTGTTCACCGCGACCACGATGGGCACCTGGGCGGCCTGGGCGTGGTTCAGGGCCTCGACCGTCTGCGGCATGATGCCGTCATCGGCCGCGACCACGAGGATCGCGATGTCGGTGACCTGCGCGCCACGGGCACGCATGGCGGTGAACGCCTCGTGACCCGGGGTGTCGATGAAGGTGATGGCCCGCTCGATGCCGTCGTGCTCGGTCCACACCTGGTAGGCACCGATGTGCTGGGTGATGCCGCCGGCCTCGCCCGCGACCACGTTCGTCTGACGGATGGCGTCGAGAAGACGCGTCTTACCGTGGTCGACGTGACCCATGACGGTGACCACCGGCGGACGGATCTCGAGGTCCTCCTCGTTCTCCGCCTCCAGCTCGGCCTCGAGGTCCAGACCGAAGCCCTCGAGGAGCTCTTTGTCCTCGTCCTCGGGCGAGACCATCTGGATCTTGTAGCCGAGCTCGGCGCCGAGGACCTCGAAGGTGGCCTCATCGAGCGACTCCGTCGCCGTCGCCATCTCGCCGAGGTTGAAGAGGATCGTCACCAGCGTGCCGGGCTGGACGGTGTAGCCGCGCAGCGCCTCGAGCTTGTCGGCGAAGTCCGCGATGGATGCGCCGCGGCGCATCCGGATGATCTCGCCGTTGCCCTTCTGGACGTTGACGCCGCCGACGACCGGCGCCGACCGCATCTCGAATTCCTGCCGCTTCGCACGACGCGACTTGCGCTGCTTCGACTTGCCGCCGCCCTTGCCGAAGGCACCCGCGGTGCCACCGCCGGGGCCGCGACCGCGGCCACCCGCACCACCGGGCCGGCTGGCGAATCCGCCGGGCGCACCTGCGCCTGCACCTGCACCGGGACGCTGGAAGCCGCCGCCGGCACCGCCGGGACGGCCGGGGCCGCCGGGACGCTGCTGGAACGGAGCGCCGGGACGACCGCCACCGCCGGGACGACCTGCGCCGCCCGGACGCGGTGCGCCGGGACGGGGGGCGCCGGGGCGCGGAGCCTGCGGGCGCGGGATGTTGCCGGGCGACGGGCGCTGGCCCATGCCCTGTGCCGAGGCGAACGGGTTGTTGCCCGGACGCGGGCCGGCGGGGCGCTGACCCATGCCCTGCGACGAGGCGAAGGGGTTGTTGCCCGGACGCGGCGTGCCACCCGGGCGCGGGGCCTGCGGGGTGGCGGCGGCGGGACTGGGCTTCGGGCCGGGGCGACCGTCCGCAGGCGCCTGGGCGGCCGAAGCGGGAGCGGCAGCGGCCGGAGCGGCAGCGGCGGGCGCCGCCTCTGCGGCGGGAGCCGGAGCGGCGGGTGCCGCGGAGCGCGGCGCTGCGGGCGCCGGAGTCTTCGGGGCCGGCGCGGCGGGCGCGGGCGCCTTCGGGGCTGCCGGACCCGGCTTGGGAGCGCCCGCCCTGGCGGGCGTCGTCGCCGGAGTCGCGGCCGGCTTGGCCGCGTTCTCGGTCTCAAGAGCGGCACGGAGCTTGCGAGCCACAGGGGGCTCGATCGTCGAAGAAGGGCCCTTGACGAATTCGCCGAGCTCCTTCAGCTTCGCGAGCGCGACCTTGCTGTCGACGCCGTATTCGGAAGCGATCTCGTGCACGCGCGGTTTTGCGTTTGCCACAGTTCTCCTGTCTGGGGTCCACCCCAGACAGGGCAGACCATTAGTCGCGGACGGGTCTCATTTCGAGCCGTTCACTTTGTGTCCATAGCCATTCAGCCGTTTCTCGATGGTCTGCGTGTCGAGGGGACCCGACACACGCAAGGCTCGTACGAATGCGCGGCGCCGGAGTGCGGCATCCATGCACGGCACCGACTCGTGCACCCATGCGCCCCGTCCCGGGAGAACAGCGCGCTCATCGGGGACGAGCACGCCGTCGACCTGCACAACGCGCAGGAGTGAGGATCGGGGAGCACGCGTGCGACAGCCGACGCACGTCCGTACAGGAATCATCTTATCACCGGGCCGGGGTGCCCCGGACCCCCTTCACCTATTCCAGCGGCTGGAGGTCAGCTGTCCTCGAGGACGCTGTCGGGCTGGATGTCGATCTTGGCGCCGGTGAGCTTCGCGGCGAGGCGGGCATTCTGCCCCTCCTTGCCGATGGCGAGCGACAGCTGGTAGTCGGGGACGAGCGCGCGCACCGCCTTGATCGACGCATCCAGTACGAACGCCGACGTGACCTTCGCGGGCGACAGAGCGTTCGCGACGAACTTCGCGAGCTCGGGGTCGTAGTCGACGATGTCGATCTTCTCGCCGCTGAGCTCCTCGGTGACCGCGCGGACGCGGCGGCCGAGCTCGCCGATGCACGCACCCTTGGCGTTGATCGACGGGTCGTTCGCCTTCACGGCGATCTTCGTGCGGTGTCCGGCCTCGCGTGCGAGGGAGACGATCTCGACCAGGCCGTTGGCGATCTCCGGCACCTCGAGGGCGAACAGCTTGCGGACGAGGCCCGGGTGGGTGCGCGACACCGTGATCGCCGGGCCCTTGGTGCCCTTGGCGACCGAGGTCACGTAGACGCGCATGCGGGACCCGTGTGCGTAATCCTCACCGGGCACCTGCTCCTCGGGAGGCAGGATGGCCTCGACCGTGCCGAGGTCGACGTGCACCATGCGGGGGTTCGGCCCCTGCTGGACGACACCGGCGACGATGTCGCCCTCCTTGCCGCGGAACTCGCCGAGCACGGCGTCGTCGGCGATGTCGCGCAGACGCTGGCTGATGACCTGCTTGGCCGCGAAGGCCGCGATGCGACCGAAGTCGTCGGGCGTCTGCTCCTCCTCGCCGATGATCGCGCCCTCGTCGTCGGTGAGGGGCAGGAAGACTGCGACGTGACCGCTCTTGCGGTCGAGCTGTGCGCGGGCGCCCTCAGGAAGCTCGCCGTCGGCCGACGTGTTCTTCGCGTACGCCGTCAGGATGGCCTGCTCGATGATGCGCACGAGTTCGTCGAAGGGGATGTCCTTCTCCCGCTCGATCGTCCGGAGAAGTGCGAGATCGATGTCCATCAGGGCCTCCCTATTCAGCTCTCGCCGGCGCGGTGGCGCGCGGCATCCTTACGAGATTACCGGATGCCGTCCGGTCGCGATGCTGAGAGACGCCTCGGGGCGGTGGGCCGCCCCACGAACGGGGCCTGCGGCGGCACGTGTCCACCCCCTGTCGCGTGTCGGCGCCAGGGTGTACCCCGGAAGCATGACCCCAGGCGACATCCGTGACGACAGTGGACGCACGACCCGCGACGACCACGACAGCAGGCACATCCTCCCCGGCAGCGAGCGCGAGCCGGTCTCCGGCGCGACCGTCTCGGGTCCGGTCCATCCGGATGCCGAGATCGAGGCGACACTCGTGCTGAGGCGCAAGGCGGAGGTTCCGGAGTCGGTGCTCGAGCGCCCCCTCCCCCGAGCCGAGTTCGTGGAGAAGTACGGTGCGGATCCCGCTGACGCCGATGCGGTGGCAGCCGCCGTGCAGGATGCGGGCGCGAGCGTCGTCAGCGTGGATCTCGGCGAGCGCCTCGTGCGGGTCCGAGGCGCGGCGAGCGTCCTGCAGCGGCTCTTCGGCACCGACCTCAGCGTCGCGGACGACAGCGGGAACAGCTTCCGCCAGCGCACTGGGCCGCTGCTCGTCCCGGAGGGCCTGCACGAGCGGGTCACGGCGGTGCTCGGGCTCGACGACCGCCCGCAGGCGCAGACCCACTTCCGGGTCTTACCCGAGGCGGCGGCCGCCGTCAGCTACACGCCCGTGCAGGTCGGGGCGATGTACCGTTTCCCGCCCGGCACCGACGGCTCCGGGCGTACCGTGGCGATCATCGAGCTGGGCGGTGGATTCGCCCAGCCAGATCTCGACGCCTACTTCTCGGGACTCGGCATCCACCCCACCCCCACCGTGACCGCGGTCGGCATCGACGGCGCGACCAACCAGCCGGGGCAGGATCCGAATGGCGCCGACGGGGAGGTGCTGCTCGACATCGAGATCGTCGGGGCGCTCGCCCCCGCGGCGCACATCGTCGTCTACTTCGCCCCGAACACGGATGCCGGGTTCCTCGATGCGGTCGCCGCCGCGGCGCATGCGACCCCGACCCCCGACGCCATCAGCATCAGCTGGGGACAGAGCGAAGACGCCTGGACCGCTCAGGCGCGAACCGCGATGGACGGCGCGTTCGTGGATGCCGCGGCCCTCGGCGTGACGGTCACCGCCGCCGCCGGCGATGACGGCAGCAACGACAACGTCAACGACGGCTCCCCGCACGTCGACTTCCCCGCATCCAGCCCCCACGCGCTGGGGTGCGGCGGCACCACGCTGCACGGATCCGGCAGCACGATCGCGTCCGAGACCGTGTGGAACGACGGCGCAGGCAAGGGCGCCACAGGCGGTGGTGTCAGCGATGCCTTCCCCCTGCCGTCCTGGCAGAAGGCCGTCGGGGTGCCGGCCAATCCCACCGGGTCGGCCGGCCGGGGGGTGCCGGATGTGGCCGGCGACGCCGATCCGCAGACGGGCTACAGGGTGCGCGTCGACGGAGCGGACGTCGTGATCGGCGGCACGAGCGCGGTGGCTCCGCTGTGGGCCGCGCTGGTCGCTCGGCTCGTCCAGGCCACCGGCACTCCGCTGGGGCTCGCGCAGCCGAAGCTCTATGCGGGTGCCACCTCCTCCGCGACCGCGGCCGGCTTCCGCGACATCACCTCCGGCAACAACGGCGCCTACGCGGCGAAGGCAGGGTGGGATGCCTGCACGGGCCTCGGCTCCCCCATCGGCACCGCCTTGCTGCAGCGCCTGGGCGGGTGACCCGCTCGGGGCTCACGTGGGGGCGAGTCCCACCGACGTCGCGTGCACCGACGACTCCAAGGCGTTGATCGCGCCGATGAGCCGGAACAGGTCGCCCACGCGATGCTGGTCCAGGGTCAGGGCGATGCGCGGCAGCTCGAGCCGATCGTCGTCCTGGACCTCGGGCGGCAGCGGGGCCGTGCGGCGGATCGAGCCCGAGGCCAGGAGGCCGTGGAACCGTTCGTCGAGCATGCGGATCTCGGCATCCGTCGGCTCGGCCTTCAGCCGCAGCACGAGGGTCGTCCCGACCCACCGCAGAGAGTCGTAGTTTCGCCAGAAGCCCGTGATCTCCGCCGCGGCCGCCTCGACGGAATCTGTGATGAGAACGCGGTCGAGGTCGTCACGCGCAATCAGCCCGGCAGGGACCAGCTCCGCGTCGACGAAGCGGCGCAGTCCGTCCCAGTACGTGCCGCCCGGACGATCCAGCAGCACGATCGGCACCGGCTCCGCCTTGCCGGTCTGCTGCAGCGTGAGCAGCTCGAAGGTCTCGTCGAGCGTGCCGAACCCGCCGGGCAGGCTCACGAAGCCGCGCGACTCCTTCATGAGCATGAGCTTGCGGGTGAAGAAGTACTTCATCGTCACGTGGTTGGGGTCGGCGGCGACGATCGCGGTGGGCTTCTCCTCGAACGGCAGCCGGATCGAGACGCCGATCGACAGCTCCGGACCTGCTCCTTCCGCGGCCGCCTGCATGATGCCGGGCCCGGCTCCGGTGACGACCATCCACCCGAGGCGCGCCAGGGATGCCGCCACCTGCTCGGCCTGCGCGTACAGCGGGTCGTGATCCTTCGTGCGGGCGGAGCCGAACACCGTGACCATCGACGCGCCGTCGTAAGGAGCGAACAGCCGGAAGGCGTTGCGCATCTCCTCCACGGCAGCGGCCGTGATCTTCAGGTCGAGCCGCTCCGTGCCGTCGCGCCCGAGCTCGAGTCCGGTCGCCAGGATGCGGCGCACCAGGCTGCGATTCGCGGTGATGCCCTCTGCATCCAACAGTTCGTCGATGCCGGCGCGCAGCGGGTCGGTGTCGCTCATCACCCCACCCTTGCACCATTCGCCCGGGGCGGGCTGAACGAACGGGAACGGCGCGCGTCAGGGGCGCAGGGCGTGGAGCGCGTCGTGGACCGAGACGACGTCGCGCTCGCCGCTGCGGCGGTTCCACAGCTCGACCTGGCCGTCGGCCGCGCCGCGGCCCACGATGACGATGCGCGGCACGCCGATGAGCTCGGCGTCGGCGAACTTCACGCCGGGCGAGACCTTCGGGCGGTCGTCGTACAGCACCTCGAGGCCGCTGCGCTCCAGCTGCGCCGACAGGGACTCGGCGAGCTCGTAGGCCACCGTATCCTTGCCCGTCGCGATGACGTGCACGTCGAACGGCGCCACGGCGTCCGGCCAGACAAG
Organism: Microbacterium sp. sgz311019; assembly: GCF_056135325.1. Classification (NCBI taxonomy): domain Bacteria; kingdom Bacillati; phylum Actinomycetota; class Actinomycetes; order Micrococcales; family Microbacteriaceae; genus Microbacterium; species Microbacterium sp. sgz311019. Next base: position 175,321 of record NZ_JBWAXO010000002.1, on the reverse strand, counting down.
GCCCTTCTCGTCGTTGTTCAGCTCCGCGATGATCGCGAGGATGCGCGTCACGCCGATGCCGTACGAGCCCATCGTGACCGTGACGAGCTTGCCGTTCTCATCGAGCACCCTGAGCCCGAGCGCGTCGGCGTACTTGCGGCCGAGCTGGAAGACGTGGCCGATCTCCATGCCGCGGGCGAGCGTCACCGGGCCCGAGCCGTCGGGAGCCGGGTCGCCTTCGCGAACGGTCGCCACCTCGACGAACCCGTCCGCCGTGAAGTCGCGGCCGGCCACGAGCGAGTGCACGTGCTTCTGGTCGATGTTGGCACCGGTGATCCAGCTCGTGCCGTCGACGACGCGCGGGTCGAGGAAGTAGCGGATGCCGGTCGCGGACTCCTCGCCGAGGATCGCGCCGGTCTGCGACCACGGTCCGATGTAGCCCTTGACGAGCAGCGGGTTGTTCTCGAAGTCGGCCTCGGTCGCCGGCTCCACCTCGGCCGGGGCGAACGCCACCTCGACGCGCTTGTCGTCGATGTCGCGATCGCCGGGGATGCCGACGACGACGATCTCGCGGGTGCCGTCGAGGTGCGTGAGGGCGAGCACGACGTTCTTGAGGGTGTCGGCCGCGGTGTACTCGCCGTCCAGCACGGCATTGCAGTGCGCGACGAGCGTCTCGATCGTCGGAGTGTTCGGCGAGTCGAAGATGACCGGAACGGGAAGGCCGTCGAACGGGATGGGATCCGGGGCGACCGTCTCGAACGCCTCGACGTTTGCCGCGTAGCCGCCGGGCGAGCGCACGAACGTGTCCTCTCCGACCGCCGTCGGGTGCAGGAACTCCTCGCTGCGCGAGCCGCCCATGGCGCCCGCATCCGCCTGCACGATCACATACTCGAGCCCGAGGCGCTGGAAGATGCGCTCGTATGCGTCGCGCTGCGCCATGTACGAGGCATCCAGTCCGCCGTCCGTGTGGTCGAACGAGTACGCATCCTTCATGGTGAACTCGCGGCCACGCAGGAGACCGGCGCGGGGGCGCGCCTCGTCGCGGTACTTGTCCTGGATCTGGTAGATCGTCAGCGGAAGGTCCTTGTACGACGAGTACAGGTCCTTCACGAGGAGCGTGAACGCCTCTTCGTGGGTCGGTGCGAGGAGGTAGTCGGCATCCTTGCGGTCCTTGAGGCGGAAGATGCCGTCGCCGTACTCGTCCCAGCGGCCGGTCGCCTCGTACGGGTCGCGGGGCATCAGCGCCGGGAAGTGCACCTCCTGGGCGCCCGCGGCATCCATCTCCTCGCGGATGACCTTCTCAAGGCGCGCCTTCACCCGCAGACCCAGTGGCAGCCACGCGAAGATGCCCGGCGCCTGGCGGCGGATGTACCCGGCGCGCACGAGCAGGCGGTGGCTCGTGACCTCGGCGTCGGCGGGGTCTTCACGGAGCGTGCGGAGGAAGAAGTTCGAGAGACGGGTGACCACGAGCACCAAGTCTATTGATGCGCGGTCACCCGTCCCGACGACGATCAGTTCAGGGCGCGCGTGCCCTCGGGGATGACGCCGCCGGCGTACAGGCCGGCGGCGACGTCCTGAAGCGCGGTGAGTGCGACGCGCTGAGGCAGCGGGCCGTAGGAGATGCGGGCGACTCCGAGCTCTTCGTACTCCGTCGAGGTCGGCGCGCCGGGGATGCCGATGACGCTCATCTTCCCGCGGCCGATCCCCTCGACGAGCCGTGCCGTGATCCCGGCATCGAGCATGCCGGGAACGAAGACGCAGGTGGCGCCCGCGTCGAGGAAGGCGCGTCCGCGCTCGATGGCGTCGGCGATCGAGTCCTCGACCGCCCGGTCACGGGCCCGCGCGAACGCGTCGGTGCGCGCGTTCAGCACGAAGGGCACGCCCTCGGCCTCGCCGGCGCGCACGATCGCCTCGACCGTGGCCACCGACTCGGCGAGCGGACGCAGTCGATCCTCGACGTTGGCGCCGACCACTCCGACCCCGATGGCGCGCCGCGTGGTCTCCCCCGCGTCGTCGTACCCGTCGTCGAGGTCGGCGGTCACCGGCAGATCGACGGCCGCCGCGATGCGGCCCACCATGTCGAGCATCACGTCGCGCGGGATCGCGCCGTCGGCGTACCCGAAGCTCGACGCGATGGAGTGCCCGGCCGTGGCGATGGCCGTGGTCTCGGGGAGCGCGGCGACGGCCCGGGCGGACACGACATCCCAGATATTGACGACACGAAGGATCTGCGGTGCGGCGTACAGGCCGGCGAGGGTCTGCGCCTTCTCGGATGGGGTGCTCATGCGACCACGCTATCCATCCGGTGCCGTGCCCGGCGCCCATCGGGGTGTCGTGCCCGGCCCATAGTCTGGCGGGGTGCCTGACCGTCGCGCGCATCTGACCGCCTCCACCGCGCAGGGCTCGCTCGCGGACGCACTGGCCGCCCTCCGCGCGTCGCTCGGCATCCCCGATGCCTTCCCACCCGATGTGCTCGCGGAGGCGGATGCCGCGACCGCCGCGCCGCCGGACCTCGACCTGCGCGACATCCCGTTCGCGACGCTCGATCCGCCCGGCTCGCGCGATCTCGACCAGGCCTTCCAGCTGGAGCGCGTCGGGTCCGGGTGGCGGGTGCGGTACGCGATCGCGGACGTCCCCGGTTTCGTGCACCCCGACGGCGTGATGGATGCCGAGGCCCGCCGTCGCGGGCAGACACTCTATGCGCCCGACGGCACGGTGCCCCTGCATCCCGTCTCCATCAGCGAGGGCAAGGCCTCTCTGCTTCCCGGAGAGGACCGCCCGGCGTTCGTGTGGACCGTCGAGCTCGACAGCGCGGGGGCGGAGACGTCGCATCGGGTGGAGCGGGCGTGGGTGCGCTCGCGCGCACAGCTCGACTACCCCGCCACGCAGTCCGCGCTGGATGCGGGCGCGGACACGCCGGCTGCCCTGCTGCCGGAGATCGGCGAAGCCCGCCTCGAGCAGGAGCGGCTGCGGGGCGGCGCGAGCCTCAATCTCCCCGACGAGGAGATCACGCGGGACCAGTCGGGCGCCTACTGCATCGAGCGACGCCGGACGCTGCCCGTCGAGGATTGGAATGCCCAGCTCTCGCTGCTCACGGGGATGGCCGCCGCGTCCCTCATGCTCGAGGCCCGCGTGGGGATTCTGCGGACGATACCGGCGCCGGACCCGCAGGCGATCGCCGCCTTCCGCGCACGCACCGCGGCGCTCGGGGCGCCCTGGACCGAAGCCCAGCCGTACGGCGAGTACCTGCGCCGTCTCGACCGCGGCGATCCCCGGACCCTCGCCGTGCTGCAGGCCGCGGCATCCCTGTTCCGCGGCGCCGGATACGCCGCCTTCGACGGCGACCCGCCCGCCGACCCGATGCAGGCGGCCGTCGCGGCGCCCTACGCGCATGTGACCGCTCCGCTGCGCCGGCTCGTCGATCGATGGGGGCTCGTGGTGTGTGCGGCCGCATCGGACGGCGGCCGCGTGCCGGACTGGGTGCGGGCCAGCCTCCCGCTCATCCCGCAGCTGATGGCGGACTCCACCAGACGCGCGTCTCAGCTGAGCTCCGGGTCGCTGAACCGGGTCGAGGCGGCCCTCCTGCGCGACCGCGTCGGCGAGCGGTTCTCGGCGGTCGTCCTCGAGGTGTTCGAAGGCAAGGCGCGGGTGCAGCTCATCGATCCGATCGTCACCGCATCGTGTCACGTCGGTCCGTCCGTGGCCGCGGGTACGACCATCGAGGTGACGCTGCTCGCCGCAGACATCGCGACAGGGACGGTGACCTTCACGTCATGACGACCGTGCTGCTGACCGGATTCGAGCCCTTCGGGACGGATGCCGCGAACCCCTCCGGCGACGCGGTGCGGGCCGTCGCCCGACGCTGGAGCGGAGCGGAGGACCTGATCGTCGAGGTGCTGCCGGTCACCTTCCAAGGCTCGGCGGCTCGACTCGCGGAACTGCTGGCCGATCACGATCCGGACGTCGTCATCGGCACAGGGCTCGCGAGCGGCCGCTCATGCATCTCGGTCGAGCGTGTCGGCATCAACCTCATCGACGCCCGCATCCCCGACAACGACGGCGACCAGCCGGTCGACGTACCGTGCCTGCCCGGTGGGCCGGCGGCCGTCTTCGCGTCGCTGCCGGTCAAGGCGATCGTGCGGGATGCCGCGGCCCGCGGCATCCCGATCGAGACGTCGCTCAGCGCCGGGTCGTACGTGTGCAATCACGTCCTGATGCACTCAGGCGCCTGGGCCGACACGCTCGGCAGACGCGCCGGGTTCATCCATCTGCCGTGGGCGACCGGTCAAGCCCCTGCCGGCGAGCCCGAGCTTCCGCTCGAAACCATCGTCCAGGCGCTCGAGGTCGCCATCCGGACGAGCCTCGACGTCGTCGAGGACATCGCCGTGCCAGGCGGCACGCTCAACTGAGGCGCTCCTCAGGCCGCCGGGACCGCCGTCGTGGTCATGACGAGCAGCTGCGGGTCGGAGAGGTCGAGCGATACGCGGATCGACGCGAACTCCGCCAGCGAGGCGACATGCGTGCCGCCGCACAGGAAGCCCACCTCGCCCTCCGGCAGGACGCACCGCCACGTGCGGCGGTCGACGATCGTGGGACCCTCGACATCGATGCGACTCGCGCCCCCCGCCGCCACCCACGCGGCCAGCAGCGCATTGATGCGCTCCTCGCGCTCGTTCAGGGTCGCGGCGAGGCCGTCCGGATCGAAGCCGGCCCGGCGCAGGCTCTTGCCGAGCCGGTACTCGTCGACGCTGCCGTCGCCGTGGATACGGCTCGACTGGTTCGCCCGGCCCTCGAAGTCCGGGTTGCCGAGCGGATCGGTCCCGGGATCCTTGCGCCACAGGTCGGCGAGCGCCGCATCGAGGGCGAGGGATGCCAGGTGGCACGCGGTGTGGCCGCGACTGAGGCCCGCACGCTCGGGACCATCGACGACCGCCTCGGCCTCGAGACCCTCCACGAGCCAAGCCGGGACCGGCTCGGCGAGGCGGTGCCCGACGAGCCAGGTCCAGCCCTCGGCACCACGCTTGACCGGGATGTCCGCGCCGACGGCGAACTCGCCTTCGTCAGAGACCCCGGCCATGACCGCCTCGGTCACTCGCACCGATTCGTCACCGGAGCGCAGGAGACCGGCATCCCCGGGCTGATCCGGCCAGGTGTGGTCGACGGGGTGGAAGGGCGTTGCATCCAGCACGACGATGTCGGCGTCCACGCGCTCGACTCGGCCCTTCCCTTCGAGTGCGCCGGACGGGAAGGTGACGACCGTGCTCGGCATCAGGCGGTCACGACCTGGGCGGTGCCGGTCGCGGCATCCGGTCCCATCTCGTCGGCGATGCGGTTCGCCTCCTCGATGAGGGTGGCGACGATCTCGGCCTCCGGGACGGTCTTGATGACCTGTCCCTTGACGAAGATCTGCCCCTTGCCGTTGCCGGAGGCGACGCCGAGGTCCGCCTCGCGCGCCTCGCCCGGTCCGTTGACGACGCATCCCATGACGGCGACGCGCAGCGGGACCGTCATGTCCTTCAGTCCCTCGGTCACCGCATCGGCGAGCGAGTAGACGTCCACCTGTGCACGGCCGCACGACGGGCACGAGACGATCTCGAGCTTGCGCTCGCGGAGGTTCAGCGACTGCAGGATCTGGTGGCCGACCTTGACCTCTTCGGCGGGCGGCGCGGAGAGCGAGACACGGATGGTGTCGCCGATGCCCTCGGCGAGGAGGATGCCGAACGCGGTCGCGCTCTTGATCGTGCCCTGGAAGGCCGGACCCGCCTCGGTGACACCGAGGTGGAGCGGCCAGTCGCCGCGCTCGGCCAGCAGGCGGTACGCCTTCACCATGACGATCGGGTCGTTGTGCTTGACCGAGATCTTGAAGTCGTGGAAGTCGTGCTCCTCGAACAGCGACGCCTCCCACACGGCGCTCTCGCACAGGGCCTCAGGCGTCGCCTTGCCGTACTTCTCGAGCAGTCGAGGGTCGAGCGAGCCGGCGTTGACGCCGATGCGCAGCGATACCCCCGCCGCCTTGGCGGCCGCGGCGATCTCTCCGACCTTGTCGTCGAACTGTCGGATGTTGCCGGGGTTGACGCGCACCCCTGCGCAACCCGCATCGATCGCCTGGAAGACGTACTTCGGCTGGAAGTGGATGTCTGCGATGACGGGGATCTGGCTCTTCGCCGCGATGATGTGCAGCACATCCGCGTCGTCCTGCGACGGGACGGCGACGCGCACGATCTCGCATCCGGATGCGGTGAGCTCGGCGATCTGCTGGAGGGTCGCGTTGATGTTCGTCGTCGGCGTCGTCGTCATCGACTGGACGCTGATGGGGGCATCGCCTCCGACGAGCACCTTCCCGACCCTGATCTGACGGCTCTTTCGTCGAGGAGCGAGGACTTCCGGCACGCGGGGCATCCCGAGATTCACTGCTGGCACGCAGTCCAGCCTACGACCCGGGACCCCGCGCGGGACTGCATGCTCGGCGACCTCCGAGCCGCGCGCGTCGAGGTGCCGTCACACGCCACGGGCCGGCATCACCGGTCTGATATCGTGACCGCATGTCCGCGAACCGTTCCTGGTGGCCCGCCTCGTAGGCGGCGTGTTCGCGTTCCCAGACACAGACCGCCCTCAGGGCGGTCTTGTCGTTTCGGCGGCCGCTCCCGCATCCGAGCACTGACGGAAGAACCGATGAACCTGCAAGATCTCGTCGCGAGCGACACGCCCTTCGCCCTGATCGCCCGCGACCCGGACACTGTCGAGCTCCTCACCGGCGAGGTCGTCGACGTCGATCTCCTCGCGGACATCCCTCTCATGGTCCCCACGCCCACTCCACACGGCGCTGGCGCGCCGCGCGGAGCCTCCGGGCGCGTGGGCCCCGCGACGGGCACGGCGCGCGAGGTGCTGGCACTGGTGCCGTACCGGCAGGTGCGCGAGCGCGGGTTCGTCTGCCATGACGACGGCGCACCGCTGCGGTGCCTCGTGGTCTCGGACCACGTGCGGATCCCCCTCCCGGAGGCTCTCGCGCAGCTTCCGGCGGAGCCCATCCCGCTTGCCGACGCCGGCTTCGACATCGCCGACGAGGAGTACGCCGACATCGTGCGGCGGGTCATCGCCGACGAGATCGGTCACGGCGAGGGCGCCAACTTCGTCATCCGCCGCGACTTCACCGCGCGGGTCGACGCCGATCCCCGCCTGGCCGCGCTGACGTGGTTCCGTGCGCTGCTCACGCACGAGCGCGGCGCGTACTGGACGTTCGCCATCGTGACTCCCGGCCATGTCGCTGTGGGCGCAAGCCCGGAGGCGCATGTGAGCGCGCGCGACGGCGTCGTCACGATGAATCCCATCTCCGGCACCTTCCGCCACCCCGCCGGCGGCGCGACGCCCGAGACGCTGACCGAGTTCCTTGAGTCGACCAAGGAGACCGAGGAGCTCTTCATGGTCGTCGACGAGGAGCTGAAGATGATGAGCGCCGTCTGCTCCGACGGCGGCCGCATCACCGGGCCGCACCTCAAGGAGATGTCCCGCCTCACCCACACCGAGTACATGCTGCGCGGACGCAGCCGGCTCGACCCGCGCGACATCCTGCGCGAGACGATGTTCGCCCCGACCGTCACCGGCTCGCCGATGCAGAACGCCTGCACGGTGATCGCCCGCCACGAGGCCACCCCGCGTGGCTACTACTCGGGTGTGGCCGCACTCTTCACCCCTCGCTTGACGCTCGCCGCGGATGAGGCGACGCACGATCTCGATGCGCCGATCCTGATCCGCACCGCCTACCTCGTCGGCGATCGCCTGCGCGTGCCGGTCGGGGCCACTCTGGTTCGCCACTCCGACCCGTACGGTGAAGTGGGCGAGACGCACGGCAAGGCCGCCGGTGTGCTCGGCGCGATCGGCGCCGTCCCCCGCGACCCGGCGAGCGAGCTGCCGGCCGCCGGAGCCGACGACGACGACGCGCCCGCCCCGCGCACCGCCCCGTTGGCGGACGATCCCGACATCGCCCGGCTGCTCGCCTCGCGCAATGGGCGGCTCGCCGCGTTCTGGCTGAACCCGCAGGGCGGGGAGGGCCCGGGCCCGTTCCTCGGCCGGTCGGCTCTCGTCGTGGATGCGGAGGACCGGTTCACGACGATGCTCGCCCACCAGCTGCGTCACCTCGGTCTCGAGGTCGAGATCGCGCCCTGGACGGAGGTCACCGACGAGCAGCTGGATGCAGCGGATCTCGTCGTCTCGGGCCCCGGCCCCGGCGACCCGCGGGACGCGTCGAGCGCGCGCATCCGCCGCATGCAGGAGGTCGTGTCGCGCCGGCGCGACACCGACGCACCCCTGCTCGCGGTCTGCCTCAGTCACCAGATCCTCGCCGACCGGCTCGGCATCGAGCTGGCTCCGCTCGATGCGCCCCACCAGGGGCTGCAGAAGACAGTGGACATCTTCGGGACACCCGCATCCATCGGCTTCTACAACACGTTCACCGCGCGCGTGGCCCCCGGAACCAGTCACGTCGCCGATGCCGAGGTGGCAGCCGACGCCGCTGGCGACGTGTATGCGCTGCGCGGCCCGCACTACGCGTCTGTGCAGGGGCACCTCGAGTCGATCCTGTCACGCGACGGCATGGACACTCTCGAACGCCTGGTCACGCACGCCCTGGCGTGATCACCGCGCCGCGCGTCGAGAGCCTCCGATGAGCCCTCACGCCGCGAGTTCGAGGTAGGGCTCCCAGCGCGGATCGGTGCGCTCAGTGCCGCGCACGGTCCAGTGCGCGCCCTGCGGCGGGCGGGGTGTCAGCCGCAGGTCCCACCCCATCTCCTGCGGCGTCTTATCGCCCTTCACGTTGTTGCAGCGCAGGCAGCACGCGACGAGGTTCTCCCACGAGTCGGCACCGCCGCGCGAACGTGGCAGGACGTGGTCGATCGTCGCCGCGGCCTTGCCGCAGTATCCGCAGCGGTGGGCATCGCGACGCAGCACACCGCGCCGTGTGACCGGCACCCGGCGTCCGCCGGGCAGTCGCACGTAGCGGGTGAGCAGGATGACGACGGGTCTGTCGTAGGAGCGTTGGGTGCCCCAGACGGGGTCCTCCTCCATGCGCTCGACGATCGTCGCCTTGTCGTTCATGACGAGCACGAGGGCTCGTTTGAAGGAGACGATCGCGAGCGGCTCGTAGCCCGCATTCAGCACCAATGTGCGCATTCCTCTGTCCTCTCGAATGGCCGGGACGGCTTCGCGGTATTCGATGTGGAAGCGCTGTCGAGCGCGTGAGGGCATGAAAAAAGGCGCTGTCTACAGACAGCGCCTCGGCGCCGCGGACATGCCGCGGCATCCGCTCGTGCAATGCCGAAGGACGAGCAATCCGAGCGCATCCATGGTGCGGATGCGTGGTGTGCTGCCCATCGGCTCTCCCTCGCTCTCTCAAGCGTTCCGGGTTCAGGCTAACGCACACGCCACCTGATGAGGCCCGCGAGCGGGCGAAACATCAGGTGGCGTGTCGAAGAACGGATGCCGCCGAGCGACGCGTGCGGTCTACGGAACGGGACCCGCGTTGGCGACGATCCACTGCAGCGGGTCGATCGTGACGCCGTTGAGGTGCACCTCGAAGTGGAGGTGGTTGGCGGTCGAGCGGCCGGTGCTGCCGACTGCGCCGATCTGCTGGCCGGCGGCGACGGTCTGGCCGACCTGGACCAGGCGGCTGCCGTAGATCATGTGGCCGTAGACCGTCGTGATGCGCTGGCCGTTGATGATCGAGTCGATGTAGATGCACACGCCGTATCCGCCGACGCTGTCGGCAGAGGTGCGGACCACACCGGCCGCCGCCGCGAAGATGGGGGTGCCTGCCGGGTCGAGCAGGTCGACGCCCTGGTGCTCGCCGCCGCGGGCGAGGTAGCCGTCGCCGATCTTCTGGACGTGGGCGAGCGGCCAGCGAACGGTACCGCTGCCGGGTGCGACCAGACCATAGTTGTAGTTCTTCGTCGCGGCGGGCGCTGCCGCCTTGGCCTTTGCGCGCGCGGCGGCCGCGGCTTCGGCCTTCGCCTTGGCGAGCTCCTCGGGAGTCGTCGCGGTGTAGGTGTCGCGCTGGACCGACGCCTCGGTCGCATTTGACGCGACGACCAGCGTCTGCGCGTCGCCCGCCGCGACCTGCTGCAGCGTCTTCGCGCTGGCGGTCGGCGTGAGTGCGCCGAAAGCGGGGATCGCCACCGTGGCGACGAGTCCGCCCACCATGGCGAGGACGAACACCGCCTTCAGCGGCTTTCGGACCCGACCCTTGCGCGGCGGGACCGCCGCGGCGGTCGCGCGCTCCGGCAGTCGGCTCGAGGGACGGTGCGCGGTCGTGCGCTCCGTCCGTCGGGTTCGGGTCAGACCGGTCTGGGAGTCTGCGTTCTCGTTCGACGGCGCTTGGATGTGCTCAGCCAAATTGTCCTCCGGCGCCTCTGCGCCGGAGCGCTGGCTCGTCAGCACTGTTGTGTCGGGGCACGAGGTGCGGGCTTCACCGCGCAGACGACGAGCCGGAGAGGCAATCCGTGCGGAGTCCGTCGGCGGGCTTCTCGCCTGTGGACTTCTTCACGCTACCCGATGGTAACGAATATGTCACGCTGGCGCCGATGATTGAGACGATCCAATACCGAACCGTGCTCAGTTCCTGTCATCCACGAGGAAGATGTGCGACGCGACCTCCACCGGAAGCTCGAGTGCCTCGTCGTTGTCGTCCATCTGGACGAGGACGTAACCCTCGCTGAACCGGAAGTCGCCGCGGGCCCCCGGCACGACCCCGGCGGATTTGAGCTGCTGCAGGAGCTCGGGGTCGACCTGAGCGGGCTCGGCGAGGCGTCGGACGACGCCCTCGATGGGCTCTCCGGCCTCGTTGAGCCGCCGCACGAGTCCGACGACCGCCGTGTGGTCGAACGGCAGCACGTCGTCGCCCAGCTGCTCGAGGCCGGGGATGGGATTGCCGTACGGGGACTCGGTCGGATGACCGAGCAGCTCGACGAGCCGGAGCTCGACCTGCTCGCTCATCACATGCTCCCAGCGGCACGCCTCTTCGTGCACGTAGGCCCAGTCCAGCCCGATGACGTCGCTGAGCAGCCGCTCCGCGAGCCGGTGCTTGCGCATGACGTCGACCGCCTTGTGGCGGCCGGAGGCGGTCAGTTCCAGCGTGCGGTCGTCGGACACGATGACGAGACCGTCACGCTCCATGCGTCCGACCGTCTGCGACACGGTCGGCCCCGAGTGGCCGAGGCGCTCCGAGATACGTGCGCGCAGCGGCACGATGTTCTCCTCCTCGAGCTCGAGGATCGTGCGGAGGTACATCTCGGTCGTGTCGATGAGATCGGTCATGGGGGCGGGGTCCTCCGCTCGCGGAACAGGCGCTCCCAGCCTATTCGACGCGCCACGCCCGGAGCTCTCGCCGGCGAGGCGTGCACCCCGTCACGAGCCGTCACGCGGACGGGGGGCCGGCATCCCTCGCTTTAGACTCGGGCCATGCCTGACGTGGAGATCCCCCTCGACCTGCTGCCCGCCGACGGACGCTTCGGGTGCGGCCCGTCGAAGATCCGCCCCGCCCAGCTCGAGGCGCTCGTGCGCCGCGCGGCGATCCTCGGCACCTCGCACCGGCAGGCGCCGGTGAAGGATCTCGTCGGCAGTGTCCGCGCGCGCCTGGCCGAGCTCTTCCGCGCTCCGGAGGGCTACGAGATCATCCTCGGCGACGGCGGATCGACCGCGTTCTGGGATGCCGCAGCCTTCGGCCTCATCGAGAAGCGCGCGCAGAACCTCGTCTCGGGCGAGTTCGGCGGCAAGTTCGCCGCCGCGGCCGCCGCCCCGTGGCTCGAGGCGCCGGACGTGCGCAAGGCCGAGCCGGGCACCCGCGCATCGGCCGACCCCGTCGAGGGCGTCGACGTGTACGCGTGGCCGCACAACGAGACTTCCACCGGCGTCGCCTCCCCGATCGTCCGGGTGCGGGGGGATGCGGGCGCCCTGACGGTCATCGACGGCACGAGTGCCGCGGGCGGCATCGACTTCGACGCGACCCAGATCGACGCCTACTACTTCGCGCCGCAGAAGAACCTCGGCTCCGACGGCGGCCTGTGGTTCGCGCTCGTCTCCCCCGCGGCGATCGAGCGCATCGAGCGCATCGCCGCGTCGGGCCGCTACATCCCGGACTTCCTCAGCCTCAAGAACGCGCTCGACAACTCGCGACTGAACCAGACGTTGAACACGCCGGCGCTCGCCACACTGCTCCTGCTCGACGACCAGCTCGAGTGGATCAACGGCAACGGCGGCCTCACGTGGGCGGACGCCCGCACGCACGAGTCGTCGCAGGCGATCTACGACTGGGCCGAGGCGTCCGCCGTCGCAACGCCCTTCGTCGCCGACCCGGGCGACCGCTCCCCCGTCGTCGCAACGATCGACTTCGACGACAGCGTTGATGCCGCCGCAGTCGCGAAGATCCTCCGCGCGAACGGCGTCGTCGACACGGAGCCGTACCGCAAGCTCGGCCGCAACCAGCTGCGCATCGCGACGTTCGTCTCGATCGAGCCGGACGACGTGCGGCAGCTCCTGCGCTCGCTGGACTACGTGCTCGACAACCGCTGAGCCCTGTGCGCGAGCGCCCGACGAGTCGATGACCGGCGGGTGCTCGCCCCGTTCTGCGCGCGGTGGTCCGGCCCATCGACGAGCCCGTCGATCACCTGCGGACGGAACGCACCGCGGCTTCCGCGCCCGGCGGCAGGCTGAGGAGCCTCAGTCCTCGTCGGGCTCTTCGTCCTCGTCGGACTCCTCGTCGTCGGACTCGTCCTCGTCGGATTCGTCGTCGTCGGACTCGTCCTCGTCGGATTCGTCGTCGTCGGACTCGTCCTCGTCGTCGAATACGTCCTCGTCCTCATCCTCGGCCACGAGATCGATGTCGACGCCGTCGATATCGCCGCCGTGCACATGCATGCCGGCGTCGACGGAGTCGTCGACATCCAGATCACCGTCGTCGTCCGAGTCGTCGATGTCCTCGTCGTCGGACTCGTCATCCTCGACGCCCGCGGCCACGCGCTCCGCCTCGAGGATCGCCTGCTGCGCCTGATAGTCGGCGAGCCGCACGGCCCACGGCACCCAGTCGGGCGCCAGCAGAGCGTCGTCGCCCGGAAGGAGTTCGACCTCGAGGACGGTCGGCTCCTCGTCCTCGACACGAGCGAGGCTCACGGTCCAGAACCAGCCGGGGTAGCCCGCAAGGCGGTTCGCGAAGCGCAGCGAGACCACGCCGTCGTCCTCGAGCGTGTAGCCCGCGGCATCCCCGACCGTCTCGGCCGGGGTGATCTCACGGAGGGCAGCAAGCGCGAGGTCGTGCGCGGCGAGCAGGCGCTCGTCGGCCACCCCGGGCTCAGGCCTCGAAGTCATCCGCGACCTTGCGCAGCACCGCCGCGATCTTCTTCGCCTGCCCGCTGTTGGGGTAGCGACCGCGACGCAGGTCTCCGCCGATGCCGTCGAGCAGCTTGACGAGGTCCTCCACGATGACGGCCATGTCGTCGGCCGAGGTGCGAGCGCGCTTAGCGAGGCTCACGGGGGCCTCCAGTACGCGCACCGACAGCGCCTGCGGACCGCGCTTGCCGTCGGCGATGCCGAATTCGACGCGCATGCCGGTCTTCACGGCCGAACCGGCGGGCAGGGCGGAGGCGTGCAGGAAGACGTCCTGGCCGTCATCCGAAGCGATGAAGCCGAACCCCTTCTCGTCGTCGTAGAACCTGACCTTGCCGGTGGGCATGCGAAACCTCGCTCGTGTCGGCCCGATGTGCGGGCAAAACGGGTAGGGGGAGTCCCACCCCGGGAAACCACAAGCCTACGGCACAGCACGCCCTCATCGCCCGCCACGGCGAGGCGTCGTGCAGAGGCGGGCACGCTAGGCTGATGCGGATGAGCACTGGCACCGGCGACAACGGACAGCGCGGCGGAGATCTCCCGGTCCGGCGCATAGACCGCATCCTCGCGTTCATGGCGCTCGGGCTCACCGTGCTCTCGATCGTCTGCTTCTTCGCCGTGATCCTCGCGCGGCCCGCAGGCGTCGTCGACTTCTCGCAAGGCCTCTGGCCGACCATCATCGTGATGCCGCTCATCGCCCTCCCGATCGCGTTCGTCCTGATCGTGGTGCTGCTCGTCATGAGCTTCGTGCGGCGCGCGCGTGCGAACAAGGCAGGCGGTCCTTCGGGCGGCTCCCGCGCGGGTCGGTGAGCGGACGGGCGTGGCGACGTGAACGACACGACCGACGCGCGCGCGCTCGCCACGTGGCTGTCCGAGAGGGATGATGCGGCTCTCGCAGAGCTGTTCCACCTCCGCGGCGTATCGACCACCTCCCCCTGGCACGACTTCTTCGATGCCGCCGAGGGCCTGCTGGACCCGGCATCCATCGATCGCGCCCTGGCCGCCGCTCCCCGCGACGAGCTCGTCTCGCTCGCAGCCGGCGGTGCCCCCGACCTCACCGCGCGCGCGCTGACACGATCGGACGGCGTTCCCTATGCCGCGGTCGCCGCGCGCGTCGCGGAGGCTCGCCGGGGCGCGCCGGACGCATTCGAGCCCGTGCCCCCGGCGACGGATCCCGCGCCGGCATCGGAACGGGATGCGGCGGCCGCCGCCGAGCGCATCTTCACGTCGCTCAGCGCCCTGACCGACATCGTCGCGGCGAGCCTCGACGCACCCGTCTCGACGACGGCCGCGGGCACAGTCAGCGCCACCGCTCGTCGGGCGCTCGTCGAAGGTCACGTCGTGGACGACGGCGACGCCCTCGACGACCTGCTGGCGCTCGCCGCCGATGCCGGCCTGATGCGCCCCGTCGAACGGGAGTGGCGGGTCACCGAGCGCGGCGAGCGCTGGCTCTCCCTTCCGGCTCTCGAACGCTGGGATGCGGGGGCCCGAGCGTACGCGGTGCAGCTGCCCCGCGGCCTCCGGTCCGTGAGGGGGTACCTGCCGTACGGCGGATGGACGGGCACCTACCCGCTCGACCCGACGTGGCCGCTGCGGGCTGCGACCCTCCGGCGCCGCGCCCAGCGCTGGGGCCTGCTCGCGGGCGACGCCGAGCCCGCGTGGGCGCGAGCCCTCCGACTCGAGGGGTCTCCCGACACCGCAGCGCTCGCGACGCTGCTCCCCGCCGAGATCGACAAGATCTACCTCCAGGCCGATCTCACCGCCATCGCCCCCGGCCCGCTGCGCTCCGACCTCGATCTGCGTCTGCGCGGCATGGCGGCCCGCGAGTCGCGGGCGCAGGCCTCGACGTACCGCTTCACCGAGGAGACCGTGGGCGGAGCCGTCGCCGCGGGCGAGACGGAGTCGTCGATCCGCGAGTTCCTCGGCGACCTCTCCCTGACCGGCATCCCGCAGCCCCTCGCGTACCTCGTCGAGCGCACCGCCGCACGGCACGGACTCGTCCGCATCGGAACAGACGCCGAGACCGGCCGGACCCGCATCGACAGCGCGGATGACGCGCTCCTGCGCGCGCTCGCGGTGGATCAGTCGGTGCGCTCCATCGGACTCGTCGAGACCGAGGACGGGCTCGAGACGCGCGTGCCCCGCGATGCCGTGTACTGGACCCTCGCGGACGCGCGCTACCCGGTCGTCGCGCTGGACGCCACGGGCTGTCCGGAACCGCTGCGCCGTCGCCGGCCCCTGCTGCCGGACGAGGCCGCAGAGCCCCTGGCGCACGCCTCGCTCGTCGCCGCCCTCCGGAAGAGCGCCGACACCGGCTCGGATGCGGCGTGGCTCGAGCGCGAGCTGGAACAGGCGGTGCGCGCGCGTGCGATCGTGATCGTCGACGTGCGCCTGCCCGACGGCTCCACTCGCGCCCTCACGATGGAGGCCTCCGGCCTCGGCGGCGGCCGCTTCCGCGGCCTGGACCGCGCGGCCGACGTCGAGCGCACACTCCCGGTGAGCAGCATCGCCGCCGTGCGCCACGCCCCTGTCGTCGAGAGCCCCGGCCGCTGAGCCGGTTCCGCTCCAACGCCAGGCGATCGGTGGGCCGGAGAGCCCGGCACAGCGGCCACCGGTAAACTCGGACGCTATGGCTGACGGACCGCTGATCGTGCAGAGCGACCGAACCGTGCTGCTCGAGGTGGCGCACCCCGATGCCGCGAGCGCGCGGCACGAGCTGGCGATCTTCGCCGAGCTCGAGCGCGCGCCCGAGCACATCCACACCTACCGCATCACGCGGCTGGGCCTGTGGAACGCCCGCGCGGCGGGACACGACGCGGAGGACATGCTCGCGACGCTCGACCGCTGGTCGCGCTTCCCGGTGCCGCCGTCGGTGTCGATCGACATCCGCGAAACCGTGAACCGGTACGGCCGGCTGGTGATGGAGCGTCTTCCCAAGAACGAGGACGGCTCGGGCGGCGAGCTCGTGCTGCGAGCGACGGATGCCGCGGTCCTGGCCGAAGTCTCCAAGAACAAGCGGATCCAGCCCCTCCTCATCGGGCACCCCTCCCCCGAGACGTATGTCGTGGATGCCTGGGCACGCGGCGCCATCAAGCAGGAGCTCCTGAAGATCGGCTGGCCGGCCGAGGACCTCGCGGGCTACACGCCGGGGACCCCGCATCCCATCGATCTGGACGAGGACGGGTGGCATCTGCGCCCGTACCAGCGCAAGGCGGTGGACACGTTCACCGAGGGCGGCTCGGGTGTCGTCGTGCTCCCCTGCGGCGCGGGCAAGACGCTCGTCGGCGCGGCCGCGATGGCCGACACGAAGACGACGACGCTCATCCTGGTCACCAACACGGTGAGCGCACGCCAGTGGCGCGACGAGCTGCTCAAGCGGACGTCGCTGACACCCGAGGAGGTCGGCGAGTACTCCGGGCAGACCAAGGAGATCAAGCCGGTCACCATCGCGACCTACCAGATCCTCACCGCGAAGCGTAAGGGCCAGTATGCGCACCTCGCCCTGCTCGACGCGCTCGACTGGGGTCTCGTGGTCTACGACGAGGTGCACCTCCTGCCGGCGCCGGTGTTCAAGCTCACCGCGGACCTGCAGGCGCGCCGCCGACTGGGCCTCACGGCGACGCTCGTGCGCGAAGACGGGCGCGAGGGCGACGTCTTCAGCCTCATCGGGCCGAAGCGGTTCGACGCGCCCTGGAAGGAGATCGAGGCGCAGGGCTTCATCTCCCCCGCCGCCTGCTACGAAGTGCGCGTCGACCTCCCGGACGGCGAGCGCCTGGAGTACGCGGCCGCGGCCGACGATGAGCGCTACCGGCTGGCGGCGACGGCACCGGCCAAGATCGACGTCGTGCGTCGCCTGGTGGAGCGGCACAAGGGTGAGCAGATCCTCGTCATCGGGCAGTACCTCGACCAGATCGACATCCTCGCTGAGGCGCTCGACGCGCCGAAGATCACGGGCTCGACCCCCGTCGACGAGCGCGAACAGCTGTACCACGCGTTCCGTGCGGGGACGGTCGACGTTCTCGTCGTGTCGAAGGTCGCGAACTTCTCGATCGATCTGCCCGAGGCATCCGTCGCCATCCAGGTGTCCGGATCGTTCGGGTCGCGCCAGGAGGAGGCGCAGCGACTGGGCCGGCTCCTTCGCCCGAAGCAGTCGAACCACACCGCGAGCTTCTACACGCTCATCGCCCGCGACACCGTCGATCAGGACTTCGCCCAGAACCGCCAGCGGTTCCTCGCCGAGCAGGGGTACGCGTACACGATCCTCGATGCCGATCGGATCACTGCGAGCGATGCACGCGTCGCGGTCGGGGTCAAGGCCGATCCCGCATAGCGAGTCGACACCCGACCTGCGGGAATGACGGACGGCCCGGCGCCGCAGCGCCGGGCCGTCCGCATCCATTCGGCCCTACTGCCCGGTGATGCGATCGAGCGGCACCGGCGAGTACGGGCTGTGGGCGGACAGGTACGCGGCGAACGCGTCGATGTCCAACCCGCCGTAGTAGACGTTCTTCGCACCGAGGAAGGTGCCGAAGTTGTCCCCGCCGCCGGCCAGGAAGTTGTTCGTCACAACCCGGTACGTGTCGCCGTCGACGAGCGGCTGCCCGTTCAGCATCACTGCGCTGTATTGGCCGGTCGCCGCCGAATACGTGTACGAGAAGCCGCCGCTCACCTGGAGGACCTTGCTCTGGGAGCCGGCATTCTTGCCGGTCCTCTGCTCGGTCAGCAGCTGCTTGATCTGCGCTCCGGTGAGGTCGAGCGAGACCAGGTAGTTGTTGAACGGCTGCACGGTGAACGCCTCCTCGAACGTCACGTCACCGGGAGCCTCACCCCACTTCGACTGCGCGTAGACCAGGTCGGCACGCACGCCGCCCGGGTTCATCAGAGCGATGACCGGCTTGGCGAACGAGCCCACGACGCTGGGATCCGCCAGCTGAGCGTCGGCGATGAGGTCGCCGAGCGGGGTCTCGCCGCCCGCGTTCGCCGTGCGCGTGACGTCGGTCGTGATGTGACCGATGACCTTGCTCGCAATGGGCTTCACGAGCTCGTTGTACTGATTGATGATCGCCGTCTCGGCCGCGTCCTTCGCGACGTTGCGCGTGACGAGCACGTTCTCGCTCTTCACCGACGTGCGCACGATGTCCTGTGTGCGACGGTCATACGTGAGGGTGGTGTCCGTGAAGAGGCGCCCGAACGAGGACGCCGACGTCACCATGCGGTCGTTGCCGGCAGGGTCCTTGATGTCGCACACGTACGGCTGGTGGGTGTGACCGGAGATCACCATGTCGATCGCGGGGTCGAGACCCTTCGCGATCGGGATGATCGGGCTCGTCGGGTCGAGCTCCGCGCCGTTCGCGCAGGCGGCGTCGTACGACGGGTTCACCGTGTAGGGCTTGTCGTCCGGCCCGTACCAGGTCTGCTGACCCGGCGTGCCGCCCTGGTGGATGAGCACCACGATCGCGTTGACGCCCTGGGCCTTGAGCACCGGCACGAGCGCGTTCGCCGTGGCAACCTCGTCCGCGAACTCGAGGCCCGCGACGCCGGAGGCCGTCACGATCGTCGGCGTGTCCTTCAGCGTCATGCCGATGAACCCGATCTTGGCGCCCTTGATGTTCTTGACGGTGTAGGCGGGGAGGATGGTCTGGTCCGTGCCGGCCTTGAAGACGTTGGCGGCGAGGTAGGTGAAGCTCGCGCCCGGGAACGAGCCGGTCGGGCACGAGTTCTGGTTGTTCATGCCGTCGCCGTCGTCGATGCAGCCGCCGTGGGCCATGCGCTGCAGCTCCTGGTAGCCCTCGTCGAACTCGTGGTTTCCGACGGCGGACGCGTCGAGCTTGAGCGCGTTCATCGCAAGGATCGTCGGCTCGTCGTGGAAGGCCCCGGACAGCAGCGGCGACGCACCGATCAGGTCGCCCGCCGCGACGGTCAGTGAGTACGGGTGCCCCACGCGCGCCTGAGCGAGATGCGTCGCGAGATACTCCACGCCCCCGACGCCGGGAGGGGTGAGCGAGTCGGTCGTGATGTCCGTCGGCTTGGTCGCGCCGGCCGGCAGGGCATGACCGGTGATCAATCGGCCGCTGGATCCGGTCGGCGCCTCCAGGTTGCCGTGGAAGTCGTTGAACGACAGCAGCTGGATGTCCATCGTCGGACCGTTCGGGGTGTTCGGCGGCTCCGGGGCGGCGGTCGCGGGCGAACCCGGGCCGGCGACTGCGAGGGCGACCGCGGTGGCCGCGACGACGGCGGCTCCGGCCAGTCTCATGGCCGATGTCTTGCGTGTGCGCACAGACTCATCTCCTTCTGCGAGCGGGGTGGCTCGCGGCATCCATGCACCTCTTATGGCGCATTCAGCAAAAACATAATCGACGGTGGGTGGCCGCGACAGGGGGGATGTGCTGACTGCGGGTGAACAGCGCGTCGCGGGTCAGCGCGGGGACCGCCGGTAGCGCAGGAACAGCTCGTCGCCGACGCGCCGCACATCGGCGAGCGCCATCCGCCGCTGGACCTCCAGTGCATGGTCATCGTGACCGATGCGCGGAGCCCGCCCCGCCACCAGCATCGGGCTGAGCGTCAGGCAGACCTCATCGACGAGATCCTCCCGCGCGAGTTCTCCGAACAGCGACGGGCCGCCCTCGCACAGGATGCGCCGACCCGCCGATTGCGCGAGCTGCTCGATCGCGTCGGCCAGATGGATGCCTTGGATGACGTCGGCGACCTCTGCGAGTGCTCGCACCCGGGCCGGCAGCGAATCGCGCATGGTCACGACGATCGGGCGCACGACGGCGCCCGTGAAGACGGGATGCTGCGCCGATATGCCCGCTGACGCCGTGAACACGGCGATCCGCGGCTGAGGCGCGAATCCCGAGGCCACGCGCCAGGCGGCATCCTCGTCGTCCACTCGCATGCCGCGGTATCCCTCCGCGATGACGGTGCGGGCGCCCACTGCCACGACATCCGCATGGGCGCGAAGCGCCTGCATCGTCCGCGTGTCGGCGTCGTCGCCGAGTCCACCGCTCCGACCGCCGACGGTTGCCGCACCGTCGATGCTCGCGATCATGTTCATCCGCAGATGAGGGCGAGAGCCGTCGGGCACGTCGTACATCTCCCGCAGGGCTTGGGCGGACGGACCTTCGGGCTCGTGGCTCACGAATTCCCCTCCGGGCGCGTGTTGTGCAGCAGGTACGCCGGCTCGCGCCATCCCTGGATCGCCTCGACCATGCGCATCGCGTCGACCGTCTCGCGCACGTTGTGCGCCCGGATGATGCGAGCCCCTCGCGTGGCGCACCACACGGCTGCGGCCAGCGACCCCGCCAGGCGGTCGCCACGCTCGCGGTCGAGGGTCTCGCCGACGAAGTCCTTGTTCGAGAGGGCGACGAGCAGCGGGTGTCCGAGGGATGCGAGCTCCCCGAGCCGACGCGTGAGCTCCAGTGAGTGCAGCGTGTTCTTGTTGAGGTCGTGGCCGGGATCGACGATGATGCGATCCTCCGCGACGCCGCGCGACACCGCGAGCGCGACCCGCTCTCGGAGGAACTCGGCGATCTCCGCGACGACGTCCTCGTAGTGGGGCTGGGGCAGCTGTGTCCGCGGGACCGCGCGGCTGTGCGCCACGATGAGCGCGACGTCCCCCGCGGCGACGACGTCCGCCATCCGGGGGTCCCTGACGCCGGTCGTGTCGTTGATGATCGCCGCGCCGGCCTCGATCGCCGCCTCGGCGACCTCGGGGTGGAACGTGTCCACGCTGACGAGCCCCCGCGGTGCGAGCGCGCGCACCACCGGGATGACGCGTGCGCACTCCTCCGCCACCGCAACGGGCGGGCCCGGGGCGAACTTCACCCCGCCGACGTCGACGATCTCGGCGCCGGCCCCGAATGCCGCCGCCCCGGCGGCCACGGCCGCTTCGAGGGCGAAAGTCGCGCCGCGGTCGTAGAACGAGTCGGGTGTGCGGTTCACGATCGCCATGACCGCGATGTGCCGGGTGAGATCGAGCTCGCGCCCGCCTCCTGCGCGCAGCACGAGGGCCGGGTCGGCGTCCCGCGTGCCGCCGACGGCGGCGAGAGGAGAGGTGGCGGGAGCCGTCATGCGACGAGCGTACCGAGCGGCACGGACGGATCGGCGAGGGCCGTGGCATCCAGCCTCTTCCCCGAGCGGATGAGCTCCTGCACGGTCTCGTTGACGTCCCACACGTTGACGTTCATTCCGCCGACCACGCGATCGTCGTCGACCCAGAACGCGATGAACTCGCGGCGCTCGAGGTCGCCGCGGATGACGAGGCGCGCCTGCGACATGAGCGGCGGGTAGCCGGACAGCTCCATCCCGAGGTCGTACTGATCGGTGTAGAAGTACGGGATGTGATCGAAGACGGCGTTCTGTCCGAGCATCGACCGCGCCGCCACAGGCCCCGCGTGCAGCGCGTTGGCCCAGTGCTCGCTGCGCAGGTGCTGCTGGATGACGGGGTGGTACGCGTTCGCCACGTCACCGGCGGCGAAGACGTCCGGAGCGCTCGTGCGCAGATTCGCGTCGACGAGGATGCCGTTCTGCACGTCGATGCCAGCGGCCTCTGCGAGTCCCGTGTTGGGCACCGCTCCGACGCCGACGAGCACGAGATCCGCGGGCACGATCTCACCGTCGACGACGACGCCGTCGGCCCGCGCCTCGCCCACGACGCGCTCCACGTTCACCGACATGCGCAGGTCGACGCCGTGCTCGCGATGCATGCGGGCGAAGACCTCGCCGAGTTCGGCGCCGAGGGCCGCGGCCAGCGGTACCGGGTCCCGCTCGAGCACTGTGACCTCGTTGCCGAGCCCCCGCGCGCTCGCTGCGACCTCCAGTCCGATCCAGCCGGAGCCGATGAGCACGAGCCGCCTCCCGCCGCCGCGCAGCTGCTCCGCCAGCGCCTTCGAGTCGTCGAGCCTGCGCAGGGTCATCACGCCGGGCAGGTTCGCCCCGGCGATGGGCAGGCGACGCGGGCTGGCTCCCGTCGCCAGCAGCACGGCGTCGTAGGTCAGCGCCTCGCCGCCGGCGAGCCCGAGCCTGTGCTCGGCGGGGTCGAGGACGATCGCGGGGGTCGATGTGCGCAGCGCGATGTCGTTGTCGGCGTACCACTCCGCGGGATGCAGGATGACGGCATCCAGCCCCTCTTCTCCCTGCAGGTAGCCCTTCGACAGCGGCGGGCGCTGGTACGGCGGATGCTGCTCGTCGGCGACGATCGTGACATCGCCGTCGAAGCCCTCTTCGCGCAACGTCTCGGCGGCGGATGCGGCGGCCAGCCCGCCGCCGACGATGACCAGATGGGTCACGATCTTCTCCCCTCGTCCAGGATCCTCCGGCGCAGCCCGTCATCCGTCGCGAGCGCGCCGCGGAACGCGGCGGTCTCGGTGACGGACTCCGCTGCCCGCACTCCGCGGATCGACATGCACAGGTGCTCCGCCCGCAGCACGACGCCGACGCCGCGCGGCAGGAGGACCGACTCGAGCTCGTCCGCGATCTGCGTCGTGAAGCTCTCCTGCACCTGAAGACCGCGCGCGTAGCGGTCGACGACCCGCGCGAGCTTGGACAGGCCGACGAGCCGCTCGTCCGGCACGTAGGCGACATCGGCCTCGCCGCGGAACGGCAGGAGGTGATGGGCGCACAGGGACGTGAACCGGATGCCGCGCACCACGACCAGATCGTCGTAGCCGGTGTCGTTGGCGAAGGTCGTCATGGCGAACGGCTCGGGCGTCGTGAGCTCGAGCAGGCCTTCGACCACTCTGCGCGGCGTGTCGCTGAGGTGCTCGCGGGCGATGTCGTGGCCGAGGGCGGTGAGGAGCTCGGCGACCGCCGCTTCGGCGCGATCGCGATCGATCGGGTCGTCGTCCAGCGCGTGGAGTGCGGTCGGTGTGGTCATGTCGCGTCCTCTCGTCCGTCCCAAGACTCCTGCCGTTTTCCTGACGCTAGGCCCTTCTGAAATTATTGTCAAGCATCTTGTTTTTAGAGTGGTACACTCCGGATATGCGTCTCCGCAACGATCTGGATGCGATCGGCGCCCTCGGCGATCCGGTTCGCCGACGGCTGTACCGGCTCGCCGCAGAGTCGGCCGAGCCGCTCACCCGGGACGCCGCCGCCGAGGCTCTCGGCATCCCGCGCAGCACGGTCGCCTTCCACCTCGGCCGCTTGGTCGACGCGGGCGTCCTCGAGGTCGACAGCAGACGGCCATCCGGTCGCAGCGGACCGGGAGCGGGGCGTCCCGCGCACGTCTACACGCCGGCGGCGGATGAGCTCATCGGATCGCTCCCCGAGCGCCACTACGAGCTGGCGGGCGAGCTGCTGGCCGCCGCCGCCGATCGCGCGGACGCCGAGGGGACCACTGTGCGCCGGGCGCTGGGCCAGGTGGCCCGCCGGGCAGGCGCCCGCTTGGGTGCGGCATCCGACGATCTCGAGGACGCCCTCACGATGTGCGGCTACGAGCCGCGCGACGACGGGGCCGGCGGGCTGACGCTCGAGAACTGTCCCTTCCATGTGCTCGCCCAGCGCTACACCGACCTCATCTGCACCGCGAATCTCACACTCGTCGAGGGGATGGCGGCGGGCGTCGGCGACGAGCGGACGCCCGTGCTCGAACCGCGGCCGACCCATTGCTGCGTCGCGATCCGCACCGCGCAGGCCACGGCATCCTGATCGGGGCGCACCGCACACGCTCCGGCGATGAGAGAGTGGACGCATGCGCATCGCCGTCACCGGTTCATCCGGAAAACTCGGGTCCGTCGTCGTCCGGGAGCTCCGTGCCTCCGGCCATGAGGTCATCGGATTGGATGTCGCGGGCCGGCGCGGACCCGGCTTCGTCCAGGTCGACCTCACCGACTACGGGCAGGTCGTCGACGCCCTCACCGCGGTGAACGACCGGCACGACGGCTTCGACGCCCTCGTTCACCTCGCGGCGATCCCCGCGCCCGGCATCCGTGCCGACGTCGCGACGTTCCACAACAACATGCCGGCGACCTTCAACGCGATGTGGGCCGCGGTGCGGCTCGGCATCCGTCGCATCGTCTACGCCTCGAGCGAGACGGTCCTGGGCCTTCCGTTCGACGTGCCACCGCCGTACATCCCGGTCGACGAGGAGTATCCGCCGCGTCCCGAGTCCGTCTACTCGCTCGTGAAGGTGCTCGAGGAGCGCATGGCGACCGAGCTCGTGCGCTGGCACCCAGACCTGTCGATCACCGCCCTGCGATTCTCGAACGTCATGTGGCCCGAAGACTACGACGCCTTCCCGTCGTACGACTCCGATGCGTTCCTGCGCAAGTGGAACCTGTGGGGCTACATCGACGCGCGCGACGGCGCGCAGGCGATCGAGCGGGCGCTGGATGCGGCCATCCCCGGGTTCGAGGCATACATCATCGCGGCCGCCGACACCGTCATGTCACGGCCCAATGCCGAGCTCGTCGCCGAGGTCTTCCCGGGCGTGCCGGTCCAGGGCGACCTCGGCGTGAACGCCACGCTGCTGTCGATCGAGAAGGCCCGCCGTCTCCTCGGCTACTCGCCGCAGCACTCCTGGCGCGACGATCGCGCGGAATAGTCCGCACGGGCCCGCGCGGCGCGCATCCTCCCTTCTCCTGCCCGGACCTGGCATATTGGGTCCATGACCGCTCCGCGCATCCTCGTCGTCGACGACGAACCGAACATCCGCGACCTGCTGATCACCAGCCTGAGATTCGCCGGCTATCAGGTTCGCGCCGTCTCGAACGGCGCCCAGACGATCTCCGCCGTCCTCGAGGAGGAGCCGGACCTGATCATCCTCGACGTCATGCTGCCCGACATGAACGGGTTCAGCGTGACCAAGCGGCTCCGCGGCGCCGGCTACACGGCGCCGATCCTCTTCCTCACGGCGAAGGACGAGACCGAGGACAAGGTCGCGGGCCTCAACGCGGGCGGCGACGACTACGTCACGAAGCCGTTCAGCCTGGACGAGATCGTGGCCCGCATCCAGGCGATCCTGCGCCGCACGATGCAGGCGGATGAGGAGTCGGTCATCCGCGCGGGCGAGCTGACGATGGATCAGGACACGCACGACGTCTTCGTCGGCGACGCCTCGATCGACCTCAGTCCGACGGAGTTCAAGCTGCTGCGCTACCTGATGCTGAACCCGAACCGCGTGCTGTCGAAGGCCCAGATCCTCGACCATGTGTGGGAGTACGACTTCAACGGCGATGCGGGCATCGTCGAGAGCTACATCTCATATCTGCGACGTAAGATCGATCCCCTGTCGACCGAGCCGCTCATTCAGACGAAGCGCGGCTTCGGCTACATGCTGAAGGCGGGCAAGACCGCCTGAGACCTTGGGAGCGGAGTCGGTGGCTGCCGGATCGGATGCGGTCACCCGCGGGTGGCGCGGCGTCAGCCTGCGCGCCAAGGTCACCGGGGTCACCGTCGGCATCCTCACCATCGGCCTGCTCGTCGCGGGCACCGGCACGCTGTTCTTCCTTCGCAGTGCGCTGCTGAGCGGGATCGACACCTCGCTCAAGCCACTCGCGAGCGCCAACGCGCTTGCACCGCTCGTGAAGGTCAACACCAGCACGACGCCGCCGACCTTCACTCCCGCATCGTCCGTCTCGGGCATCGACTACTTCGTCGCGCTCTACGACGCGCAGGGCATCCTCAGGATCACCGCGGGCGGCAACGGCCAGCCCGAGCCGGTCTTCCCGGACACCTACCCGCTCGACAAGGCGTACATCAATCAAGAGGACGTCTTCACGCTGCAGAGCTCCTCCGGCGGTCCTGACTACCGGGCGATGGTGTCGGTGCAGGAGATCGGGGACTCACGCTCGCTGTACACCCAGCTGGTGGCGCTGCCCACGGCGCCGGTCACGAAGGTCGTGACGTCCTTCCTCGGGATCTATACGCTGCTCGCCTTCGTGATCCTCATCGCCGGTGCCCTCGCGACCCGATGGCTCGTGACACTCACCTTCCGAAGTCTCGGTCAGGTCGAGGCGGCCGCCGACTCCATCGCGGCGGGAGACTTCAGCCAGCGCCTCACCGACATCGAGCCGAGCACGACGGAGGTCGGCCGCCTGAAGATCGCCTTGAACGCGATGCTCGTGCACGTCGACGACGCGATCTCGCAGCGGGACTCCTCGGTGCGTCAGATGCGGCGGTTCATCGGCGACGCGAGCCATGAGCTGCGCACGCCGCTCGTGACCGTCCGCGGCTATGCCGAGCTGTATCGCATCGGTGCGATCGACGGTGAGGAGGCCACCGGCCAGGCGATGGAGCGCATCGAGAAGGAGGCGATCCGCATGGGCGTCCTCGTCGAGGACCTCCTCGCCCTCGCCCGCCTGGACGAGACGCGCGACGTCGTCATCACCGCCGTCGACCTGCGCCCGATCGCGCGCGACGCGGCCATGGACATCCACGCGACATCGCCCGCGCGCGTGGTCACCGTCACGGATTCCACGGCGGCGGCATCCGGATCGTCCGCGCCCAGTGCGACCGAATCGGTCGAGATTCCTTCGGTGCCGCCCCGCGGCGCGACAGCCCGGGCGCGTGCCGGCGCCACGCTGTCGCGTCTGCGCCGTCGTGGGCGCCCGACACCGTTCGCACCGGAGCCGGCCGAGCTCGTCGCTCCGTCGCAGGAGCCCATCGTGCTCGCCGACGAGAACCAGGTGCGCCAGGTCGTCGCGAACCTCCTCGGCAACGCCCGCCGCTACAGCGCCGACGATTCTCCCCTCGAACTGCGAGTGGGTGTGGATGCGGCGGACGGCACGGGCTGGATCGAGGTCATCGACCACGGCGACGGCATCCCCGAGCAGATCCGGGAGCAGATCTTCCAGCGCTTCTGGCGCGCCGACACCTCGCGCACGCGCGAGACCGGCGGCTCGGGGCTCGGTCTGTCGATCGTGGCCTCGATCGTCGAGACGCTGCACGGCACGGTGTCGGTGGACGACACGCCAGGTGGCGGGGCGACGTTCCGCGTGGCCCTGCCGCTCGCCCCGGTCGCCCCCGAGGCGCACGCCGACATCGACACGCAGCCGGTCACGCAGCCGGCGGTCGACCGCGCCTGAGTCTCCTCCCCCGGCAGGAGACTCGCGCCACTGCTCCCCAGGGCCCCTTCCGGCGAGTGGATGCCGCATCCCCCCGCCTAGCGTGGGGGAACTGCATCCCCATCCTGAAGGAGCCTGAAGTGATCTTCTCCGTCGACAGCGAGCAGGTGCTCGCCGCTACCACCGCCGCTCGCGGCACAGCCGACCGCCTCGAGGCCGAGGCCTCGGCGATGCTCGTGCAGCTGACGCAGCTGCAGGGGTCGTGGACCGGCGTCGCCGCGGCGGCGTTCCAGGACGTCATCGACCAGTGGCGCGTCACGCAGCGGCAGGTGGAGACATCCCTCGCCGCCATCACGCAGGCGCTCGCCGCTGCCGGCCGGCAGTACGCCGACACCGAGCAGGCGGCGGTGGGGCTGTTCCGGTAGGCGCGACCCGACGCTCACCCGGAAACGACGGATGCCCCGACCCGGAAGGGTCGGGGCATCCGTGCGAGTGGATCAGAAGTCCATGCCACCGGTCGGGTCGGCCGCCATGGCGGCAGCCTTCTCCGGCTTCTCCGCGACGACCGCCTCGGTCGTCAGGAACAGGCCCGCGATCGATGCGGCGTTCTGCAGCGCCGAACGGGTGACCTTCGCCGGGTCGATGATGCCCTGCGCGAACATGTCGCCGTACTCGCCAGTGGCTGCGTTCAGGCCGTGACCCGTCGGAAGCTCAGCGACCTTGTGCGCCACGACGCCCGGCTCGAGGCCGGCATTGAGAGCGATCTGCTTGAGCGGAGCCTCGATCGCGACGCGGACGATGTTCGCACCGGTCGCCTCGTCGCCCGACAGCTCGAGCGAGTCGAGGGCCTTCTTGCCCGACTGGATCAGCGCGACGCCACCGCCGGGGACGATGCCCTCCTCGACGGCCGCCTTCGCGTTGCGGACGGCGTCCTCGATGCGGTGCTTGCGCTCCTTGAGCTCGACCTCGGTCGCCGCACCCGCCTTGATGACGGCCACGCCGCCGGCGAGCTTGGCGAGACGCTCCTGGAGCTTCTCGCGGTCGTAGTCGCTGTCGGTGTTCTCGATCTCGCGGCGGATCTGGGTCACGCGACCCTCGATCTGAGCGACGTCACCGGCACCCTCGATGATCGTGGTCTCATCCTTGGTGATGATGACCTTGCGCGCCCGGCCGAGCAGGTCGAGGGTGGTGTTCTCGAGCTTGAGACCCACCTCCTCGCTGATGACCTGGCCGCCCGTGAGGATCGCGATGTCCTGCAGCTGCGCCTTGCGGCGGTCGCCGAAGCCGGGAGCCTTGACGGCGACCGACTTGAAGATGCCGCGGATCTTGTTCAGCACGAGAGTCGCGAGCGCCTCGCCCTCGACGTCCTCGGCGATGATGACGAGCTCCTTGCCGTCCTGGATCACCTTGTCGACGACGGGCAGAAGATCCTTGATGTTCGAGATCTTCGAGTTCGCGATGAGGATGTACGGGTCCTCGAACACCGCCTCCTGGCGGTCGGGGTCCGTGACGAAGTAGGGGTTGATGAAGCCCTTGTCGAAGCGCATGCCCTCGGTGAGCTCGAGCTCGGTGCCGAAGGTCTGCGACTCCTCGACGGTGACGACGCCCTCCTTGCCGACCTTGTCGATCGCCTCGGCGATGAGCTCGCCGATGGTGGGGTCTGCGGCCGAGATCGAAGCCGTGGCAGCGATCTCCTCCTTGGACTCGACCTCCTTGGCGCTTGCGAGCAGCTCGGCGGTGATGGCCGCGACGGCCTTCTCGATGCCCTTCTTGAGCGAGATCGGGTCGGCCCCGGCGGCGACGTTGCGCAGACCCTCGCGAACGAGCGCCTGAGCGAGGACCGTCGCGGTCGTGGTTCCGTCACCGGCCACGTCGTCGGTCTTCTTGGCGACCTCCTTGACGAGCTCGGCGCCGATCTTCTCGTACGGGTCGTCGAGCTCGATCTCCTTGGCGATCGAGACGCCGTCGTTCGTGATCGTGGGGGCGCCCCACTTCTTCTCCAGCACGACGTTGCGGCCGCGCGGGCCCAGGGTCACCTTGACCGCGTCGGCCAGGGTGTTCAGGCCGCGCTCGAGGCCGCGACGGGCCTCCTCATCGAAAGCGATGATCTTTGCCATGTGTGTGTCGTCCCTCCCGGACGGTGGCTTGCGATTTAGCACTCCCAGAACGCGAGTGCTAAACCTCATTCTGGCACTCGACCCATCCGAGTGCAAGCCAACGCCGGGCGTCACGCCACGCGGCGACTCAGGGGGCGTCAGGCGACGACGCGCACCGCTTCCGCCTGCGGGCCACGCTGACCGGAGCCGACGGAGAACTCGACCGCCTGCCCCTCCTCGAGCACGCGGTATCCGCTCATCTCGATGTTCGAGTAGTGGACGAATACGTCCTGGCCGTCGGGGATGGTGATGAATCCATATCCCTTCTCGGCGTTGAACCACTTCACGGTGCCCTGGGTCATGCGCTTCTCCTTGCTGGCAGAACCCGTTCATCGTATGAGCGCGCGGATGCCGCGAACCGCCGACCTGCGCCTTGTTGACGCGCCGGAAGCCAACTGTTCACAGGCCCGAAACAAAGGACTACTTCGAGGGACTGGCCTTCGCGCCCGATGCCCGGTCCATGCCGACGACGACCGCGAGCTGTTTCGCCTCCGGGTCGTTCGCGGGCTGGTACGTGTCGCTCTGCGCGACCTGTGCGCCGCCGATCGCCTGCGCGAGCCCGCGGGCAGCGCCCTCGTCGGCCGGGAGCGCGTAGTACACGGTCGTCTTCTCGAACCCGGTGGTGCCGGCGTCCCCCGCCTGAACGTTCTCGGGCTTCCAGCCGGCGGCGACCACCTGCTGCTTGACCGACGCGGCCAGGCCTGCCTGGCCGGTGGCGTTGAGCACGAGCACCGTGTACGACGGGTCGACCACAGGCGTCACACTGGGTGCGGCGACAGCGGTCGGCGACGGAGACGGCCCGAAGCTGATCTTGCCCGAGGCGATCAGCGTGCCGAAGATGCCCGCCCCCACCAGGACGACCGTCGCGAGGGCGGCCCACGTGAAGACGAGCCAGCCGCTCATGTGGGGGTTCTCCGCGCGGTGCGCACCTACCCGGCCGGTGTCGTCGGGGAGCGAGTCGAAGCGGTCCCGCGGCTGGCTCGGATTGGGCATCCCACGATGCTAACCGAACCGCCGATGGAGGCGTGCTCAGGGATGCGTGTCAGCCCGCGCCGCCGACGCGGGCGGCGCGAGAGTCGCGTCGGGCGTCCCGCAGCCGCCGGAGTCGCTTGACCAGCAGGGGGTCGTGGGCCAGCGCGTCGGCGGACTCGATCAGGTGGCCCAGCAGCTGGTAGTAGCGTGCGGGCGTCAGATCCAGCTCGGTTCGGATCGCCTCCTCCTTCGCGCCGCCGTGTCGCTGCCACGAGGCCTCGAAGGCCAGCAGATCGCGATCGCTGTCGGGAAGGGGCATCCCCATACGGTAGCCGCGGGATGCGCGGACCCTCGGCAGAGCGCGCCGCTACCCCGAGACTCGCCACTCGACGAATCCGCCGAGGGGATCCACGGCCGCCACCGCCTCGCCGTCGAGCGCCAGCACGAAGGACTCGGACGGCCACGTCGCCATCTCGATGGGGGCGCTCCACCCGTCGTG
Organism: Microbacterium sp. sgz311019; assembly: GCF_056135325.1. Lineage (NCBI taxonomy): Bacteria > Bacillati > Actinomycetota > Actinomycetes > Micrococcales > Microbacteriaceae > Microbacterium > Microbacterium sp. sgz311019. The sequence continues at coordinate 144,347 of NZ_JBWAXO010000002.1, read as the reverse complement.
CAGGGCGGGCGCGTCCAGCGTGATCCAGCGGCCGGCCGCCCGCGCCGATTCGATGATCCGACGGCGACCGGTGAACGGCACGTGCGCGAGCACGCCCGGGGTGGTGACGACGAGTGTCGCGTGCGCCGGAGCCTGCGCGGCCGCCGCGCCGAGGATCTCCGCGGCGTCGCCCTCGAAGAGGAGCGGCGGCTCGCTCGCCGCGATGTCGAGGGCGTCGCGGATGCGGTCCGCCCTGCCCGTCTCGCCCGGCCACACCAGCGTCTCGAGCCAGCGTCGGTCGTCGCGATCCCTCGCGTCCAGAGGCGAGAGGTCGATTCCGGCGCGCCACACGACCTCGGGCAGGCGCAACTCCGGTCGACCCGGGCCGCGCAGGCGGGATTCCAGGACGACGCTCGAGCCGCCGGGCGGCTCGAGGGCGATCACCTCGCCGTCATCGAGCCGGAAGGCGTACGCGTACCGATCGGGATACAGGCACAGGCCGGCGCTCGCGCCGACCTCGAGCAGCGCGATCGGCCCCTCGATGAGCGAGAGCGCGGGCAGCAGCGCGGCGCACCGCAAAGGCTCGTTCGTCTGGACGCTGCGGCGCTCGCATTCCACGACGACGGCGTCCGCATGCGCGATGACCCAATCCCGCCAGGCCGTCGTGTCGGTCTCGGGCGCTCCGAGCAGGCGCATGACGGCGAACACCAGGGGCGGCTGGCGCCGGGTGTCCGGGATGCGGGCGAGGACGACGGCGAGGGCGGGATCGGATGCCACGGCCTCCGCCCAGCGGGCGTACAGCGCTGACCGCCCCGGCGCCTCATCCCGGGCGAACCGCGCATACCTTTCGGCGACCGCATCCCTCACACTCACGGCACCATTCTGGCGAACGCTCGGAACACTCCCCTGCCGACTCGGGTTGAATGGGTATGGCTGAAGGGATTGCCATGACCTACGACGTGACCAAGTCCGACGCGCAGTGGCGCGAGGAGCTCTCACCCGAGCAGTTCGCGGTGCTGCGCCAGGCGGCGACCGAGCGCCCGTGGACCGGGGAGCTGCTCGACGAGAGCCGCGACGGCTTCTACACCTGTGCCGCCTGCGGCGCCGAGCTCTTCAAGAGCGGCACCAAGTTCGACTCGCACTGCGGGTGGCCCAGCTTCTACGAGTCGGTGCGGCCGGAGGCCGTCGAGCTCATCGAGGACCGCACTGCCGGGATGGTGCGCACCGAGGTGCGCTGCGCGAGCTGCGGCTCGCACCTCGGCCATGTCTTCCCCGACGGGTTCGGCACACCCACGGGCGACCGGTACTGCATGAACTCCCTCGCCCTCGAGTTCACCCCCGAGTCCTGAGCCTGCGGGGTCCGAGTGACAGGCGCTGAACCACCCCGCACCGTCGTCGTCACCGGCGCCGGCACCGGGATCGGCCGCGCGACGGCGCGCGCGTTCCTCGACGCCGGCTGGGCGGTGGCCTTGGCGGGCCGCACCGTGGAGACCCTGGTCGAGGCAGGGGCGCAGCATCCACTCGCCCTTCCCGTCGTCGCGGACGTGACGGATGTCGACTCCGTCCGCAGGCTGTTCGCCTCGGTCGTCGAGCGCTTCGGCCGGGTCGACGTCGTCTTCAACAACGCCGGAGTCCCGGGACCGACCGGCGCGGTCGACGAGATCGATCCCACCGCGTGGGAGCGCACGCTGGCGGTCAACGTCACGGGTGCGATGCTCGTGGCCGCCGAGGCGGTGCGCACGATGAAGGCGCAGACGCCGCAGGGCGGGCGCATCGTGAACAACGGCTCGATCGCCGCCCACCGTCCGCGTCCGCGCACCGTCGCCTACGCCGTCTCCAAGCACGCCCTGGCGGGCCTCACGCGGTCGATCGCACTCGACGGACGCCCGTTCGGCATCACGTGCGGGCAGATCGACATCGGGAACGCGGCCACCGACCTGCTGGCGGATCTCGGCGAGGGCCGCGGCTTCACGCAGCCGGACGGCAGCATCCGTCCCGAGCCCGTGTTCGACGTCGCCGACGCCGCGCGCGCGGTCGTCCTGATGGCCGAGCTGCCTGCCGACGCGGTGATCGGCTCGCTGATTCTCACCGCGGCCGGGATGCCCTTCGACGGCCGCGGCTGACGGCCGGGCGCGACCGATCAGCTCGGGTGCACCCCGAACGCGACGGCGAGCTTCTCGATCTTCTGCGCGCGACCGAGGCGGGGCAGGTCGCTGCCGTCGCGGATGACGCGGCCGCGGCTCTCGAAGTCGGCGAGGAAATCGAGCGCCCAGGCGACCTCGCTCGGCGTCGGGCTGATGACCTCGTTGATGACGGGCGCCTGATCCGCGGAAAGGCAGAGCTTGCCGGTCATCCCCATCGAGACCGTGATCGCGGAGTGCTCGCGCAGCGTCGGCATGCTGTTGCCCACGGTCGGCCCGTCGATCGGGCCCGGGAGGCCGCCGACGCGGCTCGCGATCACGAGGCGTGCCCGCGGGTACGCCATGGCCTCGGCGTCGGCGCTCATGCCGGTGTCACGTCGGAAGTCGCCGCTGCCGAAGGCGAGGCGGAAGGCGCCGCGCGCCTTGGCGATGTGCGCGGCATCCTCCATGCCCACCGCCGACTCGATGAGGGCGACGACGGGCACCGTGCCGCCGAGACGGTCGAAGGACGAGGTGACCTGGTCGGGCGTCTCGGTCTTGGCGAGCATGATGCCGAGCAGGGACGGGATGCCGGCGAGCACGGCGAGGTCGTCGCTCCAGAACGGGCTCGACACGTCGTTGACACGGACCCACGCGCGGCCGCCGGCGCGCAGCCAGTCGGCCACATCCCGGCGGGCCTTGGGCTTGTTAGAGGGGTCGACGGCGTCCTCGATGTCGAGCACGACGGCATCGGCGCGGGACGCCGCATTCTCGTCGAACAGGTCGACGCGTGTGCCGGGGACGAGCAGCCAGGAGCGGGCGATCGCGGGGTCTACAGGCCGATGCGGCGCCGTCGGCCGCGTCGCTGAGACGAGCGTCCTCAGGTCGTCGGAGCTGTCGAGCCTCTCGGGGCCGCTGCCGTAGGGGTCTGCCGACATCACTCACTGCTTCCGTCTGGTGGAATAAGAATTCTGTATACCGAACTACGGTACCACTCGGCGAATTTCGGGATCAGGACTCGCCGGATCCACGCGCCCGTACCCGCCTACAGCGGGCGCTCGCGAGAGCGCATCGCGAGTTCCGCGCCGGGAGGCGCATCGGTCGCCTCGTCATGCGAGCGTCTGCCAGCCTAACGCGGGCACCCCGCCCGGCGAATCCCCGCGCCTCATGGATGGTATCGGCCGCCCCTCACCCGATGGTCGCGCCGCCGGAGGTCACCCCGCGCCGAGCGCGGCCGGTCCCCCGGCGCCGCCGACGACCTGGAACTCGCGGCCGCACTGCGCGCACACCCATCCGCCTTCGACGTCGCGCAGCACAGTGTCGTCGTCCGGACAGCGCGGGTGGACAGCCTCGCCGAGCTGGATGGGGGTGTCGAACATCGCGGGACCTCCGTCAGGTTCGGTGGTTCAACTATGCGGGCGGCCGGACGTGCGCCGAGATGTATGAGAGCACTCTCACCGAGCGTCCGCGGACGGGGACTTCGGGACCAGGTCCGCCGACGCTCTAGACTCGATCCCTGGAGTCCGGATCTCCGGGCCTCGCCGACTTGGCGCAATTGGTAGCGCACCGTACTTGTAATACGGGGGTTACGGGTTCGAGTCCCGTAGTCGGCTCAGATCACGGCGTCGGAGTCGACGTGGGCGTCGGCGTCGGAGTCGGCGCCGTCGACTTGTAGTAGCTGTTGCTCGCGATCGTCAGCACGAACTGCGCGAACTCGGCTGGGTCGTCCAGTGCACCCATGTACGGCGTGCCGTTGACGAGCACGAGCGGCGTCCCCGTGAGGGTGACGCCCTTCGTGTCGGGGACGCCGGACACCGCGCGGTCGGTCACTGCCTTGACCCACCCGGCATAGGCCTCGTTCTGGATGCACGATCGCACGGCCTTGGGGTCACTCGCGCCGGACGCCGCCGCGAGGTCGGCGAGCGCCGCATCCGTCAGTCCGTCCGAGTCGGCGGACGGCTGCTTCACGAGCAGCTCGTTCGCATAGGCGAAGAACGAGTCCGGCGAGTGCGTCGCGACGCAGGCCGCCGCGCTCGCGGAGCGCAGGGAGTACTTGGTGCCGTTCGACTTCGCGGTCAGCATCGCCACGGGGTAGTACGTGAGCTTCGCCGCGTCCTCGGTGACCCATTTCTTGAGCTGCTGGACGTTGGCCACCTGGAACTCGCGTGCACCGGCCGACAGGAAGTCGACGTAGACGCGGATGTCGACAGGGGCGGCCGCGGAGGCGGAGGGCGACGACGTCGGTGTCGGCGTGTCTGCCGCCGCCGGTGTGGGGGTCGGGGTGGGCGTGGCGCCGGAACCCACCTGGCCGGCCGTGCTCGCGATGCCCGCGACACTCGTGATGTGGAATCCGTCGTTGCTGAGGTTCTGCGGCTGCGCCTGCGGCTTGGCGGCGGTGGACGCGAACGCCCAGGTCACGGATGCGGCGAGAGCGGCGACGAGGACGACGATGCCGGTGACGATCCAGGCGCGCCGCGCTCGGCGTGCACGAGTCTGCTTGGCCTGGACCTGCTGCGCCTTCTCGCGCACCGCCTCTCGGCGCTGGCTCGAGGGGGTGTTCGAAGAACCGTCGCTCGACATGAAACCTCTTGAGATGCGGGCGCCGGGGCTGTCCCGGCGAGGGTCGCGCACGGGCGGGCGACCGACGTCGATGCTAGTAAGACAGGCTGAGAAATGCCCAGACGTGAGGTGCGAAGGGCCGCAGTCCGCCACGCTCAGCCGGACGTGCCATAATGACGCAACGCCCGAAGACGGGCGCGCGGGCAGCGCCCCGCCTCATCCTCACTACGGATCGTCCGGCACGTACCTGCCGGTGAAGGAGAAGAAAATGGCCACGGTCACGTTCGACAACGCAACCCGCCTCTATCCGGGCGGCAACCGTCCCGCGGTCGACAAGATCAGCCTCGAGGTCGGAGACGGCGAGTTCCTCGTCCTCGTCGGTCCCTCCGGCTGCGGCAAGTCGACCACCCTGCGCATGCTCGCCGGCCTCGAAGAGGTCAACTCGGGCCGCATCCTCATCGGCGACCGTGACGTCACGGACATTCCGCCGAAGGACCGCGACATCGCGATGGTGTTCCAGAACTACGCGCTGTACCCGCACATGACCGTCGCCGAGAACATGGGCTTCGCTCTGAAGATCGCCGGCGTCGGCAAGGAGGAGCGCGCCGCGCGCGTCCTCGAGGCCGCCAAGCTCCTCGACCTCGAGCAGTACCTGACACGCAAGCCGAAGGCCCTCTCGGGCGGCCAGCGTCAGCGCGTCGCCATGGGCCGTGCGATCGTCCGCAACCCGCAGGTCTTCCTCATGGACGAGCCGCTGTCGAACCTCGACGCCAAGCTGCGCGTCCAGACCCGGACTCAGATCGCGTCCCTCACGCGCCGCCTCGGCGTCACCACGGTCTACGTCACGCACGACCAGACCGAGGCGCTCACCATGGGCGACCGCATCGCGGTGCTGAAGGACGGCGTCCTGCAGCAGGTCGGCAACCCGCGCGAGCTGTACGCAGCCCCGAAGAACGTGTTCGTCGCCGGCTTCATCGGCTCGCCCGCCATGAACCTCTTCACGACCGACGTCGTCGACGGCGGCGTGAAGTTCGGCCAGTCGACCGTCGCGGTCGAGCGCGAGGCTCTGGCGAACGCCGGGTCGCAGGTCACGATCGGCGTCCGCCCCGAGGACATCCAGGTCTCGACCTCGCCGGTCGAGGGCCTCGAGGTCGTGGTCGACCTCGTCGAGGAGCTCGGCGCCGACGGCTACCTCTACGGCCACTCGGAGATCAACGGCAAGCGCACCGACATCGTCGCGCGTGTCGACGGCCGCAACCACCCGAACGCCGGCGAGACGGTCCACCTGACGCCGACGCCGCACCACATCCACCTGTTCGACCTCGAGTCGGGCGAGCGCCTCGGCACGAAGGCCGTCGCCTCGGCGTGACACGCGAACGACTCGGCGCGGGCGGGATTCACGGATCCCCCCGCGTCGTGTCGTTTCCGCCCGCCCCCACGGAGCCCCCATGCCGGACGCCCTGAGCATCACCGCAAGCGCCATCGATCCCGGCCTCCTCGCCCTCCCGTGGTCGACGACGCTCGCCGACTGGCCGAAGCGCGACATCGTCTACCTGCCCAAGGGCATCTCGCGCCACCTCGTCCGGTTCGCGAACCTGTCAGGCCACGTCGTCGCCATCAAGGAGACCACGGAGGAGATGGCGCGTCGCGAGTACGAGATGCTCGGCAATCTGCATCGCCTCGCCGTCCCGTGCGTCGAGCGGGTGGCGGTGATCGCAGGGCGGACGGATGTCGAGGGAGAGCCGCTGGCCGCCGCCCTCGTCACCGCACACCTGCGCTTCTCGCTCCCCTATCGCGCCCTGTTCACCCAGGTCCTGCGTCCCGACACCGCGACCCGCCTCGTCGACGCCCTCGCCGTGCTCCTCGTCCGGCTGCACAACGTCGGGTTCTTCTGGGGCGACGTGTCGCTGTCCAACACGCTCTTCCGACGGGATGCCGGCGCCTTCGCCGCCTACCTCGTCGACGCCGAGACCGGCGAGCTGCACGAGACCGGCCTGACCAAGGGCCAGCGGGCCCACGACCTCGAGATCGCGCGCACGAACATCGCCGGCGAGATCATGGACCTCGAAGCCGGGGGGCGCCTGGAGCGCGGCGTCGACGCGATCGAGATCGCTGACGGCATCATGTCCGCGTACCACTCGCTGTGGGCTGCGCTCACCGATCAGGAGACGTTCGCGGCGAACGAGGCGTGGCGCATCACCGAGCGTGTGCAGCGCCTCAACGACCTCGGCTTCGACATCGGCGAGATGTCGATCCAGGCGACACCCGATGGCACGAGGGTCTCCATTCAGCCGAAGGTGGTGGATGCGGGGCACCACCAGCGGCGCCTCCTCCGCCTGACGGGACTCGACGTCGAGGAGAACCAGGCGCGGAGGCTGCTGAACGACCTGGACGAGTATCGCGCCCGCGCGGGACGCCGCGGCGACGACGAGGAGATGGTCGCGCACGAATGGCTGAGCCGCGTGTTCGAGCCGATCGTGCGCGCCATCCCCTTCGATCTGCGCGCGAAGCTCGAGCCAGCCGAGGTGTTCCACCAGATGCTCGAGCACCGCTGGTACATGTCGCAGGCCCAGGGCCGCTCCGTGCCTCTGGCGGAGGCGCTCACGAGCTACATCGACGAGGTGCTGCGCCACCGGCGCGACGAGGCGACGATCATGGGGCCGCCGACCGAGACGGTGACGATCCCCGTCGTCGGCGGCGACCAGCTCGGGGCGGACGACGACGACGAGGATGCGATCGACTGGCGCGACCTCGTCTGAGTGCTCCAGCCAGTCGGGTCAGTAGCCGACGGTGAACCGTTCGCGGCGGTGCGCGCCGTTCTCGATCTCGTCGACGACCGCGATGGCGAAGTCGGCGCCGGAGATGTAGGACGTGCCTTCGGAGTCCTCGACGACGACCTCGCCGCCGTCGCGGTACGAGCCCGTGCGTTCGCCCGGCTCCCACGAGCCGAAGACCTTCGGCGGGTGCACGAGGAACCAGTCCAGGCCCGGCTCCGACGCCTGCAGCAGCTCGAGGGATGCGATGCCGACCTCCGCCTCGTGCTTGTACTGCTCCGGCACGCCCAGGTCGTAGAGGCGCGGGCCATCGGGCGCGGACAGGCTGCCCATGGCGCCGCCCACCACGCCGAGCCGGGTCGTGGTACCGGTGAGGCGCTCAGCGAGGGCCTGCAGCGCATCCGGCACGGCATCCGCCATGTCTCCGCGGGGTGCGACGGTCGAGATGACCGCGTCCGCCCCGTCGAGCTGATCGGCGATGCCGTCGAGGTCCAGGATCGATCCCTCGACGTACTCGACGCCGGCCGTCCTCTCGACGGGCGGGTTCCGTGCGATCGAGACCACCTCGTGTCCGCGCGCGGCCGCCTCAGCGGCGATGTGACTTCCGGCGTATCCGGTGCCCCCCAGGACGATGATGCGTGCCATGGTGTGTCTCCTCCCGCCGCCCGGGTGGCGGCATCCTGAGGAGTCAACGCGTGCGCGTGGCCGGCATTCCGCGTATTGCGCTCTGTGTCAGAAGGCCGTGCGGACGCGGACAGGATTCACGCGCTGCGAGCGCTCCGCGGCTTCTCGATCTCATCGACGACGGCCACCTCCAGATCGATCCCGCTGATCGACCTCTGGCCCGACGCATCCGTGATCGTCCAGCCGTTCTCGGACGACGTGGGCTCGTCCGCAACCCAGCCCTCGAATCCGCCGGACGGGTGGACGTGGAACCAGTCCAGCGACGTGCCCATGGACTGCAGGTCGTCGAGGATGCCGAGCGACTCCAGCGCCTCGGGCAGGTAGTCGCCGGCGACCGACGGCAGGTCGACGATGCGCTCGCCGCTTCCGGTGACGAGGCTGCTCACGGCGCCCCCGACGACGCCGAGGCGCACGTCCTCCGGCAGCGTCGAGACGAGTGCGGCGATGTTGGGACGGACGAGCCCCGCCATGTCTCCGCGCGCCGGAACAGCGGACACGACGACGTCGACTCCCACGATCTGAGCGAGCAGATCGGGGACATCGGTCAGCGACCCCTCGATGTACATCGCCCCGTGCAGACGCTCCGATGGGACGCGGCGGGCGATCGAGAGGACCGTGTGCCCGCGGCGCACCGCTTCGGCGACGATCTGGCGCCCCGCGTACCCCGATCCTCCGATGACGGCGATGCGTGCCATGTCCTGCCTTTCGACGTGTGGCGACTCAGCTCGCGCGCATCGTCGACACCTGGTACAGGGCGACGGATGCGGCGATGCCGGCGTTGAGCGATTCGGTGACGGCGGAGATCGGGATGGACACGATCTGGTCGCACGTCTCGGTGACGAGCCGCGACAGGCCCTTTCCTTCCGAGCCGACGACGATCACGACGGGACGATCGGCCAGCTCGAGGCTCGGCAGCGAGACGTCGCCGCCGCCGTCGAGCCCGAGGACGAACACGCCCTGCTTCTTGAGCTCCTTGAGGGTCGTCGTGAGATTGGCCGCCATGGCGACCGGGATGCGGGCGGCTGCGCCGGCGCTGGTCTTCCAGGCTGCCGAGGTCACGCCCGCGGACCGGCGCTGCGGAACGATCACGCCCTGCCCGCCGAAGGCGGCGGTCGAGCGGATGATCGCACCGAGGTTGCGCGGATCGGTCACACCGTCGAGCGCGACGAGGAGTGGCGTCTCCCCCGTGTCGACGATCTTCTCGAGGAGGTCCTGCGGGTGCGCGTACTCGTACGGCGGCACCTTCAACGCGACACCCTGGTGGACGCCGTCGAAGCCGGCCATCCGATCGAGCTCGGGCCGGGTCACCTCGAGCACCGGGATCTCGCGATGGCTCGCGATCGACAGCATCTCCCTGACGCGGTCGTCCATCTCCACACGCTGCGCGACGTAGAGCGCCGTGGCGGGGATGCGGGCGCGCAGCGCCTCGAGCACCGAGTTGCGGCCCGTCACCGTCTCGGTGTCGTCGGCCGCCTTCGAGCGCGGCGTGCGGTTCACGTCGCCGCTCTTCAGTCCTCGACCCTGTCGAGCGGTGCCACCCGCCGCGACGTAGCGCTCCTGGGCGGCCTTCCGCTTGCCGGCGACGTGCCAGCCGCGATCCTCCGCCTTCGGGGTCGGCCCCTTGCCCTCGAGCGCCTTGCGGCCGTTGCCGCCGCTGCCCTTGGTGGCACCCTTCTTCTTGCTGTTGCCCGCTCCGGGGCGTCCAGGCTTAGTCATTCAATAAGCTCCAATGCGTTCCGTCGGGGGTGTCCTCCAGCGCGATGCCCGCCAATGCGAGAGCATCGCGGACTCGGTCGGCAGCCGCCCAGTCCTTCGAGGCGCGCGCCTCGGCGCGGAGGACGATCATCGTCTGCACGAGCGCGTCGAGAGCGGATGCCTCGGCATCCGACCCCTCCGTCTGCCACTGCTCGTCCGCGGGATCGAGTGCCAACACGCTGAGCATCGCCGTGACGTCACGGAACGCGGCATCCGCCTCGTCCCGGTCGCCCACGTCGAGCGCCGTGTTGCCGGCGCGCACCCGCTCGTGCACCACCGCGAGCGCCTGCGGCACATTGAGGTCGTCGTCGAGCGCGGCGGCGAAGGCATCCGGCACGGTCGCGACGAACTCGACCTCGTCCGACGCCGCCGTGATCGCGCGGCCCGCGCGCTCGAGGAAGGTGCCGATGCGGTCGAGTGCCGCTTCGGCCTCGTCGAAGGTCGTGGGCGTGATGTCCAGGCTCGAGCGGTAGTGCGCGGCGCCCAGGGCGTAGCGCACCACGAGCGGGTCACGCTCGGCGAGAAGCTCATCGGCGAGGATGAAGTTGAACAGCGACTTGGACATCTTCTGCCCGCCGACCGTCACGAGGCCGTTGTGCACCCAGTAGCGCGCGAACGCGTCGCCCGCCGCCGTCGATTGAGCCAGTTCGTTCTCGTGGTGCGGGAAGCGCAGGTCGAGTCCGCCGCCGTGGATGTCGAATTCGGGGCCGAGGTAGCGGCGGCTCATCGCCGAGCACTCGATGTGCCAGCCGGGGCGTCCCGCGCCCCAAGGCGACTCCCACGTCGCGGAGTCGGGCTCGTCGGCCTTCGCGCCCTTCCACAGCGCGAAGTCGCGGGGGTCGCGCTTGCCCCGAGGATCGGCGTCGCCCGCGGGCTCCATCGCATCCACCGACTGGTTCGTGAGCTCGCCGTAGGACGGCCAGGCGCGGACGTCGAAGTAGACGTCTCCGGAGCCGTCCGGGGCGACGTAGGCGCGTCCCGCCTCGATGAGGCGGGCGATCAGCTGCTGCATCTGCGGGATGGATGCCGTGGCCCGCGGCTCGTACGTGGGAGCCGCGATGCCGATCGCGGCATACGCGCGCGAGAACTCGAGCTCCATGCGATACGCCAGAGCCCACCACGGCTCCGTATCGGTGGCGTTGGCGAGCACCTTGTCGTCGATGTCCGTGACGTTGCGGACGAACGTCACGCGTCCGAAGCGGTACTCGAGCCAGCGACGCAGCAGGTCGAACCCCAGCGCACCGCGGAGGTGCCCGATGTGCGGCCCCGACTGCACCGTTGGCCCGCAGACGTACATGCTCACGTTCTCCGCGTCGAGCGGCACGAACTCGCGCAGCTCCTGCGCTTTGGTGTCGTAGAGGCGGAGAGTCACCGCACCAGCCTACCGGCGGCACGTGCCGCCGCCCGGGTGTTTCCTGGGCGGTATCCTCCCGGTTGTGACCGAAAGACCGCCGATCGTGATCCGCGTCGACGACCTGTCCAGCCAGGACGTGCGTGCGCTCGTCGCCGCCCACCTCGACGGCATGCACGCGTCGTCGCCCGTGGAGAGCGTCCATGCGCTCGGCCTCGACGCGCTGCGCGGCCCCGGCGTGACCGTCTGGTCCGCGTGGATCGACGGCGAGCTCGCCGGCATAGGTGCGGTCAAGACACTCGACCGGGAGCGGGCCGAGCTGAAGTCGATGCGCGTCGAGGACGCCTTCCTGGGGCGGGGCGTCGGCCGGGCGGTGCTGCGGCACATCATGGCGGATGCGGCGGCGCGCGGCATCCGGTCGCTGTGGCTCGAGACCGGGACGACGCCGGACTTCGATCCGGCACGGCGGCTGTACGAGAGCGAGGGCTTCGCGTACTGCGGACCCTTCGAGGGCTATGTGGAGGACCCGTTCTCGGCCTTCATGACCCGCGCCCTCTGAGTCAGGCCGGGAGCACCAACGCCACGGCGAAGACCGACACGCCCTCGCCGCGGCCCGGGAACCCGAGTCCGTCGGTGGTGGTCGCCGCGACGCTGACCGGTGCGCCGAGCGCCTCGGAGAGCACCTGCTCCGCCTCGGCGCGCCGCGCCGAGAACCGCGGCCGGTTCGCCTGCACCTGCACGGCGACATTGCCGATCCGCCACCCCGCCTCGCCGAGGAGCGCCCGCGTGCGAGCCAGGAACACGTCCGCGTGCGCACCGGCGTAGTCGGGGTGATCGGTGCCGAAGTGCATCCCGATGTCGCCGAGCCCCGAGGCCGACAGCAGCGCGTCGACGATCGCGTGGCCGATCGCGTCTCCGTCCGAGTGTCCCGACAGCGCCCGCTCCCCCGGCCACTCCAGGCCCCCGAGCCACAGCGCGCCGTCGCCGCCGTAGGCGTGCACATCGGTGCCGACGCCGACGCGGGGCACGTGCGGCATCGGAACGGCACGGGCGGGCAGCGGCTCGCCCACGAGCCCCCGCGCCCGCTCGAGATCCTCGGGCGTCGTGATCTTGAACGACCGCGCGTCGCCCTCGACGGTCCGGACGCGATGACCGGATGCGGCGACCACCGCGGCGTCGTCGGTGTAGTCCTCTCGCGCCGCGCGGTATGCGGCAACCAGGATGTCGCGGCGGAAACCCTGCGGCGTCTGGGCGGCTGCCAGTTCGGAGCGATCGACGCCCTCGACGATCGCGTCCGCATCCACGCGCTTGATGGTGTCGACGACGGGCAGGACAGGCACGGCACCCCAGCCCGTCGCATCCACGGCGGCGATCACGCGCGCGAAGACGTCCGGCGGGGTGAGGGCGCGGGCGGCATCGTGCACCAGCACGACCTCGACGTCGCCCCAGACAGCGCCCAGGCCCGCGGCGACCGACTCCTGCCGCGTCGCCCCGCCCGTCACGACCGTTACGAGCTCACGTGGGCCGGCGGCCTCGGCATCCGTCAGGGCATCGCCCTCACGACCCGCGGGCGCGACGACCACGACCTGCGCCGTCGGCGCCGCGAACACGTTGTGAAGCGCATGACGGAGGATCGTGTGCCGGCCGAGACCGACGAACGCCTTCGGCGCCTCAGCGCCGAGGCGCGTCCCAGAGCCTGCCGCCACGACGATGACCGCGATGCGCGGCACGGGAGTGATGCTCACACCCCGAATCTAGGGCACGAGGGTCGCGGGGTCCGGTTCGGATCCACGCAGCGTCGGCATCCGTTCATGGCAGAGACATAGGCTTCCCTGCCCATCTCCACGGCGCCTCCTGGGGCCGTGCATCGGATCGGCCGAGCGTTCGCTGGGGCCGCGCGTGTGCACTGGTCCCATCGCAGAGTCCTAGGACAGGGGGCACCACTTTGAACACCGCACATCGCCGGCTCGCCGGCTGGATCGCCGGAGGCGTCGCCGCGGCCGTGCTGTGCACCGGAGGCATCGCCATCGGCACCACGGCCGCGCAGGCGGCCAGCGCATCCGCATCGGCCACCGCATCGGTCGCGAGCGCCGACTACTGGTGGTACGGCGGCCAGGCCTCGAACGCCGGCGACAACGGGTACGGGTACGGCTACGGCGACAACGGGTACGGGTACGGCGGATTCGGAGGGTACGGCGGAGGCTCGTCATCCGGCGGCTCGTCCGGTACCACCACGACCACGGCGACGGCCGCCCAGCAGACAGGCGTCGTCGTCATCGACACCGTGCTCGCCTACGACCAGGCCCAGGCTGCCGGGACCGGCATCGTGCTCTCCGGCGACGGCGAGATCCTCACCAACAATCACGTCATCGCAGGGGCCACGAGCATCCAGGTCACCGTCCCGTCGACGGGCGCCACGTACACCGCCACGGTCGTCGGCACGGATGCGACCGACGACATCGCCGTCCTCAAGCTGCAGAACGCGTCGGGCCTCGCCACCGCGAAGCTCGACAGCGGCGGCGGCGTCTCGACCGGCGAGGCCGTGACCGCCGTCGGCAACGCGGGCGGCACCGGCACGCTCGTGCAGGCGAGCGGATCGGTCACCGGCACGGGCGCGTCCATCACGACCCAGGCCGAGGGATCGGCTCCCTCCGAGAACCTCACGGGTCTCATCGAGACGGATGCGGGCATCCAGGCGGGCGACTCCGGCGGCCCGCTGTACGACAGCCAGGGCGAGGTGGTCGGCATCGACACCGCCGCATCCTCGAACACTGCGGTCCCGGACGGCTACGCCATCCCGATCGCCACGGCGCTGTCCATCGCGCGCGAGATCGAGGCCGGCCACTCCAGCTCGACGATCACGATCGGCACACGCGCATTCCTGGGCATCGGCCTGTCGGACCAGGGCGGCTCCTCGCCGGCGTCGGGTGCGGAGATCGCGCAGGTCTACGACGGCACACCGGCCGCGGATGCGGGGCTCGCCGCGGGCGATGTCGTCACGGCCGTCGACGGTGCGACGATCTCGTCGAACGACGACCTCTCGAGCGCGCTGGCCCGGCACCGGCCCGGCGACACGGTGACCATCGTGTGGGTCGACCAAAGCGGCGCATCGAAGAGCGCCCCGGTCAGGCTGGCCAGCGGGCCGGCCGCCTGAGCGTCGGCGGCAGAGCTCCGACGGCGCGCAGGCGCACGAAAGGGCGCCAGGAGGATCGACCTCCTGGCGCCTTCGTCGTCTTAAGAGGCGAGGACCTCATCGAGGACCAGGCCGGCCTGCTCCTCGTCGGTCTTCTCAGCCAGAGCCAGCTCCGACACGAGGATCTGACGTGCCTTTGCGAGCATGCGCTTCTCACCCGCGGACAGTCCGCGGTCCTGGTCGCGACGCCACAGGTCGCGGACCACTTCGCTCACCTTGATGACGTCACCCGACGCGAGCTTCTCGAGGTTCGCCTTGTAGCGGCGCGACCAGTTGGTCGGCTCCTCGGTGAACGGCGCGCGCAGCACGTCGAAGACCCGCTCGAGCCCCTCTTTGCCGATCACGTCGCGAACCCCGACAAGATCGACGTTGTCGGCCGGAACCTCGATGGTGAGATCGCCCTGAGTGACTCTGAGCTTGAGATAGACCTTCTCTTCGCCCTTGATGACGCGAGTCTTCACTTCGGCGATCGTTGCGGCACCGTGATGCGGATAGACGACCGTCTCGCCAACCTCAAAAAGCATGGAGTTATGTCCCTTCGGCTAATCAAGATTACCACAGGGCTCATGCGCTAAGGTTCGCGGCCGCACCCTCAGCGCCTGCACGGTGCTGGATGCCGCGTGCCCCTAGAATGCTTCTGAAGCCGTGAGTCCGCTAGGAGGAACCGTGAAATCGCGCCTCATCGCGTCCATCGCCGTCGGCGCAGCAGTCATCCTCGGAGCAACGGGCTGCAGCATGATCTCGCCGCAGACGACGACGGTCCCCTACTCGCCGTCGGACGGCATCAACGTGCCCGATGTGCCGGGCGCTCCGCTGCTGGTGCGCAACGCGCTCGTGATCACCAACGCGGGCGCCGCAGGCAACCTCGTGGCCGCGATCGTGAATCAGACCGACCGTGACGAGACGCTCACGATCAACATCTCCGACACCTCGGTCTCGAAGACCGTCGATGTCCCCGCGAACTCCACGGTGAGTCTCGGCGCGCAGGACACGCCGGCCCTGACGCTGGCCGTCCGCACGAAGCCGGGCGCCACTGTGCTCATGGAGTTCCAGTCGGGCGACGCCCAGGGCGTGAAGGTCCACGTGCCGGTCCTCAACGGCACTCTGCCGTACTACTCGACGCTGGTGCCCACGCTGCCGCGTCCGTCCGCCTCGGGCACGGCGAGCCAGGCTGCAACGCCCAGCCCCTCCCCGACTCCGTAGTCGTCCCGGTTCGTGCACGAAGGCCCGCGCTGCCGCGCGGGCCTTCGTACATGAACGGGACTGTCAGCCTTCGAAGCGGTACCCGAGGCCGCGCACGGTCACGAGGAGCACCGGCTCGCCGGGGTTCTGCTCGATGCGGGAGCGGATGCGCTTGATGTGCACGTCGAGGGTCTTCGTGTCGCCGAAGTAGTCGGTCCCCCACACCCGGTCGATCAGCTGACCGCGTGTGAGCACCCGACCGGCATTGCGCATCAGCACCTCGAGCAGCTCGAATTCCTTCAGCGGCATGGCGATCTCCTCGCCCTCGACGGCGACCGTGTGGCGATCGATGTCGAGCGTCACACGACCCCCCGACAGCACCCGCTCGTCGAGATCGGCCTCGAGGCTCGCACTGCGGCGCAGCACCGCCCGCATGCGCGCGAGCAGCTCTCGGGCCGAGTACGGCTTCGTGACGTAGTCGTCCGCGCCGAGCTCGAGCCCCACGACGATGTCCACCTCGGAGTCCTTGGCGGTGAGCATGATGATCGGCGTGCTCGAGGTCGCACGGATCTGCCGGCACACCTCGGTGCCCGGCATCCCGGGCAGCATGAGGTCGAGCAGGACGATGTCGGCGCCGCGCTCGCCGAACGCGTGGAGGGCGGTGGGGCCGTCATCGGCGATCTCGACCTCGAACCCCTCACGTCGGAGGAGGTAGGCGAGCGGGTCGGCGAGGTCTGGCTCGTCCTCGACGAGAAGAACGCGGGTCATACGGTATCTCCCTGTGCGGTGGTGCTGTCGGCCGTCGGGCGGGACATCTCGGCTGCGCCCTTCGCCTTGGCGGGGCTCTTCACCGAGCCGGCGTTCTTGCCCATGGCGGACGTGCCGGCGCCGGACTTTCCGCGCTTGCGATGCGTCGCGTCGCTGTCGGGGGCGTCGATCCGCGGCAGGCGGATCGTGAACGTGGATCCACGACCCGGACGCGACCAGAGAACGACCTCGCCCCCGTGGCGCTGCGCCGCGTACTTCACGATCGACAGGCCGAGGCCGGTGCCGCCGGTGCGGCGCGAACGCGCCTGGTCGGCGCGGTAGAAGCGCTCGAACACGCGCTGCTGGTCGGCCTCGGCGATGCCGATGCCACGGTCGGTGATCGCGATCTCGACGATGCCGTCGACCGAGCGAACGCCGACTCCCACCGTGGAACCGTGCGGCGAGTACGCGATCGCGTTGGCGATCAGGTTTCCCACCGCCTCGCTCAGCACCTGGGCGTCGCCGCGGACGTAGAGGCCGCGTTCACCGCCGCGATGCACGTCGACGCCGGCGGACGCCGCCTGCACGGCGTGCGCCTCGACGGCCGAGGCCACGACCTCGTCGACGGCGAGGTCGCGGGCGTCGGTGAGGTCGTCCGAAGCCTGCAGGCGCGAGAGATTCATGATGCGGGACGTGAGAAGCCCCAGGCGCGCCGCCTCGGCCGTCAGCCGCGAGGCGAAGATCCGCACCTGCTCGGGGTCGTCGGAGGCGGACTCGATCGCCTCCGCCAGCAGGCTCACGGCTCCTACCGGCGTCTTCAGCTCATGGCTCGTGTTGGCGACGAAGTCGCGGCGCATCTCCGCAACGCGCTCCCGCTCGGTGATATCGCGCAGGACGGCCAGGACGAGCTTGGGCGAGATCTCCATCATCCGCACCGCCACGAGCCGCGCCTCGCCGAGCGAGTTGCCCCGCCGGAGGCGCAGCGTGCCTGTCACCGCGAGGTGGGTGTCCCGAGCCTCCCGCGCGAGCGCGCGCAGCTCGTCGGAGGGAAGGAGGGCGGCCTCGGTGACGCCGAACTCCCGGGTCGCGGCTGAGGATGCGCGCACGGTGCCCGACGCGTCGACGAGAGCGGCCGCGTCATCCATCGCCGCGATGATCTCCCGCGCGCCCTCCGGCACGAGCTGGGAGATCTGGGCCTTGGCGCGATCGCGCGCACGCAGCAGCGCGACGATCGCAGCCACGATGCCACCCCCGACGAGGAGCCCCGTGACCAGGGCGAGCAGCGTGAGCTGCGTCGAATCCATGCCTCCAGCGTAGGGGTCGGCATCCGTCGCACCCGCCCCGCGCAGCCGATGCCGAGGCCGCCCGGCGACTGTTCACCGGCGCGGCACCGTACGTTAACCTTGGGCGGCGAGGATCGCCCTCGCGCGCGGTGCATCCGTGCGCAGAGCCAGAAGGGTGCCGCAATGCGCGAAGTCTTCCACCAGTCCCTCGAAGATGTCCAGAGCCGCCTGGTCGAGATCGCCGAACTCGTGACGGTGGCGATGGAGAAGGCCACCGAGGCCTTCAGCACGGGGGATGTGGCTCTCGCCGAGGAGGTCATCGACGAGGACAGCATCATCGACGAGAAGGCCGTCGAGCTGGACGAGCTCGCGATCGAGATCCTCGCCCGCCAGCAGCCGGTCGCCCGCGACCTGCGCATCGTCGTGACCACGCTCCGTGTCAGCGCCTCGCTCGAGCGCATGGGCGACATCGCCGAGCACATCGCCCAGCTGACGCGCATGCGCTTCCCCGAGCGCGCCATCCCGAAGGGGCTCAAGGGCACGTTCCGGCGGATGGGCGAGCTGGACGTGGAGGTGGCGCGCACGCTCACGCAGCTGCTGCGCACCCAGGACCTGGAGCTCACCGAGACGATCCGCAACAGCGACGACCAGATCGACGAGCTGCATATCTCCGTGTTCGAGAAGGTGCTCAGCGACAGCTGGAGCGGAGAGGCGGGTGCGACGGTCGACGCGACCCTGGCCAGCCGCTACCACGAGCGCTTCGCCGACCACGCGGTGAACATCGCGAAGAAGGTCGTCTACCTCGCGACCGGCGAATGGAACCCGGACACGGACACGATCACGATCATCACCGAGCAGAGCGGCGCCCCGAGCGCGCCCGGTGACGCCGCCCAGACAGCCGACGAGGGCTCGCGGCCGGGCGTCTGATCCCGAGCACGCGACGAGGCGCCGCATCCCACGGGATGCGGCGCCTCGCGCTTGGTCGGGTTACTTGGCGCCCTGTGCCGCGACGGCGGCCGCACCGGCGGCGGCGGCCTCGGGGTCGAGGTACTCGCCCGCGCCGATGGCGTTGAGGTCCTCATCCAGGCGATAGACGAGCGGGATGCCGGTCGGGATGTTGAGCTCCGCGATGTCGTCGTCGCTGATGCCCTCGAGGTGCTTGACGAGCCCGCGCAGCGAGTTGCCGTGCGCGGTCACGAGGACCGTCTTGCCGGCGCGCAGGTCGGGGACGATCTCGCCCTCCCAGTAGGGCAGCAGCCGGTCGATGACGAGCTTGAGCGACTCGGTGCGCGGGATCTCGCCGTCGATGTCGGCATAGCGCGGGTCGTTCACCTGGCTGAACTCGCTGTCGTCCGGCAGCGGAGGCGGCGGCACGTCGAAGGACCGGCGCCACAGCTTGAACTGCTCGGGACCGAACTCCTCGAGGGTCTGCGCCTTGTCCTTGCCCTGCAGGGCGCCGTAGTGACGCTCGTTGAGGCGCCACGAGCGCTTCACCGGGATCCACAGCCGGTCGGCGGCGTCGAGTGCGATGTCCGCGGTCTGGATCGCACGGCTGAGCACGGACGTGTGCAGGATGTCGGGGTGCAGCCCGGACTCGGCGAGCAGCTGCCCGCCGCGCGCGGCCTCGGCCTTGCCCTGCTCGGTGAGTCGCACATCGACCCACCCCGTGAACAGGTTCAGCTGGTTCCATTCGCTCTGCCCGTGACGCAGCAGGATCAGGGTGTGGGTCATGCGATCCATGCTAGCGACGAGGGATGCCGCGCCCCTGCCGGCCCGTCACGGCCTGACATGATGGGCGCATGGGTTCGGGACCGGTCGGGCGCGTCACGCGCGGCACGACCGGCACCAATCGCCTGCGCCGCGTGGACCGCTGGATCGCCCGGCATCCCGCATTCCGCCGCGCGGAGCCGCGGCCGCTCGTCGTGGATCTCGGCTTCGGTGCGAGCGCTGTGACGGCGCTCGAGCTCGAGGCGCGCCTGCGTGCTGTGCGCGACGACGTCGAGGTGCTCGGGCTGGAGATCGAGCCCGAGCGCGTCGCCCGCGCCCGCGCGCAGCTCGACGAGGTGCGCGCCGGCAGCACGCCCTTCGCCCGGGATGCGCACGTCTCGTTCGCGCTCGGCGGCTTCGAGGTGCCCGCGTCCCAGCCGCCGCTCGTCGTCCGCGCCCTCAATGTCCTGCGCCAGTACGACGAGCAGGACGTCCCCGATGCGTGGCGCCGGATGTCGTCCCGGCTCACGGCCGAGGGGATCCTCGTGGACGGTACGTGCGACGAGATCGGTCGCGTCTCGACGTGGATCGAGGTGGGAGCGGATGCGGCCCCCCGCACGCTGTCGGTCTCGCTCCGCCTCGCGGGGCTCGAGCATCCGTCCATCGCCGCGGAGCGACTGCCGAAGGCCCTCATCCACCGGAACGTCCCGGGCGAGCGGGTCCACACGTTCCTGTCGGCGCTCGACCGCGAGTGGGACCGCGCGGCCGCCGTTGCGCCGTTCGGACCGGTGCACCGGTGGCGCACGGCGCTCGGCGCTCTCGTCGCGGACGGATGGCCGCTGCGCGATCGCGCGCGCTGGCGCCTCGGAGAGGTCACCGTGCCGTGGGACGCGGTGGCGCCCGCCTGATCCTCGCCGTCCGCGAACCCGCATCCATTTCCCGAGCCCGCATCCGATTCCCGCGAATCGAGTGCGGGCTGGGGATTCGAATGCGGGCTCGCGGACGACGGGGGTCAGATGTGCGGGAGGACTGCGCGGGCCTCGGCGCCCGGCATCCCTGTCGCGGTCAGGAGGTCGACCGCCATCGGGCGCAGGGCCGTGATGAGGTTCTGGTCGCCGACCGGCCCATCCGGGAGGATCGCGACGGGGTCCAGCCGCGATGCCACGGCGATCACGGCCTCGCGCGCCGCCGGCTGCTGCGCGATGTCGTCGAGGCTCTCGTCGACGATCGCCGTCGCCCGCATGAGCTCCGCCACGAGGTCCGCGAGCAGTGGGCGCGGCTGCCCGTCCTCGCACGAATACACCGCGCGGCGGGCGACGACGCGCAGGTTGCGGGTGGCGAAGTCCATCGACTGCAGCATCACCCGATGTCGCTGCAGCTCCGGACGGTGGGGGCGCAGCCACGGCGAGAACGCGGCGACGGCCAGACCGGAGTCGAGGGACGTCCGCCAGTCGTCGACGCGAGGGGCGATCGCCCGCGCCTTCTCGAGGGCACGACCGGCGCGCAGGACGTCACCGCGGCGGAGTGCCTGCACGAGCGTCGAGGCCGCGCCTCCGGCCGCGGCGAAGACGGCGTGGCCGTCCCGCACCTCCTCCCGGCGCGGATTGCGCGGGATGAGCGCCGTCGCCACGAGGGCCGCGATGCCGCCGACGATCCCGTCGATCAGACGCGAGAAGGGCTGGGTCGTCGGCAGCGTCATGACGATGACGGCCTGCATCCCGGCCATGATCGCGAAGGGCGGATACGCAGAGAGGAACCGCGCGACCACGAGCGTCACGGCGAGAGTCAGTGCGAGCTGCCACCATCCCGGCCCGGCGACCAGCACGAAGGCGTCGGCGATGAGGACGCCGAGGAGCATCCCGATCACCGTCTGCAGCACCCGCTTGGGCCGGGCGTCCCGGACCAGTCCGAGGCTCGAGATCGTCACGGTGGCCGCGAGCAGCGGCGCCGGGTGACCGAGCACATACCGCGAGAACGCCCACGCCGCCGTCGCGGCGACGGTGATCTGCACGATCGCGATCGCCGAGTCGCGCAGCCGCAGCGCGTTCGGGCGCAGGTCGAGCCGCGCGCGCCAGCCGGTCGGCACCGCAGCCGTCAGCGGCGCCGTCTCGTTCCCTCCCCCGCTCACCGGCCCACGGCGGTCACGCGCGGCGGCCGAGTCTCGGGATGCGGGGCACCCCCGCTGTCGCGCCCGCCTCCGGCGGCACGATCACGCGCTGAGCGGCGGCCACCGGGCCCTCCGCCGTGTCCACGACGAGCTCGCCGTCGACCGCGGCCGACCGGCGGATCACCGCGAGCGCGATCGGCCCGTCCTCGTAGTGCAGCGCGGCCGAGGTCACCACGCCGACGATCGTGTCGCCGGCACGCACCTCGTCACCGCGAGCAGGCACGACGCCGTCGAGGTGCAGGGCGACGACGCGCCGCGGCGGGTGACCGAGGTTGTGCACCTTCGCCACGGTCTCCTGGCCGCGATAGCAGCCCTTGTCGAGATGGACTGCAGTGCGCATCCAGTCGAGCTCGTGGGGCAGCGTGCGGTCGTCGATGTCGGTGATGCGGGGACGCCAGGCCGCGACACGCAGCGCATCGGCCGCCACGCCGCCCGCGAGCGCACGCTCGCCGCGCGCGGCGGACGCCGCCAGCTCGGCGATCCGCTCGACGGGGACGATCGCCTCGGCCCAGTCGCGACCCGGATGGTCGTCGGCGTCCGCATACCCCCAGCCGCCGGCGGACACACCCGGCCAGGGGTCGCGCCACACGACCGGCGCCCCGAGGGCGTCGACCGCATCCTCCGTGCCGCCGACGACGGCGAGGTCGTCGCGCATGCGCGCTTCCACGCGCAGACGGAACCGCATCTTCATCAGCCACGCGAGCAGGTTGTCCGCGTCGGCGACGTCGGAGATCAGCCAGGTCGTCTCGCCGTCATCGACCACTCCGGCCGCATGCTCGACATGCCCCTGCGGGTCGAGGATCAGCAGCTCCGTGGAGTCGCCCGGGGTGAGCCGGGTCAGTGCCTGCGACGACAACGAGTCGAGCCAGCTGAGCCGGTCCTCCCCCGTCACCGTCAGCACCCTGCGGTCGCCGAGAGGCGCGAGCGCGGCGCCGGAGGCCAGCGCGCGCTGCTCGGCCAGCGGGTTGCCGACGTGCGTCAGGACGCCGTCCTCGACGATCGCGCCGGGGACGGCCGCCAGGGCGGCGACGACGTCGGTCGCGGGGCCCGCACTCATGCCGCCGGTGGCTTCGGACGACACGCCCGCCGCGGCGGGAGAGGTGGGAGCCATCAGTCGACCCGTGCCAGGCGTGCCGAGGCGTGGGCGGCCAGCTCGTGGCCGAGGGCCGCGACATCCCACGCCCACAGCAAGTGGCCGTCGACGAGGCCGTACATGCGGGTCGCGGCGGCGTACGCGCGCGCCTGGGCCGGGCGGACCACAGCATCGGTCGCGATGTCGATCCGGGGTCCCGAGATCTGCCCGAGGTACAGCTCGCTCACCCCGTCGGAGTGGACGATGGCGGCCTCGATGTCGAATCCGCCCTGCGGCGTGCGCAGCAGCTCGACGTCGTCCACCGTGCGAGTCGGCGACGCGCCCGGCGCGGGCAGCAGGCCGGGACCGGCATCCCCGTCCAGAGTGGGGCGGACCAGCCGCCAGAAGCCGATCTCGGCGACCAGCGGCGTGCGCTGCTCGTCGTCGACCCGGCCGGCCGCGCCGTCGCCGATCAGCCACGCGTTCGCGGAGTAGTTCAGGTAGTCGCCGCCGTCGTGGCTGAAGCTCACGCGATGCGCGAACGACCCGGTGAAATGCCGCTCCGCCGTGTCGTAGTCGATCACGCCGGTGCCCTCCCAGATGCCGATGAGCCACGACAGCGGAGCGAGGTCGGCGGGAAGGTCGGTGGGAAGGTCGATCACGACGACTCCCCGATCAGCGCTGGCCGCGGTACAGGTTCTTGATCACGACGCCCGCGGTGAACAGGATGGCGAGCGATGCAAGCGCCAGAAGCCCGACGAAGAAGAGTTCCAGAGCGACGAGGTCCATGCGACAACTCTAGACCGGAACGACGGAGGCCAGTCCGAAGGCGATTCCGATGATGCCGAGGACGAGGAGCGCCCCGACCACGCTCATCGCGACACGGCGCAGGAACCCGTCGGGACGGCCGACGGAGAGCTGCACCGCGAACGATGCGATGATGACGGCGCCGAGGACGATCGTGAGCCACGCCGCCCGCCACCCGGGAGGCGCGAAGATGCCGACCGCGATGCCCGCGACGGCCGCCGCCGCCCAGACGCCGATGATGCCGCCGAGGGTGCTGCGCGGCACGAGCGGAGGAGTCGACATGATGCCCATTGTCGCGCACGCGGCGGCCCGCCGCATCCCGACGCCGTCGCATGCGGGGGCCGCACCAATATGATGAGGACACGGTGCCCGCCGGTCCGGGAGGTTCTTTGGCACAGCTCTTGGTCTTCAGCTCCGCGCCCGGCGGGAGCCTCGCGTTGCCGGCGCTCGAACTTCTGAGCCACCGCGTCCGCCAGATTCCCGCCCAGACCGCACAGCTCGCGAGCGCGCCCGGCGCCGACGTCGTCTTCATCGACGGCCGCAACGACCTCGCGCAGGCGAAGGCATTGTGCCGCATCCTGGCGACGACGGGACACGAAGCGCCGGTCCTCCTCATCGTCACCGAGGGCGGCCTCGCCGCCGTCACGAGCGAGTGGGGCGTCGACGACGTCGTGCTCGTGAGCGCCGGGCCGGCCGAGGTGGATGCGCGCATCCGGCTCGCGATCGGGCGCGCCTCGGCGGCGGCCTCGGCGGACACGAGCATCCAGACCAGCGGCATCACGATCGACGAGGGGTCGTACTCGGCCAAGGTCGGCGGGCGCGCCCTCGACCTCACGTACAAGGAGTTCCAGCTCCTCCACTTCTTCGCGACGCACCCGTCGCGCGTCTTCACGCGGGAGCAGCTGCTGAGCGAGGTGTGGGGCTACGACTACTTCGGAGGCACCCGCACCGTCGACGTGCACGTGCGGCGCCTGCGCGCGAAGCTCGGCGACCTCGAGCAGCTCATCGGCACGGTGCGCAACGTCGGCTACCGCTTCAACGTGCACGAGGAAGAGCCCATCGCGGGCTGATTCCCGCCGGTCACCCGCGCGTCGCAAGCGCCTGCAATGATGTTGGGATGATCGAACCCGAGGTGCTCGATGCCGGTCTCGGCGACGCGGACGACGACGATTTCGACCTGGAGGAGGCGTTCGACTCCGAGCTGCCCGAGAACCGCTACCTCGACCGCGAGCTCAGCTGGCTGGCATTCAACCAGCGCGTCCTCGAACTGGCCGAGGATCCCGCGCTGCCCGTGCTCGAGCGCGCCAGCTTCCTCGCGATCTTCGGCAGCAACCTCGACGAGTTCTTCATGGTCCGCGTCGCCGGCCTGAAGCGCCGCATCATCACGGGCCTCGCGATCCCGACGAACGTCGGCCGCTCCCCCCAGGACGTCCTGGCCGACATCTCGGCGGAGGCGCACCGCCTGCAGCTGCG
Source organism: Microbacterium sp. sgz311019 (assembly GCF_056135325.1). NCBI lineage: Bacteria > Bacillati > Actinomycetota > Actinomycetes > Micrococcales > Microbacteriaceae > Microbacterium > Microbacterium sp. sgz311019. The sequence goes on along the minus strand of NZ_JBWAXO010000002.1, from coordinate 119,494 downwards.
GCACGCCGATGCCTGGCAGAACCTCGTGCGGCCGGCGCTGGCGGAAGAGGGCATCCGCATCATCACGTGGGATGAGCTCACCGACGGCGAGCGCGACGACCTGTACCGCTACTTCCAGACGCAGGTGTTCCCCGTCCTGATGCCCCTGGCCGTGGATCCCGCGCATCCCTTCCCCTACATCTCCGGTCTCTCGCTGAACCTCGCGATCCGCATCCGCAACGCGCGCACCGGGCGCCAGGAGTTCGCGCGCCTCAAGGTGCCGCCGATGCTGCCCCGCTTCGTCGAGGTGGCCCGCACCGAGGAGGGCGTCAGGTACCTGCCCCTCGAGCAGCTCATCTCCAACAACCTCGGCGACCTCTTCCCTGGCATGGAGGTGCTCGATCACCATGCGTTCCGCCTCACCCGGAACGAGGACGTGGTCATCGAGGAGGACGAGACGGAGAACCTCATCCAGGCGCTGGAGGCCGAGCTGCTCCGCCGCCGCTTCGGGCCGCCCATCCGCCTCGAGGTCACGGACGACATGGATGACGTGACCCTCGACCTCCTCATCAACGAGCTCGACATCACCGAGCAGGAGATCTACCGCCTCCCCGGCCCGCTCGACCTGCAGGGCCTCTTCGACCTGTCGCGCGTCGACCGGCCCCACCTGAGGTTCCCGCCCCACGTGCCGACCACGGCGCTCGCCTTCCAGCCGGGCGACAACAACGAGCGCGCCGACATCTTCACCGCGATCCGCAAGGCGGACGTGCTCGTGCACCACCCCTACGAGTCGTTCGCGACGAGCGTCCAGCTCTTCCTCGAGCAGGCGGCCAAGGACCCGCACGTGCTGGCCATCAAGCAGACGCTGTACCGCACATCCGGCGACAGCCCCATCGTGCAGGCGCTGATCGACGCGGCGGAGGCGGGCAAGCAGGTCCTGGCGCTCGTCGAGGTCAAGGCGCGTTTCGACGAGGCGGCCAACATCGTCTGGGCACGCAAGCTCGAGAAGGCGGGCGTGCACGTCGTCTACGGCCTCGTCGGCCTGAAGACGCACTGCAAGCTCGCCCTCGTGATCCGCGAGGAGGACGGCATCCTCCGCAGCTACAGCCACATCGGCACGGGCAACTACAACCCGAAGACGAGCCGCGTCTACGAGGACTTCGGCCTGTTCACCGTGGACGAGCAGGTCGGCCGCGACCTCACCCGGCTGTTCAACGAGCTCAGCGGCTACGCGATCGAGAAGAAGTTCAAGCGGCTCCTGGTCGCCCCCCTGCACCTGCGGAAGGGACTGCTCCGGCAGATCGAGCGGGAGCGCCGCAACGCGCTCGCCGGCAAGGAGTCCGGCATCCGCTTCAAGGTCAACTCGATCGTCGATGAGCAGATCATCGACGCTCTCTACCGGGCGAGCCAGGCGGGCGTTCCCGTCGAGGTCTTCGTGCGCGGCATCTGCGGACTCAAGCCCGGAGTGGAGGGCCTGAGCGAGAACATCAAGGTGCGCAGCATCCTGGGCCGCTACCTGGAGCACTCCCGCATCTTCGCGTTCCAGAACGACGGCGACCCGCAGGTCTACATCGGCAGCGCGGACATGATGCACCGCAACCTCGACCGCCGCGTCGAGGCGCTCGTGCGGGTGACCGCGCCGGCGCACATCAAGGAGCTCGAGGACCTGTTCACCGTCGCGATGAGCGACGCGACGAGCTCGTGGCACCTGGGGCCCGACGGGGAGTGGACGCGGCACCGCATCGACGACGAGGGCGCGCCGCTCGTCGACCTGCAGGACCGGACGATGCGCGCCGTGCACCGTCGGCGCCGCGCGCGGGCGGTGCGATGACGGATACCGCTGTCTACGCCGCCGGCGGCGTCGTGTGGCGCCGGGTCGACGGCAAGCTGCTGATCCTCGTGATCCATCGCACGGCGTACGCCGACGTCACCCTCCCGAAAGGAAAGGTCGACCCGGGCGAGACGCTGGCGGAGACCGCGGTGCGCGAGATCCTCGAGGAGACGGGCATCCGCGTCGCGCTCGGCATCCCGGTGGGCGTCTCGAGATATCGGATGCCGAGCAAGCGTCAGAAGATCGTGCACTACTGGGCGGCCGAGGCGACGGAGGACGCCATCCGCTCCTCCGTGTTCGTGCCGAACAAGGAGATCGCGGCACTCGAGTGGGTCACCCCCAAGCGCGCCCGCGGCTACCTGAGCTACCCGGTGGACGTCGAGATCCTCGAGAACTTCCTCAAGATCGTGGGCGACGGCGTTCTGGAGACGTTCCCCCTGGTGGTGCTGCGGCACTCGCGCTCCGTGCCACGGGAGGGGTGGAAGCAGTCCGACGCGCAGCGTCCCCTCAGCGCGCGGGGTGCACGCCAGGCCAAGTCGCTCACCGGCCCGCTGCAGGCCTTCGGCGTGCGCAAGATCATCTCGAGCGACGCCGTCCGCTGCGTGACGACGGTCACCCCCCTCGCGGCAGCCACGGGCCGACGCATCGAGCGGACGCCGATGCTCAGCCAGGACGCCTGGGAGAAGGGTGAGGCCGACGTGCGGGCCGTGATCGGCAAGCGCGTGCGCAAGCGCACGCCCGTCGTCCTGTGCAGCCACGGCCCGGTGCTGCCCGACATTCTCAGCGAGATCGCCCTCGCCACCGGCACTCTGCGCGGCTCGTACCTCGGCAGCGCCTCGGCTCTCGAGATGGGCGCGTTCTCGGTCGTCCACCTTTCGGCCACGAACCCCGGCTCCGGAATCGTCGCGATCGAGACGCACGAGCCGAAGGACTGAGCCTCGGGGATGCCGGCACTCCATGACCTGCGCATCGCGTGGCGGCCTGTGCCTTCCGCCTCATCCCGACGCGAGGCCGCGTGGGCGCTGCTGCGGGAGCTCGTGGGCGACGTCCCTATCGCCAACCCCTGCCCGTTCTGCGGCGGCCCGCACGGCCCCGTGCAGCTGCCCGGATCGCCCTGGCGCGCGAGCGTGTCGTACACCGGCGGTCTCGCCGTCGTCGGCGTCATCCCCCTGACGGGCGTCAGCGCCTTCGGGCTCGATGCGGAGGCGGGCGATGCCGGCATCCGTGCATGGACGCGGGTCGAGGCCGCATTGAAGGCCGACGGCCGGGGCCTGCGGGTCGATCCGGAGTCGGTCGACGTGACCGAGGACGCGGACGGGTGGATCGCGGTGGTGCCAGGTCCGGGCACCGAGCCGTCGCGGGTCTATCGCGGACGGGATGCGGCGGCCCCCGACGGCGTGCTCATCAGCGTCGCCGTGCGCGAGACCGCCGACAGGTAGCAGTCACGGCAGCGCCGGGAGCGGCAGGCGGTCGATCCAGTCCTCCAGCAGGCCGCTCTGCCCCGTCCCCGCGACGAGGGTACGGAAGTCGTCGGTCGTGACGAGCCTGTGCCGGTGCTCTCGGGCCCACGCCCGGAGGAGGTCGAAGAACGCCGCATCCCCGATCGTCGCGCGCAGGGCGTGCAGCGTCAGGGCACCGCGCTTGTACACGACGTCGTCGAACATGCGGTCGGGCCCCGGGTCGGTGAGAAGCAGATCCTGCGGCAGGCTCATGAGGCGCGAGTGGTGCCACCGCGCGAGGTGGCCTGCAGTCACCCCACCGGAGGCCTCGGACCAGATCCACTCGGCGTAGCAGGCGAAGCCCTCGTTGAGCCAGATGTCCTCCCAGCGCGCGAGGCCGACGCTGTTGCCGAACCATTGGTGGGCGAGCTCGTGGGCGACGAGGCGATGGGACGCCGCATCCAGATGATTCGCGCCGAAAGTGGCGAGGCCCTGCGCCTCCAACGGGATCTCGAGCTCATCGGGCGTGACGACGATCGTGCACGCCTCCTGCGGGTACGGGCCGAACGCGTCGCCGAAGACCACCAGCATGCGCGGAACCTGGGCGAACGCCGCGCGCACGCGCGCGTCGATCGCGGCGGGATGCACGAGTGTGATCGGCACGGGCCCCGCCAGGGGCGTCTCGCGGTACACGCCGATGTGAGCGGCCACGAGGTAGGACGCCGTCGGAACGCGGGACTCGAACACGGCGGTCGTGAGGCCGCCCGCGCGGCCCGCCGAGATGCGCCGGCCGGTCGCGATCGGGGTGTACGGCGCATCCGTCCGCAACGTGATGCGGTACTGGGCGCGGTCATCGGGCCGGTCGTTGCACGGGAACCAGGTCGGCGCGCCGATGGGCTGCGACGCCACGAGCGCGCCGTCCTCCAGCTCCTCCCAGCCGAGCGCGCCCCAGCGCGTGCGTCGAGGGCCCGGTGCACCGGCGTACACGACCTCGACTGAGAACGCCTCGCCCGCTGCGAGCGGCGCGGGAGGCCTCACCTGCAGCGCGCGCTGCCCCTGGCGGAAGGTCGTCCGACGGTCGCCGTCGACGCGCACGCGCGTCGCCCGCAGGCCGACCAGGTCGAGCGAGAACGATCGCACGGGCTGCGCGGCGACGGCGTTGATGATCGCACGGCCCTCGAGACGGTTCACGCGCACGCGATACGACAGGTCGAGCTCGTACGACTCCACGTCGAAGGTCGGGTCGCCGCTCTGCGGCGTGTACGGGTCGCTCACGACGACTGGTAGGAGCGGACCTTCACGGCGCGCCACGGACCGATCGGGTTGCCGCTCCATCTGCTGCCCACGGGGACCGTCTCGCCGCGCATCACGAGGGAGGCGGGGCCGACGGTGGCGTGGGCGCCGATCACGGCGGCGGGCAGGATCACGCTGTGCGGGCCGAGGGTCGCTCCGGCCTCGAGTTCGACGGCATCCATGCTCATGATTCGATCATGGAACAGGTGGGTCTGCACCACACATCCACGATTGACCGTCGCGCCGTCGCCGAGGGTGACCAGATCGGGCTCCGGCAGCCAGTAGCTGTCGCACCAGACGCCGCGGCCGATCGTGGAGCCGAGGCTGCGGAGCCAGATCGCGAGGGCCGGTGTGCCGGTCGCCGAGCGCGCGAACCAGGGCGCTGCGACCATCTCGGTGAACGTGTCCGACACTTCGGTGCGCCACACGAAGCTCGACCAGAGCGGCTTCTCGCCGGCGCGGATGGGGCCGACGACGATCCACTTCACCGCCGTCGACACGGCGGCGGCCACAGCGCCCGCGGCGAGCATCACGAGCCCGGAGAGCAGCAGCGCCCACCAGGGACCGATCGTCTCGACGAGCGCGGCGAGCGCGAACAGCACCAGAAGGCCGATCGCGCACGTGACGAACACCGGGATGACACGGCACAGCTCCCACAACGACCGCGCGACCCTGAGCTTCACGGGCGGGTGATAGGTGCGCGCGTCGTCGCCCGCGGCCGACAGCCGCCGCAGGCGCACCGCCGGCGAGCCGAGCCACGAGGACCCGGGCTTCGCCTTGACCGGGGCGGAGGAGAGCACCGCGACGAGTCCATCGCGCGGGACACGGTGACCGGGGGCGGCCATCCCGGAGTTCCCGAGGAATGCGCGCTTGCCGATGCGCACAGGGCCCACGCGCATCCAGCCCGCGTGCAGCTCGTACGAGGCGACCATCGTGTCGTCGGCGAGGAAGGCGCCGTCCTCGATGTGCGTCATCGACGGGATGAGGAGGACGGTGGATGCTTCGACGTCCCGGCCGACCTCGGCGCCCAGCATCCGGAGCCAGACGGGCGTGAAGAGGCTCGAGTACAGGGGGAAGAGGATCGTGCGCGCGGAGTCGAGGAGGCGCTCGGTGGTCCACGCCTGCCAGGCGACGCGGCTGCGGATCGGATACGTGCCGGCGCCGAGTCCGATCGACATGAGCCGCACGAGCACGATGACGAGCACTGCGAACACGGCGCCGACGACGAGCGTCGCCGGGATCAGCCACACGAACGCGCGACCCATCGCCTCGCCGAGGTCGACCGACCCGCGCATCCCCATCGCGAGCACCAGCGCGCCCGCGGCGAACGACGCGAGCGGCAGCAGGGCGAGCACAACGGCCGACACCGCGTATGCGTACAGCCACCGGGTGCGATGCGGCGGGCGCTCCGCCGGCCAGTCGACGGCCGTCCCACCCACCCGCTCCGCGGGCGAGCCGGCCCACGTCTGGTCGGCCCGCACGCGACCGAACACGGCGGATCCGGGGGCGATCTCGGCACGGCGGCCGATGCGAGTGCCCGGCGCCAGGGTGCTGCGGGCGCCGACGGTCGTCTGCGAGCCGATGCGGATGCCGCCGACGCGCAGGACGTCGCCGTCGATCCAGTAGCCGCGCAGGTCGACCTCGGGCTCGACCGATGCGCCGTCCCCGATCTCGAGCATCCCGGTGATGGGCGGCAGGGTGTGCATGTCGACGTCGCGGCCGATCCGGGCGCCCAGCGCCCGGGCGTAGTACGTCACCCACGGGGCTCCGGCGAGGCCCACGGCATCCACCTGATCTGAGATCTGCTCGGCCAGCCACAGCCGCATGTGCACCGCACCGCCGCGAGGGTAGTCGCCCGCGGCGAGGCCGCCCAGCAGCAGGCGCGCGGCGATGACCGACAGCGTCATGCGGCCGAACGGCGTGGCGAAGATCAGCAGGCCGATGACGATCGCCCACCAGGGCGCCGACGGGAGCGCCTCGAAGCCGGGCACGAGCCGCAGCAGCGAGCTCGCGGTCAACAGGTAGAGCAGCCACCGGACACCGGTGAGGATGAACAGCGGGATGCCGGCGAGCGTCTGCACCCACTGAGTGGTGCGCGGGGTGGGTGCGGGACGGTGGAACGCGACCTCGTCCTCGGAGTCGAGGAACGGGCCGAGGGCCTTCGCCATCGCACCCAGACGCGGCACGTCGTAGATGTCGGCGACGGAGAACTCCGGCACCTTCACACGCAGCCGGGAGACGAGCTGCGCGGCGGCGAGGGAGCCTCCCCCGAGGTCGAAGAAGTCCGCCTTGCGGTCGGGGACGGGAAGACCCAGCACCGCCCGCCACTGCTCGGCGAGCCACGCCTCGGCCGGGCTGAGTCCGGGCGCCGGCGCCTCGACGCCGGGGAGCGGCCACGGCAGCGCCGCGCGATCGACCTTGCCCGACGTCCGCACGGGAAGCTCGTCGACGACGGCCAGCAGCGGAACGATCGCCGCCGGGAGCCGCTCGGCGAGCTGCGCGCGGGCGGCCGCGCGATCGAAGCCCGACCCCTCCCCCGAGGCGACCGCGAGATAGCCGACGAGCACCGGAACGCCCGCCTCCGTCGTGCGCACGGCCGCGGCTGCCCCGCTCACCCCGGGCAGGTCCTGCAGGGCGGACTCCACCTCCCCGAGCTCGATGCGCCGGCCGCCGACCTTCACCTGGTCGTCCGCGCGCCCCTGGAAGATCAGTCCCTCAGGCTCGTATCGCACGAGGTCGCCGGAGCGATAGGCGCGCTCCCATCCGAGCTCGGGCATCGGGGCGTACTTCTCGCGGTCCTTCGCCGGGTCGAGGTAGCGCGCGAGTCCGACACCGCCGATGATCAGCTCGCCGGCCTCGCCCGGCGCCACACGCCGGCCCCCGGCATCCACCACGGCCAGTGCCCAGCCGTCGAGGGGAAGGCCGATCCGCACGGGACCGGCGCCGTCCATCAGCGACGCGCAGGCGACGACCGTCGCCTCCGTCGGCCCGTAGGTGTTCCACACCTCGCGACCCTCGGAGACGAGGCGGGCCGCGAGCTCCGGGGGAACCGCCTCCCCGCCGAAGATGAGCAGGCGCACGTTCTCGATCGACTCCCCCGGCCACATCGCCGCGAGAGTGGGAACTGTGGAGACCACCGTGATGCCCTGGCGGATGAGCCACGGGGCGAGGTCCTCGCCCGATCGAACGAGTGCGCGCGGCGCCGGCACGAGGCACGCGCCGTGGCGCCATGCGAGCCACATCTCCTCGCAGGAGGCGTCGAACGCGACCGACAGGCCGGCCAGCACCCGGTCGCCGGGGCCGAGCGGGGCATCCCGCAGGAAGAGTCCCGCCTCCGCATCCACGAACGCGGCCGCCGACCGGTGGGACACGGCCACGCCTTTGGGCACGCCGGTCGAGCCGGACGTGAAGATGATCCAGGCGTCGTCGTCGGGCGTCGGCGACTCGACCGCGGGGGCGGCGCGCGTGCTCGGATGCGGTGACCGCCCGTCGAAGATCGGAGACACGACATCCTGGGACGCGACGCCGGCTGCATCGTACGCAAGCGGGGTGTAGACCCCGCCGGCGCCGATGATGCCCCGCACCTTCGCCTCGCCGAACACGAGGCGCGCGCGCTCGTCGGGGTCGTCCGCATCCACCGGGACGTACGCCGCGCCGGCGGCGATCACCCCCAGGATCGAGACGTAGAGCTCCTTGGCACCCGACGGCACCCGCACGCCGACCCGGTCGCCGCGCCGGACGCCCGCAGCCTGCAGCCGCTCCGCCGTGCGGCCGACGGAGGCCATCAGCTCGCGATAGCTGAGGACGACGGAACCGTCATCGATGGCGGATGCCTCGGGATGCCGACGGGTGGTGTCGCGCAGGATCTCGACGAGGGTGCGCGGCGGGGGCGCGGCATCCGTCCGGTCCAGGTCCCCCTGGTCGTCCTCGGCGGCAGAGGCACCCGGCGCGGCGGCGATCACGTCAGGAGAGCAGCTCTATGAGTCGCGCCTTGCTCAGGCGCGAGTACCCCGTGAAGCCCGCGTCGCGGGCACGGGCGCGCAGCTGGGCGACCGTGAGCGATGCGAGATCCGACTCGGCACCGGCCGCGACCATCTCCTCGACCACCTCCTCGAGGGCCGCCTCCTCGACGGCCTCCTCGAGCGCCTTCTCGAGCGCGGCCTCCTCGACGGCCTCCTCGAACTCGGCCTCCGCAACGGCCTCCTCGAGAGCCCGCTCCAGTCCGGCGTCGTCCAGCACCGTCTCGAGGGCGATCTCCTCGAGCTGTGCATCGATGGCCGCCTCGACGGCGGCGGCCTCCAGGATCTCCTCGAGGACCACCTCATGCACGACCTCCTGGAGCACGCGGTCCAGTTCCTCGTCCGTCACCGCCTCATCGAACTCCACCTCGACCACGACACCGGTCGGCGTCTCGACCTTCCTCGATCTGTTCGCCTTCTTCGCGTCCTTCTCGGCGGCCTTCCGAGCCGCTTTCGCGGCGGCTCCGGCCTTCCGTGCCTTCTTCGCGGCCTTCGCCTCGGCGCGCGCAGCCTCCGCCTTGCGCAGCGCCTTGTCCGTCGCCGCCAGGACGCGGTCGGTGGCTTTCTCTGCCTCCTTGCGCACACGCTTCGGACGCCTGCGGACCGCCTTCTTCGACGTGTCCGCGATGTCGAGCGCATCGGATGCCGCGGAGCGCAGCTTCTTCGCCTGAGGACGCGGGAGGCCCCTGGCCACCTTCTTCGCGGTCGTCGCGGCGCCTGCCGCGTCTTCCAGCGCGTCGAACGCCTTCCGCTGTGCCTTCGTCGTCTTCGCCATGGCGCATACGCTAGCGGAGCGACGTCGCCGGTTCGAGAGGGTTGCACAACCGGAATCCGCATTTCTCACGGTGCCGAAAATCCGCGCCGTAGCGCGGTCGTTCACCTTCCGTTCACCGGCACGGCGGACTCTGGTAAGAGTGCGTGTCTACCGTCCAGTTCAGCCCTGCACCGGGCGACCACTGCAACTGTGAAGGACTTCGAATGAAGATCAACCGAATCGCGCAGGTCGGCGCGATCGCTGCCATCGCGGCACTCGCTCTCGCGGGCTGCTCGTCGAGCCCGAGCAGCAGCGGCTCCACGTCGGGCACCAGCGCCTCGCCGACGGACGCGGCGGTGAGCGTCACGCTCGACACGAGCCTCACCGGCACCATCGCAGCCGGCGGTTCGAGCGCCCAGGCCAACGCCCAGGCCGCGTGGACGGCCGCCTACACCGCCTCGGTCAAGGGCGTCACGGTCAACTACGACAAGTCGCAGGGCTCCGGCGGCGGCGTGACCAACTTCCTGAGCGGCGCGTACGACTTCGCCGGCTCCGACGCCCCGCTCTCGGCCGACGAGACCGCGAAGTCGAAGACCCTCTGCGCCCCCGGAGGCATCGACATCCCGATCTACCTCGACGGCGTCTCGATCATCTTCAACGTCCCCGGCGTGAAGAGCCTGAAGCTGAGCGGTGCGACCATCGCGAACATCTTCAACCTGAAGATCACCGACTGGTCCGACCCGGCCATCACGCAGGACAACGGCACGGCCCTCCCGGCGGGCCCGATCACGACCGTGGCCCGCTCGGACGGCTCGGGCACGACCGCGAATTTCACGAACTACCTCGCCGCGACGCAGTCCGCGACGTGGCCGTACCCGGCGGGCAAGCAGTGGCCGGTCAGCGGCAACGTCTCGCTGCAGAAGGGCGGCTCGGGGGTCGTCGCGACCGTCAAGGCGGGCACCGGCACCATCGGCTATGCCGACCACTCGGCGATCGGCGACCTGACCGCGGCCTCGATCGTCCAGGACGGCACCGCCATCGCGTTCAGCCCCGAGGCCGTCGCGAAGACGTACTCGCTGACTGCGGTCGACGCGTCGAACGGCGTTCCGGGTGACCTCTCGAAGAAGTTCGACTACTCGAAGCTGACCGCCGAGACCTACCCGATCCCGCTGCTGTCGTACGCCGTGACGTGCAGCACCTTCAAGGACTCGAAGCAGGCCACGCTGACGAAGTCCTACCTCGGCTACGTCGCCAGCACACTCGGCCAGCAGATCTCGGCGAAGAACGCCGGCTCCGCTCCCCTGCCGAACGAGGCACTCGCCCAGGCGCAGACGTCGATCGACGCCATCAAGTAAATCCCGTCCGGTCCGGCGGTCGCGGCACACACTCGTGTCGCGGCCGGCGGGCCGGATCTCCTCGTTCCGACGACGCTCCCGGGCCCGGTGGGCCCCGGGAGCATCGTCGCGACACTGAACCCGACAGGAAGATCCAGATGCGACTCGAGAAGGCCGTCCATGGCTGACACCGCGATCCGGCCACCGGCTCCCGCTGCCGATTTCCGCGCGCGCGGAAGTCGCCTGGGCGACCGCGTGTTCCTCGGACTCTCCGCCACCTCCGCGTCCCTGATCCTCGTGATCCTCGCGGGCGTGGCGATCTTCCTCATCATCCAGGGCATTCCGGCGATCACCGCGAACTGGCCCGCCACCAAGGAACTGGCGGCCATCCAGAACCCGGCCGGCACTCCGTGGCCGAGCTTCTGGGCGTATGTGGGCCCGCTCCTGTGGGGGAGCATCTTCTCGGGACTCATCGCGATCGTCCTCGGCGCACCGGTCGCGATCGGCATCGCGCTGTTCACCTCGCACTACGCGCCCCGCCGCATCGCCGGCGCACTCGGCTATATCGTCGACCTGCTCGCGGCCGTCCCGTCCATCGTCTTCGGCCTCTGGGGCATCATCGTCATCCGACCGCTGCTCCTGCCGCTCTCCGACTTCCTGAACACCTACCTCGGCTGGATTCCGCTCTTCGCGGGCCCGGTCTCCAGCACCGGCTCGACGATGCTCGCGGGCGGCGTCGTACTCGCCGTGATGATCCTGCCGATCGTGACCTCGATCACCCGCGAGATCTTCCTGCAGACGCCACGTCTCCATGAGGAGGCGGCTCTCGCGCTGGGCGCGACCCGCTGGGAGATGATCCGCCTCGCCGTGCTCCCGTACGCGCGCAGCGGCATCGTGTCGGCGACGCTGCTCGGCGTCGGCCGGGCGATCGGCGAGACGATGGCCTTCGCGCTGATCGTCTCCCCGTCGATCGGCTACTTCTGGACGATCCTCACCGAGGGATTCAACTCCCAGACGACCGCCGCCAACATCGTCAACAACTGGGGCGTCGCCACCGAGATCCAGCGCTCGGCGCTCATCGGCACCGGCCTCATGCTGTTCGTCATCTCGTTCGCCGTCAACTTCCTGGCGCGCTACATCATCTCCGCCAGCGGTCCGGACGCGAAGCGACGCGCCCGGAAGCCGAAGAAGGCAGGAAAGCCCGCATGAGCGCTCCCACCTCGACCACCTCCACGCGTCCTCCGACGAGCCGTCCAGCGGCGAGGAAGGACCTGACCGCCGGTCATCTCCCCCGCTTCATCGAGCCGATCCTGCTCGTGATCGTCGCGGCCGTCGTCGCGCTCGTGCTGTTCGTCATCACTCAGCACCTGAACATCGCGGTCTGGCTCGTCTTTACCGCGGTCGTCTACCTGATCGCCATCGGCATCAGTTCCTCGGTCGTGGAGAGCCGCCGCAAGGCCACTGATCGGGTTGTGCGCGGAGTCGTCACCTCGTTCTTCCTCCTCGCCCTCGCACCGCTGGTCTCCACCCTGTGGACGGTCATCAGCAAGGGCATCGGCATCCTGAGCTGGCAGTTCATCACCAGCGTCGGCGGGTCGAGCTTCAACCCGCAGACGCTGACGGTCACGTACACCCCGGGGGCGTGGCAGGCGATCGTCGGCACGTTCATCATCACCGGCATCGCGACGATCATCTCCGTCCCGATCGGCGTGCTGACGGCCGTCTTCCTGACCGAGTACTCGCTGCCGAGCAACCCCATGCGGCGCGCGATCACCTTCCTCGTGGACGTCATGACGGGCATCCCGTCGATCGTGGCCGGCTTGTTCGCCTTCTCACTGGCGACGGTGATCGTCGGGCCGAAGGCGTTCAGCGGGTTCTCGGCATCCATTGCCCTGTGCGTCCTGATGATCCCGATCGTCGTGCGGTCGACGGAGGAGATGATCCGGCTCGTCCCCTCCGATCTGCGCGAGGCCTCGCTGGCGCTCGGGGTCCCGAAGTCGAACACGATCCTTAAGGTCGTGCTGCGCACGGCGGCGAGCGGTATCGTGACCGGCATCGTCCTCGCCGTCGCGCGTGTCGTCGGCGAAACCGCTCCGATCTTCATCGCGGCGAGCTTCACCGACAACTTCAACGCCAATCCGTTCAGCGGGCCGATGCAGACCCTGCCGGTCATGGCGTACACCGGATGGGCCTTCCCCGGGAAGGACATCGCGGCCTCTCAGGCGCAGGCATGGGGTGCGGCGCTGCTGCTCGTCATCCTCGTCGTCATCTTCAACCTCATCGCCCGCCTCGTCGCGAAGATGTTCGCGCCGAAGGCCCGCTAAGCAAGGAAGGCACCCGGTGTCGAAAAGCATCGAAGTCAAGGATCTGAACGTCTACTACGGCGACTTCCTCGCCGTGGAGGGCGTCTCCATGGACATCGAACCGCGCAGCGTGACAGCCTTCATCGGACCGTCCGGCTGCGGCAAGTCCACATTCCTGCGCACGCTCAACCGCATGCACGAGGTCATCCCCGGCGCGCGTGTGGAGGGCGAGGTCCTCCTCGACGGCGACGACCTGTACGGCGCGAACGTCGACCCGGTCGCCGTCCGCCGCGACGTCGGCATGGTGTTCCAGCGCCCGAACCCGTTCCCCACGATGTCGATCCGCGACAACGTGCTCGCGGGTGTGCGACTGAACTCCAAGCGCATAGCGAAGTCCGACGCCGACGCCCTCGTCGAGAAATCCCTCAAGGGCGCGAACCTCTGGAACGAGGTCAAGGACCGCCTCGAGAAGCCGGGCGCCGGCCTCTCCGGCGGCCAGCAGCAGCGGCTGTGCATCGCACGTGCGATCGCCGTCTCGCCCGATGTGCTCCTCATGGACGAGCCGTGCTCGGCCCTCGACCCGATCTCGACCTACGCGATCGAGGAGCTGATCGAGGAACTCAAGGAGCAGTACACGATCGTCATCGTGACGCACAACATGCAGCAGGCATCCCGCGTCTCGGACAGGACGGCGTTCTTCAACATCGCCGGCACCGGTAAGCCCGGAAAGCTCATCGAGTACGGCGACACCCGCACGATCTTCACGACGCCCACGGTGCAGGCGACGGAGGACTACGTGTCGGGCCGCTTCGGGTGATCGCTCGGGGCCGTTCGTGACGGATGCCCCTCGGCCGATGGCCGAGGGGCATCACTGTCCCCAGCAGAACTAGCCGTCGAGTCCGATCCGGATCCCGGCGAACAGCGGGTTCACCTTCGCGTCACGCGTGCTGAGCGGGGCGAGGTGGTAGGACTTCTCGATCGTCGCGAGGATCGAAGTCGTGTCGTACTGCGTGTGGTCGACACCGGATGCCGCGAACTTCGCGCTCACGAGGAGAGCGGGGATGCGGGTTCCCGGGCCCCACTTGTCGACGATGGGCGGTGCGACGTGATCGGCCTGGCCGCCGAACTCGTCGTAGGTCACGACGACGAGCGTGCTCCTCGCGTCCGGCCCCGTCGTGATCGTCTTCAGCAGGTCCACCAGGTGGTCGCTGCCGTCCGGCTCGCTCGCGTATCCGGGGTGCTCGTTCTCCTCGCCGTACGGCTTGACGAAGCTGACGGTGGGCAGGGTGCCGTTCTTCGCCGAAGCGATGAAGTCCGTCTCATCCTGCAGGTGGTCGCGGCCGGGCTGACCGGGCGCGTAGGCGGCGAAGTAGTTGAACGGCTGGTGGTGGTACTGGAAGAGCGGGCCCGGGGTGCTTCCTGGCGCCGTCGCTTGGGCCCAGCCGCCCGAGTACCACTTCCACGAGATGCCCGCGGCCGTCATCCGGTCGCCGATGTTCGGGTACTTGGTGTCGTCGATGAGGGGCAGCTGGGCGCCGCCTCCGTGCGGTGCCGACGACGGCTGGATCGTGTTGACGGCGAAGTTTCCGCACGCTGCGGGGTAGTCGTTGCCGCCGTTCGGGCACGCCACCGTCCACTGCGTGTTCTTCACCGGACCCGTGGGCGTGTACTGCGGGTACTTCGCCGGCATGCCGTTGCTGTCGAGGACCGAGTTGTTGACGCTCGGCGTCGTGTCCAACGGCGTCCGTGCGGCGATCAGCCACTGGTGGTTGAGGAAGGAGCCCCCGAACGCCGCCTGGAAGAAGTCGTCGGCGAGCACGTAGTTCGGGGCGCCCGCGCTGTGCAGGTACTGGTAGATCGGCAGCTTGGTGGTGTCGTACTGCCCCTGGGTGAGCCCCACGGCATCGGAACCGGTCGTGTACCGGTTCATCAGGCCGCCGTTCTGCTGGTACTGCTCCTCGTAGAAGCGGTGCACCAGGTCACGGGTGCAGCCACCCGGCAAGCCGGTTCCCTTCAGAACACCGCTTGGCGCGAAGACGCCCGGGACGGGGCACGTCGTGTCGGTCGGCGCGATGTAGTCGTCGATCGTGAAGGTGTGGTTCGTGAAGGCGCTCGCGATGCCGTGCGCCGCATCCGTGCAGCTCGCAGCGAGCGGCGGGGACGTGAGGTTCACGTCGACCTGTGGCAGGCAGCCGTAGGTGGATCCGTCCTGCGCGACCTGCGGGACGCTCTGGGTGCCGTTGACCTCCTGGCCGTTCACCGACCCCCACCCGCCGTACAGGTTGTCGAACGAATGGTTCTCCTCGTAGATCACGACGAGGTGCTTGAACCCGCCGGGAATGGTCGAAGGCTGGCCGTTGCCGGAGGATCCTCCAGCGTCGCCGACAGCGGCCGCCGCCGGCATGACGGCACCCGCCAGCGCGAGCGCGGCGATCGTGGCGAGGACGGTGAAACGCTTGGACACGGGACGGCCTCCTGAGGGTGGGTCCTGGGCGACGGCATCAGCGCCGTGCGTCCGCTGGTCGCTTCTCTGCGAAACGTCGTGGCGATCGCCGAGATTACGCCGAGGCACCCACCGGGGCAAGGGGGTGTCGCCGGTCGGTTCCGACGCGTCAGTCGCGCGGGCTCAGGAGGTAGTCGTTCAGTGCCGCGGTGAGCGTGGCGTCGACGGCGAGAGGCCGGCCGTCGATGCTCCGGATGGGGGCCGCGAGCCGCACGCTCGACACCAGCCACGCGGCATCCACATGTTCCAGCTCGGCCGCGGGGATGGACTCGTACGCCGTCTCGAACCCGAGTTGCTCGAGACGGTCGAAGAGGCTCAGCTGGGTCGTGCCGTGCAGGATGCCGGCCCCCGGCGCCGGCGTCGTGAACCGGTCGCCCCTGCGCAGGATGACCGACGACGTCGGGCCCTCGAGCACGATCCCGTCCGACGACACGAAGATCGCGTCATCCGCCCCGCGACGGTGCGCTTCGCGGATCGCAGCCATGTTGACGGCGTACGAGAGGGTCTTGGCTCCGAGGAGCAGCCACGGCGCGCGATCGGGCGCCCCGCTGTCCAGTCCACGGTCGAGCGTGACGACATGGATGCCGTCCGTGCGGGCGGAGCGGAAGTCCGCGGCTTCGGTCGCCGTCACCCACGCGGTCGGAGCCGGGCCGTGCTCGATGCCCCGGCTCAGGATGAGCTTGATCACCGACTCCCCCGCGGGACACTCGGCCGCCGCACGCGCGACGGCCTGCTGCCACTGCAGCCGATGCGGCACCGGAAGGTCGCAGAGTCCGGCGGAGTGCGCCAGACGCTCGAGGTGAGGGGTGACCTCCTGGGCATGCCCGTCGACGACGCCGATCGACTCGAAGATGCCGTCGCCGCGCTGCGTGCTGAGCTCGCCGACGCTGAGCGCCGGGGCCGCCGGGTCGACGACGGTGAACGTCTCGGAGAAATCGGTGCGGGAATCGTCGGATGCCGCGGGCTGGATCATGAGCGCGAAACGCCAGGTCATGACTTCGAGCCTAGGGCGGGAATGCGCCGGGCCACCGGTCCGTTAGACTGTAGCGGCCGGGCCGCAGTAACCCCGGGCTCCATCTTCTGCCGCTCCGAGCGGCCTTGCGCCGAGAGGCGTTCTGCGGCCCGGCATTATTCTTGCCCTCCCCCGGGAGGCCTCAGCGGCGGAGCGGCAGGAGCGTCGCCGCTCTGTGCGGCCCGCCCTGCTGTGTTCGCGTCAGGTGAGGGAGTCCCGCCGCCAGAGGGCGGCGCACGACGTGAGGTCCTCCGCGTACGTCGAGAGCCGCAGAGCGCGCGTGGTGAGCGTCGAGGCGCGCTCCGGCTCGGTCGGCTCGTAGTCGTCGGCCAGGTGCGTCGCGCCCCCGGCCTGCACACGGCAGAACGCCGCCGCGCGGTCGAGGGCGACGGCGAAGTCGCCGTCGAAGAGTCCGCGCATGATCATGTCGATGAGCGCGACCAGCTCGTCCGGCCCCGCGGGACTGGGAGCGCCCGCGATCACCTCGTCCGCGGATCTCAGCTCCGCGCGGCCGCGGGCGTAGAGCAGGGCGGCGGTGTGGGGATCGTCGTGGATCATGAGCTGGAGCAGGTACAGCCGCCACAGCGCACCGGGAAGGGACCGGGCGGGCGAGCGCGACCACAGCTCGGCGATGTCGTCGATCCCGTGCTCGGTGGTGTACGACACGAGCCGCTCGACGGTCCCCGCATCCGGATCCGCCCGGACACGCGCCAGCAGGGCCGCCGCCGTCGAATGCGCGACCCGCGACACCTCGGCGGGGTCGTCGGCGGCGAACAGCCGATCGAAGAGCTCGGCAGGACGCCGAACCGGCTTGTGGTACTCCCGGGATGGATCTGTCATCCGCTCCAGGGTACCGGCGGGCTCGGGTCACGCGGCCGAACACCCGCCCTCCGCGCACGGAGGACGGGCGCGAAGCCGCGGCGGTCAGGCGGCCTGGTTGATGCGGATGTGGTTGCCCGCAGGGTCACGGAACGCGCAGTCGCGCGGCCCCCAGGGCTGGACCTTGGGCTCCTGCAGCACCTCGGCGCCGGCCGCGCGCACGCGCTCGAACGTCGCGTCGAGGTCTGTCGTGTTGAACACGATCGGCCCGGGGCCCGACCCCTTGACGACGAGGCGCTGCAGCGCGTCGCCGTCCTCCGGCGAGCGCCCGGCGCCGGGGTCGGAGAGAACGAGCATGAGACCGGGCTGGCCCGAGAAGCCGAGCGACACCCAGCGGTGGCCGTCCGAGGAGACGTCGTTGACGAGCTCGAGCCCGAGCGCATCGCGGTAGAAGTCGATCGCCGCGTCGACGTCGTCGACCGTCAGCGGGCTGTAGGAGAGGCTGATGTCTGTCATGCCCGCAACGCTACGAGGATGCGGACACGGATGCTTCTCCGATCCTGCTCAGCCCGAACGGCATCGGCCGCGTCAGCACCATCGCCATGCATGACGGCATCGCCTCCACGGCCTCGTGGGGGCGCGCACGATAGGCGCTGGGCGTCTCCCCGACCAGCCGCGTGAAAGTCGAGCTGAACGAGCCGAGGGAGGTCGCACCGACCGCGGTGCATGCATCCGTCACGCTCATCCCGTCGCGCAGCAGCGCCATCGCGCGCTCGATGCGCCGTGTCATCAGGTACGCGTAGGGCGTCTCGCCGTACGCGGTCTTGAACTCACGGCTGAAGTGCGCCGGCGACATCAGCGCCGCAGCGGCCATGGTCGGGACATCGAGCGGGTCGGCGTACTGCCGGTCCATGAGGTCGCGGGCCCGTCGCAAGAAGCGCAGGGTCTCGACTGACTGCGGCGGATTCCCCGGGGACGCTGAATCGGATGCCACCTTCCGAGCGTAACCGGCGCGGCAGATCATGTGTCCACCCGGGGAGCGCGCATGGCACGAGAGCGCCAGTTGTCTCCCCCGCGCTCGAGGGTCACGATCGCGTGGCAGTTCCGGCAGCGCACATCGCACTTCGCGATCTCCTCTTCGAGCCGCGCACGTCCATGGCCGTCCGCCACCAGCCGCATGACATCAGCGCTCTTGACACTGCCCGGCCGATGGTCGAAGTCGAGGACGCGGAGGTCGCCGTTCCCGCAGTCCACGCACGGGTGCTCGCGCAGGTACGTCGTCAGGAACACTTTCGACTCGGCCCGGCGCTTCGCAGTGCGCTCGGCGATCACGCGAACATGTTTCTCACGGTTCTGTGCGTAGTACCGGCGGGATGCCGCGCGGTTGCACTCACGGCAGACCTCTTGAAGGCCGTCCGGGCGGGCGGCCTTTCGGTTGAACCCGGTCAGTGGCTTAGACTCCTGACAGGTGCCGCACACCTTTTCGGGTGCTGCCGGCCCCCGTAGCTCAGAGGCAGAGCAACCGGCTTTTAACCGGTGGGTCGAGATATCGTAATTCTCCGGGGGCACACGTCTGTTCTAACCGGCACCACTGACATGCGTCGGCGATTCGAACATCTCCCCTACGCGTTGAGCTCCTCGAGGACGACGGAGAGCTCGTCGCCGAAGGCGCATTCGAGCAGCTCCTCCACGTTGCGGCCGTGCTTGAGTTCGAGCGGGAGGCCCGACGCGATCAGGGTGTTGATCAGCATGCCCTGGGCCATGAAGGCCATGGCCTCCTCGGCGGGCATCACGTCGCGCAGCCGGTCGTAGATCCGCATGAAGCCCGCGCGGGCGACAGGCCCGATGCCCGCGTCGTGGCCGAGGATGAATCCCTGCATGAGCGAGAGCAGCACGCCGCGGTCGGTCTTGACGAGCGAGACGTACGCGTCGCCGATGAACGGTCGGAAGTCCTCCGTGCCCTCCGGAGCCGCCGCGATCGCGGCGTTGAAGGCGAGCAGGATGCGCGCGCACGTGCGCTGCAGCACATCGATGAAGAGCTGCTCCTTCGACCCGAAGAGCCGGAGCACGTAGGGCTGGCTGATCCCGGCCTGGCGCGCGATGCGGTCGGTCGTGGCGCCGGCGTACCCCTGCTCGCCGAAGACGCTCGCGGCCGCCTCGAGGATCTGCTCGCGCCGCTCCGTCGCGGGGATGCGGTCCGATGTGGAAGCCATGCTTGACATGTTATCAGTCGATAGCTACATTCGTCCAAGTAAGTAATCAGTCAATTACCACAACCTTCATCGCATCCCGTGATCACCCTGACGAAAGGCTCGTCATGTCACCCTCCGCCCGCCGCATCCCGGTCTGGATCGCCGTGGTCGCGGCATCCCTCCCGATGTTCATGTCGACGCTCGACAACCTCGTCGTGACCAACGCTCTGCCCGCGATGCGCGCCGACCTCGGCGCATCCATCGAGCAGCTCCAGTGGTTCGTGAACGCGTTCACGCTCGCCTTCGCGTCGTTCATCCTCGTGGCCGCCGCCCTGGGCGACCGGCTCGGCCGCCGCACGGTGTTCCTCGTGGGGATCGCGGTGTTCGCCGGTGGCAGCATCCTCGCCGCGCTCAGCACGACGCCCGAGATGGTGATCGCCAGCCGCGCGATCCAGGGCCTCGGCGCTGCCGGAGTCATGCCACTGTCGCTGACGCTCCTCGCCGGGAGCGTGCCGGCGCGTCTGCGACCCGCGATGATCGGCATCTGGGGCGGTGTCGCCGGTCTCGGCGTCGCACTCGGACCCCTCATCGGCGGAGCAGTGGTCGAGGGCTGGAACTGGCAGGCGATCTTCTGGATCAATGTCCCCGTGGCGGTCATCGCCCTCCCCCTCGCGCTCCTGGCGCTGCCGAACAGCCGGGGCGCGCGCGTCGGCATCGACATCCTCGGTGTGCTCCTCGCGGGACTCGGCGTGCTCGCGGTCGTCTACGGCATCGTGCGCGGCAACGACGCGGGCTGGGACAGCCTCGAGATCGTCGGCTCGCTGAGCATCGGCGCGCTGCTGCTCATCGGCTTCGTCCTGTGGGAGCTGCGCGCCCCCGCACCGCTCCTCCCCCTGCGGCTTTTCCGCGACCGCAGCTTCACGGTGGCGAACATCGTGGGACTCGCGTTCAGCTTCGGGATGTTCGGGTCGGTGTTCATCCTCATCCAGTTCCTCCAGGTGGTGCAGGGCGCCTCGCCGCTGCAGGCCGGGCTGCAGACCATGCCCTGGACCCTCGCCCCGATGTTCATCGCCCCCCTCGCGGGCTTCCTCGCCCCCCGGATCGGCACTCGGGCCCTCATGGTCACCGGCCTGACGATGCAGACGGCCGCCCTCACGTGGATGGCCCTCGTCATGAGCGCGGATGTCGCGTACCTGGAGCTCGTACCGCCGTTCCTGCTCGCCGGGGTCGGGATGGCGCTGGTGTTCGCGCCGATGTCGACGGCGGTGCTCGCCCACATGCCGGAGGTCGATCACGCGAAGGCGACCGGCACCAACTCGACGCTGCGCGAGGTCGGCACTGCATTGGGGGTCGCCGCGCTCACCGCGGTCTTCCTGGGCGCGGGCGGCCAGCTGACCCCGACGGGATACGTGGATGCGGCGGCGCCCGCGATCCTCACCGGAGCGGCCGTGCTGGGCCTCGGCGCGATCGCGGCGCTCTTCCTGCCCGCAGGCCGCGGCACGGCCGTGGTGCACGATGCGGGAGTGGACGAGGCAGAGGCCGGGTCTCCCTCCGTCCAGGAGCCGGTCGCAATCGGCTGAACGGACCGGCCGCGGGACCGTCGGGTCTCAGGCGCCGCCGGCGGTGACGATCGCGTCGGTGACGAAGCCCGCGAGCAGGCCGATGAGCACGCCGTAGGCCACGAGATCGCCGCGGCGGGCTCGCATCCCGATCCCGATCATCTGCAGGACGACGTAAAGGATCGAGCCGGCCGCCAGCGTGAGGAACAGCACGCTGACGACGTCGCTGATGAAGAATGTGCCGACCCACGTGCCGAGAACGGTGGGGCCGCCGCCGATGAGCGCGAGGAGCAGCAGCAGCGCCCACGAGGGGATGCGACGGTGCCCGTGCTCGTCGACGTCGGCGGCAAGGGGTGCGACGATGCCGAAGCCCTCCGTGGCGTTGTGCAGGGCGAAGCCGATCACGAGCACGATGGCCAGCTGCAGCTCGCCGGATGCGGCGGACTGGCCGATGGCGAGGCCCTCCGCGAAGTTGTGGAGGCCGATCCCGACGGCGATCATCAGCGCCAGGCGACGCGGCGACAGATGCTCGTCTCCGGAGCGGCGCACCATCCAGCGCTCGTACCAGGTGAGCCCGAGAAGCCCGATCGCGAGGCCGCCCGCGAACAGCACCCCGAGCCCGAGGACGGATCCCACATCGCCCTTGCCCCCGTGCAGGTCGCCGAGTCCCGCGTCGATCGGCTCCCACGCGTGTGCGAGGACATCCCAGAAGATGAAGAGCAGGATGCCGGCCGCGATCGCGTTCAGCATCGTCCGCAGGCTCGGCGCAGTGGAGCGCATGCGGCCGAGCGGCATTCCGAGGACGATCGTCGCGCCGGCGACGAAGCCGAGCAGCAGGACGGCGGGCAGGGGCATACACGCTCCGATCGGGGGTTAGGCGAGCCTCAGCTTACTGGGTGCGCAGATGTGCCCCTGACGGGCTGCATCCAGCTTGAGACCACCGTCCGCAGTCGGAAGGCGTCGAACTCAGGCGGGTTCTGAAGAGCTGACGAGCTCTGCCCCCGCATGCGCGAGCTCCGCGAGGGCCGCCTCGCTCGACGCGGGTGCGACGCCCGCGACGAGGTCGGTGAGGATGCGGACGTGCCTGCCGTGCGAGATCGCATCGAGCGCCGAGGCGCGCACGCAGTAGTCCGTCGCGAGGCCCGTGACATCCACATCCACGATGCCGTGCGCATCAAGAAGCTGCTCCACGGTCTCGCCGGCATCGGTGACGCCCTCGAACAGGGAGTAGGCCGGCTTTCCCTGACCCTTCTTGACGTGATGCGTCACGGCGGCCGTATCCAGTTCGGGGTCGTACTCAGCGCCCGCCGTCCCGGCGACGCAGTGGACCGGCCACGAGTCGACGAGATCCGGCGTCTCCGAGAAGTGCCCGCCATTGTCGTTGGTCGCGTCGTGCCAGTCCCGGGACGCGATGATGAGGGCGTAATCGCCCGAATGCCCCCTCAGGAAGTGTGAGATCCCGGCCGCGACGGCATCGCCGCCCACGACCGCGAGCGCACCCCCCTCGGTGAAGTCGTTCTGCACGTCGACGATGAACAGCGCCTTGCCCATACCTCGAGGGTAGGCCCGCAGAGGCCGATGCGGCCATCCTGTCTCGTTGCGGGCACCGCCCGCCGCGGCTCCGACGTCCACCCCACAGCGCGCGGGACTTTCGCCCCTGATGCCGGAGGACGTTTCGCGCTGAGATGTCTTCCGCGCGTGCGGATCGGCCGCCGAGGACGAGAGGGATTGGACCATGTCTGACACGCAGATGCTGCTCGTGGCGGGCTACCGCGATGTCGAGGTGGCCGAGACCGAGTTCCGAAGTCTTGCGGACAAGGTGCGAGCCAAGGAACTGCCGAGCCAGGGGATGATCCTCGTCGGGAGGGATGCCGACGGCAAGCCTCGACTGATGGACATCGGCAACCACGTCGGTCGTCGCGGGGCGGCCTGGGGCGGTGGCGCGGGCGTCCTGGTGGGGCTGCTCGCCCCACCCATGCTGGGTGCGGCGGCGGTGGGCGCAGCCGCGGGGGCCTTGGTCGGCCACTTCGCCGGCCACAAGCTGACCGCGACCATTCAGGAGCAGGTGGGGGCGGCGCTGAAGGCGGGCACGGCCGTGATCATCGGCGTGTTCCCGGCCGCCTCTCGCCTCGACGTCGAGCGAGCCCTTCCCGGCTCGCTCCTCACCTCGGTGGTCGAGAGCGACGAACGCGGTATCGATGAGCTGAAGGCCAAGCTGGCCGAGGCGATGGGCAACATCAGTCCCGATCGCAGCGTGCTGCCCATCCCTGACCGCCGCTTCAGCGGCGTCGCGGGTCGGACGATCGACGAGTCCATGGGCGACTGGAGCATCGTGGCTCCGCCGAAAGCACCCGAGGGCGCCCCGAACATCCTCCTCGTCCTCATCGACGACGCGGGCTTCGGGGGACCCGACACCTTCGGCGGCAGCATCCGTACGCCGAACCTCACCCGCGTGCAGCAGCAGGGCATCACCTACAACCGGTTCCACGTGACCGCAGTCTGCTCACCGACCCGCGCTGCGATGCTGACCGGTCGCAACCACCACCGAGTGGGCATGGGCGGGATCGCCGAGTTCCCTGCGCCATTCCCCGGATACACCGGGATCCGCCCCCGTTCGTGCACGGCACTGCCGCGGATCCTCAAGGAGAACGGCTACATCACCGGCGGGTTCGGCAAGTGGCACATGACGCCGGGGCACGACATGGGTGCAGCAGGCTCGTTCGACCACTGGCCGACGGGATGGGGGTTCGACCATTGGTGGGGCTTCCTGACGGGGGCCGCGGGCCAGTACGACCCGATCATCACGCAGGACAACTCGACCCTCGGCGTTCCGGAGGGCCGGGACGGGGAGCTGTACTACTTCCCCGACGACATCACCGACAAGGCGGTCGAGTGGCTGCACGCGGTCCGCGCGCAGGATGCCGAGAAGCCCTGGTTCGTCTACTACTCGACCGGCGCGACCCATGCCCCCCACCATGTCGCGAAGGAGTGGGCGGACAAGTACGAGGGTCAGTTCGACGACGGCTGGGATGCGTACCGCGAGAAGACCCTCGAACGGCAGAAGAGGCTCGGCATCGTCCCGGCCGACACCGAACTCACCGAACGCCCCGCGGCGTACCCCGCCTGGGACAGTCTGACGGATGCGGAGCGCAAGCTGTACGCCCGCCAGATGGAGGTCTTCGCCGGGTACTCGGAGAACGCCGACTGGAACGTCGGCCGGATGCTCGATGCGGTGGAGGAGATGGGCGAGCTCGACAACACCCTGGTCATCTACATCTGGGGCGACAACGGTGCCTCGATGGAGGGCACCGTGACCGGCTCGTTCAACGAGACCACGTTCTTCAACGGCGTGGTCCTCGACGCCGAGGAGCAGTTCGCGATGATCGACAAGTACGGCGGCCTGGAAGAGCTCGGCGGCTTCCACACCGCCCCGCACTTTGCGGCGGCCTGGGCGCACGCGAACAACGCGCCCTACCAATGGGGCAAGCAGATGGCCAGCCACCTCGGCGGGACGCGCGACCCGATGGTCGTCTCGTGGCCGCAGAGGATCGCCGGGGGTGGTGACCTGCGGACACAGTTCACCCACTGCATCGATATCGTCCCCACGATCCTCGACGTCATCGGACTGCCGGAGCCCACCATCGTGGACGGGATCGAGCAGGAGCCGATGGACGGCACCAGCTTCGCCTACACCTTCGACGCGCCGGAGGCCGCCGAGCGGCATACGGTCCAGTACTTCGAGATGTACGGCAGTCGCGCGATCTACAAGGACGGCTGGTGGGCCTGCACCAAGCTCGACAAGCTGCCCTGGGACTTCTCACCGGCCACGCTCTCGAGGTTCGGCCCCGGCAGCGGCTGGGACCCGGGCCAGGATCGCTGGGAGCTCTACTACCTGCCGGAGGACTTCTCCCAAGCCCACGATCTGGCGGCCGACAATCCCGACAAGGTCTCGGAACTGGTCCGGCTCTTCTGGGCCGAGGCCGAGCGCAACCGCGTCCTGCCCCTCCTGGGCGGGTTCGCGGTGTTCTTCGGGATCCTTCCCCCGATGCCGACCCAGACCCGGTTCGCATTCGCCGGGGACGTCCAGAACATCCAGACCACGCAGATCCCGCGGATCATCGGTCGCTCGTATGCCATCGAGGCGGACGTGCACGTGCCCGAAGAGGGCGCCGAGGGCGTGCTCGTCGCCTTCGCCGACTTCATCGGCGGGTTCGCCCTGTGGGTCGACGGGAACGGGCTGCTGAACCATACGTACCAGTACCTCGGCATCGACACCTACCGGCAGACGTCGACGGAGCCGATCCCCACAGGCGACGTCACACTCAAGATGCTGTTCGACGCCGACAGGATGACCCCGGGCACCGGCGGGCACGTCACGCTGTGGGCTGACGACCGGCAGATCGGGGAGGGAGAGATCCCGCGCACGGTCTCCCTGATCTTCACCACATACGCGGGGATGGACATCTCGCGGGACAACGGCGGCGTCGTCGACCTCGATTACGAGGATCGGGCGCCCTACGCCTTCACCGGCACCGTCCGCAACGTCGTCTTCGACCTCGCGCCCCACGCCCACGACGACGACCTCGCCCTGCACGAGGCCACCGCCCAGGCGGCACTCGCCCACGGGGCAGCCGGCTGACGAGCCTCCGCGCGGGGGCTGAGGGCGCCTCTCGTTCGACACCGACGCGTCGACCGGCACGGAGATCTCGCGCTGTCCGCCGACAGTGCGGGATGACGACGAAGCCCCCGCCGAGGCGGGGGCTTCGTGTGGGAGCCGCTTTGGGGAATCGAACCCCAGACCTATTCATTACGAGTGAATCGCTCTGCCGACTGAGCTAAAGCGGCCTGTGCTCCGCGCTGCGAGGCACGAGTAACGATCTTACACTGCGGCCGTACGGACACGAAACCGAGCTGGGCCCGTCACCCGCAGCGCAGCCCATCCTTCGGCACGGTCCCCTTGATGAGGTAGGCGTCGATGGCGGTGTCGACGCACGCGTTGCCCTTGTTGTAGCCGGTGTGCCCCTCGCCCACGCGCGTCACAAGCACGCCCGAGGACAGCTGATCGGCCAATGACACCGCCCACGCGTAGGGCGTCGCCGGGTCGTTGGTCGTCCCGACGACGACGATCGGGGCGGCGCCGTTCGCGGCGATCTTCCCGGGCTTGCCCGTCGCCGGGTGCGGCCAGCTGTCGCAGATGTTCACGTCGGGGTTCGACCAGTACGGCGCGATCGTGGGAGCCTTCGCCTTCAGCTCGGCCTGAGCGGCATCCTTCTCCGCCTGCGTCGCGTCATTCGGGTAGTCCATGCACTGGTAGGTGTTGAACGCCTCGAAGAGGTTGTCGCTGTACGTGCCGTCCGAGCTCCGGTTGTAATAGAAGTCCGCGAGCTGGAAGGCGACGTTCGGGTCGCCGGCGAGCACATCCTTGAGCGCTGCGGTGAGGTATTTCCAGCTGTCCTGCGAGTACAGCGCCGCGACGATCCCGGTCATGAGCGAGTCGGCGCCGAGGAAGCGGCCGTCGTCGTTCTTCAGAGGCTTCGCATCCACGCTCGCCAGCAGCGTCCCGAGATCCGCCATCGCATCGTCCACCGTGCCGCGGAACGGGCACCCGCTCTGCCTGAGACAGTCCGCCATGTACGCGCGCAGCGCCGACTCGAAGCCGACGCCCTGCGTGACGCCCGACTGCAGCGACGACACGGATGGATCGACGGCGCCGTCGAGCACGAACCGCCCCACCCGCTCGGGGTAGAGGTCGGCGTATGTCGCGCCCAGCAGCGTGCCGTACGAATAGCCGAGGTAGTCGAGCTTCTTGTCCCCCAGGACCGCCCGCAGGACGTCCATGTCGCGGGCGGCGTTCTCGGTCGTGATGTACTTCAGGATCCCGGTGCTGTTCTTGTCGCAGGCATCGGCGAACCTCTTGTTGTTCGCCTGCAGCTGCGCGTCCCACGTGGCGCTGCCGCGCGTTCCGCTCGGGATGTCGAACAGGTACGAGTCCATGTCCTTCGCGTCGAGGCACACGACCGATGTCGATGCGCCAACGCCGCGCGGGTCGAATCCGACCACGTCGTAGGCGTTCTCCACCGACTTGTCGACGGCCGTGCTCATGCCGTCGCGCACGAACTGCACGCCGCTCTCCCCCGGGCCGCCGGGGTTGGTGACGAGCGACCCGATTCGGGACGATGACGGCGCGAGGTGCCGGATCAGCGCCAGCTTCAGGTCGGCCTTCGACGGGTTCTGCCAGTCGAGCGGGACCTTGATGTCCGCGCACTCGAAGCCCTGGCCGCACGACGTCCAGTCCACGTGCTGGCCGTAGTACGGCAGCAGATCGTCCGAGATCCCGGCCGTGTCGGGGGACGCCGTGACGCCCTTCGTCGGCGCTGCCTCCGACGGGATCATCGAGTACAGACATCCCGACAGGGCGATGGATGCAGCGGCCAGGCCGGCGATGATCGCCAGCACTCGGGTTCGTGTTCTCACAGCGTCCTCCCGCTCGCGACGGTCACGAGCAGACTCTCCAGGGCAAGGGCGGGGGCGACGTTCTGCTCGAGATTGCGGCGCGTCAGCGCGATCTTGTCGAGCACGGTCAGGGTGCGCTGCGGGCTCCATGACCCGGCGAGCGTCTCGAGCTCGGGTGCGAGCTCGGCGTTCACGAGGTCGTGACGGCCGTACTGCAGGACGACGACGTCGCGGAACATCGACTGCAGGTCGGTGAGCACGCGGTCGATGCCGTCGCGGAGGCTGCGCGTCGCGCGCCGCTTCTGCTCCTCCTCGAGGGCGTTCAGCTGCGAGCGGACCGCGGGCGGCACGGCCGCTCCCTCGGCGACGCCGACCATGCGCAGCAGCTCCGCACGCTCGGCCTCGTTGCGCTCGAGGGTCAGGGCGTCGGCGTCATCCTTCGCGGCCTTGGCGATCTCGCCGGCCACATCGACCGCGTCACCGACGCCGCGTACGCGGAGGACGCCGCGCAGGGTGAGATCGCGGCGGTCGCGGGCCGCGGCATCCGTCGCCAGACGCTGGGCCATGCCGATGTGCCGCTGCGCGTGACGGGCCGACTGCTCGGCGACGAGGGGGTCGGCTCCCGTGCGCTGCACGATGAGGGAGGCGACGTCGGCGACCTCCGGCTCGCGCAGGCGCAGCGTCCGCACGCGCGAGCGGATCGTCGGCAGCAGATCGGCGTCGCTCGGCGCGCAGAGCACCCACACGGTGCGCTCGGGCGGCTCCTCGAGGGCCTTCAGGAGGACGTTGGAGGTGCGCTCGGTCATGCGGTCGGCGTCCTCCATCACGATGACGCGGTAGCGGCCGAGGGACGGCGCGAAGTAGGAGCGCTCGACGAGGGCGCGCGCATCCTTGATGGAGATGATGACACCCTCGGTGCGCAGCGCCGTGAGGTCGGGATGCGTGCCCGAGAGGACCTGGTGCATCGTCCGCTCGTCGCCCTCCTCGGCGATGAGGGCGGCGGCGAACGCGTGCGCGAGCGTCGAGCGACCGGAGCCTGGCGGACCGGTGATCAGCCACGCATGCGTGAGGTTCGCGGGGTCGGATGCGGCGGCCGACAGCTGCGCGACAGCATCGGCCTGCCCCCACACCTCGCCCCACGGCAGCGTGGAAGGCGCGGTCGCGGGGGCCGTGGCATCCATGCTGTCCACCCTAAACGGGGCCGCCTACACGCCCGATGTGAGCAAGGTCTCGATTCGGTCGCGGACCGCGGCGGCGAGCTCCCCCGGAGGGGCGGATGCATCGAGCACGAGGAAGCGCTCCGGCTCCGCCGCGGCGAGCCCCAGGAAGGCTTCGCGCACTCGGCCGTGGAATTCCGCCTGCTCGGCCTCCAGCCGGTCGAAGGGCTTGGCGTCGGCGTCGAGGCGATGCCGGGCGACGTCATGATCGAGGTCGAGAAGGACGGTGAGGTCGGGCAGCAGCCCCTCGGCAGCCCACACCGACAGCCCCCGGACGTCGTCGGCGCCGAGCACACGACCCGTGCCCTGGTAGGCGACGGACGAGTCGAGGTAGCGGTCCTGGATGACGATCTCGCCGCGCTCGAGCGCCGGCCGGACCACCGTGGCGACGTGGTGCGCTCGATCCGCCGCGTACAGCAGCGCCTCGGCGCGCGGGGCGATCTCGCCGCGGTGATGCAGGACGATGTCGCGGATCAGCTCGCCGACCTCCGTTCCGCCCGGCTCGCGCGTGCGCAGCACGGTGTGGCCGGCGGCCGTCAGCCACTCTTCGAGCAACCGCGCCTGCGTCGACTTGCCGACCCCGTCGCCACCCTCGAACGTGACGAAGAGACCCGTCACTTCTTCGTGCTCTTCGCAGGCGTGCGCGTCGTGCGGGTCGTGCGCTTGGGTGCCGGCCCCTTCGCGCGCTTGTCCGCGAGCAGCTGGACCGCCCGGTCGAACGTCACCTCCATCGCGTCCTCGCCGCGGGGGATCGTCGCGTTCGTCGTGCCGTCCGTGACGTAGGGGCCGAAGCGGCCGTCCTTGAGCTTGATCGGCTTGCCGCTGACCGGGTCGTTGTCGAACTCCTTGAGCGCGCTCGACGCCCGGCGGGCCCCGTACTTCGGCTCGGCGAAGCGCGCGAGCGCCTGGTCGAGTGTGATGGTGAAGATCTGGTCCTCGCCGTCGAGCGAGCGCGAGTCCGTGCCCTTCTTGACGTAGGCGCCGTAGCGCCCGTTCTGGGCGGTGATCGGCTCACCCGACTCCGGGTCGGTGCCGACGGTACGCGGCAGGTCGAGGAGCTTGAGGGCCGTGTCCAGGTCGATGGTGTCGACCGACATCGTCTTGAAGAGGGATGCCGTCCGCGGCTTCGGCGCGGCCGCCTTCTTGGCCGTGCGCTTCTTCGGGGCGTCCTCGATCTCGCCGGTCTCGCGGTCTGCGGCGTCCGGATCGACCGGATCCTCCTCCTGCACATAGGGCCCGAATCGGCCGTCCTTCACGACGACGATCTTGCCGTTGGCCGGGTTCTCGCCGAGGACGCGGTCGCCGGCGACGGGGGCGTCGATCAGCTCCTGGGCCCGCGCCGCCGTCAGCTCGTCCGGCGCGAGGTCATCCGGGACGTTGACCCGGCGCGGCGTGGCGTCGGGGTGCTGCGGGTCCGACACCTCGAGGTACGGGCCGTACTTGCCGAAGCGCAGGGTCGCGACGTCGCTGATGCGCGTCGAGTTGAGCTCGCGGGCGTCGATCTCGCCGAGGTTGTCGACGACGGTGCGCAGGCCCACCTGGGAATCGGAACCGAAGTAGAAGTCCTGCAGCCACGCGACGCGCTGCTGCTCACCGCGGGCGATCGCGTCGAGGTCGTCTTCGAGCGCTGCCGTGAAGTCGTAGTCGACGAGATCGGCGAAGTGCTGCTCGAGAAGACGCACAACGCTGAAGGCGAGCCAGCTCGGAACGAGCGCCTGACCCTTCTTCGTGACGTAGCCGCGGTCGAGGATCACATCGATGATGCTGGCGAACGTCGACGGACGGCCGATGCCCTTCTCCTCCAGCGCCTTCACGAGGCTCGCCTCCGTGTAGCGGGGCTTCGGAGTCGTCGTGTGGCCCTTTGGCTCGACCTCGCGCATCCGGATCTCGTCGCCGATCGCGAGCTGTGGCAGCGACTGGTCGTCCGAGCGATCCGCATCGCTGCGCTTCTCGTCCTTGCCTTCCTCGTAGGCCTCCAGGAAGCCTTTGAAGGTGTAGACGGTGCCGGATGCGGTGAACTCGGCGAGCTCGCCGGCGGCGTCGACCGCGAGCGTGATGGTCGTCGTCTCGTACTTCGCGTCGGCCATCTGGCTGGCGACCGTGCGCTTCCAGATCAGGTCGAAGAGCCGCAGCTCGTCACGATCGAGCTCGCCGGACACCTGCGAGGGCGTGCGGAACTCCTCGCCCGACGGGCGGATCGCCTCGTGCGCCTCCTGCGCGTTCTTGCTGTTGCTGCGGTACACACGGGGATTCAGCGGCACGGCCTTCTCGCCATAGAGCTTCACGGCCTGCGCTCTCGCCGCCTGCACCGCCTGCGTGCTCAGGGCGGTCGAGTCGGTGCGCATATAAGTGATGAAGCCCTTCTCGTAGAGACGCTGGGCGACGCTCATCGCGTGCTTCGCGCTCATCGAGAGCTTGCGGCCCGCCTCCTGCTGCATGGTCGAGGTCGTGAAGGGTGCTCGCGGGCTGCGCGTGCCGGGCTTCGCCTCGACGTTGGTGACGGATGCGAGGCCCACGGCCTCGACGGCGGCGGCGAGCGCACGCGCCCGCTGCTCGTCCAAGACGAGCACCGCCCGCTTCAGCACACCGGCGTCGTCGAAGTCGGTGCCGCGGGCGAGCGGGGCGCCGCCGACGCGGGCCAGGCGCGAGGTGAACGAGCTCTCCGCGTCGGGATCGCCGGGCGACCGCTTGACGGCGAGCGCTTCGAGGTCCCAGTATCCGGCAGGGACGAATGCCATGCGCTCGCGCTCGCGGTCGACGACGAGTCGCGTCGCGGCGGACTGCACACGACCGGCGGATGTGCCCTGCTGCACCTTCATCCACAGCACCGGCGACACGTCCCACCCGTACAGGCGGTCCAGGATGCGCCGGGTCTCCTGCGCGTCGACGAGGGCGAGATCGAGCTCGCGCGTGTTGTCGACGGCGGCACGGATCGCGTCCTTGGTGATCTCATGGAACACCATGCGCTTCACGGGGACCTTGGGCTTCAGCACCTGCAGCAGGTGCCATGCGATGGCTTCGCCCTCGCGGTCCTCATCTGTCGCGAGGAGGACCTCGTCGGCATCCTTCAGCGCACGCTTGAGCTCCGCGACGGTCTTCGTCTTGCGGGCGTTGACGACGTAATAGGGGTCGAACCCGTTGTCGATGTCGATCGAGTACTTGCCATACGCGGCCTTCTTCTCGGCCGGGATGTCCTTCTTGTCGGCCAGGTCGCGGATGTGGCCGACGGAGCTCAGCACCTCGTAGCCGTCTCCCAGATAGCCCTGGATGGACTTCATCTTGGTGGGCGACTCGACGATGACGAGCTTCTTGCCTTGTGCCACGGGTTCCCCTCTTCTGTCGAAGCACACCATACACACGAGTTCCTGGGAGCGGCACAGCCGTTCGCTCAGCGGGAACCTGCATCATCGCGCGTCGGGCGGGCCCGCGCGCGCCGACGCACGTGCCGCCAGGGCGCCGAACGGCACCCGCACGGACACCGTCGCGATCAGTCCATCGACGTCGCACGCGGTGAGCTGCGCACCCGCGCGCTCGGCCACGCGCTGCGCGAGGACGCACGACGAGTCCTCTCCCGGGACGGCGACGGCTCCGGATGCCACGTCCGCCGCTGCCAGAGCCGCCGCGTCCGCCGCGGAGGCCGCCCGCTGGCCCGTCGCCGACGCTGCGCCCACCGCCGCGAGACCGAGACCGAGCGCGGCGGACACCCCGAGCACCCCCACGACAAGCACCGTTCCAGCCATCGGTCAGCCGTCCGACGGTGCGGCGCCGGGCACCGCGCTCTCGGCGCCGTCATCCCACGCCGCCTCGTCCAGCGCGCACGAACGCGCGCGCAGCTCGACGCCGATGAGCGGCGCTCCGGCCGGCGCGGTGGCGGTGACGCAGACGAGCCCGGCATCGCGGGAGACGGATGCCGTCCCGCCGACGTCGACGACCAGCGCCGCACCTCGGTCGGCCTCGCCGCGGCCGGCGAGACGGGCGGCGTCGGCGGCCGCATCCTGCAGCCTGACCTGATGCCCGCACGCCGCGAGGATCGTCGCACCGAGAGCGAGGACCAGCACCGCCGCCGGCAGGGCGATCGCGAACTCGGCCGTGACCGATCCGCGGTCGCCCAGCCGGACGCTCATGCTCCGCTCATGCCACGGTGAGCGCGCGGCGCACGAGGTCGGTGAGGATTCCGCGCACCTCGTCGCTGCGCATGATGACGACGAGGAGTCCCGCGAAGGCGACGGCAGCCATCGTCGCGACAGCGTATTCGGCGGTCGCGGCTCCGGTCT
The DNA here is from genome assembly GCF_056135325.1 of Microbacterium sp. sgz311019. Classification (NCBI taxonomy): domain Bacteria; kingdom Bacillati; phylum Actinomycetota; class Actinomycetes; order Micrococcales; family Microbacteriaceae; genus Microbacterium; species Microbacterium sp. sgz311019. The sequence continues at coordinate 86,513 of NZ_JBWAXO010000002.1, read as the reverse complement.
CGTCGCCGAACAGCTGTGCAGCGCGGCGCCGCGTCAGCGGAACCGGTGCGGTCGGGTGGGTCTTGGGCATTGCTCTTCCTTTCGGTCGTGGGCACTGAAGGGTCTGGAACTGCGGCACGTCAGAGGTCGATCGAGGTGGTGCCGAGAACGCTCAGCAGCATGGGCGCGACGCCCAGCAGCAGGAACGCGGGCAGCGTGCACACCCCGAGCGGAACAAGCAGGTGCGATGCGAGCTTCGCGGCACGCAGCCGCCCCTCGGTGCGCGCTCGATGCCGGGCGAGAACCGCTGACGCGCGCAGCAGCTCGACCGCGGGAACGCCGGCATCCCGCGACAGCGCGAGGATGTCGGCATCCGCGTGAGCAGCATCGCCCGATGCCGGCTCATCGATACCCGCAGACGCCACCGCGGTCCCGACGATCTCCCGCGCGCGCTCGACCGACACGCCGCCGCGCAGCGCGATCGCGCTGAGCTCGGCGCGCAGTCCCGGCACCCCCTCGGGGGCGGTCGCCCGGCGGACGAGGCGCGCCGACCAGCGCCGCGCCCCCACCATGCAGAGCAGGCCCGCAATCGCGCACAGCCAGCCGGCGGGGCTGCCCGCGAGGACGGAGACGGTGTCGAACCCGAGGGCGGAGCCGAGGGCGAGGGCCACCAGAGGCAGCCACGCCATGAGCCGCGCCGTGCCCGCGGGCTCGGCGAGGGTGACGCGCACCTGGTCCGCCGTCTCCTGCGCGTCACGAAGCGCCGCCGCGATCGCGCGGAGGCTGTCGGCGAGCGGGGCTCCGACTGCGGCCGACACGGCCCATGCCGCCCCCACCGCGCGCCACGCCCCGCCGAGCTCGGCGATCGCCGCTGGGGAGAGGGGCTCCGCGGCCGCGCCGGCGCGGACGTGCGGCCACGCCCGCGCAGCGGGCACGCCGGCCTCGAGCAGCACTGCGAGCCGCAGCACAGCATCGGCGGTCTCGGCATCCCGTTCGCGTCTCTCGGTTCGCCCGCGACCGAACAGGCGCGCACCGCTCAGTCGGGACACGGCACCTCCTCGATCGCGAGCCGGTCGCCGTCGAGCGCCGGTCGGCCCATGCCCACGAGACGGCGTCGGCCCGATGCGTCCCGTTCCACATGCAGGACCCAGCCGATCGCGCTGACGACCTGCCGGGCGAGGGCGCGATCGTCGAGCCCTGCGAGCGCTCCCAGAGCTTCGAGCCGCGCCGCCACGTCGCGGATGCCGTTGGCGTGCACCGTGCCCGCTCCCCCGTCGTGCCCGGTGTTGAGCGCGGAGAGGAGGTCGCGCACCTCCTCTCCACGACACTCGCCGAGCACGAGCCGGTCCGGACGCATCCGCAGGGCCTCGCGGACGAGGCGCGCGAGCCCCACCCCACCGACGCCCTCGAGATTCGGCTGTCGGGACTCGAGCCGCACGTGATGCGGGTGGTCGATGCGCAGCTCGGCGACGTCCTCGATCGTCAGGATGCGATCGGTGGAGGCCGCGCTCCCGAGCAGCGCCGCGAGCAGCGTGGTCTTGCCCGCGCCGGCGGCGCCCGTGACGAGGAGGTTCTGACGGGATTCGACGAGCTCCCGCAGGACGGCGCCCGTACGCGGTCCGAACATCCCGCGTCCCTGCAGCTCGTCGAGGACCGCACGGCCGAGTCGCGGGATCCGCAGCGAGACCAGCGTGCCGTCGGGCGAGATCGGCGGCAGGACCGCGTGCACGCGGATTCCGTCCTGCAGACGGACGTCGACGCACGGCGAGCTGTCATCGACATGCCGGCCGCCGAGGGAGATCAGGGAGACCGCGAGAGCGCGCACATCCGACTCGCTGGCGCGCCAGCGCGTGTCGCGCTCGGCGCCGTGACCGCGGTCGACGTACAGGCCGTCGGCTCCGTTGACGAAGATGTCGGTGACCTCGGGATCATCGAGCCAGACCGCGAGGGGCGCGAGCGCGGGATGGCGGGATGGGGGCGGGGACGGCGCATCCGCCACGGGCTCGAGAGGTGCGCGCTCCGCACGAACGGGGATGAAGGCCAGCCCCGCGGGGAACGGATCCTCGGCCGCGGGGCGCGGACGCCAGGGCTCGTGCTCGCGGGATGCGCGAGCGAGCGGCTGGATCGAGAGGGGCCGCGGCACGACGGCGGGGCGCGGCGCGTTCGACCCGGGGCGAGGGACGACGACGAACGGAGCGGACATGTGGACGACGGTAGGTTCCGCAGAGACCACGACGCCCCCGCCTCCGCCCGCCGGTGGACACGGATACAGGGCATCCGGTTGGGGAGGAGAGACGAATGGGAGCGTGCCCAAAAAAGGTGGGCGGCATCCCATGGGGGGAATGGGATGCCGCCACGCGCAGCGCCCGAATCGGGGGGGGTTTACCGGGAGCTGCAATGCCAGAATCGATGTTCGGCCGGAGTCGAGCTTACGCAACATTCGGCAACCGTCCAAACGATTTCCCAGCTCGCCGGTGATATATCGGCTATCGATCCGGTGAGAGTGCCACCCACTATCGGAGGTAGTCGGCTGTGAACCGCGGGGTTAGAGTGACCCCGTCCCCGCACGACGGCCCCCGTCCGCGGCATCCCCCGGTTCCGCCCGCGAAGGAGCGTGCTCATGAGCAGCCAGATCGACCATCTCCTCGACGAATCCCGACGATTCGCGCCGAGCGCCGAGTTCGCCGCCGAGGCGATCGCCACCGAGGAGCTGTACAAGCGCGCCAAGGCCGACCGCCTCGGCTTCTGGGCCGACGAATCGCGCGAGCTGCTGACCTGGTCGAAGCCCTTCACCCAGACCCTCGACTGGTCGAACCCCCCGTTCGCGACCTGGTTCGCGGACGGCGAGCTGAACGTCGCCTACAACTGCCTCGATCGCCATGTCGAGGCCGGCAACGGGGACCGGGTCGCCTTGCTGTGGGAGGGCGAGCCGGGCGATTCGCGACGCATCACCTATGCGGAGCTGACCGATGAGGTCAAGCGGGTCGCGAACGTCCTGACAGACCTCGGCATCGGTGCGGGCGACCGCGTCGCGATCTACCTCCCGATGATCCCCGAGGCCGTCGCCGCGATGCTCGCCGTCGTCCGCGTCGGTGCGATCCACTCCGTCGTCTTCGGCGGCTTCTCGGCCGACAGCCTCCGTGCGCGCATCGACGATGCGGGCGCCAAGCTCGTGATCACCGCCGACGGCGGCTACCGCAAGGGCAAGGTCTCGGCGCTGAAGCCCGCCGTCGACATGGCGCTCGCCGATCGCAACGGATCGGGCGTCCAGGAGACCGTGGAGCACGTGCTGGTCGTCAAGCGCGGCGGCAACGACGTGGAGTGGACCGCGGGCCGCGACGTCTGGTGGCACGAGGTCGTGCCGCAGGCGTCTGCCGAGCACGAGGCGCGCGGCTTCCCCGCCGAGAACCCGCTGTTCATCCTCTATACGTCGGGGACGACCGGGAAGCCCAAGGGCATCCTCCACACGTCCGGCGGCTACCTCACCCAGGCCGCACTCACCCACAAGTACGTGTTCGACCTGCACCCCGAGACCGACGTCTACTGGTGCACGGCCGACATCGGGTGGATCACCGGCCACTCCTACGTCGTCTACGGTCCGCTCGCCAACGGCGCGACGCAGGTGCTGTACGAGGGCACACCCGACACGCCGCATCCCGGCCGGTGGTGGGAGGTCGTCGAGAAGTACGGCGTCACAATCCTCTACACGGCGCCGACGGCCATCCGCTCGTTCATGAAGATCGGCCGCTCGGTGCCGAAGAAGTTCGACCTCTCGAGCCTGCGGCTGCTCGGCTCGGTGGGTGAGCCGATCAACCCGGAGGCGTGGATCTGGTACCGCAAGGTCATCGGCGACGATCGCACCCCCGTCGTCGACACCTGGTGGCAGACCGAGACCGGCGCGATCATGGTCTCCGCCCTCCCGGGCATCACCGAGACCAAGCCCGGCTCGGCGCAGGTCGCCCTCCCCGGGATCTCGATCGACGTCGTGGACGATGCCGGCGTGCACGTCGGCAACGGCAACGGCGGGCTCCTGGTCATCACCGAGCCGTGGCCCAGCATGCTCCGCGGAATCTGGGGAGACCCCGACCGCTACGTCCAGACGTACTGGGAGAAGTTCGCCGACAAGGGCGGCTACTACTTCGCGGGCGATGGCGCTCGACTGGACGACGACGGCGACGTGTGGCTGCTCGGTCGAGTGGACGACGTCATGAACGTGTCCGGCCACCGCCTCTCGACAGCCGAGATCGAGTCGGCGCTCGTGGCGCACGAGGCCACGGCCGAGGCCGCCGTCGTCGGCGCCTCGGACGAGACCACGGGCCAGGCGGTGGTGGCGTTCGTCATCATCAAGGAGAGCTACCTCTCGGAGCACACGCCGGAGGGCCTCGCCACACACCTGCGCATCTGGGTCAGCGAGCAGATCGGCCCGATCGCCCGCCCCCGCGACGTCTACATCGTGGGTGAGCTGCCGAAGACCCGCTCAGGCAAGATCATGCGGCGTCTGCTGCGCGACGTCGCGGAAGGCCGCGAGGTCGGCGACACCACCACCCTCGCCGACACCGCGGTCATGTCGGTGATCAGCGCCCAGGTGAAGTAGTCCGAGACGCAGAACGCCCCCGCCTCGGCGGGGGCGTTCTGCGTAGGAACGTCAGACGGCGACCGTGAAGACGACCTCGACCTCGACCGGGCTGTCGAGCGGCAGCACGGGCACGCCGACAGCGGAGCGCGCGTGGCGGCCGGCATCCCCGAACACATCGCCCAGCAGCTCGCTGGCGCCGTTGATGACGCCCGGCTGCCCCGTGAACTCGGGGATGGATGCGACGAACCCGGTGACCTTGAGCACTCCGGTGAGGTTGTCGACTCCCCCGACGACGGATGCGGCGGCGGCGATCGCGTTGAGCGCGCTCAGCCGCGCGTACTCCCGCGCGTCGGTGGGAGCGATCTGGTGGGAGCCCTCGCCGACCTTGCCGGTTGCGGGGAGAACTCCGGCCACCAGGGGCAGCTGTCCGGCGGTGTAGACGAGGTCGCCGTGCCGCTTCGCGGGCACGTAGGCGCCCGCGGGGGTCGCGACCGTCGGCAGGTCGATGCCGAGCTGGGCGAGGTTCTCAGAGACGGTCATGGTCAGTTCCCTTCGAACTGCGTGGCGGCCTGGGCCGCGGCATCCAGTCCCGCATTCGCGGCGCCACCGCCGACCGGGCGCTTCAAGTAGGCGACGAGCCCGCCCTCGGGACCCGTCACGACCTGGACGAGCTCCCAGCCCTGCTTGCCCCAGTTGTTGAGGATGGCGGCGGTGTTGTGGATGAGCAGAGGGGTCGTGAGGTATTCCCACGTGATCATGAGGGGCTCCTAGCCTTCGGTCCCCGAGCCTGTCGAGGGGCGGAAAACGGGGCCGTGCGTCAGTCTTCGCACAGGTAGCTCCCCTACGATCAACCCTATGCCTGAATCGAAACGGACGGGTACTGGCGTGCTCGGGGGCCTCGCGGGACTCGTCGGCCTGAGTGCGGTGGCCGGCATCCTGGTCGCGACTGCGGTCACCCCCGCCATCGCGGTGACGGGAGCCGCCACGTCGAACGCGATCACGATGTTCGACAACCTGCCTGCTTCGCTCAACATCCAAGCGCTGATGGTGCCGACAACGCTCTACGCGAAGGACCCGAACACGGGCCAGTACGTGGAGATGACCAAGTTCTACGACCAGAACCGCAATCCGGTGAAGTACGACCAGATCGCACCCGTGATGTACGACGCCCTCCTCTCGAGTGAGGACCCGCGATACTACCAGCACGGCGGCATCGACATGATGGGCACGGCCCGCGCCATCCTGTCCAACATCAAGGGCGGCGCGAACACCCAGGGCGGTTCGTCGATCAGCCAGCAGTACGTGAAGAACGTGCTGGTCCAGCAGTGCTACAGCACGGTCGACCAGACCGATTACAAGAAGGACAAGAAGTCCTCGGCCGAGGACAAGCGCGCAGCGGCGCTCCAGCAGTGCTATACGGATGCGACGAACTCATCGGGCCCCGCTGGCATCCAGCGCAAGCTCCAGGAGATGCGCTACGCGATCGCGCTCGAGCAGAAGTACTCGAAGAAGGAGATCCTGCTCGGCTACATGAACATCGCCAACTTCGGCGGCACGACATACGGTGTGGACGCGGCTGCGCAGCGGTACTTCGGCATCCCCGCAAGCCAGCTGAACATCTCTCAGGCGGCGATCCTCGCCGGCATGGTGCAGAACCCCAACCTCTACCGCATCGACCTGCCCGACAGCAAGGCGAACGGTTCTGCCAACCACTACGCCGAGACGAAGAAGCGCGAGTCGTATGTCCTCGGACGTATGAAGCATGACGGCAAGATCACGCAGGCGCAGTACGACGAGGCGATCAAGGCGCCGATCGATCCGCACATCACGACGCCGACCACCGGGTGCCAGGCCGCCGGCAGCGCCGCATACTTCTGCCAGTACGTGGTCTCCGTCATCCAGAACGACCCCGCTTTCGGGTCCACGTCGCAGGAGCGCCAGGCCGCCTTGCGGCAGGGCGGCCTCAAGATCTACACGACCCTGGACTGGCGCCTGCAGAACGCCGCCCAAGATCAGTTGACGAAGTCGGCGCCCGCCACCGTCAACAAGGACTGGACCTATGGTTCGGTCATCACGAACGAGGAGACGAGCACGGGCCGCGTCCTGTCCATGGCGCAGAACACCACGTTCTCGAATGATCCGAGCCCGCAGCCGGGTCAGACCAGCGTCAACTACGCGGCCGACTGGAAGTACGGCGGATCCAGCGGCTTCCAGCCGGGATCGACGTTCAAGCTGTTCACGCTGCTCGATTGGCTCGAACAGGGCCACTCGCTGAACGAAACGCTCAACGGCACCTTGAACGTCATCAGGAACTTCAAGAACTCGTGCACCGGCAATATCACCGGAACGAAGATCCAGAACTACGGCGGTGGCAGCGCTGGCGGCTATGTGGGAACGCCGATGCGGTTCACGAGAGACTCGCTCAACACCGGCTTCTTCGCCATGGCGGCGAAGCTCGACCTCTGCGATATCGCAAAGGACGCCGCGAAACTCGACGTGAAGAACGCGAAGGCCGACCCCAACACGCACAGCGACGCCATCCAGATGGCAGTCCAGAACTCGATCATCGGCAACGCGCAGAACGTGTCCCCCGTGACGATGATGAGCGCCTTCGCGGCCGTCGCCAACGGCGGAGTGCAGTGCACCCCCAAGCTGATCGACAAGGTCACGGACTCGGCGGGCAACGACCGGCCCATCCCGCAGACCACGTGCACTCAGAAGGTCGACCCGCAGATCGCCGCGACCGCGGCATACGCACTGCAGGGCGTCATGAACTCCGGCGGCACCGGTTCGCTCGGAAACGCCGGCGACGGAACCCCCGTCATGGGCAAGACCGGTACCAACGAGGGCACCCAGACCTGGCTCATCCAGTCGAGCACGGCGGTGACCACCGCGGTGTGGTCGGGCGTGGCGAACGGCCAGGACAAGGCCGATGCGAACGTCACCAAGACGCGCAACAGCCACGGCGTTGCGCTGAACCAGATCCGCTACTCGATGTCCAAGGCCGTGCAGAAGGTCGCGAACCAGCTGTACAAGGGGGCGAAGTTCCCGGCCCCCGACCAGGATCTGTTGAAGACCGTCATGGTCGACCTGCCCAACGTCGTGGGCATGACCCAGGATCAGGCGACCCAGACGCTGCAGGATGCCGGCTTCGATGTCCAGGTCGGTCAGCCGGTCCCGTCGAACCTCCCGCAGAACACGGTCGCCGCACAGAACCCGGGCGCCGGCAAGACGGCCTCGGGGACGACGGTCACGATCTCACTGAGCACCGGCACGGGCGCCACGATTCCGGTGGACATCATCGGCAAGAAGCTCAGCGATGCTCAGGCCGAACTGCAGCAGGCCGGCTTCACCAAGGTCAACCCGCAGTGCGTGGCGACACCCGGCGGCCAGGGCACGGTCCTCACCTCCGATCCGGCTCCGGGCACAGCGGCAGACACGAGCCAGACCGTCACCCTGACTTACCAGAAGGACAAGTGCGGTGGCGGCCCCGGCGGAGGCGGGGGCAACGGCTGATGCCCTCCCCTGCACGCACCGCCCTCGCCGCTCTCGGAGCGGTGGGGGCGGTCGGTGTCGGCGCCGCAGTGTGGGGCATCGGCATCGAGCGCTACCTCTTCACGATCCGTCGCCATGAGCTGCGCATCCTTCCCGGCGGCGCCGATCCGATCCGCGTCCTGCACATCTCCGACGCCCACATGGCGCCGTGGCAGCACCGCAAGCAGGACTGGATCGCGTCCCTCGCCGGCCTCCGCCCCGACGTCATCGTCAACACGGGCGACAACCTGGGCCACGCGAAGGGGCTGGAGGGACTGCGCCGTGCTTTCGCACCGCTGCGCGGCATCCCCGGCGTCTTCGTGCACGGATCGAACGACCACGCCGCGCCTGCGCCGCGGAACCCGCTGCTCTACTTCGCCGGGCCGTCGAAGATCAAGCGCGCGCCCGAGCCGCTCGACACCGACGCCCTCGACGACTACCTGACCGACGACCTCGGCTGGCGTCCGCTCAACAACACGGCGACGACGATGGATGCCGCGGGCCTCCGCATCGCCGCCTTCGGCGTCAGCGACGCCCATCGTCACTGGGACAAGCTCGACGTGCTGCCGGGGGCGCTCGCATCCCTCGATCTGTCCGATGTGGAGCTCACGCTCGGCGTGACGCACGCGCCCTACCAGCGCGTGCTGAACGACTTCATCGACCTCGGTGCCGACGCGCTCTTCGGCGGGCACACGCACGGCGGCCAGGTGCGCATCCCGGGCTCCTCGAAGGCGCTCGTGGCGAACTGCGACATCCCGCTCGACCAGGCGCGCGGCCTGTCGACCTGGTCGCACGGCGGCCGCACGGTGCCGCTCAACGTGAGCGCCGGCATCGGCCACTCGATCTACGCGCCGGTGCGATTCGGATGCCGCCCTGAGGCGTCGCTGATCACGCTCCTCCCCCGCCGCTGAGGTCAGCTCTCACGCAAACGTGACCCATACGGCGGGTCGTATGCACTCGACACACAGACTCGCGGCATAGCGTCGAAGACGTGACGAACAACATGCCGTCCACCCGCAAGCGCCACCTCGGGGGCGTCCTCGGGGGGCTCATCGGCGTCGTCGCACTCAGTGCGGTGGCGGGACTCCTCGTCGCGGCCGCGGTGACCCCCGCCATCGCAACGGCGAGCACGGCGGCCAGCAGCGCCATCAACGCGTTCGACAATCTCCCGAGCGAACTGCAGATCGAACAGCTGCAGCTGCCGACGACGATCTACGCGAAAGACCCCAACACCGGTCAGTACCAGGAGATGACCCGGTTCTACGACCAGAACCGCGTTCCGGTCACGTGGGACCAGGTCGCGCCCGTGATGTACGACGCCATCCTCTCCAGCGAAGACCCCCGGTTCTACCAGGAGGGCGGCGTCGACCTGATCGGCACGGCGCGAGCCCTCGTCTCGAACCTCAAAGGTCAGAGCAACACCCAGGGCGGCTCGTCGATCAGCCAGCAGTACGTCAAGAACGTGCTCGTGCAGGACTGCTACTCCGCCGTCGACGAGAAGACGTTCAAGGCCAAGGGGAATCTCACCGCGCAGCAGCAGAAGGATGCGGCGCTCCAGGACTGCTACACCGAGGCCACCAATGCCAGCGGAACGGCCGGATACACCCGTAAGCTGCAGGAGATGCGCTACGCCATCGCGGTGAGCCAGAAGTACTCCAAGAACGAGGTGCTGCTCGCCTACCTGAACATCGCGAACTTCGGCGGCACGACCTATGGCATCGAGGCCGCATCCGAGTACTACTTCGGCATCCATGCCAGCCAGCTGAACCTCGATCAGGCGGCGACCCTCGCCGGCATGGTCCAGAACCCCAACACCTTCCGGATCGACCAGCCGAACAGCAAGGCGAACGGGAGCGCCAACGGCTACGCGCTGACGAAGCAGCGCCAGGAGTACGTCCTGGGACGCATGCAGACCCTCGGCAGGATCACGCCGGCCCAGTACACGCAGGCGATGAAGGATGCGATCACCCCGAAGATCACGCCGGCGGTGACCGGGTGCGCGCGAACCGCGGCTCCGTATTACTGCGCGTACGTGAAGTCGATCGTGATGTCCGACCCGGCGTTCGGCGCGACCCAGGCGGACCGCGACCAGGCGCTCCGCCAGGGCGGCCTCAAGATCTACACGACGCTCGACTGGCGGCTGCAGAACGTCGCCCAGGCCACCGTCTCTCAATTCGCACCGCAGACGGTGTCGGGCTTCGGCTACGGATCGGCGATGGTCAATGTGCAGCCCGGTACGGGCAACGTGCTCTCGATAGCGCAGAACACCACGTATACGGATGCGACGAATCCACCCCCTGGATCGAGCGGCATCGTGTACGCGGGCGACGCGCGGCAAGGCTCGGGTGGCTTCCCCGCAGGATCGTCGTTCAAGCTCTTCACCCTGCTCGACTGGCTCGAGACGGGCCATACGCTCAGCGAGACGGTGAACGGCACAAAGCGCGTCATCCCGAAGCTGATCAACTCGTGCCAGGGCAACTGGATCAACTATCACAACGAGACGACGCCCAACTTCGGCACCGAGGGCGACGGCTTCATCGGAACTCCGCTGCAGTTCACGACCAAGTCGCTCAACACGGGATTCATCGGCATGGCCCAGCAGCTCGACCTGTGCGGCGTCATGCATGACGCGAAGAAGCTGGGAGTCACCCACACCGACGGCTCGGACGTCAAGATGACCAATGAGTCGTCGATCATCGGGACGAACGAGGTGTCGCCGATCGCGATGGCTGCCGCCTACGCGGCGATCGCCGACAACGGCGTGTTCTGCCAGCCCAAGGTCATCACCCAGGTGACCGACGCGCAGGGCAAGGACCTGCCGATCCCGCAGCGAACGTGCACGCAAGTGGTGGATCCCGGCGTCGCGGCCACCACGCAGTGGGCTCTCCAGACGGTGATGCACCCGGGCGGCACCGGCGCGCAGGGCAACCCGAACGACGGAACGCAGGTGTTCGGCAAGACGGGGACGAACAATGGAAACCAGACCTGGCTCATCGAGTCGAGCACCGCGATGACCTCGCTCGTGTGGTCCGGGACTGCGAACCCCTACGGTCACCCGGACTCGATCGACCTGTTCAAGGTCTGGAACGCGCAGCACATCGATCTCGCCAGCATCCGCTACCCGATGGTGGCGCAGCTTCAGCGCGCCGCCGACCAGTTCTACCCGGGTGGCGCTCTGCCGCCGCCCGTGCCCACCATGGTGGCCGCTGCGGCTCCGCCGCCCGCGCCCGTCGCCCCGGCGCCCGCACCGGGCACCAGCAACGGCGGCGGTGGCGGCACGGGCGGTGGCGGTACTGGAGGCGGGGGTGCCGGCGGAGGTGGAACCCAGACGCCTCCTGCCCACAAGCATCACTGACGTCCCCGGATGCCGAGACGGCCGGCCGGAGGCATCCCTTCGATTTCTGCCGACGCTCGGTATCGGTTAGACTCGGAGGGTTGTCAGCGGGGTGTGGCGCAGCTTGGTAGCGCGCTTCGTTCGGGACGAAGAGGCCGCAGGTTCAAATCCTGTCACCCCGACAGCAGAAGGGCTCCGCCGCGAGGTGGAGCCCTTCGTGTAAGCCCGAAAGGATCCCTTGATGCCTCGTCTCGTCGCCTTCGACCTCGACGACACCCTCGCCCCCAGCAAGGCCGCGATCGACCCCCGCATGGGCGACCTCCTGGTCGCGCTCGCGGAGCGCGTCGACGTCGCGATCATCTCCGGCGGACAGCTGCAGCAGTTCCGCTCGCAGGTCGTCGAGCAGCTGCCGGATGCCGAGGCATCCACTCTCGCGAAGATCCATCTGCTGCCGACGTGCGGCACGCAGTACTACCGCATCGGTCCCGACGGCATCGAAACGGTGTACGCGCACGCGCTGACCGAGGACGAGAAGGCGGCGGCGCTCACCGCCGTCGAAGAGGAGGCCAAGCGCCTCGGCTTCTGGGAGAGCGAGACGTGGGGGCCGATCCTCGAGGACCGCGGGTCGCAGATCACCTTCTCCGCGCTCGGCCAGCGGGCTCCCATCGGGGCGAAGTCCGCGTGGGACCCGACGGGCGCGAAGAAGAACGCGCTCCGCGCGGCCGTCGCCGCGCGGCTGCCTGAGCTCGAGGTGCGCTCCGGCGGATCGACCTCGGTCGACATCACCCACCGCGGCATCGACAAGGCCTACGGGATGCAGCAGCTTGCCGACGCGACCGGCATCCCCCTCGACGACATGCTGTTCGTCGGCGACCGCCTCGACCCCGACGGCAACGACTACCCGGTGCTCGCCCTCGGGGTGCCGTGCCAGGCCGTGGAGGGCTGGGAGGACACCGTCGTGTTCCTCGAGGGACTCATCCCCACCCTCTGATCAGCCCGTGACCGCGGGCGCGGCGGCGCTCTGGCCGACGGGCACGAGGCGCGTGAGCTGCGTCACATGGCGCGGCTCCAGCTCGGCGAGCGTCGAGACGCCGAGCAGGCGCATCGTGCGGACGATCTCGCTGCGCAGGATGTCGATCGTCCGGTCGACGCCTGCACGACCGCCCGCCATCAGCCCGTAGAGGTACGCGCGGCCGATCAGGGTGAACTTCGCGCCGAGCGCGATGGATGCGACGATGTCGGCGCCGTTCATGATGCCGGTGTCGACCATGACCGTCGCGTCCTTCCCGACCTCGCGCACGACCTGCGGCAGCAGGTGGAACGGGATCGGAGCTCGGTCGAGCTGGCGGCCGCCGTGGTTCGAGAGCACGATGCCGTCGACGCCGAGGTCGACGAGGCGCTGGGAGTCGGCGACGTTCTGGACGCCCTTGACGACGATCTTGCCCGGCCACAGATCGCGGATGATCGCGAGGTCGTCGTAGCTGATCGTCGGGTCCATCGCCGCATCCAGCAGCTCGCCCACCGTGCCGCCCGTCGTCGAGAGCGACGCGAACTCGAGCTTGGGGGTCGTCAGGAAGTCGATCCACCACCACGGGCGCGGGATCGCGTTGACGATCGTGCCGAGCGAGAGCTGCGGCGGGATCGAGAAGCCGTTGCGCTTGTCGCGCAGGCGCGCACCGGCGACGGGCGTGTCCACAGTGAACATGAGCGTGTCGAAGCCGGCGGCCGCGGCGCGACGGGCGAGGCCGTACGAGATCTCGCGATCGCGCATGACGTAGAGCTGGAACCAGTTGCGGCCGTGCGGGTTCGTCGCCTTCACGTCCTCGATCGAGGTCGTCCCGAGCGTCGAGAGCGTGAACGGGATGCCGGCAGCCGCCGCCGCGCCCGCACCGGCGACCTCGCCCTCGGTCTGCATGAGGCGTGTGAACCCGGTCGGAGCGATGCCGAAGGGCAGGTCCGACGGGCCGCCCAGGATCTCGACGGACGTGTCGACGTCCACGGCAGGACGCAGGATGTCGGGGTGGAACTCGATGTCGCGGAACGCCTGGCGGGCCCGCTCGAGCGACAGCTCGCCCTCGGCCGCACCGTCGGTGTAGTCGAAGGCGGCCTTCGGCGTACGGCGTTTGGCGATGGTGCGCAGGTCGTCGATCGTCAGCGCCGAGCTGAGGCGGCGCCTCGTGCCGTTCAGGTCGATCTTCTTGAACTGCATCAGCTCGAGCAGCTCGGCGGGGTTCGGAAGCTGGCGGGTGACCATGACGGGCCTTTCATGCGGGGAGGTCGGCGGGCAGCGTCGGCGCGGCGGAGAGGCCGGTCTGCGCGTAATAGCCCGTGATGTGTTCATGGACGAGGCGGCGAGCAGATGCGGCATCCCCCCGCTCCACGGCGGCGACGATGTCGCGGTGCTCGCGGCGCAGGCGATCGGCGGTGGCATCCCAATCCGGAACGCGCTCGGCGCCCGCGCGCACGTACGACTCGATGGCGGTGCGGAGCCCCGCCATCATCGCGGCCACGACGACATTGCCGGACGCCTCGGCGAGGGCGACGTGCAGCTGGGCGTCGAGCGCGAGGAACTCCGCAGGCGTGAGGGCGCCCGCATCCATCGCATCCAGCACCTCGTGCACCGCGTCGAGCTCTCGCGGGGATTCCTCGGCGAGGGCGCCGACGACCGCGCTCTCGAGGATGATGCGGGTGCTGACGACGTCCGGGAGCGGGAAGCCCTGTGCGGCGACCTGAAGGCGCAGGAGGGCGGACATGCCGCCGGAGGGCGCGGCGACAACGATGGCGCCGGATGCGGGTCCCGACCCGGTCGCGGTGCGGATGAGGCCCATGACCTCGAGCACGCGCAGCGCCTCGCGGACGCTGGAGCGACCGACACCGAGGCTCGCAGCGAGCTCGCGCTCGGGCGGCAGGTGGTCTCCGGGGCCGAGGCGCCCGTCGAGCAGGTCGGCCTCGATGTGCTCGAGCACGAGCCGCCAGGCACGGGTCGGCGCAGCCGTCATCGGGAACCTCCTCGTCGCGTGCTTCCCGGGAGTGTGGTCCGACCACAGTATCACCTGTGGTCAGACCACGCCATCGGGGCTCCGAACACTAACCTGAATCGCGTGCAGCCCGTCATCGTCGTCCTCCTCCTCGCCCTGACCGTCTCGGCGTTCTGCTGGATCGCCTCGCTGATCACGAAGGACACGTCGTGGGTCGACCGCATCTGGTCGATCGCGCCCGTGGCCTACGTGTGGATCTTCGCGGGGGCGGCGCTCATCGAGGGCCGGGATGCCGGGCGCCTGCTCGTCATGGCCGTGCTCGTCACGCTGTGGGGTGCGCGCCTCACGTTCAACTTCGCACGCAAGGGCGGGTACAGCGGGGTGGAGGACTACCGCTGGGCCGTGCTGCGGGGCCGCATGAAACCCTGGCAGTTCCAGCTGTTCAACCTCTTCTTCATCGTGCTGTACCAGAACGCGCTGCTCGTGCTGATCGCCCTTCCCGCGTGGATGGCCTGGCTGCATCCCATCGGGTTCACCGGCTGGGACACACTGTTCGCGGCGCTCTTCCTCGGCTCCCTCGTCCTCGAGACGCTCGCCGATCAGCAGCAGTGGGAATTCCACCGGGCGAAGGCGGCGGCCGGAGGCCGGCTCGAGCCGGGGTTCCTCACGACGGGCCTCTTCCGCTGGAGCCGGCATCCGAACTTCTTCGCCGAGCAGGCCCAGTGGTGGATGCTGTACTGCCTCGGCGCGACGGCCGCCGTGACCTCGGGGCTCGGCTTCTGGGGCGGTGCGGTCAACCCGACGATCGTCGGTCCGATCCTGCTCAGCGTCCTCTTCATCGGCTCGACGAGGTTCACGGAGTCGATCTCGTCGTCGAAGTACCCCGCCTACGCCCAGTACAAGCGCACGACGTCGATGCTCATCCCGTGGCCGCCGAGGCGGTCTCGCGCCGAGGTGGCCTGATCCGGTTCAGCCCAGGCGGCCGCCGGATTCGCGGAGGTAGCACTCCGCGCACAGCGACTCGTACGTCACCTCGGCGCCGTCGATCGCGACCTGGTCGCCCTCGAACACGAAGCGGCCGTCGACGAGCCGCGCGTTGAACAGCGCCTTCCGGCCGCAGCGGCAGATCGTCTTGAGCTCCTCGACGCTGTGCGCGATGTCGAGCAGACGCCGCGACCCCGGGAAGGCGTGCGTCAGGAAATCGGTGCGGATGCCATAGGCGAGCACCGGGATGCCGTCGAGCACGGCGATCCGCAGCAGGTCGTCGACCTGCTCGGCGCTGAGGAACTGCGCTTCATCGACGAGGAGGCAGGCGACATCGGCCGGCGGCCGGCTGAGACCGGCGAGTTCGTCATGCGTGTAGCGCACGCGCGCGTGGTGCTCGGCGAACAGGTCACGGGCATCGTCATCCGGCCCGATCGTGAAGTCGACCTTGCGTGAGACGCCGAGGCGGCTCTCGATCTGGTCGGCGCCCTTCGTGTCGATGAGCGGCTTGGCCAGCAGGACACGCTGACCCCGCTCCTCGTAGTTGTACGCGGCCTGCAGGAGTGCGGTGGACTTGCCCGAGTTCATCGCGCCGTAGCGGAAGTACAGTTTGGCCACCCGCCGATTCTACGGAACCTCAGGCGGTGAGCTGGAGCTCCCCGGCCGTCTCGGCCATCGTCTCTCTGGCGAGTTCCGGGTCGGCGTTGAGCTTCCGGCCCAGGGTCGGGATCAGTTCCCGCAGCGTCGGCTCCCAGCCCGGGTACTCGTCCGGGAAGCAGCGCTCGAGCAGGTCGAGCATGATCGGCACGGCGGTGGAGGCACCCGGCGAGGCTCCGAGCAGGCCGGCGATCGAGCCGTCCTTGGCGGCGACGACCTCGGTGCCGAACTGGAGTTTGCCGCCCTTCATCACCTGGGCGCGCTGGCCCGCCTGGAGCAGCTTCCAGTCGCCGTCCTTGGCGGTCGGGACGAAGGCGCGCAGGCTGTCGACCTTGCGGCGGTGGTTCTTCGCCAGCTCACTGACGAGGTACTTGATGAGGGGGAAGTTCGTGAAGCCGACCTTGAGCATGCTGGCGAGGTTGCTCGGCCGCACCTGGCCGACGATGTCCCACCAGGAGCCGTTCTTCAGGAACTTGGGGCTGAAGGTCGCGAACGGGCCGAACAGCACCGAGGTCTCGCCGTCCACGACGCGCGTGTCGAGGTGCGGAACCGACATCGGCGGAGCGCCGACGGATGCCTGGGAGTACACCTTCGCCTTGTGCTGCTGGACGATCGCGGGGTCGCTCGTCATCAGCCACTGTCCGCCGATCGGGAAGCAGCCGTAGCCCTTGATCTCGTCGATGCCGGAGTTCTGCAGCAGCTTGAGGGCCCAGCCGCCGGCGCCGACGAACACGAAGCGCGCGCGGACCTGTCCGGGGGCCCGCCCGATCGAGTTGCGGTACTTGACGAGCCACGAGCCGTCGCTCTGCTTCTTGAGGCTGCGCACCTCGCGGTTCTTGACGACGTTCACGCCGCCGTCGCGGAGGTTGTCCATCAGCTGGTGCGTGAGAGCGCCGAAGTCGACGTCTGTGCCGGCGGGAACGCGTGTCGCAGCGAAGGGCTCGCCCTTGCGGCGCTTCTGCATGAGAAGCGGCGCCCAGGTGTTGATGACGCGGGAGTCCTCGCTGTACTCGATTCCCGCGAACAGCGGCTGGGACTTCAGCGCCTCGTAGCGCTTCTTGAGGTACGCGACATCCTTCTCGCCGCGGACGAAGGTCATGTGAGGGGTCGAGTTGATGAACGTCGTCGGCGCGTCGAGCACACCGCGCTCCACCAGCGTCGACCACAGCTGGCGGCTCAGCTGGAACTGCTCGTTGATCGAGATCGCCTTGGCCGGGTCGACCGACCCGTCGGGCCCCTCGGGCATGTAGTTCAGTTCGCACAGCGCGGCGTGGCCGGTGCCGGCGTTGTTCCACGCGTTGGAGCTCTCCAGTGCGACATCGTGCAGCCGCTCGTAGACGGCGATCTTCCAGTCCGGCTGGAGCTCGTGGATGAGCGTTCCCAGGGTGGCGCTCATGATGCCACCGCCGATGAGGAGGACGTCTACGGTTTCAGTCACCCGTCAATTCTAGGCGTGCGCTCGACACCGTCCTGTTCGCCGCAGTGGCGGGTGAGGACCGCCTCACCGTCCACGGCGTACGAGCGCTCAGCTGACCGCGGTGAGCTCTGCGCCGACGATCTCGGCGATCTGCACGGCGTTGAGCGCCGCGCCCTTGCGCAGGTTGTCGTTGCTGATGAACAGCACGAGGCCCTTGCCCTCGGGAGCCGACTGATCGGCCCGGATGCGACCGACGTAGGTCGGGTCCGTGCCGGCGGCCTGCAGGGGCGTGGGCACCTCCTCGAGCTTCACACCCGGGGCCGAAGAAAGCAGCGCGCGAGCGCGGTCCGGCGTGATGTCGCGGGAGAACTCGGCGTGGATGCTGAGCGAGTGACCGGTGAAGACCGGCACGCGCACGCACGTTCCCGCGACCCGGAGATCGGGCAGCTCGAGGATCTTGCGACTCTCGTTGCGGAGCTTCTTCTCCTCGTCGGTCTCGTTCTCGCCGTCGTCGACGAGGTTGCCCGCGAACGGGATGACGTCGAAGGCGATCGGGGCGATGTACTTCTCCGGCTGCGGGAAGTCGAGCGCCGAGCCGTCGCGCGCGAGCCGCTCGACGTCGCCCTGGGCGAGGACGCCCTCGACCTGGCCGAGCAGCTCCTGCACGCCCGCGATGCCGGAGCCGCTGACGGCCTGGTAGGTGCTGACGATCAGACGCTCGAGCCCGGCCTCACCGTCGAGCACCTTCAGCACGGGCATCGCGGCCATCGTGGTGCAGTTGGGATTCGCGATGATGCCCTTGCGCGCCTCGGCGATCGCGTGCGGGTTGACCTCGCTCACGACGAGCGGGACGTCGGGGTCCATGCGCCAGGCACTGGAGTTGTCGATCACGATGGCGCCGGCCTCGGCGAAGCGCGGTGCGTGCGCGCGGCTGCCGGTCGCACCTGCGGAGAAGAGCGCGATGTCGATGCCCGCGAGATCCGCGGTCGCGACGTCTTCGACGATCACCGCATGCCCCTGGAAGACGACGTCCGAGCCGGCGGAGCGGGCGGTGGCGAAGGCGCGCAGCTCGCGCACCGGGAAGCCGCGCTCCTCGAGGATGTCGAGCATCGCGCCGCCGACCTGGCCGGTGGCGCCCACGACGGCGATCGACAGGCCGGAATCGGAGATGCGGGTCATGGAAGGCTCCTCGGGGAGTCGCGGGCCGCGCAGCAGCGCAGCGATCGGGATGCGCCGGCGCTGGCGTTGTCGCGATTCTACCGGCGCCCGTGGGCGCCCGGCCGCCGTGTGTCGGGCCGTGACGCAGTCGGGGCGGAGCGCGTCAGACGCTCAGCGTCCCGTGCCGGCATGGACCACGGCATCCGCATCGCCGTCGAGTCCGTACGCGGTGTGCACGACGCGCGCCGCCTCGGCGAGCTCGTCGCCGCGCACGACGACGGAGATCCGGATCTCGGAGGTCGAGATCATCTCGATGTTGACGCCCGCGATGCTCAGAGCCTCGAACAGCGTCGCCGAGACACCGGAGTGCGTGCGCATGCCCGCGCCGACCACCGACAGCTTGCCGATCTGGTCGTCGTGCACGAGGCTCTCGAAGCCGATCTCGGCCTGCTCGCCCGCGAGGGCCCTGAGCGCCATGGATGCCTCGGACTTCGGCAGCGTGAAGGAGATGTCGGTGCGCCCGGTCGCCGCGGCCGACACGTTCTGCACGATCATGTCGACGTTGGCGCCGGACTTCGCCACGATCTTGAAGATCTCCGCGGCCTTGCCGGGGACGTCCGGGACGCCGATGATGGTGACCTTCGCCTGGCCCAGGTCGGTCGCGACTCCCGCGACGATCGGCTCTTCCATGTGCTCTCCCTGTGCAAGGAGCTCGGCGCGGCGGCTGTCGATGACGAGGGTGCCGTCGCTCGAGCTGAACGTGGAACGCGCGTGGATGAGCACCCCATGGCGGCGGGCGTACTCCACGGCGCGGATGTAGAGGACCTTCGCCCCGTTCGCGGCGAGCTCGAGCATCTCCTCGCTCGAGATGCGATCCAGCTTGCGGGCCTTCGGCACGACGCGCGGGTCGGCGGTGAAGATGCCGTCGACGTCGCTGTAGATCTCGCAGACGTCGGCCTCGAGCGCGGCCGCGAGGGCGACGGCGGTCGTGTCGGAGCCGCCGCGGCCGAGCGTCGTGATGTCACGGGTGTCGCGGTTGAAGCCCTGGAAGCCGGCGACGATGACAATCGCGCCCTCGTCGAGAGCCTCGCGCAGGCGCACCGGCGTGACATCGACGATGCGCGCGGCGCCGTGCGTGGCGTCCGTGATCATGCCGGCCTGGCTGCCGGTGAAGGAGCGTGCCTCGAAGCCCATCGAGTGGATCGCCATCGCGAGCAGCGCCATCGAGATGCGCTCGCCGCTCGAGAGCAGCATGTCCAACTCGCGGGGAGCCGGGATGGGGGCGACCTGCGAAGCGAGATCGAGGAGCTCGTCGGTCGTGTCGCCCATGGCGCTCACCGCGACAACGACATCGTGCCCGGCGCGGCGCGTGTCGACGATGCGCTTCGCGACGCGCTTGATGCTCTCGGCGTCGGCGACGGACGAGCCGCCGTACTTCTGGACGATCAGCGCCACAGTGGAACTCCCGGGAATCGCGGCGGTGGACGAGGACCGCCGGATTCGATTCTACGGATGCGGCGGCATCCCCTTCGCCACGTGACGAGGCTCGGCCACCGCCGTTCAGGCCTGCGGCAGCTCGGTCACGTCGGGCGGTGGACCGAGGTCTCCGGAAGGCCTCGCGCGCAGCACTCCCCCGGTCGCGGCGAGCCAGCAGCCGATGAGCACGACGGGGAACCCGATGAGCAGGCCGAGCGTCAGCGGCTCGCCGAGGATGACGGCGCCGAGCGCGATCGCGACGACGGGATTCACATAGGTGAAGAGGGGCGCGCGGGCCGGGCCGACCAGCGAGATCAGCGCGAAGAAGGCGATGAACGCGAGGGCCGTGCAGAAGACGGCGAGGGCCAGGAGCGACACAGCACTGCGCACGCTCGGAAGTCCGCGCTGGGTCAGCAGCCCGATCGGCAGGTAGAAGAGGCCGACCGCGGCGAGCGAGATCGTGACAGAGCCGAGCGCGGGGACGTTGTGCAGCTTGTGCGCGACGACGAAGGGAGCGGTCGCATAGCAGACGGCGACGAGCAGCACCTCGCCGATCGCGATGAGCGCCCGCGGGCCGCCCGAGGCGAGGCCCGGTCCTCCGACGATGATCGCGACGCCGATGAATCCGACGATGAGCCCTGTGAGCCGGACAGGGCGCAGCATCCCCCGATCGCCGCCGAAGAACGCGATGATGGCGGCGAAGAGCGGCACCGTCGCCACGAGGAGTCCCGTGAGGCCCGACGGGATGGTCTGCTCGGCGTGGCCGAGCAGCAAGAACGGCCCGGCCATCTCGATCGCGCCGAACAGCAGCACCCACGGCCAGTGCGCGAAGGCGGCCTTGAGAGCGCCGCTGCGGATCGCGAAGGGCAGCAGGATGAGCGCGCCGATGAGCGTGCGCCCCGCGACCATCGCCGCCGGCGAGATGGTCTCGACGGTGACGCTGATGAACAGGTACGGCACGCCCCACAGCACGGCCATCGTCGCGTAGAGCCACCACGCGCGGGCGCTCACCGTGTGCTGCGGGGTCATATGGAGCGGCGTCCCTCGAAGGCGCGGCCGAGCGTGACCTCGTCGGCGTACTCCAGGTCGCCGCCGACCGGAAGACCCGAGGCGAGCCGCGTGACCGCGATCTCGAGCGTGTGCAGCAGCCTGCTGAGGTAGGTCGCGGTCGCCTCGCCCTCGAGGTTGGGGTTCGTGGCGAGGATCACCTCCTGGACCGTGCCGTCGGCGAGACGCTGCATCAGCTGCGCGATGCGCAGATCGTCGGGGCCGATGCCCGCGATCGGGCTGATCGCGCCGCCCAGGACGTGGTAGAGCCCGCGGAACTCCCGCGTGCGCTCGATGGCGGCGACATCCTTCGCGTCCTCGACGACACAGATGAGCGTCTGGTTGCGGCGCGGATCACGGCAGATGGCGCAGCGGTCCTGCTCCGAGACGTTGCCGCAGATCTCGCAGAATCGCACCTTGTCGCGCACCTCGGCGAGCAGCTGCGCCAGGTGGGAGACGTCGAAGTTCGGGGTCTGCAGGATGTGGAACGTGATGCGCTGCGCCGACTTCGGCCCGATGCCGGGGAGGCGCCCGAACTCGTCGATCAGGTCCTGCACGATGCCGTCGTACATCAGGAGAACCTCGTGGCGGACTCGTACGTCTCTTCGCGGACGAAGGTCGCGCCGAGCACCTGACGGACGACGGCCTCTCCGTAGCGCTGCACGCCGTCGGCGCGAGCGGTCACGGTGGGTGCGAGGCGCGGTGCCACGATCGTCGGGATGCCATCGTCGGGCGGAGGCGGCGGCGCATCCTCGTCGTCGTACGCAGGAGGCTCGTCCATGGACGGCACGACATCGCCGGCCGGCAGCACGTCGCCCTCGCAGGCGATCGTCGCGGTGGCGGTACGGGCGGACGCCTCGTCCGGATCGTCGTCGACGGCGAGGGGTCGGCCGGGGCCGGACGATTCGCTCGCGGGTCCGCTCGACGGGATGGGCGCGACGGCCCATTCGGTGACGGCGGCGGATGCGGACGCCTGACGCTCGGGGGTTGCGGAGCGCCGCTCCGCGGGGCGCGCGGGCTCGGTCGTTCGTGTGGCAGTGGCCGGGGCTGCGGGCGCGCCGGCTCCGCCGTCGGCGGGAGGCGAGGGTGTGCGCGGACCGGATCCGCCGGTGCCGCCTCCCGGACCGTCAGGAGCCGGGTCGTCGTCCATTCGTGCGAGGTACTTCACTGTGACGCCTGTGACCCCGCGGATCGCGGCCCGCAGCGCCTCGCTCGGACCGCCGTCGGCCGAGCGCTGCTTGAACCGGTTGAGATCGCCGGCGCTGCGGAAGGCCAGCGTCAGGACGTCGCCGTCGCGGAAGTCGGCCACGCTGGCGGCCGAGGCGACGAGCCATGCGGAACGGCTGATGCGCTCGAGCCGGGCGAGGACGTCGGGCCACGACTCACGCAGCCGTTCCACGGTCAGTGGACCGGTCGGCGCCCCCGCGGCGGGCACGGGCGTGTCGTCTGGCTGCGCTCGCTCGACTGCCGGAGACGGCGTTTCGACGGCTTGCGCTCGCTCGAGGGCCGGAGACGGCGTGTCCTCAGGCTGCGCTCGGTCGACGACCGGAGACGATGCGACGACCGGCTGCGCTTGCTCGACGACCGGAGACGGTGTGACGACCGGCTGCGCCGGCTCGGCAACCGGAGACGGCGTGTCCACCGGCTGCGCCCGCTCGACGACCGGAGGCTGGGCACCTGCTTCGGCCGCCCCCGCCGGGCCGCCGTGGGCGAGCACGCGGGCCACCATCAGCTCGAGCTGCAGGCGCGGCGATGTCGCCCCGGTCATCTCGTCCAGGGTCGCGATCACGAGGTCGGCAATGCGCGACAGGCGCTCGGAGCCGAACCCCGCGGCCTGGCGCGACATCCGCTCCAGCTCGTCCGCGGGCACGCCGCGCATCACGCTGGCCGCACCCGCTCCCGTCGCCGCGATGACGATGAGATCGCGCAGGCGCTCGAGCAGGTCGTCGACGAAGCGGCGCGGGTCCTGCCCGGTCTGCACGACCCGGTCGATGGCGGAGAAGGCTGCGCTCGCATCCTGACCCGCGAAGGCGTCGACGACCTCATCCAGGAGCTCGCCCGGTGTGTAGCCCAGCAGCGCGACGGCTCGGGCGTACCGCACGAGGATGCCGCCGTCGTCGGACTCGTCCGATCCGGCGATCAGCTGGTCGAGGAGCGACAGCGTGTCTCGCGGAGAACCTCCCCCGGCGCGCACGACGAGCGGGAGGACCCCGGACTCCACCCGGACACCCTCGGTCTCGGCCAGCTGCGCGACATAGTCGAGCATGGCGCTGGGCGCGACGAGGCGGAACGGGTAGTGGTGCGTGCGCGAGCGGATCGTGCCGATGACCTTCTCGGGCTCGGTCGTGGCGAAGATGAACTTGACGTGGTCCGGCGGCTCCTCGACGAGCTTGAGCAGCGCGTTGAACCCCTGCGGCGTCACCATGTGCGCCTCGTCGAGGATGAAGATCTTGAAGCGGTCGCGGGCCGGGGCGAAGATGGCACGCTCGCGCAGATCGCGGGCGTCGTCGACGCCGTTGTGGCTCGCCGCGTCGATCTCGACGACGTCGAGCGATCCCCCGCCGCCGCGGCCGAGCTCGATGCAGCTGTCGCACTTTCCGCACGGGACGTCGGTCGGACCCTCGGCGCAGTTCAGGCACCGTGCGAGGATGCGCGCCGACGTCGTCTTGCCGCAGCCGCGCGGCCCCGAGAACAGGTACGCATGACCGACCCGGTCGCTGCGCAGCGCCGTCATGAGCGGCTCGGTCACCTGCGCCTGGCCGATCATCTCGCCGAACGTCTCGGGACGGTAGCGGCGATACAGAGCGGTGGTCACCCGACCAGCCTACGGCGTGGCTCGGACAGCCGGATCGAGCCCTTCAGTCGTCCGCCGCGGTGTCGATGAACCCCACGTCGTCGATGATCGGAATGGCCGACGTGACCGTCGGAACCGACGCCGACAGCAGCGTTCCGTCCTCACGCCGTGCCGACGAGAAGCGGTCGTGCGACGGTCGTCCCACGATGACCGGCCCTTGCCCCTGAAGGGGGATCACGATCTGGTCGCCGCCCTCGACGGTGTGCATGACCCCGCGCACCTCGAAGGTCACCGGGGCTCCCGCATCCGCCCGAACGTGCAGCGCGTCGCGCTCCACGCGGATGTGCAGCTGCGTGCCGTGCCACTGCATCGCGTACTCGAGGTGGTCCCACTGGAACGGCAGGCGCGGATCGAACGACAGCTGGCCGAAGTGGTCGCGCATCCCCCCGAATCCGCTGACGAGAGCGGACCAGACGCCGCCCGCAGACGCGACGTGGACGCCGTCCGACGCGTTGTGGTGCAGATCCGCGAGGTCGACGAACAGGGCCTGGTGGAAGTACTCCAGCGCCAGATCCTGGTACCCCACCTCGGCAGCGAGGATCGACTGCACGACCGCGGACAGCGTCGAGTCGCCGGTCGTCAGCGGGTCGTAGTAGTCGAAGTCGGCGTGCTTCTGCTCGCGCGTGAAGTGGTTGCCCTGCAAGAACAGGGCGAGCACGACGTCGGCCTGCTTGAGCACCTGGTACCGGTAGATCACCAACGGGTGGAAGTGCAGCAGCAGCGGCCGCTTGCCGGCCGGCGTGTTCTCCAGGTCCCAGACCTCGCGCTCGAGGAACACCTCGTCCTGGGGATGGATGCCGAGCGCCTCGCTGTACGGGATGTGCATCGCCTCGGCGGCCATCTCCCACGCGTCCGGCTCGGCCGGGTCGAGGTGCAGGCGTGCGACGAGCCGCCGGTACATCTCCCCGTCCTGCTCGGCCAGCTCCCGCACGGTGCGGGCGGCGTAGCGCAGGTTGAACCGCGCCATGACGTTCGTGAACATGTTGTCGTTCACGACGGTCGTGTACTCGTCGGGACCCGTCACACCGTGGATGTGGAACGTGCCGACGTCGTGGACCTCGCGCCAGAAGCCGAGCGTCGCCCACAGACGCGCCGTCTCGACGAGGATGTCGACGCCCTCGGCCTCGAGGAAGGCCTCGTCTCCGGTCGCACGGACGTACTTCGCGAGCGCGAAGGCCACATCGGCGTTGATGTGGTACTGCGCGGTGCCGGCCGCGTAGTACGCGGAGGCCTCCTCGCCGCTGATGGTGCGCCACGGGAACAGCACGCCGGCCTCGTTGAGCATCGACGCCCTGCGCCGGGCGGCGGGCAGCATGAGGTAGCGCATGCGCAGGGCGTTCCGCGCCCAGAGGGGCGTGGTGTAGGAGAGGAAGGGCACCACATAGATCTCGGTGTCCCAGAAGTAGTGGCCGCTGTATCCCGACCCCGTGACGCCCTTTGCCGGCACTCCCATGGAGTCGGCGCGAGCCGCGGCCTGCGCCAGCTGGTAGAGGCACCATCGCGTCGCCTGCTGCACATCGGGGCGGCCGCCGATCCGCACGTCCGATCGGGCCCAGAAGGCGTCGAGCCACGCACGCTGCCGGTCGAACAACCGGGACGCGTCCTCCGTGGCAGCGCGATCCAGCACACGACGACCACGGTCGACCAGCTCCCGGGCGGGAACGCCGCGGGACGTGTGGTACGCGACGAGCTTGCGGACCCGGACGGGCACGCCGGCCTTCGCCTGCACCCGGAAGACGTTCTTCGCGATGTCAGGCTCGACGAGTTGGCGCGCGGTGTAGACGTTGTCGGTCTCGATGACGTGGTCGGCGACCACGGCGATCGTCATCCCGGATCGCGTCACCCGATAGCTGAGCGCCGAGCGGGGCCCGTCCTGCCAGAACTCCTGGGGCTGCAGCACGCGCTCGCGAATGCGCTCGGCCTTGCGCGGGTCGAAGGTCGCCGCACCCGTGCGGGCGGGAGCGGCGCCGCCGTACACGTCCTCGCCGTCCTGACGGTTGACGAGCTGGCAGCTGATCGTGACCGGCGCATCGGCATTCAGCACCGTGACGTCGAGCTGCATCACCGCCAGGTGGCGCTCCTCGAACGAGACGAGGCGCTCGTAGTCGACGAGCACGTCCTTCCCGGATGGCGTGCGCCAGATGAGGTGGCGGCGCATGACGCCGTCGCGCATGTCGAGCACGCGCTCGTACTCGAGGAGCTCGTCGACGTCGAGCGACAGCGGCTCGTCATCCACGTACACGCGCATGACCTTGGCGTCCGGCGCATCCACGATCGTCTGACCGACCTCGGCAAGGCCGTAGGCGTTCTCGGCGTGCTGGATGGCGAACGTCTCGTGGAAGCCGTTGACGAACGTGCCGTGCTCGTGGGCGAACCGGCCCTCGGGGTGGTTCCCGCGCAGGCCGAGATAGCCGTTGCCCACGGCGAAGAGCGTCTCGGTGACGCCGGCGTCGTCCGGTGAGAACGCGGTCTCCACCAGGCGCCACTCGTCGACGGGGAAGCGGTCGCGATCGATCATCATGCCTTCCGGATATGGGTGACGGGGTGCGATTGTCGAGGTGCGGGTGCTCAGGCGGTGAACGCGTCGAGATCGGAGACGACCACGGTGGCCCCCGCGGCAGACAGCGCGTCCGCACCGACGCCGCGGTCGACGCCGACGACGATGCCGAAGCCGCCGGCGGCCGCCGACTGGACGCCGCTGATGGCGTCCTCGACGGCGGCGCTGTCGGCAGGGTCGACGCCCAGGCGCCGCGCCGCGAGAAGGAAGATGTCGGGGGCCGGCTTCGAGGCCAGGTGCTCGTGCGCGGCGACGACGCCGTCGACGACCACCGGGAAGCGATCGCGGATGCCGGCGGCCTGCAGCACCTCCTCGGCGTTCTTCGAGCTGGACACCACGGCGACCGGCACGTCCGCAGCCGCGAGCGCGTCGAGCAGTCGCAGCGACCCCGGGAAGGGCGCGATCCCCTCATTGCGCAGGATGGCGGCGAACTCCGCGTTCTTGCGATTGCCGACGCCGCACACGGTCTTGGCATCCGGCGAGTCGGACGGGTCGCCCCAGCGCAGCTCGACGTCGCGCGACCGCAGGACGGCGGCGACGCCCTCGTAGCGCGTCCGCCCGTCGAGGTGCGTGTAGTAGTCCGCGGTCGTGTAGGGCGGCGTGATGTCCCACTCGTCGAACAGTGCCTCGAACAGTGCCCGCCAGGCGCGCATGTGCACCTCCGCCGTCGGCGTGAGCACACCGTCCAGATCGAACAGCACAGCTCGGGTGGCGGTCAGATCGGGAAGGTCGATGCTCGTCACGAAGCCTCCTGAAGGTGGGATGCGGGGAGCCCGCGGTACGTCCGCATCCAGGCTAGTCCGGGTCGCGCGCGACGTGTCAGCGCGGACCCGCACGGCCCGCGACCTCCAGTGTCTGCTGGGCGATCTCGAGCTCCTCGTTCGTCGGCACGACGAGGACCGTCACCGCCGAGGCATCCGTCGAGATCACGCGCGTGCCGCGCTCGCGGCTCGCGTTGCGCTCGGTATCCAGCTCGACTCCCGCGAAGCCGAGCGTCTCGAGGGCCGCCGCGCGCACCGGCGCGGCGTTTTCGCCGACTCCCGCGGTGAAGGAGATGACGTCCACTCCGCCGAGCTGCGCGATGTAGGCGCCGGCGTACGCGCGCAGCCGGTGCACGTAGACGTCGAACGCGAGGACCGATGCGGCATCCCCCCGCTCGACGCCCGCGAGCACGTCGCGCATGTCCGACACGCCCGCGATGCCCTTGAGGCCGCTGCGGGTGTTGAGGAGCGCGTCGAGGTCGTCGATGTCCATGCCGTCGCGACGGGCGAGCTGGAAGAGCAGCGCGGGGTCGATGTCGCCCGAGCGCGTGCCCATCACGAGGCCCTCGAGCGGGGTGAAGCCCATCGAGGTGTCCACCGAGCGTCCGCCGTCGATGGCCGCAGCGGACGCGCCGTTGCCGAGGTGGAACACGATCTGGCGCAGGCTCTCCAGCGGACGCCCCAGGAACTCGGCGACGACCTCGCTGACGTACTTGTGGCTCGTGCCGTGGAACCCGTATCGCCGGATGCGGTGCTTCTCGGCGACCTGCGCGTCGATCGCGTAGGTGTACGCGGCGGGCGCGAGGGTCTGGTGGAACGCCGTGTCGAACACGGCGACGTGCGGGATCTCGGGGAACGCGGTGCGGGCGGCGACGATGCCGGCGAGGTTGGCCGGGTTGTGCAGCGGCGCCAGCACCGACAGCTCGTCGATGTTGATCTCCACCAGAGGGGTGATGAGCGTCGGCGCGAAGAACCGCGCTCCGCCGTGCACGACCCGGTGTCCCACGGCGATCGGTTCGAGCTCCGGCCCGTTCGTCCTGAACGCGTCGAGCATCGCGGTGAACGCGGCGTCGTGGTCGGGCACCGGCAGCTCGTCGCGGTACGTCGCGTCGAGGAACGCAGCGCCCTCGGCGGCGCCGCGCACCGTGTGAGCGAGCATCCCGTGCTCGTGTCCGATGCGCTCGATGAGGCCGGTCGCGAGAACGCCCTCGGTGTCCATGTCCAGCAGCTGGTACTTGAGCGACGACGAGCCGCTGTTGATGACGAGGACCGGGGTCATCGAGCCTCCTCGGCCGTCTGGGCGGCGTCGCCCTGGGCTTGGATGGCCGTGATGGCGATCGTGTTGACGATGTCCTCCACGAGCGCGCCCCGGGAGAGGTCGTTGATGGGCTTTGCGAGACCCTGCAGCACCGGGCCGATCGCCACAGCGCCGGCCGACCGCTGCACCGCCTTGTAGGTGTTGTTGCCCGTGTTGAGGTCCGGGAAGACGAACACCGTGGCGCGCCCCGCCACAGCGGACCCCGGGAGCTTCGCCTTCGCGACCGCCGCGTCGGCCGCCGCGTCGTACTGGATCGGGCCCTCCACGGGCAGGTCGGGCTCCCGCTTGCGCACGAGCTCCGTGGCCTCGCGCACCTTGTCGACGTCGGCGCCCGAGCCGGATTCGCCCGTGGAGTACGACAGCATCGCCACGCGCGGCTCGATCCCGAACTGGCGAGCCGTGGCGGCGGACGAGATCGCGATGTCGGCGAGCTGGATGCTCGTCGGGTCGGGGATCACGGCGCAGTCGCCGTAGACCAGCACCCGGTCCGCGAGCGCCATGAGGAACACCGAGGAGACGACGGAGACCCCTGGCTTCGTCTTCACGATCTCGAAGGCGGGACGGATGGTGTGCGCCGTGGTGTGGGCGGCGCCGGACACCATGCCGTCCGCGAGGCCCATGTGCACCATGAGGGTGCCGAAGTACGAGCCGTCCGTCACGGTGTCCGCGGCGCGCGCGTGCGTCATCCCCTTGTGGGCGCGCAGGCGCGCGTACTCGGTGGCGAAGCGGTCGACGAGCACAGGATCGAAGGGGCTGACGACCCTGGCCGCGCGGATATCGATGCCGAGCTCGAGCGCCCGGTGGCGCACCTCGATCTCCTCGCCGAGGATCGTGAGGTCGGCGATCCCCCGCGCGAGCACCGTCGCGGCGGCGCGCAGGATGCGGTCGTCCTCGCCCTCGGGCAGCACGATGTGGCGGCGATCGGTGCGCGCCCGCTCCATGAGCCCGTACTCGAACATGAGCGGCGTGACGACGTCCGCCTGGGCGAGGCCGAGCAGCCGGACGAGTTCCGCGGTGTCTACGTGCTCGTCGAACATCCGCAGGGCCGTCTCGTAGCGCTGCTGCGATTCGGCCGCGAGACGGCCGCGAGCGCGCATGACCCGCGTCGCCGTGTCGTAGGTGCCGAGATCCGCGCGGAGGATCGGCAGGGGCGAGTCGAGGCCGTCGATGAGCCGCTGGATCTCGTCGGGCAGCGCGAACGGCCCGTTGAGCACGATGGCGGCGAGCGAGGGGAAGGTGCCGGAGGAGTTCGCGAGCAGGGTGGCCAGGAGCACCTCGGTGCGGTCGGCCGCGATGATCACGACCGCGCTCTCCTGAAGCCGCGGCAGGACGTTGACCATCGACATCCCCGCGATGACGACCGTGAGGACCTCGCGCGTGAGGAGCTCCGGGTCGCCGCTGACGAGCTCCCCGTCGACCGCACGCATGACGTCCCGCACCGACGGGGCCACGAGCAGCCGGTCCTCGGGAAGCGCCCAGACGGGTCGGTCCGACCCACCGCCCGGCCCCGTCGCCACCACGGCGCCGACGGAAGCCACGAGCTCCTCGAGCCGCTCGGGGTCGGCGCGGTTCACCACCACACCGAGCAGATGGGCCCGCTCGTGTGCGAGCTCGGTGAGGGCGCTGGCCGCGAGCTGGGCGACCTCCGATGGCGTGCGCGGGACCGTGGTGCCCAGCTGCTCGGGCACCTCGCCGTTCTGCGCGCGGCCGCCGAGCACGAGCAGCACCGGCACGCCGAGGTTCACCGCGATGCGCGCGTTGTAGCCCAGCTCGGCCGGGCTGCCCACATCCGTGTAGTCGCTGCCGAGCACGACGACCGCGTCGCACTGCGCCTCCACGGCCTTGAAGCGCTCGACGATCCCGGCGAGGGCGGACTCGGGATCGGCACGAACCTCGTCGTAGGTCGCGCCGATGCACGCCTCGTAGGGCAGGTCGACGCCGTCGTGGTCGAGCAGCATCTCCAGGACGTAGTCGCGCTCGCGCGTCGAGCGCGCGATCGTGCGGAAGATCCCCACACGCGGGGTCGTCCGCCGCAGGACGTCGAGCACGCCGAGGGCGATCGTCGACTTTCCCGAGTGGCCTTCCGCGGATGTGATATAGATGCTCTGCGCCACGGCGCCAGCCTACGCGGGTGGCCACGGGACGACCGGGAAAAGCAAGGAGGCCGCGGGAAAAGTAAGACTCTCCGCGAACCCGGCAGAGCCCGGTTACCCTTGCTACGTTTCCGTCCTGGGGGAGTTGGCCTGGATGCCGCCTCGCGGAGAGCTTCCGACAGTCTACCGTGAGCTCGACCCGCTCAATGACGCGCGGCATTACGATCGATTAACCGAGCGCCGACGCTCGCCCACGGGAGGGCTCATGGCAGGCACCCTGAAAAGCACCGAACCGATCACCGACGCCTCGTTCGCGCAGGCGACCAACGCGATCCTGGACGTCGTGGGGCGCGTGATCGACGGGAAGCCCGAGGCGGTGCGATTCGCTCTCACGGCGCTGCTCGCCGAGGGCCACCTGCTCATCGAGGACGTTCCCGGCGTGGGGAAGACGATGCTGGCGCGTGCGCTGGCGGCTTCTGTGGATGCGACGGTGCGCCGCATCCAGTTCACGCCCGACCTGCTGCCCGGCGACGTGACGGGCGTGAGCGTCTACAACCCCGTCGAGCACGAGTTCGAGTTCAAGCCGGGCGCCGTCTTCGCGAACATCGTGATCGCCGACGAGATCAACCGCTCCTCCCCCAAGACGCAGTCCGCCCTCCTGGAGGCGATGGAGGAGGGCCAGGTCACGGTCGACGGGCGCTCGCATCTGCTGGCGGAGCCCTTCCTCGTCGTCGCGACCCAGAACCCGCTCGAGATGGAAGGCACGTACGCCCTCCCCGAGGCGCAGCGGGACCGGTTCATGATGCGCATCTCGATGGGATATCCGGATGCCGCGGCCGAGGCCCTCATGCTCCGCCAGCGCGACACCGTCAACCCGCTCGACGAGATCCGGCCCGTCGTGTCGTCGGCGCGCGTCCTCGACCTCATCGGCTGGGTGCGCGCGGTGCACGTCTCGCCCGCCATCGAGGAGTACGCCGTGGCGCTCGCGCAGGCCACGCGCGTGCACCCCGAGCTGCGGCTCGGAGCGAGCCCCCGCGCGACGCTGCAGCTCGTGCGGGCGGCGAAGGTGCGCGCGGCACTCGACGGCCGCGGTTTCGTCATCCCGGACGATGTCACCGCTCTTCTCATCCCGGTGTTCGCGCACCGGCTCATCGCGGCGCGCGGAACCGGGGCGGCGCGCTCGCGGTCGAGCGACGGCATCGCCGAGACGCTCGAGCAGATCGCGGCATCCGTGCGGGTGCCGATCGCCTCGCGGCGCTGACGCGACGCGGGACTCCGGGGGTTCGGAATGCGGAAGGCGTGGCCACTGACGGCTCGGGGAACCGGGGCGCTGCTGCTCGCCATCCTGTGCTTCGTGGCGGCCGTGCAGCTGGGGCTCATCGAGCTCGTCTACTTCGGCGTCCTCCTCATCGCGGTCGACGTCGCCGGCTTCGCCACTCTCTACCTCGTGCGCCACAGCGAGAGCGTGACGCGCACTCTGACGCCCGACATCCCGTCGGTGGGCGGCGAGATGCGGGTCATGGTGCACATGGACGTCCGCTCCCCGCTGCCGACCGCGGCAGGGACGTGGCGCGATGCCCTGCCACGCGGCATCACCGGCGTCGCCCACGGCGGCCTCCCCGCGATCGGGTCGGGGCTCTCGGGCGGAGACCGCAAGGTGGAGTTCACGTACGCCGTGACGGTCACCGAGCGCGGCGCGCATCCACTCGGCCCGCTCTCTGTGACCACGAGCGATCCGTTCGGTCTCGCCCGCCGTGCCACGACCGTCGGCGGGCCGACGCGCGTCATCGTCGCCCCCGCCATCGTCGAGCTGCCTCCACTGTGGGATCCGGCGGGCGAGGCCGGAGGGACCACGCTCACGACCACGACCCAGCTCGGCCAGGGCGCCGACAACCTCGTCGCCCGGCCCTATGTCTCGGGCGACTCGATGCGCCGCATCCACTGGCGTGCCACCGCGCACCGCGACACGCTGATGGTCCGCCAGGAGGAGCAGGAGTCGACCCCGCAGGCGACGGTCATCCTCGAACGCGCCGCCGGCGCCTGGGGTCCGGGCGCGCAGCGGCGCCCCGGCGCCGATCCCGCCTTCGAGCTCGCGGTCACGGCCGTCGTCTCGGTCGTCGCACGGCTCGTGCGGGACGGCTATCACGTGGCGATCCGGGATGCCGACGGCACCGAGCTGTGGGATCCGATCGCCGGCGGCGACGGCGACGAGGTCTCGGCTCTCGCGACGCACTTCGCGACCCTGACCGCACGCGTGGACGACGGACGGCGTTCGCCGCTGGAGACCGCCGCCGCGATGGTCACCGGAAGCGGACCGACGGTCCTCGTCACGGGGCCGACGGGACGCGCGACGATGCACGCACCGATCGGAAGCCCCGCGCTGCTCGTGGCCGTGGGGCCGGATGCGGATGGATTCGAGGATGCCGCGGCCACCGGCTGGCGCATCGTGCTGCTGCCGCCGGGCGACGATCTGGTCGAGTCGTGGATCGCCGCGTACCGGAGGGTGGGCCGTGTCCACGCCTGAGCCGACCCGCGTCCGCGGCATCTCCCAGTGGCGCCCGCGCCCGGGAGACCTCGCCCTTGCGGGCGGCACGCTCGCCGCGCTCTTCGCCGCGATGGTCCCCCTCGCCCGGGTCATCACCCTGTCGTGGTGGGTGCTGGCAGCGCTGGTGGTGGCGACTCTCGTCTTCGCGACAGGCGTCCTGATGCGCGGGCTCCGCGTGCCGGCGGTCGGCGTGACCGTGGCGGAGGCGGTGGTCTGGGTCGCCGCGGTCACCGCGCAGTTCTTCGCGGGAACGGCGATCCTGTTCATCATTCCGACGCGCACCACCGTCGACGCCGCCTTCACGGCCGTGCAGTCGGCGCTGGACGACGTCCAGTACGGGAGCGCGCCGCTCGAACCGCGCATGGGTCTCTCCGTCGTGATCGCTGCTCTCGCCGGGCTGCTCGCGATCGTCTTCGACCACGTCGTGCTCACGGCGCGGATGCCGCTGCTGGCCTCCGTGGGCCTCATCGCGCTGTCGCTCGCGCCGGCGATCGCCGTCCCGGGCGACTTCGACCCGGCGGCTTTCGTGCTGCTGGCGATCTGCATCCTGTTC
The DNA here is from genome assembly GCF_056135325.1 of Microbacterium sp. sgz311019. Taxonomy (NCBI): domain Bacteria; kingdom Bacillati; phylum Actinomycetota; class Actinomycetes; order Micrococcales; family Microbacteriaceae; genus Microbacterium; species Microbacterium sp. sgz311019. The sequence continues at coordinate 52,692 of NZ_JBWAXO010000002.1, read as the reverse complement.
CTCATCCGCACGGACACGCAGTTGCGACGAGAACAGACGGATGCCGGCATCCCCAAGCGCGCCCTGCCTGTCACGCCCGCCCGCGCCGACCCCCGCGGCGGGCCCCCGCCGGCAAGGTCGAGCACGACGGCGATGGCCGCCAGCATCGGGGCGATCGCGCTGGTGGTCGCGCTCATCGTCACGCCGCTGCTGCCGCAACCTGCCGCCCGGGCGGGGCTCGGCGGTGCCTCGGTCTCGATCGATCCGTCACTGCGGCTCGGAAACGATCTGCGCCGCCCCATCGACACCGAGGTGCTGCAGGTCCACACATCCGGTGGATCTGCCCCCTATCTGCGAGTGGCGACCCTCTCCGACTTCTCCGGCGCCGACTGGCAGCCCGACAAGGGGCAGGCATCGCCGGTGATCCGCACGTCGAGCTTCCCGAAGGTTGACGTCGACCGCGGTGTCGCCCTCACGAAGACGACGACGCGCGTCGACATCATCAACCTGACGTCACGGTGGCTCCCGGTGCCCTACCCCGTCACAGGCGTCGCGAACCTCGGAGCCGAGTGGGCGGTGATACGCGACAACCGCACGATCGTGGGGACCGTCGACACGTCGGCAGGGCAGACGTACGGGATCACCACCCAGGTGCCGTCGCCGACGTCGGAGCAGATCCGTGCCTCCTCCGCGACGATCGTGAACGCCTCCGCGGCCGGTTCGCCCTTGACCGCCTCCGTGCCCCGCGCGGTGCCCGCGGACATCGCGAAGCTCGCCCATGACGTCACGTCGGGTGCCGCGACGGACTACGACGCCCTCCTCGATCTGCAGAACTGGTTCCGGGGTCCCGACTTCACGTACTCGCTGCTCGCGCCGCGCGCCGGCGGGTTCGACGACTCCGGGGTGAAGTCGATCGAGGCGTTCCTCCAGAAGAAGGAGGGCTACTGCATCCACTTCGCGTCGGCCTTCGCCCTGATGGCGCGCCTGCTCGGCATGCACTCCCGTGTGGTCGTCGGATACCTGCCCGGCACCGCCTCATCGCAGGTGGGTGCCGACCCCAACCTGTACACGGTCATGAGCTCGGAGCTGCACGCGTGGCCCGAGGTCTTCTTCCAGGGCATCGGCTGGGTGCAATTCGATCCGACCAAGGGTCTCGGTGTGCCGACGGCGTTCGCGGCGGCCGCCGCGCCGGGCTCCCCGGTGACGAGCACGAGCGCGCCGACCACGAACGCTCGCACGCCTACGCCGGCGCGCAATGAGGCCGGAAACAAGCTGGATGTGACGAACGGCAACTCCGCCGCCGCCGCCGCAGCTGCCGCCGTCGCCAACCCCGTGCCGTGGATCGCCGCCCTGGTCGGGCTGATGATGGCTGCAGCGATTCCGAGCGTGATCGGCGTCCTCCGGCGCCGCCGCCTGCTCACCGCCGCGCGCGAGGAGAACGCGGCCGCGGCCTGGACCTATGTGCAGGAGGCAGCGATCGACATCGGGCTCTCCGTGCCCGCGGCGGAGTCGCCCCGGTCCTTCGCCGGAAGGCTGGCGGCGCAGCATCCGGTGCCGCTCGATTCAGTCGGATTGCTGTTGGCCGCGATCGAGCGCGCCTCGTACGGACGCGGCGGTCTGCGCGGGTACTGGCAGGGCGACTCGCTGCCGGATGCGGCGGCATCCGTCCGCGTCGCACTGCTGGCCTCCGTGCCTGCGCGCACCCGCTGGCGGGCCGTGCTCCTCCCCCGGTCGCTGTTCATCCGGCCCGGCTCGGTGTACGCCGGAGCCTCCGGTTCGTCGGGTGCGCTCGCCGCAAGGTAGGATGGTCGGCGGCCCTCCGGGGCTCCCAGGAGGATTCGCCTAGTGGCCTATGGCGCACGCTTGGAAAGCGTGTTGGGTGCAAGCCCTCGGGGGTTCGAATCCCCCATCCTCCGCTCTTGTTCTGCCTAGAAAACACTGGGATCGCGACCCCTGTGAAAGTCGCGTGGCACACGTACTGGCACAGTATGGATCGCATTGCGTGCGGCGCCGCCCCAGTCCGACCGCCTGAGCCCGAGGCTACTCTGCGACAGCGAGCGCTGGAACAGGTCGCGCGGAGGTCACGGCGGTCATCGGGCGTGGGGTTGCAGCTTGGGAACGTGCGAGTCGCGATGTCCTGTTGTGGCGGGTCAAGACCGCGAGCGGCTTCAACGTGGACAGTGGGCCTGTCACGCCTGGACAGACGCTGGTCATCACCGCACGAGTCCTCGGCATCCGAATCAGCGAACCAGTGCAGGTTGTCGCCGTCGTCGCTAAGGAAGACCGGGTCGGCTTCGCTTACCAGACGCGGCTGGGCCACCCGGTCGACGGTGAGGAAGCTTTCATCGTGCATCGTGACGGCGACATCGTTTCCCTCACCGTGCGATCACTGACTAGACCGGCACTCCAGCAACCCTGGCGACTGCTCTATCCAGCACTCCGCGTCGCACAGACGATTGCAAAGAAGCGCTACCTCCGCGCCCTCCAATAAACCGGAACCAGCCACCCGCCGGCCGATCCGCTCCCGGGCATTGCTTGGTGGAGGCGCTCCCGTACGGATCCTGGCGCGCTCGTTCGCCGTCCATTACCGAGCACCGTTGGCCCCTCCATCGGCGGGCGCCTGTCGTCAGAAATCGCTGGGCGCGGGCAGGCCTTTCGATACTCGCCCCGTGACTGCGCCGCCGTCCGGGGACGGTGACTGTTGCCGCGGCGCTGTGAGCGACGGTTTGATACCGTCATGACGACCGCAGCAGAATCGCATTCCGGAGGTGCCACCTCCCTCCCCTCTCTCGCTGTCACCGGGGTGACCGGAACGGTTGGCCGGCTCACTGCGGAGGCATTGGCCGACGCGGGAGTCCCCTTCCGGATGCTTGCCCGAGACCCGGTCCGAGCACCGCGACTGCCGGGCAGCGCCGTGCTTCAGGCCGCATACGCCGACGCCGATGCGGCGCGCTCGGGCCTCGAGGGCGTAGCGGTGCTCTTCATGGTCTCAGCCGCCGAGAACGAGAATCGGCTGGCTGAGCAGGTGACGTTCGTCGACGCCGCCGCAGCGGCAGGCGTCAGGCACATCGTCTACACATCGTTCTTCCGCGCGGCACCGGATGCCACCTTCATCATGGCTCGAGACGATTACGCGACCGAGCAGAGAATCCGAGAGACGGGGATGACGTTCACGTTCCTCCGCGACAACCTCTACCTCGACTTCGTGGACGGGATGGTCGGTCAGGATGACGTCATCCGCGGTCCTGCGGGCGAAGGCCGCGCCGCGATGGTCGCGCGAGCCGATGTCGCCCGCGTCGCCGCGCGAGTGCTGCAGGACACGGACTCTCACGCCGATGTCACCTACGATCTGACAGGTCCGGAGGAATTGACGATGGCGGAAGTCGCAGAGGTGCTCTCCAGCCGGCTCGGCCGCGCCATCTCATTCCACGATGAGACCCTCCCCGAAGCTTACGAGTCACGCAAGCACTGGAAGGCGCAGCAGTGGCAGTACGACGCCTGGATCTCCAACTACGCGGCCATCGCGGCAGGCGAGCTCGCCGGAGTGACCGACGACGTCCAGCGCGTGACCGGGCGACAGCCTCTGTCGCTCTCCCAGTTCCTGGAGTCGCGTTAACGATATTGGGAGTCTCGCAGGCGACGGTTGACTGGACACCGCCAACTTCGTCAGACCCGCTCGGCTCATTTGACGCCGCCGGGTGGGGGTCGGTTTACGCGACGCCGTTCCTGTCTAGCCACAGTTCAAGGTCGGTCAGTTCGTCCCTGATCTTCAGTCGCTCGTGTGGCGTGAAGCGTCTCACCTGGAGGGAAAGGACGGCGTCAGCTGCGATCGGGCTGAGCTCGAGCGCCCTCTGCACCGCACGTCGAAGCTCCTGAGTGTCGCCTTCGACTTCCGAGCAAACCTGGACAAGCTCTCCGAGGCCATCCAGCACCTTGACGTAAGCCGCGAGGATCTCGCGGCGAGCGAGCGTTCCGGATCGCGACCTGTTCCGCAACGGCCCTCACGCTGGGGATGAATGTCCGCACAGCAGATGAACGACCATCGATGCGCGGTGCCCCAGCGATGCTCCCCGTTCAGCGATCGGCGCGGTGCTTCGTCAGCGCGACATTCCAACCCGCGGTACTGAGGGCATCGGCGACGCTGCCTCCCGCGAGAAAGCCGGCGGCGAGACCGCTGAACTGTGCCGAGCAGTCATCGCACAGAACACGCGTGGATGTCTTGTGTCCCGCTCCGCGCAGCCGTGCGCGGCATTGATCGCAACGACCGTTCATGCTCGCAGTCTCGCGGCCCCGGCCCACCGCGTCAATATGCTTCAGTCCGTGCGTTGAGTCCTCGGCGACCGGACATCGGCGGGTTCACGGGCTGTCCTCGCCGAGCCGTCGGTCAATGTCGGCCAGCGCGTCCCGGATCTTCTGTCGCTCGCCTGGCGTGAACCGTCTCACCTGGAGGGACAGGACCGCATCGGCCGCGAACGGGCTCAGCCCGAACTTCTCCTGCACTGCCTGTCGCAGCTGCGCACCGTCACCCTCGACCGCGGCGCACACCTCGACGAGCTCACCGAGTCGGTCCAGCACCTCGAGATACGCAGTGTGAATCTCGCGATTCATCAGCTCGTTCTCACGATCGGCAGCCATCCTCTCACGCTACCGGTACCCTTCGACCGCAGATGGAACTCGCTTGCCGATGCAGTCTCGGCTCCTCAGGCGCCGATGGTGGTGACGGTGCTGTAACGGTCGGGGCAGTCCCGGACAATACAGGTTGTGAACGATCCGGACCGGTCGGAGCGGGCGCGGTGGGAGCGCGCGCGTGCGGAAGATGGCGACTCGTTTGGTCGTATCTTCGATCTGCAGTTGCGGCGCCCGCGACCGCTTGATGCGCGCGTATCGGAGAACAGCCGCAGAGCGTCGGCTGGAGGATCGCCTATTCGGCAGCATCCAGACTTTCCCGCGGAGAGGACGAGGCCTCGGTGAGGGCAGCCAGCCGGATCTGCCCGACGGGATCCTCGGGCTGCATCGGCACGATCGCCAGACGCGATGCGTGGGAGCCCACTCGGGCGATGGGGTCCAGCTCGTTCCGCGCGCGCGTCCGCAGAAACGGCGAGCGCGGCTTAGCGGCGGCAAGGGAGTTGTTGACGACCCACGCCCACGGCTGGATGCCGGCGCGGCGAAGGTCGTCCGCGAGCTCTTCGGCTTCCAGCACCGGCGTGGTCTCCGCGTTGGTGATGAGGATCACCTTCGTGAGGCTCTGATCGCGCAGCCGCATGAGCGGTGTGATGAGGGACATCCCGTCGCCCATCTGCCGGGTGATCTCCTGGTGGTAGGAGCCCGTGGCATCCAGAAGCAGGAGCGTGTGCCCTGTGGGCGCGGTGTCGAGGACGACGAAGGTGCGCCGGGCCTGCGAGATCGCGCGCGAGAACTCGTGGAACACGGCGATCTCGTCATTGCACGGTGACATGAGGTCCTCTGCCAGCGCGGCTCGCGCATCCTCGTCGAGGTCTTTTCCTTTGGACGCCATCACCCGGGACCGATAGGCCTGGATCGCTGCTTCCGGATCGATCCGCGAGACGGTCAGGTTGTCGACAGCGGAGTTGTCCAAGGTCTGCGCGAGATGCGCAGCCGGGTCGGTGGTGGTCAGCAGCACCGGATGCCCTCGTTCGGCGAGGCGGACGGCGATGGCCGATGCGATGGTCGTCTTGCCGACGCCGCCCTTCCCCATGCACATCACCAGCCCATGGCCGTCCCGGTCGATCTCGTCGACCAGCGCCGACAGAGGTGCTTCCGGGATCAGCAGGTCGGGCCCGGCATCCGCTGTCGGTGAGAGCGGCGGCGCGGGGCTGAAGAGGGCGCGTACGCGTCCACCCCGATCACGTTGTCGGGCTTGAGATCGATCACGTCCCTGGGGAGCGCGGCGACGCGCGCCGGCATATCGGCGAGTGCGGCGGACTCGCGCTGATGAACCGCGAGGGTCAGAGCATCGTCATCCGCCGTCTTCGGCATGACGCCGTTGACGACGACATGACCGCCGAGAATGCCGATCTCGTGGAGTTCCCGGAACGTGCGATCGAGCTCGGACAAGGCAGAACGCTGCGCACGCGTAACGAGCACGAGCCGGGTGCGCTGCGCATCGGCCAGCACTCGGACCGCGTTGGCATACGCCGACTTGTGCCGCTCGAGTCCGGACAGCGGTCCGAGGCAGGTCGCCTCGCCTCCGGCGGTGAGGAACTCGCTCCAGGAGCCCGGGAGCTGGAGCAGCCGGATGGTGTGGCCGGTCGGGGCGGTATCGAAGATCACGTGATCGTAGGAGGCGGATTCCTCGTTCTCGGAGAGCAGGTCGGTGAACTCGTCGAACGAGGCGATCTCGGTGGTGCACGATCCCGACAGGCTCTCGCGCACGCCGTCCAGTTCGGCATCCGGGAGACTGCCGCGCAGGGGGCCGATGATCCGCTCCCGGTAGGCCTCCGCCGCGGCCGCCGGATCGATCTCCAGCGCCGACAGCCCCGGAACGGCCGTGACCGGGGTGATGCTGTTGCCGATAGTCAGGCCGAAGACCTGGCCGATGTTGGAGGCCGGATCGGTGCTGACCAGGAGCACCGCTTTGCCCCGATCCGCCAGTGTGACGGCGCTCGCGCAGGCCACCGACGTCTTGCCCACGCCCCCCTTGCCAGTGAAGAACAGGAATCGCGGCACATCTTCGAGGAACTTCATGGCACTCCCATCCTCAGCGGTGCTCCCCGCATTCTCCCCGGACGAAAGTGTGCTGTCAGCCCTCGGCGTGTACAGCCAGTTCATCGCGCAAGTCGCGACGCATCGTTCAGATGATCACTTGCCTGATTTCTCGCTGATGTGGTGCGGTGGGTCCGGCGTCTCCGGCGAAATCCCGCCGAACTGCTGATCGCGGCGATCGCAGGCGTGGTCACGCTCATGATTCTTGGCTGCAGACCCACGCGCACGCGAGGTCCCACCGGTTAGCCGACTCTGGACTCAAGCCCGGGGTACGCTCGCGGCATGAGCGTCCGCACGATTCTCGCGAGCCTTCGCCTGGAGTCTGGCGGGGAACCAGGCTGTAGTGGTTGCCGTGATTGGCAAGGCGTGGCGGTGGTGGGCGACCCTCGTGCGCTGATCGGACCGACTCGCGAGGTGAGTGCGTGAACGCGATCGGTCAGCGCTCGCGAGCGTGGTGGATGTTCTTAGTGGTCTGCTGTGTCGGAATCGTTCTCTACCAGGTGGCGGCGAGCGGTGTGGTGGGCGATCTGGTCTACGTCGGTGTGGGGCTGGCCAGTGCAGGCGCGATCGTGGCCGGTGTGCATCGGAACCATCCGTCTGTGCCTTCGGCGTGGTACCTGATGGCGGGGGGTCTCTTCTTATCCTCGGTGGCCGACGGGATATTCAGCTGGATCGCCCGCGTGCAGGGCCAGGACCCTTTTCCGAGTGTCGCTGACGTCTTCTATTTGGCGGCATACCCGTTCTTTGCCGCGGGCTTGGTTCTCTTGATCCGCGCTCGTCGGCCTCTCCGTGATCTTGCAGGGTTCCTCGACAGCGCGATCCTCACGGTCGGGTTGGGGCTGCTGGTGTGGGTGCTGCTGGCGGCGCCGACGATCGCGATCCACCAGGAGTCGTGGCTGGCTGCCGCGGTATCGGCGGCCTACCCGATTGCAGACATCGTTCTCCTCGGGATGCTGATCGGTCTGATCACGGTTCCCGGTAGCCGGAGTGCCTCGCTGACGCTCTTGGTGCTTGCCGTCGTCATGCTTATCGTGGTGGACCTTGCCGCTGTGCGGTTGAATCTGCTGAGCGCGCCCCGCACCAGCCTCGACGCCTTGTGGCTCGCATCCTACGCGCTGTGGGGCGCGGCAGCGCTGCATCCCTCGATGCGTACCCTGTCGGAGCGGGCCGTTGAGGTGGGCATCGAGTTCACCGGTGGGCGATTGGCGGCGCTCGCACTTGCGACTTTCGTCGCGCCCGTGGTTCTCATCATTGAGCACCTGTCCGGCGTGCCCATTGACGGCTGGCCGATCGGCATTGCAGCGCTGGTCATGTTCGCCCTGCTGATCGCGCGCATGAAGGTTGCGATCGATCAGATCGCGGACGCAAATCGGGAACGAATCAAGGCGCAGGGCGCGCTGGCCTATCAAGCGGCCCATGATGCGCTCACCGGCCTGCCGAACCGTGCGCAGGCGTTGCAGTTGATCACCGCAGCCCTGAGCGGGGCGTCGCGTGCGGGCGACAGGGTCGCGCTGCTGTTCCTCGACCTGGACGGTTTCAAGCGGGTCAACGACACGTTGGGCCACGGGGCCGGCGACGAATTGCTCCGGCTGGTGGCCAGGCGCCTGCGCGGGAACATCCGCGCCGGCGATGTCGCCTGCCGGCTGGGCGGGGACGAGTTCGTGATTCTGCTGGCTCCGTTGACCCAAGAGGCGGACGCCGTCGCCGTCGCGGACCGGCTTGTACCGATCCTGTCCGCACCCGTTACGGTCGCGGACGGGGAGACGGTCGCCATCGGTGCCTGTATCGGCGTGGCGTTCAGCCAAGGCCACGACACGGATGCTGATGCGCTGTTGAAGGAGGCGGACGCGGCGCTGTATCGGGCGAAGCGATCCGGGCGTGGCCGGGTCGCGGTCTTCGACGCCGAGATGCGGCGGGAGTCGCACGCCCGGACGGCGATGGAGCGTGATCTGTCACGCGCCATCGAGGCGGATCAGCTGGTCGTGCAGTACCAACCGATCATCCACTTGGCCTCGGGGGGTGTGCAGGGTTTCGAGGCGCTTGTCCGCTGGCCTCGGGACGGGAGGCTGCTGCCGCCGTCAGAGTTCATACCGATCGCCGAGCAGTCCGAGCTCGTCTGCGATCTGGGGGCGTGGGTGCTTCGCCGAGCCACGCGACAGCTCGCCCAGTGGAACGAGCACTCGGACTCGCCTTGGCTCGCGGTAGCGGTAAACATCTCCGGGCGTCACATCTCCAGGCCACGGGTGTTGGCGGAGGTGCGTGAGGCGGTGGGCGCCGCCGGGATTGAGCCGGCTCAACTCATCCTGGAGATCACTGAGACCGTGTTGATCGACGATTCCATCGCCGTGAAGCACCTCGATGAGTTACGCCGGGACGGAATCGCGATCGGCATCGACGACTTCGGCACCGGATACAGCTCGATTGCACGGCTCGAGGAGTTCCCGATAGACATCCTGAAGGTCGACCGGCGCTTCACGGACACCACCACGTCTGCGCAAAGGCTGCTACGGATGATCGTCGAGACGGGGGACGCATTGGGTCTTCGCGTGGTAGCCGAAGGGGTCGAAACGGAGGATCAGGTGGCGCTGCTGCGGTCGGTCGGCTGTGAGTCGGCGCAGGGCTTTCTGCTGGGCCGTCCGCTGGATCCTGACGGGATCGCTGTGCCCGAGCAGCGAAATGCGCCCCGTCTTGCGAGGGCTGGCAGACAGTAGGAGCTACCCCGTGCTGCCCGATATATTTTGCTCACAGCATCCTGCGACGGCCAGGAGAGACGGAAAATGAGAAGGTTCGAGCATTTCGTCGGCGTTGCTCTCATCGGTCTTGCGCTCCTCGGTGCAGCGCTGGTCGGCCTGGCCGCCTTCGCCACCATGCAGAATCCCGCGGGGTGGGACACGCCGACGACGGTGTACATCTTGGGCATGTGGGAGGTGATGTACTCCCCCTCGCGACCGCCAACCAGTGTGATCGTGGCGGGAGCCGGTTTTGCGCTGCTCGTCGCCGCTGTCGTCGCGTTGATCGAGCGCCGGGTCACCACACGCGCCCGCACGAGTGACGACTGGGAGGGGATGCCGCTCGCGCCCAAGCGGGTGATGGCGGAGACCCGCGGAATCTACGCCGGCCCGGTGACAGTGACGGTGCTGATCCCGGCCCACAACGAAGCCGGCTGCATTGCGGACACCATCGCCTCGTTGTACACACAGTCTCACCCGCCCGCGCGCATCATCGTCGTCGCCGACAACTGCACCGATGACACCGTCTCGCTCGCCCGGGCAGCGGGAGTCGAGGTGTTCGAGACCATCGCGAACACAAAGAAGAAGGCCGGGGCGCTCAACCAGGCGTTGCCGGCCGTGCTAGCCGGCCTCGGCGCCAACGACACGGTCATGGTGATGGACGCGGACACGACCCTGGACCAGGGGTTCCTGGCCGCAGCCATCCAGCGGCTCACCGATGATCGGGCACTGATGGCTGTCGGTGGATTGTTCTACGGCGAAGAGGGCGCAGGCCTCCTCGGCCAGTTCCAGCGCAACGAGTACACCCGCTACGCCCGCGAGATTCGCCGCAGGCGGGGACGGGTCTTCGTGCTCACAGGCACCGCGTCGATCTTCCGCCCCCGGGCGCTGCAAGCGGTTGCCGACGCACGTGGCACTTCTATCCCCGGAGTGCGGGGAGATGTGTACGACACCCTCGTTCTCACCGAGGACAACGAGATCACCCTGGCCATCAAGTCGCTGGGTGGGCTGATGATCTCACCCGCACATTGCACGGTCGTCACCGAGGTGATGCCGACCTGGCGTGCGCTGTGGGTGCAACGGCTGCGCTGGCAGCGCGGAGCAGTCGAGAACCTCGGCAGCTACGGATATCGTCCCCCCGTGGTTCGCTACTGGGCCCAGCAGCTCGGCATCGGCTACGGAGTTGTCGCAATCGCGGGCTACCTGCTGCTTCTACTGCTCATGATCCTCGCGCTGGACAACTGGATCTGGTTCCCGTTCTGGATCATCGTCGGACTGATCTTCGTCCTGGAACGGCTCGTCACTGTATGGCGGGGAGGCTGGCGTGCCCGACTCCTCGCCGCGACCCTCTTTCCCGAGCTGACCTACGCGATCTTCCTCAACCTCGTCTACGTCAAGGGCATCCTCGACATCGCCATAGGCCGAAAAGCGAGTTGGGGAAACGTCGCACAGCAGCCACTGGCCAAGGCAGAGGACGACCGATGATCGCAACGATTGGCGCAGTTCCGGGAGGTGTGCTGCTGCCCGTGGAGCTGCTCACGACTCCCGCCTTCCAGTTTCTCGCCGCGTTCGTCGCAATCAACACGATCATGTACGCAGCACTCGCCGTGGCGAAGATGCTGCCCAAGCTGTATCTCAGCGACCTCGTACCCCGACGCGGTCGTCGCCGAGAGTCCCGGAGTATCAACCCGAATGAGCCGCTTGAGCCATGAGCAAAGGAAGCGTGCACGCTGGCACTTTCGCGGGCGCGCACAGCTGGCTGTGCGCGGCCGAACTCTCGTGAAGGGCGCCATATCGGCGGCCGCCCGGCGTACGCTGAGGCTGCCGGTGTGGCCGGCTTACGGGAGGGATGGGGACGATGGACATCACTGACAACGGCCCTGAGCCGAACATCTTCGACATCGATCTGGCAACACGCGAGAACGGCAACTACCGCACTGTGGCGTGGAGTGGGAAGTACCTGCAGGTGACACTCATGTCGATTCCGGTTGGCGAGTCGATCGGCCTCGAGGCGCATCCCGAGACCGACCAGTTCCTGCGGATCGAAGCGGGGAGGGGCCGGGTCCTGATGGGGTCGGCCGCCGAGAATCTGGCCGTTCGGAAGGACGTGTCGGAGGGCTGGAGCATCCAGGTCCCCGCAGGCACATGGCATGACGTCCTCAACACGGGCGATGAGCCGCTGCGTCTCTACACGGTGTATGCGCCCGTGCACCATGCTGCCGGCGTCGTTCAGGCGACCAGCGCAGATGCGGAACGCGACGAGGAGTCGGGCGCCGACAAGCCCCCGGTGTGGAGTGCCGAGCCCGACACCACCGCGGCTGACAAGCACGCCTGAGGCGACCCGGCACACCACTGCGCCTCGGTGTCGCACGTGGGTCGCGCTCGGGGCGGGAGCAACTCTCCTGGCGGTGGTGCTAACCGGATGCGCGGCGCCGGGCGTCTGGTTTCATCCGTCGAAGCCACGATCTCGATCGCCGCATCGCGCACGTGTCCGCCTCGCTCGTGGCGCATTCCAAGCCACGAACCTCTCGTTCTTCAACCGGTTCCAGAACACCTTCACACGCGTGGCACCGTCGGCCTCGAGCGGGCTCGATGCGATGCCTCGTCCGGTTCCGCCGGATCCGCGAAGCAGTCTCGCTCCGGCGACATATACTTCAGCGCGTGAACCGGGTGACGATGCGACTCCTCGGCAACCTGAGTCGATTCAACGCGGCCCACCCCTGGTCACACAACGAGGCGTATTCAGCGTGGATAATCCGCCATGGAAAGGCAGTGCATCGACAAGGTGGTCATCGGGCGCTTGACGTCGGTTGCGGAACAGGGCGTTTGCTCAAGCAGCTCGCCGAGGTCCTGCCCGACGTCGTCGGGTTAGAGCCCGACGACGCGACCGCCGCCCGTGCGCGCACCACAGTCGCGGAGGTGAACAACGCCACTGTGCTCAACGCACCGTTCGATCCTTCTGTGTTCGACCGAGGGAGCTTCGACCTCGTGACATTCGTGGCCGTGCTTCACCATCTGCCGCTCGCTCGGACGCTGGAGGCAGCGCGAAACCTGCTGAAGCCCGGTGGTCGTCTGGTCATTGTCGGGCTTGCTCGCGATGCCCCGCCCGATCTTCCCTGGGCTGTGACATCAACGCTTCTCAACCCGGTGGTGGGGCTGATCCGTCACCCGCATCGCGCGATCACTGTCCCGGAGAGCATGACAGCGCCCACCTCGGAACCGGCGGAGACGTTCGATCAGATCGCAACCATCGCCCGCGAGGCCCTCCCAGGAGTCGAGATGCGTCGAGGCATGTTCTGGCGTTACACAGCTGTCTGGGTCAACGGAGTCGACTGACGGAAGCGGCGGAAGTTCGGACGGGATCACGCCCTCTCGCCGCACGATTGGTGTCGCGCCGTTGCGGGTGCTCCGAGGGGTGGCCAGCCGCTCGAGCACGTCGACGTGGGAGAACATCGAGAACGCCATCCCTTTCATCGAATCGCTCGACAGGATCAAGGTCGTGTCCACCTCTCTCCACGCAAAGAAGGGGCGCGCGTCCCTCTGGAAGCTCTGGCCAGACATCGCCCGGGGGCTGGTCAAGGACTCACCCGATCGAACGCACGCAGGAGGATGCTGGTCCCGTCGGGGGGTCTGTCGAGATACTTGCGTGTGGGGGTCGGCGTCATCGGCACAGCGTGAGCTGAGCAGGAAGACGAGTCGCGATTCTCGGCGTGCGGAAACACCGCGTGTAACCGAATGGCCTCTTGGGCTGCGGCGCAATAGCGTGGTGCAACCCAGATGAACTCACGAAGGCGGCGACGTGACGAGAGCGTTCATCACAGATCCTGCATTGCTCGATTCGCTCGACGGCCAGCAGTACCTCGTTCTTCGGCCGCAGAGTGAAGTCGAGTCATTCTGGGACGCCAGAACCGTCGAGTTGCGGGAATCGATCCCGCACGCGGTCGGCCACCCCAACGCGGGACATGTCACGTTGCGTGGCTTCTTCGAGCCCGACCGTGTTGAGGAACTCAAGGAGACACTCGCGGCGTGGGCTCGCAGCCAGCCTCCGATCGAACTGCAGGTGGATGCTGTCGACGGGTTCCCTTCTCCATTCCAGATCGTCATCGCGCGGCTGAGCCGGACCCCATCACTCGTCAACGCATACGAGAGCCTGACATCGCTGCTGGATTCGACAACGTTTCAGCGCATTGGTGAACTGCCGCTCGACGAGTGGGTCTTCCATATGTCGCTCATCTATGCCGGTGGTCTCGACGAGGAAAGCTGGACCGATCTCCACGACCGCAACCGGTACGCCGTCGCACCGCAGCCGACAGAGGCCATCAACAGCGCCGACTTCGTCTGGTACGCAGACGGAATCGAGCATGTCGAGACACTCACGTTCGCCGTCGATTGAACGAGCGATCCTCGACCGGTCGATCGTCGTCGACCTGCTAGTGATCGCTCGCGGAGGCCGGACCGCCGACAGCGGTCTGCACGCGGAGTCCGTCCCGTGCGGCTGACCGGCGCTCCGCCATCGCCAGCCACACCCAGGCGACTGCGATGGCAGCGACCCACGCGATCACGACCCAGATGCGGGTGACCCATTCCGAGCGAGCTGTTCTGAACCTCCGCGCGAGGATCTCCCTGCTCCAGCCATCCAGGATGTAGAGCGGCATACGGTCATGGTACCGCCGCGATCGAACAGATCTCTTGCCGATGTCGAGGTATTATCTGCGTATGACTGCAGATAAGCAGGGATGCGGATACTCCACCGACAGCCCGTATGTCGAACTGGCCGTGGAGGTCTTCGCGATGCTCGCCGACGCCACTCGCGTACGCATCATCCTGGCGCTCACGGACTCCGGTGAGCTCTCGGTGAACCACCTCGCCGACATGGTCGACAAGTCGCCCGCCGCCGTGTCCCAGCATCTCGCGAAGCTCCGCCTCGCTCGCATCGTCTCCACACGTCAGGAAGGCCAACGGGTCTTCTACCGGCTCGAGAACGAGCACGCCTCGCGCCTGGTCGCCGATGCGATCTACCAGGCCGAGCACTCGCTCGGCGGAACCCCGCGCCACCACCATGCGAATCGGGAGACCGTATGAGCCGCATCCACGAACACGGCGTTGACCATGACGACGACCACTCGCACGACCACGCCCACTCGGACAGCGGGCACTCGCACAGCGCGCACTCGGACAGCGGGCACTCGCACAGCGCGCACTCGCACGGCGACCACGACCACGAGCACGAGCACGAGCACGAGCATCCGAGCGGGTTCACGGGATTCCTGTACGGCCTGTTCGTGCCGCACACGCATGACGCGGCGGACTCGATCGATGACGCGATGGAGGCGAGCCGGGCCGGCATCCGCGCCCTGATTGTCAGCTTCGCCGTCCTGCTCGTCACGACCATGCTGCAGGCGGCCGTGTTCTTCCTCAGTGGATCGGTCGCGCTCTTGGCCGATACGATCCACAACTTCTCCGACGCGCTGACGGCCGTGCCCTTGTGGGTCGCGTTCGTCCTCGGCCGCCGGGCGGCGACCCGTCGCTACACCTACGGATACGGTCGGGCGGAGGACCTCGCGGGCCTGTTCATCGTCGCGGTCGTCGCGCTCTCGGCCATCCTGGCGGCCTGGCAGTCCATCGATCGCCTCCTGCATCCGCAGCAGTTGCACAACGTCGGCTGGGTCATCGTGGCGGGCTTCATCGGCTTCGCAGGCAACGAGGCGGTTGCGATCTACCGCGTCCGCGTCGGCCGCCGCATCGGCTCCGCTGCCCTCGTCGCCGACGGCGTGCACGCGCGCACCGACGGATTCACCTCGCTCGCAGTCGTCATCGGCGGGGTCGGGGTGCTGCTCGGCTTCCCCCTCGCCGACCCGATCGCCGGCCTCGTCATCTCGGCGACGATCTTCGTACTGCTGATCGGCACCGTTCGCTCGATCGGCCGCCGGCTCATGGACGGCATCGAGCCCGACCTCCTCCGCCGCGTCGAGCACGCGCTGGCGCACGTCGACGGCATCCACCGCGTCGGGCGCGTGCGGCTGCGCTGGGTCGGCCACTGTCTCGAGGGCGACGCCCTGGTCTTCTCGACAGAGGACGCGACGCGCATCGCCGTCCGAGCCGACCAGAGCGTGCGCGCGCACGTCAAGAACATCGACGAGTTCCTCGTCGGCGTGCGGCGCGACCCGGACTCGCCCGCATCCTGATGATGACGATGGATGCGGCGCGCCTGCGCCGTGCGGGCATCGGCCTCGAGATCGCCACGCTGGCGTGGAACGTGGTGGGCGTCGCGCTGCTCGCGATCCTCGCGTGGCGCTCCGCATCCGTCGCCCTGCTCGGCTTCGGCCTGGACAGCTTGATCGAGATCGGGGCGAGCACCGTCGTCATCTGGGAGCTCACCGGAACCGACGAGCGGCGTCAGCACCGCGCCTTGCGCCTCATCGGATGGGCGTTCGCGCTTCTCGCGGTGTATCTGCTCTTCCAGTCCACGATCGCCCTTCTGACGGCGCACCACCCCACCCCGATGATCGGCGGCATCGTGTGGACGGCGCTCACCGCGCTCGCCATGTTCGCACTCGCGTGGGGCAAACGGGCGGTCGGACGTCGGCTCGGGAATCCGGTCCTCCTCACGGAGGCTCGGGTCACCATCATCGACGGGATCCTTGCGACGAGCGTGCTCGTCGGGATCGTTCTCGACTACGCGCTCGACTGGTGGTGGGCCGACTCCGCCGTCGGACTGATCATCGTGTTCTACGCCGCTCGCGAGGCGATCCAGATCTTCCGCGACTGAGGGCGCAGGAGGGGATGCCCGGCCTGCCTGGTGCGTCGCACGGGCATACAGCATCCATGTCGAGGAGTCAACCCTCCGAGCCGAATCCGGCTCCACCCATACGCTTATGAAGCAACAACAATCGACACGGTGGAGCCGGCGTTCGGGTCGCCGATAACGTTCCCGTGTCGACGAGATGACCTCGGCGAGGTGGGCCTCGCCGGGGTCATCCATCTCGTCGCCTGACGCCCCCGCCCGCGAAGACTGGGGATTTCCTCAGGCTGGCGAGAGGGCTCGTGGCGTCGACTGTCGGCCAGACGTGATAGATATCTCCTGAGACTTTACGAAGGAGACGGATGCCACCTGCGGCACAGCACGGGTCGATCCCCACGCCCGGGCGCACGAGCGGACGGGGGCCGCGATGACGACCGACCTCCAGCAGCCCGACGAGTTCTCGGATCTCATGGAGCTGATGCGCAACGAGCGGGAGTACTCCGATCGCCGCGAGGCACGGGATCCGCACGATCACCGCAGCGCCCGGCGGGCCCTGCTCATCACCGCCATCGTGATCGTTGCCCTGCTCCTCGCGAGCGGCGGCTACGTCACGTGGGCGCTCAACGCCCCCCTGCACCCACCGACCGGCACAGCCGCAGAACCCGATGTGGCACTGCCCGCAGCGGCGACCCTCGCCTTGCCGCCGGAAGGCGCAGCGGCGATCTCGATGACGGGGGCCGACCAGTACGTCGGCGCGGCCGCGAGCGGCGTCTGGGCGAAGAGCGGCGGCGATGCGCCGCGGCCCATCGCCAGCATCAGCAAGCTGATCACCGCACTGGTCGTCCTCCACGCGAAGCCGCTGAAGAGCGCGACCGATGCCGGGCCGACGCTCACGTTCACCAAGGCCGACCATGCGCTGTACGACAAGTACTACGTGATGGGCGCAGCGATCGCGGCCATGCCCACGGGCAGCACGATGTCCGAGCACGACGCACTCGCGATGCTGCTGCTGCCCTCCGCGGCGAACTACGCGGAGGCGGTGGCGAACTGGGCGTTCGGCTCGCCGGGCGGCTACGTGAGCGCGACGAAGAAGTGGCTCGCCGCGAACGGGCTCACGAGTACCACCATCGTGGAGCCGACCGGCATGAGCGCGCGCAACACGAGCACGACGACCGACCTCATCACGCTCGGCAAGCTCGCCGCCGCGAACCCGGCCGTCGCGGCGATCGCATCGACGAAGTCGATCTCGCTTCCCGGACCCGGCTCGCAGTCCAACACCAATGACCTGCTCGGCACGGAGGGGATCACAGGACTCAAGACGGGAAACCTCGGCGACGGCACCTACAACCTGCTGTACACCGCATCCTTCGTCGTCGGCGACACGCATCCCGTCAACGTCACCGGGGTGGTGCTCGGCGGCGCGACGCATCAGTCCGTGGATGACGACGTCACGCACCTGCTCGCGAGCATCCGGCAAGGATTCCACGATGTCGAGGTCGCCTCATCCGGCCAACGCATCGGCACGTACTCGACCGCGTGGGGGTCGACCGCCCAGATCGTCGTGGCGAAGAATGCGTCGATCTTCACGTGGTCGAACACCCCCATCACGACGACGTTGAAGATGACGACGCCATCCTCCTACGCGGACGGCGCGTTGGTCGGAAGCGTGACCTTCACGGCGGGCACGAACACCACGACCGTGCCGGTGACGGTATCAGGCGACATCCGCCCACCGACCGCGTGGTGGCGGCTCACGCATCCGCAGGAGCTCGGCGGTCTGTGACCGCGGGGTGAGCACGCCCGCGGGCGTGCGCCTCGCGCTTAGGCCCGCGACGGAAGCAGCTCCTCGACCAGAGCCTCGACGCGCGCCCGGATCTCGTCGCGGATCGGTCGCACGACCTCGATCGGCTGACCTGCCGGGTCGTCGAGATCCCAATCCTCGTAGCGCTTACCCGGGAAGATCGGGCAGGCGTCGCCGCATCCCATCGTGATGACCACGTCCGACTCCCTGACGGCATCCACCGTCAGGATCTTGGGCGCGTTCCCCGCGATGTCGATCCCCTCCTCAGCCATGGCCTGGATGGCGATCGGGTTGATCGCGTCCTTGGGCTCGGAGCCGGCCGAGAGCACCTCGACACGGTCGCCCGCGAGCCGGCGCAGGAATCCGGCGGCCATCTGCGAGCGCCCGGCGTTGTGCACGCAGACGAACAGGACAGTGGGCTTCTCACGCATTCCGTTTCCTTCCGCCGCCCTGACAGGCGATCCGAGTCTATGCACGTCCTCCGGCACGAGGCCGCTCTGGGGGCTGCGTCGCTCGATGAGCACGGTGTCGCGCCACTGGCCGGCGCGAGGCCCACGGTCGGAGCGGGCGATCCGCTCGCGTCGGCCGACCACGCGGAATCCAGCCGACTCGTGAAGGCGCAGGCTCGCCTCGTTCTCCGGGAAGATGCTCGACTGGATCGTCCAGACGCCGGCGTCGTCGGCGGCCGCGATGAACGCCTCGAGGAGGCGTCGGCCGATCGCCCGCCCACGGGCAGCGCGCTCGACGTAGACCGAATGCTCGATGACCCCGCTGTATGCGGGTCTGCTCGAGACGAGGGATGCCGCGGCCCACCCCACGACGGCACCCCCCTCGTCGACGGCGACGAGTCGGAGACCTCGGATCTTGCCGGCATCGAAGTCCGGCCACGTGGGAGTGGCGACCTCGAACGTGGCCTCCCCGTCCTCGATGCCCTGAGCGTAGATGCGCTCCACGGTCGGCCAGTCGGCCGCGGCCATCGCTCGAACCGTGATCATGCGCAGCATCCCGAACCGGCGTCCGTCGAGCAGACGCCCGTCGCCGGGAGCTCGAGCTCGACGTTCGATGCCGACGACAGGTCGCCCGCGAGCCACGCCGTCACCGATCGCACCTGCTCATATCCGGTCGCCAGCAGGAAGGTCGGCGCCCGGCCGTACGACTTCATCCCGACGATGAAGAATCCCTGCTCGGGGTGGGCGAGCTCGCGGAAGCCGTGCGGCTCGACGGTGCCGCACGAGTGGACGTTCGGGTCGATGAGCGGCGCCAGGCGCTTCGGGGCTTCCACGGTGTCGTCGAGTTCGAGGCGGATCTCGCGGAGCATGTCGAGGTCCGGGCGGAATCCCGTCGCGTTCACGACGACATCGGTCGTGTGTGTGGCCATCGCGCCGCCGCGATGGCCGATGAGCTCGACATGCCCGTCGACGCGGCGCGCGCGCATGATCTCGAAGCCGTCGACGACGTGGATGCGACCATCCTGCACCGCCTGCTCGACACGGGTCCCGAGCCGGGCCCGGTCGGCCAACTCGTCGTCGGCCGACAACGAGACCCGCACCGCCTTCGCATTGCGGATCAGCCAGGTGACCGCGGTACCCGGCTCCTGCCGTGCCAGCTCGGCGAGGGCCAGGAGCGTATTGGCGGCGGAGTGTCCCGCGCCGACGACGGTGGCCTGTCGTCCCGCGAACGTCGCGCGGTCGCGGCCGAGGACGTCCGGAAGCGCCGGCACCACCGCATCCGCGATCTCGTCGAACCCGAGCAGACCGAGACCGTTGGAGGACAGCGGGTTCGGGGACAGGTAGGTGCCCGATGCGTCAATCACCGCGCGGGCGGTGATCTCGTCGACGCGGCCGGCGGTGCGGCTCCGCAGGACGAACGGCGCCGTTGCCCGACCACGCGTGCGGGTTCGATCCATGCCCTCCCGCGCGACGCCGGTGACCTCGGCCCCGAGCCGGATCCGAGATGCGATCGGCTCGAGCCGCGACAGCGGCAGCAGGTAGTCGTCCACGAGCTCCGTGCCGGTGGGCGCCCGATCGGGATCCGGGAGCTGCCACCCCGTCGTCTCCAGCAACCGGCGCGACGCCGGGTCGACGAGGTGCTTCCACGGCGAGAAGAGGCGTGTGTGACCCCACGCGCGCACGCTCGCCGCGATGGATCCGCCCGCCTCGAGCACGATGAAGTCGATGCCCCGCTCCGCGAGATTGGCGGCGGCGGCGAGTCCGATGGGCCCAGCACCGATGATCGCGACGGGCAGCGTGTCCAGTTCGTCGCCGGCGGGAACGCGAGGCGTGAGGTCGAGCAGCGTCATGACGTCCTCCATATATCGATGATCTTCGATGAGTGAGTCTGGTCGCTCTATCGATGATTGTCAATATCGACTATGATCGATGGATGAGCGAGCTCGAGATCACCGACATCAGCGCGACGTGCTGCACGCCGCTCGTCCGCGACACGCTCTCCGCGGAGGACGCCGAGCAGCTCGCACACACGATGAAGGCGCTCGCCGATCCGGCCCGCCTTCGCCTGCTCTCGATCGTCGCCGCCTCCGCGGACGCAGAGGCCTGCGTATGCGACCTCATCGAGCCGGTGGGCCTCAGCCAGCCGACGGTCTCGCATCACCTCAAGGTGCTCACGGAGGCGGGCTTCCTCACCCGGAGCAAGCGAGGCACGTGGGCGTACTACGCCCTCGTGCCGGGTGCTCTGGACCGCGTCTCGCAGCTGTTCGTGAGCGCCTAGGAGCCTCAGTCGGTGCGTCCGGCGACACCGAGGAAGCGGACGAACACCGCGATCCAGCCGAAGATCAGCGCGAAGACGAGGATCTCGAACGCGGTCAGCGAGAAGTACCCGATCGCGGGAATGAAGAGGATGACGGAGGCGACCGTGGCGGCGAGGAACGCCCACGACGCGACGAAGTAGGTGCGCGGCATCCCTCGGAAGAATCTCGGCCCGCCGATCAGCATGATGAGATACATGACCGCCATGCCGGTGGCCGAGAGGTTGTGCACCGCGAGGTTGACATCGACCGGGAAGATGCCGACGAACGCGAGCATGATCCCCATGATGACGAAGAGCACCGGGATGACGCGCGGCCCGCGTGGATTCTCGAGGACGCCGGCGGCGGCAAGCTCGCGCATGTCGTTGGCGATGTAGACCGCGAAGGTCGTCACGAGGAGTCCACCGGCGATCAACGTGCCGTTGAACACCCAGCTCGAGAGTTCGTCGAAGGTGCCGAGTTGGCTGAAGTGCACCTTCCACCAGTCCGGGTCCGGAGTCGTCAGCATCGCGGTGAGCGTTCCGACCGCGATGAAGGCGAGGAGCAGAGTCGCCATGCGCTGAGTCGTCATGGCCGAGACGGACAGGAAGACGATCCACGTCGTGAGGCCGAGCGTGACCGCCATGAGGACGACCGCCCAGAACGTCACGATCGGCAAGCCGATGAATCCGGCGGCAAGCAGCCGGAACAGCGCGTACACGATCACGAACGAGAGAGCGGCGTGCACGATGACCACCGACGCCGTGTTGACGACGAACTTCCACGACGGCAACGACCGCCGCCACTCCTGACCCGGGCGATCGCGCGCACGCCAGTACTCGATCGTCGCGATGACGGCGGCCACGACCCCGGCTCCGCACGCCGCCCACACGGCGAACGAATCCGCATTGCCGCCCAGCTGGAGCTTCGGTGCGAAGATGCCGACGAGGAGGCCGTAGACAGCGCCGAGGGCGCCTGCGGCGAGGGCGGCGTAGACCGCCTCGGACTCGGCCCGACGGCCCGGTGTGGGACTGGCTGTCTCAGGTGTCGGCTGCATCTTCGCGGAGCTCACACAGTGAGGGTACGGCCTGCGCGCCATCCGGGGCATCATTCAGTCGGAGTCGTCGACCTCCGTGGCGCTGAGCCGGTCCAGGAAGCCGATGACCGTCTCGCGCTCGCGCGGCGACATCTCGGCCGCCACCTTCCACCGGTGCGCGTGGAGGCGGCCGACGCTGTCGCGTACCTGCTCGTGCGTCTGCTGCGTGATGTTGATCATCAGCGCGCGCCGATCCGTGGGGTGCGGGGAGCGCTCGATGTGGCCCGCGAGCGTCAGGCGATCGAGAAGCTTCGTCGTGGATGCCGTGGAGATGCCGAGGTGGTCGGCCAGCATCTTCGGCGTCGCGATCGTGTCCTGGTTCTTGAGCGCCACGAGGTAGCGCAGGGCAGCCATGTCGGTCTCGCCGAGCTTCATGTCTGTGCGCGACCGGAATCGGACCTGCTGCTCGGCCTCGCGCCAGCGACGCACGGCGATCAGAACGCGCACGATCTGAGCGATCTCCTCCTCGCTCAGATCGCCATAGTCGACCAGTTCCTGACGCGGGTCGATCACGCGGGGATCCAGCATGGCGTTCGCGACACGCGAGTCCGGCCTGTGGAACGTCCCCATGCGGATATCATACGACGAAGAGTTGATTACATGTCTATCTAGCTACTTGCTTGGCATGTAACCACCTGCAATGCTTGCTCTATGAACAGGGACAGAATCGGACACGTCGTGCTCGTGGACGAGGCGGGCAACCCGATCGGCATCACGTCCAAGGCCAGTGTGCACGGCCCGGACACCCCGTTGCACCTCGCCTTCTCGTGCCACGTTCGCAATCCCGACGGGCAGGTGCTGATCACCCGGCGCTCGCTCGACAAGGCCACCTGGCCGGGCGTCTGGTCCAACTCCTTCTGCGGCCATCCGCGGCCCGCCGAGCCCGTGCGCAACGCCGTCGCGCGCCATGCCGAGCATGAGCTCGGTCTGCAGCTGACGGATGTCGAGCTCTCACTCCCGCTCTTCCGCTACCGCGCCGTGGATGCCTCCGGCATGGTCGAGAACGAGATCTGCCCGGTGTTCGTCGCCGAGACGACCGATGAGGTCAATCCTCGCCCCGACGAGGTGATGGAGTACGCGTGGGTCGACCCGATCGACCTCGGCCGGTCGATCCGACTCACTCCCTCGGTCTTCAGCCCGTGGCTCGTCCTGCAGGCCCAGCTCCTCCCGCTCCTCGGCGGGGTCGCACCCGTCGCCGCCGCATCCCAACGCGAGTTGGCGGGATGACTCTCGCACTTCAATCCGACCAGGCGGTGGACGCGCTCACCGCGGTCGACGCACGTCTCGCGGACTTCTTCGCGGATGCGAGCGCCCTCGTCGCGCGGCACGGACCCCTGTTCCTGCGCCTGTGGGACGAGGTGGAGGCCTCCACGGTCGGCGGGAAGCGATTCCGTCCCGCGCTCGTCATCGACACCCATCGAGCCCTCGGCGGGAAGTCCGACGCCGTGGCGATCGCGACCGGCACGGCCGTCGAGCTCCTCCACACGTCGTTCCTCCTCCATGACGACGTGATCGACGGCGACACCGTGCGGCGGGGACGGCCGAACCTCATCGGCTCTCTGGCTCGCGACGCACAGCGCGCCGGGCTCGAGCAGAGCGACGCGCTCACGTGGGGCCGTTCGGCCGCGATCCTCGCGGGAGACCTGCTCCTCCATTCGGCGCAGGCGATGGTCGCCCGGCTGGATCTGGATGCACCCCGCAGGCACAGGCTCCTCGACCTCTTCGAGGAATCGGTCTTCGTCACGGCCGCGGGCGAACTGCTCGACGTGGCATTCGCCGCCGGCGTGAACCAGCCGACGTCGGCCGAGGTGCTCGCGATGACCGAGTGGAAGACGGCGCACTACTCGTTCGAGGCGCCTCTCGCCGCGGGCGCGATCCTCGCCGGCGCATCCGATGCGACGATCGAGACTCTCACCCGCTACGGTCGGCGCATCGGCCTCGCCTTCCAGCTGCGCGACGACCTGCTCGGCATCTTCGGCTCCGAACGCCTCACGGGCAAGTCCACCCTGAGCGATCTGCGCGGCACGAAGATGACCGCCCTGGCGGCGTTCGCGCGCGACTCGCCGTTCGGCGCCGAGTTCCAGGAGGCGATCGCCGAGAGCGATCCGGCCGAGGCTCTCGCGCGCGCCCGGGCTGTGCTCGTATCGTGCGGCGGACAGGTGTACATCGAGGAGCTCATCGAGGCCCACGTGCGCACCGCCATCGACGTGATCGACGGCGGCGGGTTGCCGGACGAGCTTCACGAGTACCTCGTCGAGGTGGCCGATCGAGCGACGAGGCGCGTGTCATGACCGGATCCGATGCCGTGCCGGTCACGGATCTCGCCCGCTACTCCCAGTGCGCGCAGGACAGCGCAGCCCGCGTGATCTCGGCGTACTCGACATCGTTCGGCATGGCGGCGCGGCTGCTGGATCGGCGCATCCGTCCCCACGTGCGCAACGTGTACGGACTCGTGCGGGTGGCCGACGAGATCGTGGACGGCGCCGCCGCCGAGGCGGGGCTGGGTGCGGAGGACCTCCGCACCCTGCTCGACGGGCTGGAAGCCGAGACGCTGCGGGCGATCGACCTCGGCTACAGCGCGAACCTCGTGGTCCACGCGTTCGCCTGCTCTGCCCGCTATGCGGGGATCGGGAGCGACCTCGTCACACCCTTCTTCGACTCGATGCGCCGCGACCTCGACCCGCGCGCCTACCAGGCAGGCGAGATCGGCGCCTACATCTACGGCTCGGCGGAGGTCGTGGGCCTCATGTGCCTGCGGATCTTCCTCGCCGATCGCGTCGTCCCCGACGATGAGCGCAGCCGTCTCGAGGAGGGCGCGCGTCGGCTCGGCGCCGCGTTCCAGAAGGTGAACTTCCTGCGCGACCTCGCCGCGGACTGGGAGCTGCTCGGGCGCAACTACTTCCCCGACATCGATCCGAGAGGCTTGACCGAGGCGCAGAAGCTCCAGTTGGTGCAGGACATCGACGCCGACCTCGCGGCGGCGCGGGCCGTCATCCCCGAGCTTCCCCGCGGAGCGCGGGGTGCCGTAACGGCAGCGCATGGGTTGTTCGCGGCGCTCAACGAGCGCATCCGGGTGACACCGGCCGAGCAGCTGATGCGCTCGCGGGTGCGGGTGACCGGCGGTGCGAAGCTGCGCATCCTCGCCGAGGCGTCCCTCGGCAGCGTCACCCTTCCGGCGAGGGGTGTCGCATGAGCGGACGGACGCCGACGGCCATCGTCGTCGGAGCCGGAATCGCCGGGCTCGCGACGGCCGCGCTGCTGCAGTCCGACGGGTACCGCGTGACGGTGCTCGAGTCGCGCCATGACGTCGGCGGACGCGCAGGGACATGGGAGCGGGACGGCTTCCGCTTCGACACCGGCCCCTCGTGGTATCTCATGCCCGAGGTCTTCGACCACTTCTTCCGCCTCCTGGGCACGAGCGCCGCCGAGCAGCTCGACCTGGTGCGTCTCGACCCGGGCTATCGCGTGTTCTTCGAGGGACATGCCGAGCCGATGGAGATCAGAGCCGATCGGTCCTCGAACATCGCCCTGTTCGAGTCGACGGATGCCGGGGCCGGCCTCGCCCTGTCGGCATATCTCGACTCGGCCGGCGACGCCTACCGTCTCGCGGTGTCACGCTTCCTCTACAGCACCTACGAGTCGATGCGACCCTTTGCGAAGCCCGACGCCCTGCGTCTGCTCCCCCGGCTCGCGCCGCTTCTCATGCAGTCGCTCGAGCGCTTCGTCGCCAAGCGCTTCCGCGACCCGCGGCTCCGGCAGGTCCTCGGCTATCCGGCCGTCTTCCTCGGGTCCGCGCCGTCGATGACCCCGAGTCTGTACCACCTCATGAGCCACCTCGACCTCGAGGACGGGGTCTGGTATCCGCTCGGCGGCTTCGGCGCGCTCATCTCCGCGGTCCGCCGGCTGGCGGAGCAGCGCGGGGTCGAGATCCTCACGGAGTCGCCGGTCGTCTCCATCCTCACGGCGGCCGACGCCAGGGGACGGGACTGGACCACCGGCGTCGCCTACGAGCACCGCGGGGAGCGTCGCATCCTCCATGCCGACGTCGTGGTGTCGACTGCGGACCTGCACCACACCGAGACCGCGCTGCTCCCCGAGCGGGTGCGCAGCTACCCGGAATCCTGGTGGACCCGTCGCAATCCCGGGCCGAGCGCCGTGCTCGTGCTGCTCGGGGTCCGCGGGCAGCTGCCCTCGCTCGCACACCACAGCCTGTTGTTCACCGAGGACTGGGACGACGGCTTCGCCCGCATCTTCGGGAGCCGAGGACCGATCGGGTCGCCCACGTCGCTCTATGTGAGCCGCACCAGCGCGACCGATCCGACCGCGGCGCCGGCCGGATACGAGAACCTCTTCGTCCTCGTGCCCGTCCCCGCGGACCCGGGTCTCGGCGGCGGCGGCCTGGACGGCCACGGCGATCCGGGAGTGGAGGCGATCGCGGACGCGGCGATCCACCAGATCTCGGAGTGGGCGGGCATTCCCGATCTCGCCGAGCGCATCGTGGTCCGCCGCACGATCGGGCCGGCGGACTTCGCGAACGACCTCCACGCGTGGCGCGGCGGAGCGTTGGGGCCGGCGCACACGCTCCGGCAGAGCGCGTTCCTTCGCGGCTCCAATGCGTCGGCGAAGGTCGACGGCCTCTACTACGCGGGCGGAACGACGGTGCCCGGCATCGGACTGCCGATGTGCCTCATCAGCGCCGAGCTCGTGCTCAAGCGCCTGCGCGGCGACACCACCACGACTCCCCTGGCCGAGCCCATCCGCGAGCCGATGCCGGAGCGCCGGTGAGAGTCGTCTACCTGCTCTTCCTCCTCGCGGCGATCGCCTGCATGGTTCTCCTCGACCGCCGGTTCCGGCTTGTGCTCTGGCGCGCTCCTCGCCGGGCGACGGCCGTGCTGCTCATCGGCCTCGGCTTCTTCCTCGTGTGGGATCTGCTCGGCATCGCGCTCGGCATCTTCGCACGCGGCACGGCCTCGATCTCGACAGGCATCCTGCTGGCGCCGGAACTCCCCCTCGAAGAGTTCTTCTTCCTCGCCTTCCTCTGCTACCTGACGATGGTGCTCGTGACGGGCTTCCGGCACGTCCTCGCCCGGCGGAAGGCGAAGGTGCCGCGATGACGTACGTCCTGCTCAGCGCGGTCTTCCTCGGTGCCGCGATCGTCGTGTGGGTGTCGGCGGCGGTGGCGGATGCCGGGTTCATCCGGCGCTGGTGGCTGCCGTCGGTCCTCGCCGCGGTCGTGCTCGTCATCCTCACGGCCGTGTTCGACAACCTCATGATCGCCGTCGGCCTCATGACGTACGCGCCCGACCGCGTCTGGGGCGTCAGCATCGGGGCCGCGCCCCTCGAGGACTTCGCGTACCCGATCGCCGCGGTCATCCTGCTGCCCGCCCTGTGGTCCCTCTTCTCGCGAAGGAGCAGCGATGACGCTTGAGCGGACGTACTCCCCGCTGCGCCAGCTGTTCGTCGCATCCCGCCCGATCAGCTGGATCAACACCGCGTACCCGTTCGCGGCCGCGTACTACCTGACGACGGGGAGGGTGGATGCAGCTCTCGTGATCGGCACCCTCTTCTTCCTCGTGCCGTACAACCTGGCGATGTACGGCATCAACGACGTCTTCGACTACGAGTCGGACCTCGCCAACCCGCGCAAGGGCGGCCTCGAAGGAGCCGTGCTCGACCGCACGGCGCATCGCCGCACGCTCCTGACCGCCGTTCTGCTCTGCGTCCCCTTCGTGATCGCCCTGGTGGCCCTCGGCGACCCGCTGTCGTGGCTCGTTCTGGCGATCAGCCTCTTCGCGGTGGCCGCCTACTCGGTGCCGGGCCTGCGGTTCAAGGAGCGTCCGTTCCTCGACTCGATCACCTCCAGCACGCACTTCGTGAGTCCCGCGCTGTACGGGTTGGTCCTCGCGGGCGCGGTCTTCACGCCGCAGCTCGTCCTGATCCTCGTGGCGTTCTTCCTGTGGGGCATCGCGAGCCACGCGTTCGGCGCCGTGCAAGACGTCCTCCCCGACCGAGAAGGCGGCATCCACTCGGTCGCGACCGTCATGGGCGCGCGCTGGACCGTGCGGTTCGCGATCGCCTGCTGGGCGGCCGCGGGCGTCCTGATGCTGCTCACCGGATGGCCCGGAGCCCTGGCTGCGGTGCTCGCGATTCCGTACATCGTGATGGCCGCGCCCTTCTGGTCGGTGACGGATGCCGACTCCGCCGCCGCGAACCGCGGGTGGCGTCGCTTCATCTGGATCAACTACGCCGTGGGGTTCCTCGTCACGCTCCTGCTGATCGCCTACGCCCTCCTCCGCTGAGGCCGGCGCCTCAGTCGAGCATCGGCAACGGCAGCTCGCGCCCGGCATCCCATGGCTCTGTCCACCCGAGCAAGTCGAACAGTCCGTTCAGGAGCATGCCGGTGAAGCCCCAGACGAGGTGCTCGCCGGTCGTGTGATGCACGAGGAAGCCGGGGCCCCGCCACTCGGCGCCGTCGCGGCGGATGACGGTGCTGCCGCGGTTCCCCGGGTCGAGGAGATCGGCGACCGGGGCGCGGAACACGGCCGACGACTCCGCCTCGTCGACCACCCGGATCGGTGACGGCGTGCTCCACCACCCGAGCACGGGTGTCACCAGGTGCATCGAGTACTCCAGCAGCACGTCCGGCAGGGCGCCCAGCACGTCGACCCCCGACGGGTCGAGCCCCGTCTCCTCCTGCGCCTCCCGCAGTGCGGCGCCGACCGCGCCGTCGTCGCCCGGGTCGAGCCGGCCTCCGGGGAACGCGACCTGTCCCGGGTGCGACCGCAGCGTGGCCGCGCGCGCCAGCAGCAGCACGTCGAGCTCGCGCGATACGGCCCGCGCCTCGTAGCGGCTCGGCAGCGAGTCGAGCTCGCCGAAGAGCATCAGCACGGCGGCCGGACGGCCGCCGGTCGCCTCACGCGGCGGCACGCCCCCACCGGTGGCAAGCGCTTCGAGCTGCGCCCGCGCGGTCAAGGGCTCTGATTCGGCGGGCACCCGTTCAGGCTACGCCGCCGAGACGACCCGCGGCTCGTCCCGTCACGCTCCCCGTCCGGCGCGTCCCCGTGCGAACTCACGGCTGGCTCCCAGCCTCGCGGGACCAAATCCGCGGCACCATCCGTTGGATCAGGTGACGCCGCAGCCAGCGACGGAAATCCAGGAGGAATCGTGTCGCACGACTACCGCAAGACTCCGGAGGCGCTCGCCCGCCTCACCGACACCCAGTACCGCGTGACGCAGGAGGAGGGCACCGAGCCCGCCTTCCGCAACGAGTACTGGAACAACCACGACCCCGGCATCTACGTCGACGTCGTGTCCGGCCAGCCGCTCTTCTCATCCGCCGACAAGTACGACAGCGGAACGGGATGGCCGAGCTTCACCCGGCCGATCGACCCGGATGCCGTGGTCACGAAGACCGACCGGCACCTGTGGATGACGCGCACCGAGGTGCGCTCCACCGCGGCCGACAGCCACCTCGGGCACGTCTTCGACGACGGCCCGCGGGATGCCGGCGGCCTGAGATACTGCATGAACTCGGCCGCGCTGCGGTTCGTGCCCGCGGCGGAGCTCGCCGCGGAGGGATACGGCGAGTACAGCGCACAGTTCACGAACGACGAGGAGACCCCGAATGTCCGATGACGGAACCATCACCCGCACCCCCGGCACCGAGACGGCCGTCCTGGCCGGCGGCTGCTTCTGGGGCATGGAGGACCTGATCCGCCGTCAGCGCGGCGTGATCGACACGCGCGTGGGCTATACCGGCGGGCAGAACGACCACGCCACGTACCGGTACCACCCGGGTCACGCCGAGGCCGTCGAGATCGTCTACGACCCGACCCAGACGTCCTACCGCGACATCCTGGCGTTCTTCTTCCAGATCCACGACCCGTCGACCCTGAACCGTCAGGGCAACGACATCGGCTCGAGCTATCGCTCGGCGATATTCCCGCTCACCCCCGAGCAGGAGCAGGTCGCCCGCGACACGATCGCCGACGTGGATGCCTCCGGCCTGTGGCCGGGCGCAGCGGTGACCACGATCGAGCCCGCGGGCCCGTTCTGGGAGGCCGAGCCCGAGCACCAGGACTACCTGATCAAGTACCCCAACGGGTACACGTGCCACTTCCCGCGCGCGGGCTGGGTGCTTCCCAAGCGCACCGAGGCCACGGCGTAGGGGCGACGCCGGAGGGCTCAGCCTCTGAAGTACGTCTCGGCGACGCGGGTCAGGTCCCACAGGTCGCTCACGCCCGCCAGTTCGCGGGCGGAGTGCATCGACAGGATCGGGATCCCGACATCCACGGTCCGGATGCCGATCCGCGTCGCCGTGATCGGTCCGATCGTGGATCCGCACGGCACCGCGTTGTTCGAGACGAACTCCTGCCCCGACACCCCGGCGTCGGCGCACCAGCCGTTCCAGGCTGCGGCGCCGACGCCGTCGGTCGCATAGCGCTGGTTGGCGTTGATCTTGAGGATCGGCCCCGAGCCGAGCACCGGCCGCACGACCGGGTCGTGCTTCTCGGCATAGTTCGGATGCACGGAGTGGCCGACATCGCTGGAGACGCACCAGGATGCGGCGAGCGCCCGCAGCTGCTCCTCCCGATCGGCGCCGAGCGAGAGCTGCACCCGCTCGATGACATCGGCGAGGAACGGCCCCGCCGCGCCCGAGCGCGTCTCGGATCCGATCTCCTCATGGTCGAAGACCGCCAGCATCGCGATGTCGCCCTCGACGCCGTCGGCCGCTCGGGTCAGGCCGACGGTGCCGGCGTGCACGGAGGCGAGGTCGTCGAGGCGCCCAGCGGCGAAGAACACGTCGTCCTGGCCGAAGACCGCGCCCCGCGCGGCATCCGCCGTGACGATGTCGTAGCCGCGGATGCGCCCGGCATCCACCCCCGCCGCCGCAGCGAGCACACCGAGGATGTCGGCGGAGTCCGGCTGCCCGAGCCCCCACACCGGCTGGGTGTGCATCTGCTTGTCGAGCGCGAACCCGTCGTTCGCCGACCGGTCGAGGTGGATCGCCAGCTGCGGCAGCCGCAGAAGCGGCCCCGTCGCAGCGAGAACCGTGGTGCCGTCGTCGAGCACGAGCCGGCCCGCGAGGCGCAGCTCACGGTCGAGCCACGAGTTCAGCAGCGGGCCGCCGTAGACCTCGACCCCCGCCTGCAGCCAGCCGAGGCGTCCCGTCGTCGGCTTCGGCTTGAGCTTGAACCCCGGCGAGTCGCTGTGCGCGCCGAAGACCCGCACCGCCGTGGCCGCCGAGGCGCCGGACGGCACGACCCAGGCGATGACCGCGCCATCGCGCACGACGAGGAACCTGCCGCCCGCGGGCGTCGGCCACGCCTCATCCTCGCCCAGCTCGCGGAAGCCCGCATCCTGAAGCCGGCGCGCCACTTCGGCGGCCGCGTGATAGCTCGACGGCGATGCCGCGACGAAGTCGGCCAGGTCGTCGGCATGGGCTCGAGCGGCGTCGGAAACGGGCACGGCGGACCTCCTCGGAGACACGGACGGTCCTCCGATGCTACGCGGGCTACTTCTTCTTCTTGAGCTGCAGGCGGATGCCGCCCGGCTTCGGCTCCATCGTGAACAGTCCGATCGCCTTGACCAGGTCGGAGAGCTTCGCGTAGCCCCAGTTGCGCGAGTCGAAGTCGGGCTGCTGCTTGCGCATGAGCTGGCCGACCGCTCCGAGATTCGCCCATCCGTCGTCGTCCGAGGCCGAGTCGACCGCCTTGCGCAGCGCCGACGCCAGCTTCGCGTCACCACGCAGCTTCGCGGGCGGCACGCGCGTCGAGGGAGCCGTCGCGGTGTCCTCGACCTCCGGCTCCTCGACCTCGAGCACCTCGAGGAACGTGAACTTGTCGCACGCGTTGCGGAACGCATCCGGCGTCTTGCGCTCGCCGAACCCGTACACGGTCACGCCGTCCTCCCGGATGCGCGAGGCCAGCCGCGTGAAGTCGCTGTCCGAGGAGACGATGCAGAAGCCTTGGAACCGACCTGTGTACAGCAGGTCCATCGCATCGATGATGAGCGCACTGTCGGTGGCGTTCTTGCCCGTCGTGTTGTCGAACTGCTGGATCGGCTGGATGACGTGCTCGGCCGCGGCATCCTTCCATCCGCGCAGCTGCGTCTTCGTCCAGTCGCCGTACACGCGTTTGACGGATGCCGTGCCGTACTGCGCGAGCTCGGCCAGCACGGCACCGATCCGGGCGGGCGACACGTTGTCGGCGTCGATCAGGACGGCCAGGAGGTCGTTGGGCTGCGCCATGCGCCACACACTAACGTGAAGCGGTGACTTCCGTGTCGGGTGAGTGGGACGTGATCGTGGTCGGCGGCGGACCCGCCGGCTCCACGGCCGCCCGTATCGCGGCGGCCGAGGGTGCGCGGACGCTCATCATCGACCGGGCGACCTTCCCGCGTTACAAGACCTGCGGCGGGGGCTCATCGGCGCGAGCCTCG
Source organism: Microbacterium sp. sgz311019 (assembly GCF_056135325.1). Classification (NCBI taxonomy): domain Bacteria; kingdom Bacillati; phylum Actinomycetota; class Actinomycetes; order Micrococcales; family Microbacteriaceae; genus Microbacterium; species Microbacterium sp. sgz311019. The sequence continues at coordinate 20,439 of NZ_JBWAXO010000002.1, read as the reverse complement.
CGCTCCTGCCGCCCGCGGCGACCGAGACGATCGAGCAGCGGGTGAACGAGGTCGTGCTCACCCTCCGGGGCTCGAACCCGGTGCGCGTGGCGCGGGATGCGCCGTTCCTCGCGATGACCCGCCGCGAGACGTTCGACGCCGCGCTCCTCGCGGAGGCGCAGACCGCGGGAGCCGTCTTCGTCGGCGGGGTCGCGCTTCGCGAGCTCATCGCAGAGGATGCCGGCATCCGGCTCGTCACGACGGACGGCGAGGCCATCGCGACCTGCGTCATCGGAGCCGACGGGGCCGGTGGCAGAGTCGGGCGCTACATCGGGGTGGTCCCGGAGCGCATCGACCTGGGTCTCGAGGACGAGGTCGCCGCCTCCGGCGAGAGGGCGACGCTCCTCGACTGGGGGCCCGGAGCGGGCAGCTACGCCTGGACCTTTCCGAAGACCGGGATCGACACGGTCGGAGTCATCGAGGCGAAGGGCCATGCCGACCGCACCCGCGCGTACCTCGCCCGATGGCGGGCGCAGCAGGCGGATCCGGATGCGGCGCTCGTGCACTCCAGCGGTCACCTGACCCAATGGCGCCGGCCCGATTCGCCGCTGCGACGGGGGCCTGTGCTCGTCGCCGGCGACGCCGCGGGGCTACTGGAGCCGTGGACGCGCGAGGGAATCTCGTTCGCGCTGCGCTCGGGCAATCTTGCAGGGCGCGCGGCCGCGGCGTTCGTCGCGTCGGGCGACGAACGCTATCTCGATTCCTATGCGGCGGGCGTCGAGGAGACGCTGGTTCCGGATATGAGAGTCGGGGCACTGCTGCTCGCCGTGTTCGAGAAGCATCCGCGGCTCATCCACCGTGCCTTCCGGCATTCGCGGGCGGCGCGCCGGTTCTTCGTCGACTTCTGCGACGGGACGCGCAGTCTCGCCGACCTCGGCGAGAGGCGGTGGCTCATGCGCGGCCTCCGCCTCCTCGCCTGAGTCGGACCCGGTTCAGGCCTCCACGAGCACCTTCTCCGCAGCGGGGCGCCAGCAGCGAGCCGCGACCCCGATGGCGTTCCAGGCGTTGATGCTCACGAGCAGCGTGAGGATCGCGGCGGCCTCGCCCTCCGTCCAGACCTCCCGCAGCTCGGAGACGACGGCATCCGGCACGTGCGTCTCGGCCAACCGGGCGACGGAGTCGGCGAGCGCGAAGGCGGTGCGCTCTTTCGCCGTGAAGAAGGTCGCCTCCTCCCAGACGGCGACGGCGGCGATGCGCTGGAACGACTCCGCCGCGTCACGTGCGGCCCGTGAGTGCAGGTCGACGCAGTACGAGCAGCCGTTCAGCTGCGATGTGCGCAGGCGCAGCAGTTCCACGAGACCGGTCGGGATGCCGGCAGCCTCCACTTCGGCCATGGCGGCGTCGTCGAGCGCGCTCACGGCGCGCGAGAAGGCGGGGACGAGGCCGTCGACGTCGAGGCGGCGGGCGGGGCGGATGACGGTGTCTGTCGTGTTCATGACACCCACACTACGAACCGATTGTCCTGGGTTGCAGTCCAATAGTGTGGCTGTCATGTGGGCCAATTCAGGTCTCGATCTGCACGTCGACCTCGACCCGGTGCGGAAGACGGACTCGCTGGAGCGCGCGCTCCGCGACGCCATCCGCGACGGACTCCTCACGCCCGGAATGCGGATGCCGCCCAGCCGCAGTCTCGCGGGAGACCTCGGGATCTCGCGCAACAGCGTCGCCGAAGTGTACGGTCGGCTGACCAGCGAGGGGTGGCTGGAGGCGCGAATCGGGGCGGGCACGTGGGTCGGTTCCGTGCCCACCCCGTCCCCAGCGGCCGCGGCGTCTGCGCATGCCGCCCCGCCCCGGGCGGCCATGCGACTCGACCTTCGCCCCGGCATTCCGGATGCGACGGCGTTCCCCCTGGTGGCGTGGGCCGCCGCATCCCGTCGCGCACTCGCGGCCACCCCGTCCTCCGGTTTCGGCTATGGCGATCCGGCGGGCGCTGCGCCGCTGCGTGAGGCCCTGGCATCGTACGTGTCGCGGGCCCGCGGAGTCACGGCGACAGCGGGCGCTGTGCACGTGGCGCACGGATTCGGGCACCTGCTGTCGCTCGTCGCGGGCGCACTCGTCGACCGCGGCGCGCGGACCATCGGGGTCGAGGAGTACGGCCACGCTCTGCACCGTGAGATCCTCCGTTCCACCGGGCTCGAGATCGTTCCGATCCCGGTCGACGGAGAGGGCGCCGATCCTTCGGCGCTCGATGGGTGGGCTGTGGATGCCGTGCTCCTCACCCCGGCGCACCAGTTCCCGACCGGTGCGGTGCTGTCCCCTGCGCGGCGGACGGTGTTCGCGGAGTGGGCGCGCGCGACGGGCGGCGTGATCATCGAGGACGACTACGACGGCGAGTTCCGCTACGACCGTCGAGCGGTCGGCGCGCTGCAAGCCCTCGCGCCCGAGCGGATCGTCTACGCGGGCACCGCGAGCAAGGCGCTCACACCGGCTCTCGGTCTCGCGTGGGGTGTCCTGCCCCCGGATCTCGTCGAGGCCGTGGCCGCCCGCGCGCGCCTCTCCGGCGCGGCGGCCGACGTTCTGTCACAGCTCACGCTCGCCGAGTTCCTGCGGAGAGGCGACTACGACCGGGCCGTCCGCTCATCGCGGGCACGCTATCGTGCTCGCCGCGAGCGGCTCGGCGAACTCGTCTCCGACCGGCTGCCCGGCGCCCGCCTGGGCGATGCCCAGGCGGGCCTGCAGTGCGTGGTGGAGCTTCCGTCCGGCGTGTCGGAGCAGGCGGTGACGGATGCCGCGGCATCCCGCTCTCTCGCTCTCGAGGGTCTCGACTCCTACGGAGTCGGCGACTCCCCCGGCCGAGCGCCGACGATGGTCATCGGGTTCGGGGCGCCGCCGCCGCACCTGTTCGAGGATGCGGCGGCGGCCGCCGTCTGGGCCGTGCTGGAGGCCGGACGCGGCGCGTCAGGCCCCCTGACCTGAGGGCGTCCGGCGCTCCGCCGGAGGCGATCTCTGCCGTGCCCATGCGGGCACGCCGGTGCTGTCGGCGCGGCTCACTCTGGACGGCGTCCGACCCCACGTCTGCAGGTCGGTCGGCGATCTGAACAGCTCGCCCCCGCAGGGCCGGGTCTGCCGAGCCGGACGCCAGCCGGCGGACACGATCGCTTCGAACTCCGTCGCCAGCAGCTCTTCGTCATCGCAGATGACGTCGTAGAACCGCGCCTCGAGAGCCTCGTGTTCGAGTGGAGCGGCAGGTGTGGCACTCATGGGTGCTCCTCCCGCTCTCAGGCGTTGATCGCCTGCTGCGGCGACTCGTTGTTCGTGATGGCGATCTTCCGCGGCTTGGCCCTCTCGGCCACGGGGATCTGGAGGGCGAGCACACCGGCCTCGTAGGTGGCGCTGATGTGATCGGTGTCCAGATTGTCGCCCAGAACCAGCTGGCGGCTGAACACACCGCGGGGCCGTTCGGCCGCGATCAGCTCGACGTCGCTCGCCCGGTGGGAGCGCTCCGCCTTGACCGTGATCACGTTCCGTTCGACGTCCAGGTCGATCGAGCCCGGATCAACGCCGGGAAGGTCGAATTCGACATGGAATGTGTCATGCTCTCGCCACGCGTCCATCGGCATCGCCGCCGGGCGGGCCATCGTGCCATCGGCACCGAAGACCTGCTGGGTGAGCCGGTCCAGCTCTCGGAACGGGTCAGTGCGCATCAACATCGTTCCACCTCCGTCTTGTCTGTTCTGTTGATGCTGGAGTGACGATCATCGGGATCTGTATCACTCGCTATAGATTTCTTTTACCACTTGTGAGATGGTGATGCAAGAGGATCGTGAGGATTCCTGGAGGACACTCCGTGAGCGATGCACAGCCGGATCCCGACAGGGGCGTGTACGGCATCTCAGTCGCTGCCGAGCTCGCCGGCACCGGCGTCCAGAACCTGCGCGCCTACGAGGCGCGCGGGCTCCTTCTGCCCGCGCGCTCCGAGGGCGGCACGCGCCGATACAGCGCGAACGATCTGATCACGCTGCGACGCATCGGCGACCTGCTGGCCGCCGGCCTCAACCTCGCCGGCATCGCCATGGTCCTTCCGCTGCAGGACGAGAACGCGCGCCTGCGCGCCAAGAGGGATGAGGCGAGGTAGCCGTCCCCTCACTCGGAGGCGTCCCGGCGCATCGGCGGACACACTCCACCCGGCGTCGTCGCTCGCTCGAAGTGCCAGCGCTCGTTGGCGTACGTCTCACAGAGCCCGTACGCCGCCCCATGGGCGTGCAGCCACAGCTGCGCAGAGACCGGGGCGACATCGACGGCCCTCCCTGTGACGTGCGCGGAGTTGTCGGGCGACGCGACGTAGCGACCGGCGATCTCGGCGCTGCCGTAGGTCCGCATCGCCTGCTCGAAGAGCCAGCGCTGGTATGGGATGCTGCGCCACCCGCTCGCGATGCGGATCTCGATGCCGTCCTTGCGTGCAGCGGCGTCCGCGGCTCTCAGCGCCGACAGCAGCGCCGGGTCCAGCCGCGTGATCGCCGGCAGCGACACATCGTCGGGCGACGCGGGCGCATCCTCGGGGATCACCCCGTCCGAGGTCCGCGGTTCCGCCAGGTGCGAGGGCGCACGCGGCGATGCGGGCGCAGGCGGCGATGCGGCGCCGACGACGGGCGCGGCGGACGACGAGGAAGGCACCGCGAAAGCCGCGACACCGATGATGAGAACCGCGAGCGCGGCCACGACGACACCGACCCCGGCGAGGCGACGGGACCGGACATCGTCGGGCGGGGCGGCAGGGGAGTTCGGAGCTGGCATGCCCTCAGTCCAGTGGGGCGCCTGTTGCCCCACCGTATGCCGAGGCGCATACGTCGGCGATATGCGGCCCCGCCTACCATGAGGGCATGCGTGTGCTGATCGTCGAGGACGAGCTCTACCTCGCCGAAGCGATCCGCGACGGGCTGCGTCTGGAGGCGATCGCCGCCGACACGGCCGGAGAGGGCGACACCGCGCTGGAGCTCCTCGCGATCAACGACTACGACGTGGTCGTGCTCGACCGCGACATCCCCGGCCCGAACGGCGACGAGATCGCGCTGCAGCTGTCCGCGCGTCCGGAGGGCCCCCGCATCCTGATGCTCACGGCGGCCGACCGGCTTGACGACAAGGCATCCGGATTCGAGAGCGGCGCCGACGACTACCTGACGAAGCCGTTCGCGCTCCGCGAGCTCGTCATGAGGTTGCGGGCGCTCGCGCGCCGGCCCGCGGCCGGTGCCCCGCCGACGGTGGAGTCCGCCGGCATCCGTCTCGATCCCTTCCGACGGGAGGTGTACCGCGACGGGCGATACGTGCCACTCACCCGCAAGCAGTTCGCGGTGCTGGAGGTGCTGATCGCCGCCGACGGCGGCGTGGTGAGCGCGGAGCAGCTCCTCGCCCGGGCATGGGACGAGAACGCGGACCCCTTCACGAACGCCGTGCGCATCACGATCTCCACCCTGCGCAAGCGGCTCGGCGAGCCGTGGGTGATCCAGACGGTTCCGGGCGTCGGCTATCGCATCGGCGAGGCGGGGATGCCGTGACGAGCGCGCCGCGGCGGCCCGGCGCATCCGTCCGCGTCAAACTCGCCCTCAGCTACGCGGCGATCGTCCTCGTCGCCGGCGTCGCGATGTTCGCGGTCGGATTCCTGCTGCTGCGCTACGTCCCGCCGGGAAACCTCACCATCCCGAGCGGGTACGTCCCGAACCGCAACGACCTCATGGCGGTGTACGTCAAGTACGTCTGGTGGGCCCTGACGCTGCTCGGAGTGCTCGGCGTCGTGGGTGGCTGGCTTCTCGCTGGGCGGATGCTGCGCCCCCTCGACCGCATCGCCGACGCCGCCCGTCGGGTGCGCGACGGCGACCTCGGCCACCGCATCGCGCTGCCCGGTCGCCGCGACGAGCTGACGGATCTCGCCGACGCCTTCGACGACATGGTCGCCCGCGTCCAGCACACCGTCGACGAACAGCGTCGGTTCGCCGCCAACGCCTCACACGAGCTGCGCACGCCCCTGGCGGTCATCCGCACGATGCTCGAGGTGGCCCAGGCGGCGCCCGAGCAGCAGGACATGGATGCGCTGCTGCGCCGCATCGACGAGATGAACGAGCGCTCCATCACGCTGACGGAGGCGCTGCTCACCCTGGCGAACGTCGAGCAGCGGCCCCTCGAGCGACGCGAGGTCGACCTCGCCGACATCGCAGCCGATGCCATCGACACCGTGCGCACCGACGGCACGCGCATCCGTGTCGATGCGGAGCTCGCGCCCGCGACGACGACCGGGGATGCGGCGCTCCTCACGCAGCTCGCAGTGAACCTGCTCGGCAATGCGATCGTCCACAACGACCGGGACGGCGGCTTCGTGCGCGTCACTACCGCACCCACCCGGGACGGCGCCGAGCTCGTCGTCCTCAACAGCGGCGCGCGGCTCGACCCCGCCACGGTGGCGACGTTCACCGAGCCGTTCGTCCGGGGCGCCGGGCGCACCCGCAGCAGCCCCGGGGGCGTCGGGCTCGGGCTCGCCATCGTGGCATCGATCGTCCGGGCGCACGGCGGCCGGCTCGAGCTGGCGGCGCGGGATGAGGGCGGACTGCGCGTGCGCGTCGTGATCCCCGCCCGGTCAGGTCAGACCGTCGTCACCTCCTGAAGGACGATGGCTCCCGGCATCCGCTTCACGACCGGCCGGAACGGAGCCTTCGCAAGCGCCGTCGCCTCGACCGCATCGATGATGCGCGGCTTCGTCGTGTGCACCGTCCGCCCCTTCCACGTGAGGTCGACTCCGCCTGCGGCGACGACGTTGCGCGCCCAGTTGGTCCCGCGTCCCCACGGCAGCCCGATGAGGATGCGGCCGCGGCTCCGCGAGGGCACGACGGCGATCGGCGTCCGGTACGCCGTGCCGCTGCTCCGGCCACGATGATTCACGACCGCGTAGAGGGGGAACCACCGCTTCCCGCTCATCGCGAGCGCGACCGGCTCGAACGACTTCTGGAGCTTGCGGGAGAACGAGGATTTCGCCATGTCTCCAGCATGCGCGCTTTGCAGACGGCGCGGGGGTCAGGCCATGCCAGTCACGGGAAGGCCGAGCCACTCTCCCAGGTCCGCGATCTCGGCGCGCACCATGTCGTGCTCTTCGGGCTCCCACGGCAGGAACTCGTGCACCGCGTTGACCCGGAACACCTCCTGCTTGCGGTCGACCTCGGCGTCCAGCATCCCGATGAATCGGTCGCCGAGCAGGATCGGGTGCGCGAAGAAGCCGTACCGGCGCTGCGGCTTCGGCTTGAACTGCTCGAGCACGTAGGTGAACTCGAAGAGCTCCTCGAGCCGTCGCCGGTCGAACAGCAGGCTGTCGTACGGATTGAGGAAGGCGACGCGCCCGCCGGAGTCCGCGTCGAGCGCGGCGAGCGCCTCCGGATCCACGCGCCACTTCACGCTGCTGCCCTCGACGACGACGGCTTCGCCCGTCGTCTTGCCGACGCCGGTCCAGTACCAGTGCGGCCGCCCGACGCCCGCGGCCTGCAGGCTCCGCTCCTCGAGCAGCCGGGTCGCCTCCTCCGCGCTGTACTCGGGCAGGTCCGTCGGATACACGCGCTCGGCGAGGTCCCACCTCTTGTGGCGTCCCTCGCGGCCGACGACGGCGACCTCGCCGCGCCGCGAGAGGAAGTCGAGCATCGTCGGCACCTGGTTCGAGCCCGACCACCCGTCGGGCGCCCGGCTCACCTGCGCGGTGTCGGGGATGTCGCTCGCCAGCAGCGGGCCGTCGGCGCGGAGCCTCGCGATCACGTCCTTCCGGAAGCGGTCGTTCGCCTCGAGCCATTGCTTCGTGCTCTCGCGCTTCGGCCACGCACGCATCCCCGGGAGCATGAAGGGAAGGAGGCTGATCGGGCGAAACGCGCCGTCCAGCTCGAACAGCTGGCGGTCGATCTCGGCAGCCTTCTGCAACTGACCCGCCTCATACGACCACCCGATGCGCGACCACAGCACGGTGTGCTCGCAGGGCGCGATCGTCGCAGTCGGATCGATCTTCACGTAGCCGAGCTGCTCGGCCACCTCGACGACGTCGCCGGGCCGATCGGCGTCGAGCAGCTGGGCGCGGACGGTGATGCGGCGGGCGTCATCGCGGGTGAGCCGGTGGGTCACGAATCGAGCGTATGACGGATGCGGCGGCCTGAGGCTCTGGCTCTGCATCCGATCCGGCACATCGGCAGGAGCACGACGAGCAATCCACCAGCGTCCATTCACCGGAATACACCTCCGGCGGATAGGGTTGGACCCGTCATGCAGCGCTTCGGAACCCTCTCGTTCGGCCACTACGGTCCCCTCGGCGGAGGCCGCGAGCTCACCGCGCGCGACTCGCTCCACCAGGCGATCGACCTCGCGCAGGGCATGGACGATCTCGGGGTCAACGGCGTCTACTTCCGCGTGCACCACTTCGCCCGCCAGCAGTCCTCCCCCATGACGCTGCTCGCCGCCATCGCGGCCCGCACCGAGCGCATCGAGATGGGCACCGGCGTCATCGACATGCGCTACGAGAACCCGCTGTACCTCGCCGAGGAGGCGGCATCTGTCGACCTCATCAGCGACGGCCGGCTCGCCCTCGGCGTCAGCCGCGGCTCACCCGAAACCGTCATCCGCGGCTACGAGGCCTTCGGCTACACCGGATCGCAGGATCCGCGCGGTGCCGACATCGCCCGCGAGCACTTCGCGACCTTCCTCGACGCGATCGACGGCAAGGGGCTCGCCGAGCGCGACTCCACGAGCGCGTTCGGCGCGGGTGCGCGCGGGATGCAGCGCATCGAGCCGCACTCCCCCGGCCTGCGCTCGCGCATCTGGTGGGGCGCGGGCAACCGCGACAGCGCCGAGTGGGCCGGCCGCGTCGGCGTGAACCTCATGTCGTCAACACTCCTGACCGAGGATCGCGGCATCCCCTTCGACGAGCTCCAGGCGCAGCAGATCGACGCGTTCCGAGCGGCGTGGAAGGATGCCGGACACCCCGGCGAGCCGCGCACGTCGGTGAGCCGCAGCGTCTTCCCGATCACGACAGCGCAGGATGCGATGTACTTCGGACGCGCCGACAGCGAGGGCGTGGGCTACATCGACGGGATGCGGTCGACCTTCGGCAAGACGTACGCTGCGGAACCCGACGTCCTCGTGGAGCAGCTTCTGGATGACGCGGCGATCCGCTCCGCGGATACGCTCATGCTGACCATCCCGAGCCAGCTCGGCGTCGAGTACAACCTCCACATCGTCGAGTCGTTCGCTACGCACGTGGCTCCGGCGCTCGGGTGGCGGAGCACCAAGGTCTGATCAGGCGGCCGGGGAGTCGTCCCACCTGCGCAGGGCACGCATCGCCGAGAAGGTGACCCACTTCGACGGCTCGCCCGGCGGAACATCGACGGCGAACCACTCCCTTCCCGGATAGTGGGTGTCCTGCAGCCAGGTGCCGTCCGGCTGCCGCTTCGCGCGCACGGCCTCGACAGCGGCGGCCATCCGCGGGTCGGGCGCGACGGCGTCGAACTCGTCCGCCTCCTGGAAGTAGTCGATCGCACGCAGGGCGGTGTAGCGCCAGCGGGTGGGGTACGCGTACGCGGTCACCCACCGCCCGACGATCGCACCGGTCGACAGCCTGTTCAGGAGCCGCCGCCGCAGCAGGTACTCCTGCGCTGCGAGCCGCGCCTCGCGCAGCTGCGGTGAGCCCCCGGTCGCCTTCTCGTAGGCGAGGATGCCGATGAGGGCATTGAGCGTCGAGTGGAACGACGAGACGGTCGACCCGTCGACCCAGTCGCAGTTCCATCCCCCGTCATCCATCCGGTGCTCGAGGAACCACGCGGCGATCCCCGAGACGTCCGCTCCGAGCCACGCGCCGTTCGCGATCGTCCACCCGTTGATGCAGCAGTCGACCTCACCGCCCCAGTACGGCAGGTCCTCGTACTCCCACCGACTGTTGCGGTCGAGGCGCTCCGCGGTGTCGCCGAGGTCTGCGGCATCCACTCCCCACTCGCGCAGAGACTTGAGGCTCCAGGTCGTGGCCGTCCAGGGCTGGCCTTCCTCGCCGTCGCGGAAGTCCGCCGGGAAGAAGGCACCTCCCGCCCATTGGCCGTCCGGGTCCTGCAGTGCGAGCAGTCGCGCCCCGAGACCCTCCGTCGCCACCCGCGCCCGGGTCGCCTGCCACACCTCCTCGGGCTCATCGGCCAGGTCGCGCTCGACCTGCCACCGCAGGGCCGCGTCGGAGTCCCGCATCCATTCGATGACGTCCATGCAGGCAACGGTACGCGCGAGCGGCGACACTCACCGGGCCGGTACGAAGCGCCCGTCCTCGAGGCGCACGGTTCGATCGACGAGGCGCGCGGGAACCTCGACGTGCGACACGAGCACCACGGTGCGACCCGACGCCGCCGAGAGCAGATCCGTGAGGAGGGCATCGGATGCGGCGGGGTCGACGCCCGCCGTCGGCTCGTCGAACACGACGACGGGGAAGTCTGCGAGCAGGGCCCGGGCGAGCGCGATCCGCTGCGCCTGGCCACCGGAGACGGCGACACCGCGGTCGCCGACGAGAGCGTCGAGCCCGCCGCGATCCTGTGCCCAGGCGTCGAGGCCGACGCGCGAGAGCACGGCCCACAGGTCGTCGTCGGTCGAGGCGTCGCGGGCGAACAGCAGGTTCTGCCGGATCGACTCGTCGAAGAGGTACGGCGTCTGCTCGCACAGTCCGATCGCGAGCCGCACGTCCTCGCCCGCGAGCGTGCGCGCCTCGACCCCGCCGATCGTGTACGAGCCGGCGTAGTCGAGGAAGCGCACGAGCACGTGGGCCAGCGTCGTCTTGCCCGCTCCGCTCGGACCGGTCACGAGCAGGCGCTCGCCGGCCCGCACCTCGAGGTCGACTCGGCGAAGGGGCGGCGCCTCATCCATGCGCGGCCATCGGGCGCTGACGTCCCGGAGCACCAGAGCCGAACCGATCGCCGGCGGGATGCCGGTCGCCGCAGGCTCGTCGTGCGGAAGCTCGACGGGAACCTCCGCCGGGACGTCGTCGGCGATGCGCTCCGCGGCTGCGCGCACCTCCCGCCACGAGGCGAGCGCCAGCGGCAGCGGCCCGAACACCTCGAAGACCGCCAACGGCAGCAGCACGACGACGGCGAGTGCGGGCCCCGTGAATCCGCCCTCTCCGACGTGCGGCGCGGCGACAACGAGCGCGAGCAGAGACGCGAGCCCCGCCATCGCGGAGACGGCTCCGGCGGTGAGGCCCTGTGCCGTCGCGCGGCGGACCGTCGCCGCGCGCAGGGCGGTGTCGGCATCCCGGATGCGTCGGGCCGCCGCATCCGTCGCACCATACGCGAGGAGCACGTCGAGGGAGGTGAGCTCGTCCATCAGGGCGCCCGCGAGCCGCGAGCGCAGGGGCGCCAGCGTGCGCTCGGCGCGGGCGCCCGCTGCCCAGCCGACCCAGACGGCGAGGGCGAACGCCGCGGCCAGGCATGCCGCGAGCGCGAAGGCCGCGGGCGGCGACAGGAACGCGACGAACACCACACTGGCGGCGCTCGCGAGCCCCGCGACGGCGACCGGCTGCACGACCCGCAGGGGGAGGTTCTGCAGCGCATCGACATCGTCGACGAGGTTCGACTGCAGTGCGCCCTGGCCTGCCCTGACCCCGTCGGGGGCGAGGGGGATCAGCTGGCGCACGAGCCCCGCGCGCACCTCCGCGAGCTGGTTGAGCGTCGCGTCATGCCCGGTGAGCCGCTCGAGATAGCGGAAGGTCCCCCGCGACAGCGCGAATGCGCGGACGGCGACGATCACGGCGGAGACGAACACGAGTCCGGGCTGCTCCGCGGCGCGGGCGATGAGCCACGCACTGGCCGCGAGCAGCGCGATCGAGCTCGCCGCGGTGCCGAAGCCGGTGAGCAGCGCGGGCCAGAAGCGGCGGAGGGGCGGCTGCGCCGAGCGCAGCACCTCCCGCGTGCGCGGGTCGATCGGGACCATGCGGCGCGAGGCTCCGGTTCGAGCGTCGGCGGATGGAGAAGACGTGGGAGGACTCACGAGGCCACCCCCACGCGTGTCGGCGGCATCCGCACGACGTCGTCGGCGATGGCTCTCGCAGACGTGCGATGCGAGACGAGCAGTACGCCCGCCCCCTCGTCGGCGACGGCGCGGAGCGTCTGCCACAGTCGCGCCTCCGTCTCGGCGTCAAGCGCGCTTGACGGTTCGTCGAGCACGAGCACACGGGCTGACGTCGAACGCAGCCGGTACAGCGCCCGCGCGACGGCGACGCGCTGCGCCTGTCCGCCGGAGAGACCGGCGCCGCCGACACCCAGCTGTCGGGCGAGAGGGATGCCGTCTGCCTGCGCATCACGCAGGCACTGCTCTGCGCGCCCCTCGTCCGGCCGCTCCGCGCCGAGAGCGACGTTCTCCAGCACGGTGCCCTCGATGAGGCCGGGCCGCTGCCCGCTCCACGCGATCGCATCGCGTGCCGTGCGGCCGCTCGCGGCCTCGATCGTGCCGGTGTGCTCGACGAAGCCGAGCAGCGCCGCGAGCACCGACGACTTGCCCGCGCCGCTCGGTCCCTCGAGCAGGACGATCCGCCCCGGGGTCACGGTCAGAGCGACGGGGCCGATGGCATGCGGCCCACGCTGCACCTCGAGGTCCCGCACCGCGAGCAGCACGCCCTCGGCGGCCTGCTGGAGCGCCGTCGGGGCGGTGCGAGGCGCCTCCGCCCCGAGCACATCGAAGATCGCATCCGTCGCGGCGACCCCCTCCGACGCCGCATGGAACTGCACGCCGACCTGACGCAGCGGCAGATAGGCCTCGGGCGCGAGCAGCAGCACGAAGAGCCCGATCGTGAGGTCGAGCTGGCCGTCGAGCAGCCGAAGGCCGATGGCGACCGCCACGATCGCGACCGAGATGCTCCCGAGGAACTCCAGCGCGAAGCCCGACAGGAACGACACCCGCAGGACGCCCATCGTGTCGCGCGCGTACCGCCGCGTGACCTCCTCGATGGATGCCGCGGCCCTCCGCTCCCGGCCGAAGACCTTGAGCGTGCCAAGCCCGCGGACGGTGTCCGCGAACCGGACGGCCAGGTGCTGGAGCGACGCGAACTGCCGGCGCTGCACCCCGCGGGTCGCGAGTCCGATCAGCACCATGAAGATCGGGATGAGAGGGAGCGTCAGCACGACGATGAGCCCGGAGACGGGATCCGTGACGGCGATCGCGACGACGATGACCGGCATCGCGATCACGGTCGCCACGAGTTGCGGCAGGTACCGGCCGAAGTAGGCGTCGAGCGCCTCCAGGCCGTGTCCGGCCGTGACGGCGAGGGCCGCTGCGTTGCGCTGGGCGAGCCAGCCCGGGCCGAGCCGGCGCACGGCATCCATGAGCGCCGCGCGCAGCTGCAGCGAGGCCTGCGCCGCGCCGCGCGCTCCGACGCGCTCGGCGACTGCGACGAGCGCGCCGCGCAGCACGACGAGCACGAGCGCGCCGCCGACGAGCGGCCACAGCGAGTCCACCGCCGCGCCGTGGATCGCGCCCACGAGGGCCTGCGTGAGCAGCCACGCGAACCCGATGATGATCGCGGTCTGGCAGACGGTGATCGCGCCGGATGCGACGAGGAACCACCGCGCTGCCGAGGCCTGCTTCAGCAGCCGCGGATCGACGGGACCCCGGATCCGTCCTGGAGGGGTGACCGCCGCGCTCAGTGCGCCTCCGCGGCCGCGGCCTTCTCGATGCGCGTGCGCGACACCCGGCGCCGGAACACCCAGTAGGTCCAGCCCTGATAGGCCAGAGCGAGCGGCAGGAAGACGAGCGCCGCCCACGACATGATCGTCAGCGTGTACGGCGTGCTCGACGCGTTGGCGATCGTCAGGCTGTGGCCGATCTCCGTCGATGACGGCATGACGTACGGGAAGAGCGCCGTCCACAGCGTCAGCACGGCGAAGACGACCGTGACCGCTCCCCCGCCGAACGCCGCACCCTCGCGGCCGCGCAGATTCGCCAGCACCGAGACGATGAGCGCGACCGCGGCGATCGCGGCGCACGCGACCGTGAGTCCGATGAGCGGAGCGCCCTTGCCCGCCGCCATGACGGTGGTCCACAGCAGGAACAGCGCCGCGACGACGACCGTGATGATCCCGGAGCGCGTCGCGAGCCGGCGCGCCTTCTCACGGACCTCGCCGTCCGTCTTCAGAGCGACGAAGTACACGCCGTGCGTGAAGAACAGGAGCAGCGTCGTCAGCCCCCCGAGCAGCGCATAGGGGTTCAGAAGCGTCAGCAGCGAGCCGGTGAAATTGTGCCCGGCATCCATCGGCACCCCCTGCACGATGTTCGCGAAGGCGACACCCCACAGCAGGGCCGGAACGGCCGAGCCGACGACGATCATCGTGTCGAACCCCGCCTTCCAGCGCAACGAGTCGCGCTGATGCCGGTACTCGAACGAGACGCCGCGCAGGATGAGCGCCAGCAGGATGAGCAGCAGTGCGAGGTAGAACCCGCTGAACAGCGTCGCGTACCACTCCGGGAAAGCCGCGAACAGGCACGCGCCCGCGACGATGACCCAGGTTTCGTTGAGGTCCCACACGGGACCGATGGTGTTGATGATCTGCCGCCGGCCGATGTCGTCCTTCGCGAGGAAGGGCAGCGACATCCCGACGCCGAAGTCGAACCCGTCGAGCACGAAGTATCCGACGAACAGCACGCCGACGATCCAGAACCAGAGGTGAGCGAGGTCCATGGCGTTCTCCTAGTACACCGTCGTGGGCGTGTCTTCGAGGGCGGGCTCGGAGGGATGCCGATCCCCTGCCGCCGGCACGGGGGCCGGCCCCTTGCGCACCGTGCGGAAGATGAGGCCGAACTCGACCACGGCGAGCGCGGCGTAGATGGCAGTGAACGCGAGCAGTGAGACCAGCACCTGCCACCCCGGCACGTTCGGCGAGACCCCGTGCTGCGTGAGCATGAGGCTGAACACGATCCACGGCTGGCGACCCATCTCGGTGAAGATCCAGCCGACGAGGCAGGCGAGCAGCGGCAGCAGCGCCGACCAGATGGCGATGGTCCACGCCCAGCGCGGCACCGGGCGCTTCGCGCTCTTGCGCGTGAGCCACAGTCCCACGACCGAGATCAGCGCGGCGAGGGCGCCGAGGCCGATCATCCACCGGAACGCCCAGTAGGTGATCCAGATGATCGGCGTGAAGTCGTCGATCCCGAAGCTCGCGAACTTCGTCTGGTACAGCGCGTTGAGGTCGTTGATGCCCTCGACGCAGCCGTTGAAGGAGTGCGTGGACAGCAGCGACAGCAGATAAGGAACGCGGATCGAGAAGATCTCGCTGGTGCCGTCCGGCGTGCCCAGGGAGAAGACCGAGAAGGATGCATTGGCCCCGCACGCCGAGTTGTACAGCGCCTCGGCGGCCGCCATCTTCATGGGCTGTGTCGCGACCATCTGCAGGCCGAGTTGATCGCCGGCGATGAAGACGCCGACGAACGCGACGATCATGCCCCACAGGCCGAAGCGCAGCGCCGGCCGCATGATGTCGAGGTGCTGGCCGCGCTTGAGGTGCCACGCCGCCGCCGCGATGACGACGGCGGCCGCGAACATGAAGGCCGCGAACATCGTGTGCGGGAAGGTCGCGAGCGCGACGCGGTTCGTCAGCACGGCCCAGAAGTCGACGAGCTCGGCGCGCGCCCCGTCGGGCGCCATCCTGTAGCCGACGGGATTCTGCATCCACGCGTTCGCAGCCAGGATGAAGTACGCCGAGAGGGTCGCACCGATCCACGCGATCCAGATCGTCGCGAGGTGCGCGAGGCGCGGCAGCTTGTCCCAGCCGAAGATCCACAGGCCGAGGAAGGTCGCCTCGATGAAGAAGGCGAGCAGGCCCTCGAACGCCAGCGGCGCGCCGAAGACGTCGCCGACGAAGCGCGAGTAGTCCGACCAGTTCATGCCGAACTGGAACTCCTGCACGATGCCGGTGACGACGCCCATGGCGAAGTTGATGAGGAAGATCTGCCCGAAGAATCGCGTCAGCTGGAGCCAGCGGACGTGTCCTGTTCGGTACCACGCCGTCTGGAAGAGGGCGACCACGAGCCCCATGCCGATGGTGAGCGGCACGAAGATGAAGTGGTACAGCGTCGTCAGCCCGAACTGCCACCGCGCGAGGATGAGCGGGTCGAGAAGGTCCATGGACAGCGCCTCCGTTCGCGAAGGTCCTCTCGTCACTCACGGTACACAGGGCCGCGGACGTCGGCGGGACCAAGGACCGTGAATAAACGTCAACGGCGCATGGCGAGCTGCACGATGCACTCGGACGGGTCGCAGGCGGGCAGCATCCCGTCGACCACGAGCGGCCCGCCGGCCTCCGTGAGCACGCCCTGCATGAGCCCGAGGTGCACGGAGCACAGCCGCTCGCGCCGGTCTGGCTGGATCGACACGTACGTGCACGGCGTGAGGTCGACCGTCAGCGCGTCCTCGTCGACGAGCGGGTCGAAGCCCCCGGCGTCGAGGTCGGCCACGAGGGCGTCGAGCTGGTGGAGCACGACGTCCGGCAGCGCGCCGGCATCGGAGTCCGGGATGACCCGGCGCATGAGGTCGCCCCTCGCGGCCGCCGCGCGAACCCGGTCGCGAGCGACGGCGCTGGATGCGGCGTCCTCCCCGGTCGCCGCGCTGTACAGCACGCGCGGGCGCCCGCGGGTGGTGCGGTGCTCGGTCGCCGCGACGACGTACCCGGCGTCGGCGAGGCGCTGCAAGTGCTCGCGGACCGTGTTGGCGTGCAGACCGGTCTCGTCGCACAGCTCCGCGATGGTCCTCTCGGGACGGTCCTGCAGAGCGTGCAGGATCGTCACCCGCGAAGAGCTGGAGATCGCGCTGAAGCCGGGCCGCGCCATGCATCCATCCTCGCAGACGGCACCCGCGCGCCCGACGCGCGTATCAGGACGTGAGGAAGGGGTCTGCGTAGAGCCGCTCCGGCACGCGGAACCCGAAGATCGCGCGGCCGGAGTTCCAGATCGCGGCGGCCCCCGCACGCACGAGGTCGATCGGGTCGTCCCCCTCGGCGTCGATCACGAGGTCGGCGCCGTCGATACGGACGCTCGCTCGACCGACGGTGACCGTGTCGCCTTTGATGCGCGTTGCCGGATACGGCTCGTCGAGGCCACGGAGGTCGCGGAGGATGTACGTCGGCCGTGAGTCGGGCGGCGCCGCAAGGAGATGCTTGGGCCGGTCGATCCCGGTCAGCACGAACGCTGACGGGATGCCGGCTCGCTGCGAGCCCAGGATGTCCGTGTCGAGGCGGTCACCGATGAAGAGTGGATGCTGCGCCCCGAACCGCGCGACCGCCTCCTCGAAGATCGGCGTCTCGGGCTTGCCGGCGACAGTCGCCAGTCGGCCGACGGCGGTGTGCACGGCGGACACGAGCGTCCCGTTGCCGGGAGCGATGCCGCGCTCCTGGGGGATCGTCCAGTCGGTGTTCGTGGCGATCCACGGAATGCCGCCCTCGTCCATCGGGGTGTTCAGGGCGAAGGCCGCCTCGGCCAGCTGGGTCCAGCCGACCTCCGGAGCGAAGCCCTGCACGACGGCGGCGGGAGAATCCTCGGCTGATCGCGTGACCGTGAACCCCGCCTTCTGGAGTTCGTCGACGAGTCCCGCTCCGCCGACGACGAGCACGGTGGATGCGGCGGGGACCATTCCCGACAGGAGCCGCACCGCGGCCTGGGGACTCGTGACGATGTCGGTCGGCTGCGTGCTCTCGAGACCGAGGTCGCGCAGGTGCGCCGCGACCGACGCATCCGTGCGCGACGCATTGTTGGTGATGAAGCCGAGTCGGCGGGTCCGGGCAGCGGCGTTGAGACTCTCGACCGCGTGCGGGAGAGCACCCGGTCCTGCATAGACCACGCCGTCGAGGTCGGCGAGCACGGTGTCGACACCGTCGAGTGGGGTCCGCTCCTTCTCGCGACCGAACAGACCCATCAGTGGGCGTCCTCCTCGGCCCGCTCCTCCGGCTCGTCCGCGCTCTCGAGCTCGTCGCCCGTCGGCGGGAACTCGGCCTCGTCCACACCATCCGCCCCGGCGTCATCATCCGGCTCGCTGTCGTCGAAGTCGTCGAGCACGTCCCCGTCGTCCGCGGCCTCGGCGTCGACCTCCGCGGCATCGATCTCCGCGGCATCGTCGTCGACGTCGTCCTCTTCGAGCTCCTCGACGTCGTCCTCTTCGAGCTCCTCGACGTAGACGACCTCGTCCATGCCCTCCTCGAAACCGGCTGCGTCGTCGAGCGCTTCGGCGGCGATCATCGCGCGGCGCTGCCACTCTGCGGCTTCTTCGGTGCGGCCCAGTTCCTCGAGCACTCCGGCGCGAGCGGCGAACAGAGCCGGGCTCCACTCGTGCGCATGGTTCGGGTCGAGCTCGGGGATGTCGAGCTCGATGAGCGCGCGCTCGATCTCGCCGAGGTCGAGGCGTGCACCCGAGAGCGCGATCGCAAGTTCGACTCGGACAGGGGCGGGCAGTGCGGAGCGGTCGACAGTGCGCCCCTCCTCGAGGGCACGATCAGGTCGACCGATGCCCCGCTCGCTGTCGACGATCAGTGCGATCTGATCGTCGCTGCCGGAGATCCGGCGGTACGTGCGCAGCTCACGAAGCGCGAGTGCGTAGTCGCCGAGCGCGTACGCCGTGATCGCCACCGTCTCACGTACGACCGCGACGCGGCCGGCGCGCCGGCTGGCGGCGAGTGCGTGCTCGTGTGCTTGAGCGGGGTCCTCGTCGATCAGACGTGCGGCCATCGCGAGGTGGCGAGCAGTCGCCTCGGCGTTCTCCTTGCTCAGAGTCTTCAGCTCGTTGCGCGCCGCGGGATTCAGATCGCGTGCGGTGATCTCCTCGGGTAGCTCGGGGTCCGGGATGCGACGCTCCGAATCCTGCGGCGGACGCGATTGCCGATCCGACCGTCCGTCATACGACCGATTCTCTCGGTGCGCGGGACGGTCACCGTATGGCTTCCGGTCGTGCTGCGGACGATCCCCGTACGGCTTGCGGTCCTGCTGCGGGCGGTCACCATAGGAACGACGCTCACCCTGCGGGCGATCACCGTACGGCTTGCGGTCCTGCTGCGGACGGTCACCATACGGCTTGCGGTCCTGCTGCGGACGGTCACCATACGGACGACGCTCACCCTGCGGGCGATCACCGTACGGCTTGCGGTCCTGCTGCGGACGATCCCCATACGAACGACGCTCACCGTGCGGGCGATCCCCGTACGGCTTGCGGTCCTGCTGCGGACGGTCACCGTACGGACGACGCTCACCCTGCGGACGACGCTCACCCTGCGGACGATCCCCGTACGGACGACGCTCACCCTGCGGACGATCCCCATACGAACGACGCTCACCCTGCGGGCGATCCCCGTACGGCTTGCGGTCCTGCTGCGGGCGGTCACCATAGGAACGACGCTCACCGTGCGGGCGATCCCCGTACGGCTTGCGGTCCTGCTGCGGACGGTCACCATACGGCTTGCGGTCCTGCTGCGGGCGGTCCCCGTACGGACGACGCTCGTCCTGCGGACGATCCCCGTACGGACGACGCTCACCCTGCGGACGATCCCCATACGAACGACGCTCGCCCTGCGGACGATCACCGTACGGCTTGCGGTCCTGCTGCGGACGATCCCCATACGAACGACGCTCGCCCTGCGGACGATCACCGTACGGCTTGCGGTCCTGCTGCGGACGATCCCCATAGGAACGACGCTCGCCCTGCGGGCGATCACCGTACGGCTTGCGGTCCTGCTGCGGACGATCCCCATACGGACGACGCTCGCCCTGCGGACGATCACCGTACGGCTTGTGGTCCTGCTGCGGGCCGTCACCATACGGACGACGGTCACCACGATCATCAGCGGGACGGCGGTCGTAGCCTCCGCGATCGCCAGAACGATCGCTCCGCTGGGCGGAGTCCCCGCGGTCGCGGCTCGAACTGTAGCCCCGGTCGCTGTCACGCTTCGCGCGGCGGTCGCCTGAGTCAGCAGAGGAGTAGCGCGGCTTCCTCGGGCGCTCCGTCGCGTCGCGTCCCTCGTTCTGGTCAGCCATGCCGGCCCCTCTCATTGACTCGTAAACGAAAAATGGCCACCCATCGATGGGTGGCCATTTTTCGGAAGAAGTCCGGCGGTGTCCTACTCTCCCACAGGGTCCCCCCTGCAGTACCATCGGCGCTGAGAGGCTTAGCTTCCGGGTTCGGAATGTGACCGGGCGTTTCCCTCTCGCTATGGCCGCCGAAACACTATTGATGTTTCACACATTCACAACATAGAAAGTTTTGTGTTGTGTTCTCGGTGTTCGTACATCGAGAACCACTCAGTGGACGCGAGCATCAAGCTCAAAAAGGGTGTTATCAAGTCATCGGCTTATTAGTACCGGTCAGCTGCACGCATTGCTGCGCTTCCACATCCGGCCTATCAACCCAGTAGTCTGGCTGGGAGCCTCTCACCCGAAGGTATGGAAGTCTCATCT